>NYSS01000035.1 GCA_002683135.1 Planctomycetota bacterium | reverse complement strand
TTGCAGCAGGAGCTTCAATTTTTTCACACGTAAACGATAGCGGATTCTGGCTTGTAAAACAATATTTAGGCTTAACTGAAAAACAGACGTTTAAAAGTTGGTCTATACTCACAAGCTTAATCGCGTGTATAGGTTTGGTTGTTTCTACGCTGCTTTGGTATGTAGTTTAGGTATCGTCAGATTGTTTGCGCGTATCCTTTTGTGTAGCTTCCTTTTTGATAATATCATATGCTCGCTCTAATTGTTCTTCACGAGGAGGTTTAGGCATTTGCTCCTCTTTGTTTTCAGGTTCAAGTGTAAGTTCGGCGAAAGCAGGAAAATGATCAGAGCCTATATCATTGCCTCGCAGAACCGTTTTTGCCCTAAAGTGTTCAGAAACAAAAATATGATCCAGCGGCCAGCGCATAATTTTACTTTTTGCACTAAACGTATTGAATAACCCACGCCCGATACGTAAATCAAGCAACTCACTTACTTCCTTAAAAAGCTCTGTAGATTCTGACCACGCCACATCATTAAAATCACCAATCGCAATTACCGGTAACGTATTGTTTCGGCTTTTGAAAGCAGTTTTCATCATTTCAGCATCCCGATCAGTGGACATAGGATTATGTTGAGGCATCGGCGGGGTAGGGTGAATAGCATATAGCTCAAACCTGTCGCCAGAAGGAAGTTGCACNACAGATTCAATAGAAGGTATGCTGTCATCTATTTGAAAATGAATTTTTGGNTCTTCTAATGGAAATTTTGAATACAGTAACATTCCGTAGGTATTGTCTAACGNAATTCCTTTATAGTGCGGGTAGTTTTTTGATAATGTAGGTGCAATGGCATTTAACCAATCTTTATCGGTNTCNANAAGCAATAAAATGTGTGGATCTTTTGCTTCAACTTCTTCTAAAAGCGCCTCGTGCTTTTTATTCTTTTGTAAAACATTAGCTACTAAAAGCTTAAAAGTTCTGTTTTGATCAGTGATGGTACTGTCNAAAACNTCCTTTTCAGCAAGAGGCGTATAGGGATAAATTTTGACAACCTGAAAAACAAGACAAGTAATCATTATGCTCATAAATGCATAATCTTTTGCCCATTTAATATCAAATTTTATAAAATACGCTAAGGTAGCCGCCGCGGTAAAGATGGTGAGTTGCATATGTGGAAAGTCAAAAATGCGTATCCACCAATAATCAGCCGCAATGAACGGTGCTATTGTGAGTACAATAGCGATTCCTCCAATAATCTGGAGTACATTTTTAAAGGTCATTTTAGGTTAGGTTAGGGACTTTCNAGCTTAAAAATGCACTTGAAAGCAGTTTAACCGTAAGCTACTCTTTTGACTGGTTTTTCTGCGTTAAAAAACTGGTAATATCCTTAGAAGANGGTTCTTCAAAAATTTCAAGACCAAAGAACGGTACAGCAGCGATCACGTGATCAAAGATATCAGCTTGAATGTGCTCATAGTTCTCCCAGCGCTTAT
Organism: Planctomycetota bacterium; assembly: GCA_002683135.1. Classification (GTDB taxonomy): domain Bacteria; phylum Planctomycetota. The sequence continues at coordinate 4,091 of NYSS01000035.1, read as the reverse complement.
CAGTGCTGAAACAAAAGATCTCAAGCGGAATTCCCTGAGCAGTAGGAGGAAGGTGGCGCACCATCAAAAATAAGTCCTTATTGATCGCCGGATTTTCATACAAATAGGCGTCAATGTATTTTCTAAATACCCCTAANTTNGTTTGATTCAATCCNTTTATGGCTAAGCTTTGATCAACGCCTTGTTTTTTATTGGTGCGCAGGACTTCTTTTTCCATATGTTCAATATACGGAGCAACAAGTTGAATTCGTTTAAGTTCTTTTAAATCAGCTTCGGTNAGAAACTTAACGGAATTNTGNTTGATAAAGACCGATCTTTTTATACGTCGNCCCCCGCTTTCTTGCATTCCNCGCCAGTTTTGAAAAGAATCTGAAATCAAACTGTANGTTGGGATTGTGGTATAGGTCATATCAAAGTTTTGCACTTTNACNGTNGCAAGGTTNATNTCAGTGACCGTACCATCNGCTCCATATTTGCTAAAGGTGATCCAGTCGCCAATACGCACAATATCATTGATAGAAACCTGAATGGAAGCTACAAAACCNAGNATNGTATCTTTAAATATCAAAAGTATAACTGCCGAAGCTGCTCCCAACTGNAGCACAAAATTCATCGCGTTTTTATCAAAAAGCTCCAGAATAAAAAAGAAAATCCCAATGCCCCATAAAAAGAGCATNGTCACCTGTANGTAACTCTGTAAAGGCTTGTCGTGAAACTGTTGTTTGGTCTGAAAGTAATCGCGAGATGTACGTAATAAGCTGCGTATAATTTTTAGAATAAGCAGAATTACGTAAAGGTCAAAAATCTTTAGAAGCCAATAAAGCGTGGTGGGGTAATCCTCAAGCAACTCAACAAAAAACCATTTAAAAATGGCTAACGGAATAATGTGGCCAATATATCTGGGGAAATTGGTAACAACCAAAAAGTCGTCAAAAGAGGTTTTCGTTTTATTGCTAAAAACCTTGAATGCTTCGACGATGAGTTTTTTAAGAAGTTTATCTAATAAGGCAATGAGCAGGATGAAGATAAACGCATTTATAAATACCGTAAGCATTTCAGCATAAAAGGGAACGACACCTAAGTCTTCTACATAGGAGCTAAAATCTTTTAAATACGTATCTATTTGGTAGGCCATGAGGATTAATTAGGGGCGCAAAATTAAGGATAAAGATCTCAATATAATCTAAGTAAATTATTAAGATTTTGAGACTAAACTATAAAAGAAAAGCCTGAGCAGTCGCTCAGGCTTTCACACAATACGATTTTACCTCAAACGCGTCGCCAAAAGGGTCTAAAACCGAAAAGGCTTGCCGCGAGATAGTAACTAAGCTTGTGCGTTTTGCATCTCCAAAGCCCATTGCTGAATAGCTTCTGCGCTTCCGAAGATGATCAACAAGATTATGCAGAAAATAGAAACGATAACCGCTAAGATTAAACCAATGATAGCGATAATACGCGCAGTTTTAAGTTGACCATAATTCTCATAAAGTTCAGGATTAGGCGCTGCTAATTTTTTGTCTTTATTCGCTAGAAAAAGCGCGATACCAGAAAATAAGAGTCCGCCAAAACCAGAACTGAAGCAGCACGCAATAAATGATACAATTCCTAGAATTAAGGAAATGGTTACGTTAGGTAGTTTTTGTTGTTCCATATCAGGATGTTAGTTTGAGTATATAGCTTACAATAATAGTGGTTACAGATAAGATTGCCAAAACTGAAATGATTTTGCTACCATATTTAACGCCTACCATATAATTCAGGCTGATCATAACACCCAGAAAGACCAAAGGATAAATTGCGGGATATAGCTCAAAGGCTTTGACAAAATCACCTTGAAATAATGCAACCAGAGAACGCTGCAATCCACAGCCCATGCACTCAAAACCTAAGTATTTTTTATTCAGGCAAGGAAGCATGTATTCTTCCATAGGTTACTTAATATTTCTTACAGAAACTTTTTTAGTATACTCAATATTATCGCGCGTGGTCACTCGTACAATATAAACTCCGTCGCTCCACGCATTAGAAGGAATGATCACTTTTTCGCTTGTACCCTCATTTAATTTTGAGACTAAAAGACGCCCGCTAATATCAAATACATTGACTTCTTTAAGTTCCGTTTGCAACGGATTTAGTACTGTAAGTTCAGCGCGGCCGTTGTTCTGATAAATATTAAAAGAACGTTTAACCTCTTCAACTTCTTCGACATCTAAAGTTTTAGCATCTTTAAATACAATTTCAAAACGATCAGTATACGTGCCCTGTTCTAGCTCAAATTCGTAAGATTCATCAAGAATATCGTGATATTCGTCAGTGAGCTTATCGTGTAAGTAGATGCTCTCGTCTGGGGTGAAGTTTAAACCAGATACTTGTATTTCGTATGTATTTATTTCGTTAGCTCCTGATACTTTTAAAGGTAATTTTACATCGATACTATAAGGAAAGAGATTAATTAAATAAGAATCGTCTCTATCATTGACTAAAAAATTAATGTCAGAAGGTAATTCCGAAACATTGTTGCCATCTCCGGCTACATCAAATCCTAGGGTTGCCTCATCCAACATTACCCCTGTTAATGCACGAGTATATGATTTATTTACCAAAGTCTTGAGACGAAATTTTGATAAAACTATAACCCCGTGCTCATTAAGAGTAAAATCACCAGCTCTTGTAGTGGTTTTCTTTTCAGTGTTTGCTGAAGAATTTGACTTTGAAGTGGTATTACTCTTAAAATTTGAGTATGGGTTTTCTGATTCCTTAATAAATACTCTAAATTCATTTTTAGCTGTCACTGCACCGTCAGTTGCTCCTTCAACAAAAAAGCCTTGACCTATAGGAGTAAAATGTCTTTCTGTAGTGCTTCCATTAACTCCTGTTTCTACCGGGTCACCATTAATATCTAAAACAGGTTGCCCTTCATTATCGTATTCTATAAAAACAGGTTGTTCGTAGGTTCCAGTCGAATTACAGCTGCCTTCTGGAGAATAAGTTCCATAACCACCCTCATAATCTTTAATATAGTGAGATTTCACATTAGGGTCAGATTCCCAAAAGTATGCAAGACCGGTAATATTAGGGCCTATAGCTTCTGGCGAATATGTATTAGGATAAGTACCCAAACATCCACTTAAATCAGAACCATTTGGTAACGAATTAGATAATAAATAAAAACTTAAATTTATTGCCGATGGATAAGGATTTCCAACAAGTGTTAAATTTTCATTTGCAACTACAACATTTATAGTCCCATTATTGGGTCTTCCCCTAAAATCAATTGGAACAATTCCTGTTGGTGAAGTCCCATTTCCGAGACCTTTCATAGTGAAGCCTTCACCAGCACCTAGAGGATTTGAAGCGCTTACTTTTGACCAATTACCATAACCTGTTGTAGCTACAAATTTATATAGCCAGTAGCTTGAAAGACTAAAATCATATTGACTTGTAATTGAACTGTTAAAGTTTGTAGTGAAATTCACAGGGGTAGCAGTAATAGTGCTTGTAGCATCTGTTTTATATAGACCCCCGTTATCATCGTCACTGAGATAAAAATTAACATTACCTGAGTTACCATTGCCGGTGGCTGATTTGTCAGGGTCACCCACAGGTGAAGTCCAATAGTGATAATCCCATTGATTTTGAGTATTGGTCTGATAAACAGAAAGGGTACCATCCCCTTCATTAGCACTATTATCAATACCTTGAATGAGCTGTCCTTCACTACGTAAATAAAAGTTACCCTTATCTTGATCTGGAGCACCTTGAAGATTTACATCTTGTGTAACAAACACAATCTCTCCACTATTATAAACATATGAGTTAGTATTTGCATCACCTACATACAATTGGCAGCTAGCGATGGCCGGGAGTAATAAAAAAAATAATTTGGAGTAAAAATTTCTCATATTGAAATATTTTTGCAAAGATACTAAAATTACCAATCCGTTTGCGTAATTCAAAGAAGATTTAAAGCTTTTTATCGAGTTAAAACCAATTTTATGAGTTCTCAATACAAAATAGGTCAGGGAGTTACACTTTTAGATGATAATTTGTCTGGAGTAATTACGAAAATTGAAGGTGAAAAGATTTTGATT
>NYSS01000034.1 GCA_002683135.1 Planctomycetota bacterium | reverse complement strand
CGCGCGCAGGAGCAACTGTGGGATATATGGCTCATGACCCCGCCTATGATCGGCTCATGGCGCGCGCCCGTCGACCGCTTCGCTCGAAGAACCTGGGCCCCCAGGCCTAACGGGCCCTCAGGCGCTCCAAGATCTGCCAGCAAACGAGCTGCATGCGGGGGATGTGGAACGGGCCCTTCCACATGTTCCCCTTGAGTGAGACGGATACGCGGCCGTCCTTGTGCAGATATCCGTACCACTCCCCGTAACCGGGATCGGGGAAGTGGCGGTGAGTCCATTCGTGGACGCGCGCGTGCATGTCGGCGTATCGAGGCTCTCCCGTGAGCTCATGGGCAAGGAGAGTGGCGATCACAGCCTCATTGTGGGGCCACCAGAACTTCATGTCGTGCCAGTACTCCTGCACCGGCAGACCGCGCAGGTCGCGGAAGTAGAGGATGCCGCCGTGCTCCTCATCCCATCCCCGGTCCCACATCCAGTCGAGCATGGAGCAACCGAGGGACGCGAGCGCCGCGTCGCCCTGCACCCTGGCCTCCTCGAGGATGAACCAGGCCGCCTCCATCGCATGTCCGGGGTTGAGGGTCCGGCCGTCGAAGTGATCGAGGATCTCGCCCCCCGAGCCCACGTTCTCCATGACGACACGCTCGTCGGGCTTGACGAAGTCGCGGCGGATCTCATCAACGCACTCACTGATGAGCTCCTCCGCCCCCGCGTATCCAATCGTACGGCGGAGCACCTGGCCGACGTTCATGAGGATCATGGGCGCGCCGATCGACTTCATCGGGCGCGTACCTGAAACGAACTTGGCGGGCAAAAGACCAGGTGTGCTCAGGTGGCGGCGGACGGTCTGGAGCAAGGCCACCGCGTCCTCCGCTGCCCGGTCATCCCCGGATGCACGGGCATACGCCGCGTTCGCCATCGCCGCGAAGCACTCCGTGAACACGTAGCGCCTCTTGCGTATGGGCTGACCTTCGCGGGTTACGTGAAACCACATGCGCCCGTCGTCGTCGAATCCGTGCTGCCGGATGAACTCGATACCGTGGCGCGCGAGATCGAGCCACTCTGGCCTGCGCTCAACCTCCAGGTAGAGGGTGGCGAGCAACCACGTGAAACGCCCCTGCACCCACATGGCCTTGTCCGTATCGAGGACCGTCCCATCACGCCCCAGGCTGGAGATGAACCCGCCGTGCTCGTGATCGACGCCGTGACGCACCCAGAACGGCACGACGTCATTGAGCAGCCCGTCGCGATAAACCGGGATCAGGTCTTTGAGTTGTTCGTCGTTCACAGCGCCTCGAGCGTCAAGCCTACCGCCAAACAAGGGGTCCGACGCGCTATGGACTGACGACGCGAAGAACGAACAGACGGATCTCGCGAGGGCCTAGTAGGCGATCCACTGGTCCAGGTTGAGGCACGCGCTCAGCGTGAGGCCCCCGGGGGCGCTTGGATCGACCACGATCGCCTGGATCGCAAGCCGCCGCTCGCTGCCGCCGTTGGACACCGTATCGATCGCCATCGTGCCGTTCAGCGAGAACTGCCCATTCATGTCCAGGGCGGCAGGATGGGGATGGCTCGCGGAGATCCCGTCAAAGAGGACCTCCGGCGTAGGGGTCAGGTGATAGCGCCCATAAGGCGTGAGTTGGTTGTTGAACAGGCTGCCACCCGCCAAGCACGAAGTCCCCGTCGAGCCACCGCACGAAAGGCCAGCTGGCAACACGCTCAATCCCAAGGCGAAGGGCTGGTATGGAATGCCCTCCAGAACAGTCTGTGGGTAGGAGAGGATGCCTGGGGCGACGCCGACCTGGTTGCCGACGCAGGTGTAGGAGAAGGTCTTGGATGGACTGAAGAGGCCCAGGGAGCCGGGGAATGGGGCGAAGGTCATACCTGGAGCCTGAGCGCCCGCGTTGAGGACGATCAAGCACGATGGGAACGTGTTCGCCTGAGTGGTGCCTGGGGAGCCCGAGAACACGGCGACCGGCGTCGGCACGACCTGCGCGGCGACTGCAGGCAATACGACCACCAGGACCGCGAGCAGCAGGATGTTCTTCATTGAGTCGTGGCTCAAGGGTGGGAACGGCAGCGGGGATTCTAACCCACGGTGCCGCGCAATGAAGAAGGCGGCGGCCGTCGAATCTTCTACGATCTTCTGTCTCATGAGTGAGCCGCTCTGGAAACCGACAGAAGACGCGATCGCGAGTTCTCAGCTGTCTCAGTTCGTACATCATGTGGCAGAGGAACACGCTGTCCACGCGGGCTCCATGGCCGATCTGTGGCGTTGGTCCGTGGACCACCCGGAGTCATTCTGGAAGGCGGTCTGGGAGTTTTGCGGGGTCCGCTCGGAGAAGCTGGGCGAGACGGTCCTGACCCGAGCCGACCACATGTCTGGCGCCCGGTGGTTCCCCGGCGCTCGTCTCAACTTCGCGAAGAACCTCTTGCGCCGACATGACGAGAAGACGGCCATCCTGGCCTTCGGCGAGAACAACGTGCGCCGCGAGATCACGTGGGCCGAGCTCCTCTCGCAAGTCGCACAGTTCGCGCACGCGCTCGTCGCCCGGGGCGTCGGACCCGGAGACCGCGTGGCGGGGCTCCTCCCCAACATCCCGGAGACCGTCGTCGCCATGCTCGCGACGGCGACCGTCGGAGCCACATGGTCGTCGTGCTCCCCAGACTTTGGGGTGACCGGGGTCCTCGATCGCTTCGGACAGATACGACCGAAGGTCCTCATCGCGTGCGACGGCTACTACTACAACGGCAAGGCTCACATGTCTTCGGAGCGCCTCGCGGCCATCCTGGGCGGCCTCCCATCCGTTGAGTTCCTCGTCACCGTGCCGTACGTGGGCGACAGGGAACTCGGACTCGAACGTGAGGTGAGCCTCCAGGATTTCCTGGCCGGTCAGCCCAGCGACGAACCGCCGTATGCATCCCTGCCCTTCGACCATCCGCTCTACATCATGTACTCGTCGGGGACCACGGGAGCGCCAAAGTGCATCGTGCACGGGGCCGGAGGCACCCTGCTCCAACACCTGAAAGAGCATCGCCTTCACTGCGACATCCGTGCCGACGACCGCGTGTTCTACTTCACGACCTGCGGGTGGATGATGTGGAATTGGCTGGTCTCCGCGCTGGCAACCGAAGCCGCCATCCTCCTCTACGACGGTTCGCCCTTCTGGCCACACCCCGCCGTGCTGTGGGATCTCGCCCAGGAAGAATCGATGACCTTCTTCGGGACGGGCGCCAAGTACATCGACGCCATGAAAAAGGCCGGGCTCCGTCCCAAGGACACCCACCGACTCGAGCAACTGCGTACCGTCGCGTCGACCGGATCGCCCCTCGCGCCCGAGAGCTTCGAGTACGTTTACGACGCCATCAGGGAAGACGTCCAGCTCGCCTCCATATCGGGCGGAACGGACATCCTCTCTTGCTTCGTGCTAGGAGATCCCACCGGGCCTGTGTGGCCGGGAGAGAGCCAATGCCGTGGGCTGGGGATGGCGGTCGACGTATACAGCGAAGACGGACGTCCGCTGGTCGGTGAACCGGGCGAACTGGTTTGCACGAAGCCGTTCCCGTCCATGCCCATCGGTTTCTGGGACGACGCAGGGGACGTCCGCTATCGCGCCGCGTACTTCGACCGGTTCGATGATACGTGGTGCCACGGAGACTGGGTCGAGTTGACCGAGCACCTCGGCATGGTCATCCACGGGCGCTCCGACGCGGTGCTCAACCCCGGCGGTGTTCGGATCGGTACCGCGGAGATCTACCGACAGGTCGAGCAGCTCGACGAGGTGCTTGAGTCGATCGTCGTCGGGCAACCGTGGGACAACGACGTACGCATCGTCCTGTTCGTCAAGCTCCGAGAAGGCCTGACCCTCAACGACGAACTCGCTGACCGGATCCACGTCCAGATCCGATCGAATACCACGCCACGGCACGTCCCGGAGAAGATCATCGCCGTGGCGGACATCCCGCGAACCAAGTCCGGGAAGATCACCGAGCTCGCCGTCCGCGACGTGATCTGTGGGCGACCCGTCAAGAACCGGGAGGCGCTGGCGAACCCGGAGGCGCTGGATCTCTACCGAAACCTCCCCCAGCTCGCGGACTGAGAGACACGATCGAGGAGGAGCGGTCGCCCATACCGAGCGTTACCATGGCCCACACCGACCCCGAGTCTGACCAAGGGAGAGGACCCATGCAAAGGAACCCACAGGCCTCGGTAGGGTCGTGAGTTCCTGTCCGGTCCTTGCCGGTAGTCATCCCTGAGCACCCTCAAGACAGCACGCCCCCGAGACTCATCATCCATGGACGCCTCCTCCACCTCGTTCTGGGAACGCCGGCCTTGGCTGGGCGCCATCCTGTTCGCACTCCTCGTATCCGGGGTGGGGCTGTTCCTCGCGATCAAGGTAGGTCAGCGCCCCCACCTTCGGAGCACCTGGTCTCTCGTGAGCAAGATTCACCGCGGGCATTACGACGCCGCGACACCCTGGCGCAACGACCCGATTCGCGTCCTCGTCCGCATCCGCACCCACGACGAGGCCAATGCCCCCATCGTTGGGGCGCAGGTCGCCCTCATCGCGGAGGGATTCAAGGTGGTCTCGCGCGGATTCACCGCGCCTCCAGAGGGGCACATCCACCTACCTGTTCCTGAGCGTTTCGCCCGCGCCGTGTTCAACGGCGAGATCCGAGCCGCCGCCATCATCCCAGGGGGATCGACTGTCTGGGGCGAGATCCCCCCGCCCAAGGAGGGCATGACGTCGCTTCAGATCGGCCTGGAATCGACACGAACTATCCAGGTGTCACTGGTCGACGCCGAAGGCCGGCTCGTCACCAAAGTCGCGCGTGTCAACCCGCTCGGCGCCGACGGCATCAAGCCTGCGTTCTCCACCCCGTGGACCCTGGAGCGCGGGACAGCGAGGATCGCCGGAGTGCGGAGGGACGCCGCCCTTCTACTGGAAACGCAAGTCGCCGGTCACGCGCCCGTCCGAACCCACCTCTCCGCTGCAAGAGAGTCCATCCAGATCCCCCTGGGTGCTCCATGCGCCCAATTGTCCGTGCCGCTCCGAAACGGACAGAACAAGCCCCTCCGAAACCACCCCATCCGACTGCGAGTCGAAGACGAAGCCGGCGTCCGACCCATCAGGATGATCCACACTGACCCCGACGGTCACCTCCGGACCGACCTCCAGCCAGGCAACCAGATGCGCCTCATCCTCACTGGCCGAGAGACCACCAAGGGGGCCATCCTGGAGACACCGCGACTGCAACCAAACGAGGTCTGGAAGCCCGCGGCGGTCCGCATCGCCGAATTTCCAGTGCTGTTGAGAGGGAAGGTCCTGAAGCCGGACGGAACCCCATGCGCAGACGCGATGGTCACGGTTCGACCGTGGGGACAAACGGGGCGCGTGGAGACCACGCGGACGAGCCGTGACCTCGGCGAATTCGTGGTGCGGTGCGCCCCGTTCTCAAACCCCGTATTCGTCACAGCGTTTTGCGAAGGCCTGGCCGGGGGTATCCACGAACAGATCGCGCCAACAGCGCACGCAGCGCTAACGATTCGGCTCGCCGTGACAGGACGCATATCCGGCGTCGTTGACGCCGTCGCCGCGGTGATCGAAGAGGGCGTGACGGTCATCGCGGTTCTGCCGGGCATACGGAACAGCGCCGCCGCCCTCCACGCGACACACGTCGAGCGGGACGGGCGCTTTGAGCTGTTGGGAGTCGCGACCGGGGTCTACGACATCCTCGTCGTCCGTGGTGACGAGGCAGCGCACGTCATCGAGAAGGTCCTCGTAGCCCCGGAGGGCGGCGCGACGGACCCCCGACTCACGACCATCCGGATACGGTGAGCGACGAGCGCGATACCGCGCCCATAAAAAAAGGTCCCGGCCCCCCACCGGGGACCGAGACCTATCTCAACCGCTGCCTTGCCGCCACTCAGCGGAGAGTGTCTTGGGCGAGGTCCTGAGCCTGCCCCTTCTTCTTCGCCTTCTTCTTCGCCGCGCTGTTGCTCGTGGGAGCGACCCGACCGCGACCACCAACGAGGTCCTGAGCGTAGTCCTGAGCCTGCGCCTTCTTCTTCGCCTTCTTCTTCGCCGCGCTGTTGCTCGTGGAAGCGACCCGACCGCGACCACGACCACCAACGAGGTCCTGAGCGTAGTCCTGCGCCGCAGCCTGAGCCTGAGCCTGAGCCTTCTTCTTCTTCTTCGCCTTCGCCGCGTAGCCCATCATGTCCAAAGGCATCAGGCTGTAGCCGTGACGACTCGCCTCATAATCCCGGCCCTTCGTTTCGCTCGGACGGAAGGTAACCAGGAAACTATTGGTCTGAATCGGATCACCAGATCGATCAAACACGAACGCCTGGACCTTGAGAGTCCCGCTGTCCAGCGACGCGGGCACCTGCATGAGCTGCACCAAAGCACCGTCGTCGTCCGTGAGGTTCGCGGCGAAAGCGTTCCAGCCACCCCCGACCTCGTAGGTGAACGCGACGTAAGCCTGTGCGTAATCGCTCTGGATCTCCAATTTCAACAGGCTGCCGCTGAGAACGAGCGCCTTGTCGGCGTCGATCTCTTCAGCGCCATGGATACTGAGTCGAGCCTGTCCCGAAGGCGTTTGCGCGGTGAGGGTCAAACTCAAGACGGTGAGCAAAAGAGCGGTGGTGGTGGCGGTTTTGTGCAGCATGGTGTCTCTCCTTGTCCTGCCCTCGTCTGCCGGCGCCGCTCCACCCGGAGCGACCCATCCGACCCTGAGAGCCGCGAGTGAGCCGTGCTCACCCGCCTATCACTCCAAGAGCGGAGAGTCGGAGGGATCGGTGACAGAGGATTGGTTTTTTTCGCGATCCCCGCTTCGGGCGTAGGCTCGTCGCCATGCGTTGGCTGCCCCTGTACCTGCTGCTGGTCGCGGGGCTCTCGCCGGGCATCCCCAGGTGCAACCCGAGGGCCCTCGTCATCGCCGCGCTGCCGCTGCTCCGCCCAACCTCGCCCGGAGGGGGCGCTATCCGTCCAGGGCGGCGATGAGTAGCTTGCTGCCCTCTGCGAGCGCCTCCTCGAGCCTGCTCGGGTCCTTGCCACCTGCCTGAGCAAAGTCCGGGCGACCACCTCCCCCACCGCCCACGATCCCGGCGATCTGCTTCACCACCTGACCAGCGTGGACACGGGAACCAGCGAGGTCCTTGGTCGCGAAGGCGGCGAGGACGGCCTTCCCCTCACTCGCGACACCCAGGACTCCACAAGCCGGAGCGCTGGAGCTCTTGAGCACGTCGCAGAGGAGCTGCACCTCCTTGGGGCCGACCTCTACGGTCGACGCGATGAGGGTCACTCCCCCGACTTGCTCGCCACCATCGAGGAGTGACTTGGCCAGCGCCTCGACGTCCGATCGAGATTGCTTCGAGGTGCCCTTCTTCAGCTCCTTGAGCTTCTTCTGGAGCATCATGATGCGCTCAACAAGATCGGATTCAGGCGCCTTGAGGGCCATCGACGCTTCGCGGATCGCGCGGCGCTGGAACTGCATGCGCGCGACGGCAGCGTCGCGGGTCACCGCTTCGATACGACGGACGCCCGCTTGCACCGCCGTCTCCACGGTGATCGCGAACGCGCCAATCTGCCCGGTGTTCGCGCAGTGGGTCCCGCCGCACAACTCCGTGGAATAGCCCCCGATGTCGACGACACGCACGGCCTCCTCGTACTTCTCGCCGAACAGCGCCGTGACGCCGCGCGCCGTGGCCTCTTCCAAGTCCTCGACCGTCGTCTGGAGCGACGTCGCGCCCACGACCTTCTCGTTCACCATCGTCTCGATGCGCTCTATCTCCTCGGCCGTGATCGAACGGGGGTGGGTCACATCGAACCGTAGCCGGTCCGGCGCCACGTGCGATCCCTGCTGCGTCGCGTGCTCGCCCAAGACCTCCTTCAAGGCCCAGTGCAACAGGTGGGTCGCGGTGTGGTTAGCCATGATGCGCGCCCGCCGATCACCGTCGACCCTGGCCGTCACCTCCGTCGGCAACGCCCCTTCGGACCCCTGCTCCATCGCGCCCACATGAACGATCGCGTCGCCGACCTTTTGCGTGTCATCGACACGGAAGCGAAAACCCTCGGCCACGATCCAGCCGCTGTCGCCGACCTGACCGCCAGATTCTGCGTAGAAAGGCGTGCGATCGAGGATCAGGGACTTCCCATCGACCAGCTTGATCGGGGCAGCGGTCGCATCGGTGCCGTCGTAGCAGAGAGCCTCCGTCCCGCCGACACCCTCGAGCTCGTTGGGGTCGACGAGCCAGCCCTTCCGCTCGCCGCGGCTCGCCGCCTTGTGCGCCTCTTCGGCCCGGTCCCATCCCTGGCCATCGACGGACATGGTGCGCTCCCGCGCCATCAGCTCCACCAGATCGCGGGGGAAACCGTAGGTCGCGTAGAGATCAAACGCCGCGTCCCCGGGAATCGACTGCATGCCCTCACTGAGCATCTTGCGCGCCAGGTCCTCGAACAACACCAGCCCCTTGTCGAGGGTGACGGCGAACGCCTTCTCTTCCGACTCGAGCACGTAGGCGACATGCTCGGCGCGCTGACGCATCTCGGGAAACGCGTCCCCCAGGATCTCGGCGACCGTCGGCACGAGCCGGCAGAGGAACGGGTCTTCCATGCCGAGCGACTGACGACCGTACCGCGACGCGCGACGGATGAGTCGACGAAGGACGTACCCCCGCCCCTCGTTGCTCGGCAGCGCGCCGTCGGCAAATCCCGACGTGACCGCACGCACATGATCGGCCACGACGCGAAAGGCGATGTCCCCGTCGTCCATGGTGCCGCCATAGGGGCGGCCCGTGATCTCGGTGAGCTTGGCGAAGATCGGCGTGAAAACGTCGGTGTCGTAGTTGGATGACTTGCCCTGGAGTACGGACACCACCCGCTCAAAACCCATGCCCGTATCGACATGCGTCGCCGGCAACTCATCGAGCGTCCCGTCGGCCCTCCGGTTGAACTGAATGAAGACGTTGTTCCAGAGCTCGATGAAGCGCTCGTTCCCGGCATTGACCCCGATCTCAAGGTCAGCGCCGTCCGCCGGATCGCAGCCCTCGGCCCCGCGGTCGATGTGGATTTCGGTGCAGGGACCGCAAGGCCCCGTGTCCCCCATCTCCCAGAAGTTATCCGTCTTGCCAAAACGGAGAATGCGCGCGGGATCGATGTCCGTCTCGGACGCCCACAGCTCGGCCGCCTCCTCGTCCGCTGGGAGACCGTCTGCCTCGTCACCTCCGAAAACCGTGACCCAGATGCGGTCCTTCGGGAGCCCCCAGACGTTGGTCAGCAGGTCCCACGCCCAGCCGATCGCCTCCTTCTTGAAGTAGTCGCCGAACGACCAGTTCCCGAGCATCTCAAAGAACGTGTGGTGGTATGTATCGACACCCACTTCTTCGAGGTCGTTGTGCTTGCCGGAGACGCGGATGCACTTCTGGGTGTCAGCCGCGCGGACGTAGTCTCGCTTTCCCGTACCGAGAAAGACGTCCTTGAACTGGTTCATCCCTGCATTGGTGAACAGCAGCGTGGGGTCGTCCTGCGGAAACACCGGCCCGGACGGGACCACCTTGTGGCCTCGCTCACGAAAGAACTGAAGGAAGTCCTCACGGATCTCTTGCGCGGATTTCATGCCTAGCTCTCAGCCCTCGGCTGTCAGCTTTCCTATCGGCGGCTCACGCCCAGCTTGACGTCAATCGCCTTGTCTTTCCCGTCACGCTTGACCGTAACCTTGACGGTCTGGCCGGCACGGAGGTCGCCCATGACGTCCATGTAGTCTTCGAGACTCTCGACCGTCTCCTTGCCGATCTTGACGATCAGGTCACCGCCCTTGATCCCGGCCAGCTCAGCGGCGCCGCCCCCGCTCACGCCGGAGACGAGCACGCCCGGATCATCGCTGCCGTAGTCCGGCATGATGCCGAGTCCCGCGGCCTTGCCTGAACGCTTGGGCTTGGCCTCCGCATCGGCCAGCGGCTTCGCGGTTGGCTTCGCCTCCGCGTCGGCCAGCGGCTTCGCTGCGGGCTTCGGCTCCGCCTTTACCACGAGGACGAAGTGCCCCTTGTCAGCGTGGTCCTCCAAGTCCTGCTTCTCGACCTCCTCAGCCGCGACCATGGTCACGACGCCAACCGTAGCGAGCGGACGTCGATGCAGCAGGCGGACCACGGTGCCGAGCCCGTAGTCAGAGTGGAACTTCCCGCACAGGTGGACGACGAGCGGCTTGCGATGCGGACGCCCCTGCAGATAGTCCGCGATGGACTCCGCCATGGTGTCGTCCTTCATGCACTGCGCCTCGTACATGCGAGTCAGGCCCTGCTCCGTGATCTCTCCGGGGTGCTCCTTCATCGCGTCCTTGAAGAGTTCCCAGTACTGGTCCTTGACGGCGGACGTCTTTCGGGCGACGTAGGCGGTCAGGTCGCCGCCACCCTGGGCGACCTTGCGCGCGGAACGACGAGGCGCGTTGGCGGCGATGACATCCAGGCCATTGGCCTTGGCGTACTCGACGATGGCGCGGTAGTGCTTCTTGTAGTTGCCCCACGGGCGACAGTGCTCGAGAAACGCCTCCTCGGCGATGCGCCCACGGAGGTAGTCATCCAGGACACCCTGCACGTCACGCTCGAACATCTCCATCGAGACCACCAGATCTGGACGCTTCTTGTGCAACGCCCGGAGGATCTGCAGCTGCATCTGGTGCCCAGCGGTGTTGTCGTGCTCCTCGCCGAGGAAGACCACGTCGCGAGCCGCGAGGTCGTTGACGAGGACCTGCAATTCGACCTTCCCGCCGGTGGCGGTGCTGAATATGAGGCCGAGGACGGCGGCGATCGCGGTGCTCATGACGACACTCCTGAGGCAAACGTGCCCGGTATTCTATGAACTCGGCAGGCCGCTCACACCCTATCGAACAACGGCGACCTCGAGCCGCGCCTCGCCAGCGGTGGCGAGGATCCGGTCACCGGAGACCACAGGCCCCACGCCCTGCGGGGTCCCTGTGAAAAGGAGGTCACCTCGCTCGAGCGTGAAGCGGCTCGATGCGAAGGCCACGAGCTCGCGGACGGTCCACAGCATGGCCGACGTCGAGCCCCGCTGCCGGATCTCGCCGCCGACCTCCAGCGTCAGCTCCACCTCAGACAGCCCGTCCAGCGAGGTGACCGGCAACAGCCGGGACACGGGCGCCGATCCGTCGAAGCCCTTGGCCACTGCCCACGGTTGCCGGCGCTCCTTCGCGCGCGCCTGGATGTCGCGCGCGGTCAGGTCCACCCCGACCCCCCAACCATCCACGAACCGGTGGACATCCGCCACGGGGACATCCTTCGCGTCGTCGCCGATGCGCACGACAAGCTCGACCTCATGGTGGACCTCGTCGGACCACCGCGGAAGCGTGACCACTCCTCCCCCGTCCAGCAGCGCCGTCGATGGCTTCAGGAAGAGGATCGGCTCGTCCGGGCGCTCAGCCCCCATCTCCTCAGCGTGAGCTGCGTAATTGCGACCGACGCAAACGATCTTGCCGGGACCGGCCATGACATTCACCTCAGCGCAGCGAGCCGCCCACGACTACCGGAGGCGTAGCCACCTCCATCGGTGACACGCACCCCGTGGTAACCGTCGTCGCTTGACGGGCGCCAGGTGCGCCCGGCGTCGGTCGAGACATCCGTACCCGTCGGGCCGACACAGACAAGGACCTCTGTCCCCTCCAACCAGGCGACACCGGAGCGGTAGCCGCGCGGTGGAATGTCGGGCCGGTGCCACGTACGTCCGCCGTCGTCAGTCCACGCGGCGTTGGCGTGGGCACGCGCCGGATGCACGTAGTCTCCACCGACCGCGACCCCGTTATCGGCATCCTTGAACGCAAAGGAGAAGATCCCCGAACTGGCGGAGGCATCTCCGAGAGGAGTCTCGGCGACGGACCAGTTGACGCCACCGTCGGTCGTGCGAAACACACGGGCTACATGCGCGCCGCCCGTCGCGATCCACGCGGTCATCGAGCCGGAGACCTGGACGCCGGTCCCGCTGGCAGCGAACCCGGCCTCTCCCTCGTGCGCGCGCGGCATTCCGGACGTCGGGGGCCGACGCCATGTCCGACCGCCATCGTCTGTGCGCAGGACGTACATGTGACCGCCGACGGGATCACCGTACGCGAGGGCGCGGCGGTCATCCCAAGCGTCCATGCCGTCCAAGAAGCCCTCGGTGTGCGGGTTCTTCCACTGCATCCGCCACCGACGGCCCCCATCGTCCGTGCGGTAGATGCGCGAGGCCCCTCCAGGTCCCGCGGACATGAGCCACGCCCGGTTGGCGTCGAACGCGACCACGTCACGAAAGTCCAGCATGCGGGCGCCGGGCACCACATTGAAGGTCCACCGCGTGCCGCCGTCGCGCGTACACCCGTAGGCTCCTCCGCTCCCACTCGTCCACGCCACACGCGCATCGACCGCACAGAGACCGCGCAGAGACGCCCGCGAAAGCGACACGGAGGAGAACAGACGGGGAACGGAAGGGGAGGCGTCAAGGCGAGGCGGAGCTGACGCACTGCACGCGCTCAGAAGTGACAGGATCACGGCCGCGGCGCCCACATGACAGCGCCCGCGCCCCGGCCTTGAGTGCGCGCCAAGCGTGACGGCCTTCATCGCGCTTCCTGGCGCAGCGCGTGATCCGCCAGGACCAGGGCGAGCATGGCCTCCGCCATCGGGACAAAGCGCGGGAGCAAGCACGGGTCGTGGCGCCCCTTGGTCTCGATCGTGGTCGCCTCGCCCTGCGTCGTCACCGTCTCTTGCGGTTGCGGCAGCGAGCTGGTGGGCTTCACGGCGCAACGCATGACGATGGGCATGCCGCTTGAGATACCGCCGAGCATGCCGCCGTGCCGGTTCGTACGGGTGCGCACCTCGCCATCTTCGCAGACCAACGCGTCGTTGTTCGCGGAGCCGCGCATCGTGGCGACACCAAATCCGGCGCCGTATTCAAAGCCGAGCACCGCCGGCAAACTGAGCATCGCCTTCCCGAGGTCGGCCTTGAGCTTGTCGAAGACGGGCTCACCCCAACCCGCGGGCACACCCGTCGCGCACAACTCAGCCACCCCGCCGATGGAGTCACGCTCGCCGCGCACCTGTTCGATGAGCTCGATCATGCGCGCCGCGGTCGAGGGATCAGGACATCTCACCGGCGTCGCCTCGACTTGCTCGAGGGTCACCGCTGAGGGATCGGGGACGCCGGCGGAGATATCGCCGACCTGCAGCACGTAGCCGACGATGCCGACCCCCCACCGCTCGGCCAACAACTTCTTCGCGATGGCCCCCGCGGCGACACGCACCGATGTCTCCCGAGCGCTCGACCGTCCGCCGCCGCGCCAGTCCCGCCGGCCGAACTTCTGGTCGAAGGTGAAGTCCGCGTGCCCCGGCCGGTACTTCTCTTTGATGTCGCTGTAGTCCGTCGACCGCTGGTCCTGATTGCGGATCAGGATGGCGATCGGCGTCCCGGTCGTCATGCCCTCGAAGACCCCCGACAGGATCTCCGCCGAGTCAGCCTCCTGGCGCTGACTCACGATCTTCGACTGCCCCGGTCGACGACGATCGAGATCTGGCTGCAGGTCCGCTTCCGACAGCGCGAGCCCCGCCGGTACCCCGTCGACGATGGCGACGTAACCCGGCCCGTGGCTCTCGCCAGCCGTCGTCACGCGAAAGAGATGTCCCCAGGTGCTGCCCGCCATGACTCGCAGAATAAACCGATCCGCTGGGTTTTCATCGGGTTGACTTATGAATACGCAGTATTTAAATACTAAGTATCTATGTCGATTCGGTACGCGATCCTGGGGCTCGTCTCTGAGGGACCCCTTCACGGCTACGAGCTTCGGGCCGCCTACGAGAACGAGCTCGTCCCGCGGTCAAAACTGAACGCCGGTCAGGTCTACACGACCCTTGAGCGTCTCCGGCGAGACGGCCTCGTCGAACCCGCGGTCATCGGGCAGGACCAGAGGCCTGCCAAGAAGGTGTACAGCCTCACGCCCGCCGGGCAGCGGGCGATCGATGCCTGGATGAAAGAGCCCTCACCCCTCGACCTCGATCTTCGCAACCAGACATTCATCAAGCTCATGCTCGCCCAGCGGCTCCCGGGGAAGGACCCCATCGGCATCATCGAGACCGAACGCCGAGCCGCCAATCTTCGCCTGTGCGACGCCAGAGAAGCCCGCGACAACGCGGATGCCGCCGCCACCCCCCTGTCCATCTCCCTCCTGCTGGACCTGGCGGTGCTCAAGCTCGAGGGGCTGCTTGCCTGGCTCGACCGATGCGAGAAGCGCCTCGGGACGGAATCCCCGTGATCTGAGGCAGAGAAAGCAACGCCGGCCGCCCGTGCCTGCAAAAGTGGCCGCGATCGTCGGGCCGCGCAAACTCGGGTGTTTATTTCGTAAGGCCGACCTTAGTAGCGCTATGTAGCACTTGTTGGGTTTCCTGAGAAAACCCCGCACGGAACGCCGTTCGCCAGAGAACGGGTACCAACGCACGACACCGGGTCGCATGCCACGCCCCTGCCAACAGAGATAGAGAGGGGCACCGCGGCGTTCCACTCCTCCCAAAAGAGAAAAGAAGGATGAACCAATGCGCATTCTCTCCATGTACCTGATCACCGCCCTGGTGGGCATGACGATTACGCCGCTCTCCGCCCAGGAACCAACACTGGGGAAGAACGAGAACAACCTGACGACGATCCTGACCGCCAAGCTGGCCGAGTCGAAGCCGTCCGACCTGCTCCCCGTCTACGCGAAGTTCGCGGGACTCCCCACGCTCGACGAGATGCTCCCGGTCGTCCGCAACATGAGCAAGGCGGATCGGCGCGAGTACGTCATCAACCTGCTCCGCAACGCAACGACTGCAGCCCAGCATCAGGTGCGTCAGTACCTGGAAACGGAGCAAGGGGCAGGGCGCGCCAAGTTCAAGCGTCAGCTCTGGATCAACAACGTGCTCGCGTTCGAAGCGACGCCGGCTGTCATCGAGACAGTCGCCCGGATGACGAACGTCATGTACGTCAATCTCGACCGCATCGAGCGCAAGGAGGAGGTCGAGGATGGCCGGGTAAGCGAGGCCGCGTCCTCCTCTTTGGGGCAGGGCGGAGCTCCGACCGCCAGCCTGCTGAAGATCAACGCCGATGACGCCTGGGCCAAGGGTCATACCGGCGCGGGAGTCCTCGTCGCCATCGTGGATTCGGGGATCAACTACAACCACCCGGACCTCGTAAACAACCGCTGGACCAACCCTGACGAGATCAACGGCAACGGAATCGATGATGACGGAAACGGCTACATCGATGATTTCTGCGGATGGGATTTCGGTGGGGACGACAACGATCCCATCGATACATCAGTGGGTTCCCATGGCACCGCGGTAGCCGGGCTGGTCTGTGGTGACGGCACCTCCGGAACCGCGACCGGAGTAGCGCCGGACGCGACGTACATCGTCCTGAAGATAGCCGGCGCGACCGAGTCGGAGTGGTGGGAGGCGTACCAGTACGCCGTCATGGAAGGCGCCGACGTGGTGGACTCTTCGTACTCCAAGAAGTGGCCGGGTCAGCCCGACTACAACAGTTTTCGTGACGCGACCGACAGCGAGCTGGCCGCGGGGGTGATCCACGCAAACTCCATCGGCAACCAGGGGACCGGCAGCGCTGGCAGCCATCCGATCCCGTTCAATGTCTCCACTCCGGGCAACTGCCCGCCGCCCTGGATGCACCCCGACCAGGGCGCGGCCGTGGGCACCAACTCGCATATCTCCGCGGTCATGGGTTGCGGCAACCTCAACGCGACCTCCAACTTCGAGACCATCGATCCCGGCTCCGGTGTCGGCCCTGCGGCCTGGGGCCAATGTGATGCGGACCTGACCTTAGGTGGCACGTATCCGTTGCCCTTCACGCCTCACAATGACTATCCGGTGGCGGCCACTTGCGGCGGGATGGGCGGGCTTATCAAGCCCGACGTCTGTGCGCCGGGAGCGGGCACCACGTCCACCGGCAACAGCTACCTGACGGGTGGGTCAGCCTACACAGGCTTCGGCGGCACCTCGGCCGCGACCCCGCACCTGGGCGGGCTCATGTGCCTCGTCCTCTCCGCGGCACCGCACCTCAACCCGGAGCAGGTCTGTCAGATCATCCAGACCACCGCGGTGCAGACCACTTCCGATCCGTCTGCTGCAAAGGACAACAACTATGGAGCCGGTCGCATCGACTGCCTCGGCGCGGTGTCCGCTGCCGAGACCGCCGGCAATGGCGTCAGGCGCTTGCTGATCACCGAGGTCTCGTCGGGCAACCCGGATTACGCCGAGATCACGAACTTCACGACCTCAGCGATCGACCTCACCGGCTGGACCTTCGTCTGGAAGGACGGATCGACTCAGAGCTCGGGCCTGGGCACTACCGTGATCGAACCCGGCCAGACAATCGGCCTCGTGGAGTGTGGCGCGGTGTGCAGCCTCAACCTGCCCGCGCCGCTCGTCGAGATCTCGCTGAGCTTCTCCATCGGGTCGGCGTCCGGTGACTTCGCAGCGGCGATCGTCGACCCCAACGGCTTCGTCGTGGACGAGGTCCACGTCGCGGCTATCGGCGGCGCGTACGCCGAAGGATCGCTGGGCGGCATCTTCCGCGGCGAGGTGACCCGTGACGGTACCTACAGCACCGCGACCTCGGGTTGCATCGAGCGCATCTGGGGTCTCGACTCGGACGGCGGACTCGACTGGACCGACCAGGTCGACACGAGCCCGGGCCTCGAGAACCGGAGCAGCGGACCACGAGGCGCCGACACCGCAGCTGTGAACAGCTTGATCAAGATCAACGAGATCGATGACGCCCCGGACTACATCGAGCTGTACAACTCGGGGCCCTCGGAGATCTGCTTGCCATTCCCACCCGTGTGCATCCCGCTCTATACCAACCTCAAGAACTGGTTCCTGGTGGTCGGCGACGAGCTTGGTGCGCAGTCGCGGACGATCACGCGGCCGTTCTCGAGCGACACCTACCTCCAGGGAGGCTCCTACCTGATCCTCGGTGACGGCGCGACGCCGCCCGCCGAGATGCCCGCGGGAACGACGTACATCGACGTCTCGGCCAACCTCCCATTCTCCAGCGCCCGCGAGTTCAGCGTCGTCCTCTACGACCACCTCGGTCGCGTGGTCGACGCCATGCGCACCACCCTTCCGGACCGGAACCTCGTCTACAACCACCCGCGCATGCCCACCCACTGGAACGACTTCACGGGTTCCGCCATGCGAACGCTGAGCGGCGACGGCTGCGTCGGTCGCGACAGCGCCAGCACGGACCTGGGTAACGGCGCCGACTGGCGTCCCGTTTCAGTCCGGACCATGGGCTCGGCCAACTCCGGCTTCGTCGCGGGGCTCAGCAGCAACGGTGACGTCCTCGACGTCCGCGGCAACGAGGGCGGCTTCCCCGGTGACGGCGCGACCGTCATCATCAACGGTGGCGCGAGCGCCGCCGGCTGGAGCTACGGCCAGATGTGGAGCGGAGGCCACCTCTTCGGCGGCGGACCGTTCATCGGCCTGGGCGCGGACGCGCCACAGAACTGGCTGAACCTCCTGGGCGCCCCGCCGTTCTTCGGCTCCCTCGACGCCGACGGATCGGCCCGATACGACTTCATGCCGAGCAGCGTGCCTCCTGGCTTCCAGCTCGACGTGTTGTTCTACATCACGAACGGCGTCAGCATCCGCATCTCGAGCATCGTCGAATTCGACACTTGATGTCGATGCCGCGCGCATGAGATCACGGCATCTCCCAGGTCCCTGGGAGATGCCGTGGCCGCGCCGATGGAGAAGAAATCGGAGCTCTCCCGCCCCCTAAGGCACGACGATGATCGGCACCGCGTTCGACGCGAGGTCGACCGGGTTGATGATCACAAACGCCCAGTCCGTCTGACACCCGACGATAGGGAGCGCTTGTCCCGGCGCGACGTTCAGCACGGTCGTCGCACGGCCCATCCCATCGAGCATGCCAGCGGAGTTCATGAGCAGGGACGAGTTCTGCTCCGTCGTGATCGTCGACGTGAGAAACGGGTCCATGTTCAGCGGGACCGTTATCGTCGGGGTCACCACGAGACCCGGCGCCGTCCCCGACAGAGAGCCTCCAAGGACGTAAGCGCGCCCCGCGAACGATGGCCCTGCGTCGAGCTGCAGCACGACCGTTCGCCCCGCGGCCGCGGACACCGTGCCCGCATCCGCCCACAGCGGATCCGCGTGTTGGCGGATACGCGTAGCCGGTGAGAGGACCACGGAGGACGTGCCATCGTGGACACCCAGACGAAGCCACGCGTCGCCGACGATCGTCCCCGCCGTAACCGTGAAGGTGTAAGTGCCGTCGCCGTTGTCTGTCACCGGACCCAAGCTGGCGGTCGCCGTGGACCCGGCTTCGAGAAACGGCGTCACCACGGCGCCGCCACCCGTCAGGACCGCGCCTGTCCAGTCCCGCAAGGTGACGGTGGCGGTCGCCTGTGAGCCCCCGTCGGCGCGGAGCTCGCTCGGGTCAAGGCTCACCGTCGACAAGTGATGGTCCGGACGGCCCAACCAGCTACCGCGCCACGCGTTGAACAAGCTCTGCAGCTGGACCACGGGGTCGGGCGCGACCGCGTTCTGATTCGCGACATCGAGCGTCATGTAGTACTGACCCGACGCGCACCCCGTCCACGGGCTGACGCACGTCCCGTCCAGATCACCCTGACGTGCGACGGCCATGAACCCGATGTGAGCCGACTTGGTAAACGACGCCGGGGGCGCCCCGCACGACATGGGCGCGGACTGCGAACAGGAGCAACGTCCGTCCCCACCCATGGCCCGCGCGGCCTGCATAGCGGCCATGAGCTTCGACGCCAAATCACCCGGCGTGTTGATCACGGCCTGCTCCGCCGCCGATACCACCGGGGAACCGGTGAGGATGTTCCCCTGGATCACGTAATGAACCGGCCCGACCGATCCCGTCACACCACCGGCCCACTGGAAGTTCGCGCCGCCGCTGAAGGTCACCTTGCCCCCCGTCACGTCGATGATCCCGTACTGCCGTGTCTCGTGCTGAGGGTCGGACATGGCGAGCGCCGCGAGGATCTGCTGGGGGGTGGCGTTCGCCTGCAACATGTTCCAGATGATCTGGCGATTGGTGATGCTGTTGAGGTTCACCGACGCCTGCGCGCACGCGGCGCCACGGCCGACACGCAGCACCGGGGTGATCCCCCGCAAATTGAACCCCGTGAGACAAGTCGCGCTCCCGACGGCGATCTCGCCTGTGCGTGTGTCGATGATCAGGATCGACCACGTCGCGCAGGCCGGGGAGGCGATCACACAAAGAACGAGCAGGGACGTGAGGAGACAGCGCATGGGGGACCTCCTGAGCGGGGTCCCCCAGTGTAGACCACCACCTCCGCGAAGATCAGGCGGCCTGGTCGCCCTTCATGCTCTCGAGCCCGTGGACATGCATGTCCTGTTGCGGATACGGGATCGAGATGCCCTCCTTGTCGAAGCGCATTTTCACCTCGCGGGTGATGTCCCAGTAGACGCCCCAGTAGTCCGACGTCTTCGCCCACGGACGACAGATGAAGTTGACGCTGGAGTCCGCCAACTCGTGAAGTCTGATGAGGGGAGCCGGGTCTTTCAGCACCTTCTCATGGGCGTTGACGATCTCTGCCAGGACCCGCTCGGCGTGCTCCACGTCGTCGTCGTAACCGATCCCGAAGACCAGGTCGACGCGGCGGGTCGGGCTGCCGGTGATGTTGGTGATGACCCCGTCCCAGATCGATCCGTTGGGGATGACGACGACCTGGTTGTCGGGCAACAGGAGCGTCGTGGAGACCAGGGACATGGCGCTGACCTTGCCCGTCTCTCCGGCGGCGGTGACGACGTCACCGATGTCGTACGGACGGTAGAGCAGGATCATGATGCCGGCCGCGAAGTTGCCGAGCGTGTCCTTCAGCGCAAACCCGACGACGAATCCGAGGGCACCCACGCCGGCGAGGAACGGCCCGATGTCGAGGCCGATCGTGCCGAGGGCAATGATGATGCTGAGGAAGAAGGCGATCTTCTTCGTGCTGTTGACGAAGAAATCGCACAGGAGCTCGGAGGTCTTCAACTTCGATGCCTTGAGCCCGCGCGCGGCGACGTTACCGAGGATGTTGGATACCACCCGCCCCGCGAACAGGATGACGAAGAAGAGGACGATCCGGAGCCCCCACTTGACCCCGCCTTCCGGATCGGTCAGCCACGCCGTGAAGCTCGACCACAACTGACTGACGCTGGATTCGCTCGGCGACGCCTCTTCGCCAGCGGGCACCTGGACTTCCACATGCGCAGCCACGAGGTCCGCTCCGGTGACGTCATCCGTAACGTGAGCCAGGGCACACGGGGTCGCCAGCGCTCCTAGGAGGCAGGCGAACGTGAGGATCCGGGTCATGGCGATCTCCTTCGCGCAGTGGGGCCTGAGAAGCAACGAAGCCGCGCGCGACCTTACCCGATCACACAACGCCGGCCAGACCCACGCGCAGGAGACCCGGTATGGGACGCTGAAAACGGCGCCCTCGGACCACGGGCAGCGAGCCCGGAAGCGCCCGTCTCCCGGCGGGCTCGGATACGAGCACGCCGAGAGGGGGGCTCGGTTCTCCTACGCGGACGCCTCCTTGTCCGAACCCTCGGCCTTGGAGTCGCCGCCCACCTCGGCCTCCTTGACGTGGCCCAGATAGCTGGGCAACTCGATCCCCGCCTGACGCGCCAGCTCGTGCATCGGAGGCAGTGAGCCCATGAGCCCGGAGAGGAAGCCGGCGGTGCCACCTCCGGTGCCGCCGCCTCCAGAGCCGCTGTCCCAGACCGTGATCTTGTCGATCTGAAGGTTCTGGATCGCCTTGACCTGCTCCGCCACGACCTCGGTGACCTTCTCGATCATGAGGAGCGTCGGCGCCATGCCGGGCTCGTCGCCGCACGCGGCGACCAGGTTGCGGTAACCCTCGGCCTTCGCGTCGAGGATCGCCCGCTGACCTTCGGCCTCGGCGGTCTTGATGGCGAGGATCCTGTCCGCCTCACCCCGCGCGACGCGGCGGATCTGCTCTGCTTCGGCGTCAGCTGCGATTTCGATCTTCTGTCGCTCGATCTCCTCTTGCGCCACCTGCTCCTTGGCCAGCTTGGCGAGCTCCCGCTCCTTCTCGGCGAGGAGGATGTCACGCAGCGCGTTGGCGCTGGCCACGTCGGCCCGTCGGCGAGCCGTCGCTTCCTTTTCGACGAGATCGGCATTGACCGTCGCGATCTGAGCCTTGGACGTGTTCTCGCCCCCGACCGCATCCGCCTCGAAGCTGGCGACGGCGATGCGCTGATCGCGCTCAGCCTGCTTCTGGCCTTGCACCGACTCGGCCTCGAGGCCGGCAACGGCGATGCGCTGATCACGCTCAGCCTGCTTCTGGCCTTGCACCGACTCGGCCTCGAAGGCGGCGACCGCGACATCCTGGTCGCGCTGTGCCTTCTTCTGACCCTGCATGGATGCGCTCGACTCTTCGGCAACGCGAACCTCACGGGTTCGGACAGCCTGCGCCTCACCAACGGCACCCATCTGTTCGGCCTCAGCGACCTCAATCCTGGCCTGGTTCACGGCCTCCGCCGCCGCCTTCTTCCCAATCGCCTCGATGTAGTGCGACTCATCCGTGATGTCGCGGATGTTCACGTTGATCACCTCGAGACCGATCTTCTGCAGCTCGCTGCCAACGTTCAGGTTCACAAGCTCGAGGAACTTCTCGCGATCCTGGTTGATCTCTTCGATGGAGAGCGTGGCGATCACCAGGCGCATCTGGCCGAGGATGATGTCCTGGGACTGGTTGCGGATGCCCTGATCCGACAGCCCCAGCAAGCGCTCCGCAGCGTTCTGCATGATCGAAGCCTGGGTGGAGATACCGACCGTGAACGTGGAGGGGACGTTCACGCGAATGTTCTTCTTCGAGAGCGCCCCAATGAGGTCGATCTCGATCGGTCGCGGCACCAGGTCCAGGTAATCGTAGTCCTGGATCAGCGGCAAGATGAACGCGCCACCACCGTGAATACACCGGGCAGAGCGGCCCGTACCGACCTTCCCGTACACCACTAGGATCTTGTTCGACGGACAGCGCTTGAAGCGGGTGGCGACGAACAGCGCGACGAAGAACAGGATCAGGCCGATGACCACAAAGATCACGGCGCCGCCGCCGAAGTTATCTTGGAGCAGATATGACATGTCTGTTTCCTCTCTCCCCTACCCCACCTAGTGAGACGGCGACACGACCAGAACACCCGAGCCGTCAACGTCCTCGACGACGACCGATGTCCCGGTATCGATGGTGCCGTTTTCGCTGCGCGCAGCCAAGGTCACCAACCGCCCCTGCACCTCGACCTGAATTTGTCCCTGGCCTCTGTCCGGGATGCGCGCGTAGACGTTGCCAACCTTGCCCAGCGCTTGACGCTTATCCAGCGTCCCCGACGACTCCAACTGCATGGCCTGCTGCAGCAACTTGCCGAGCAGCAACACGCAGAATACTCCGAATCCAACCGCGCACAGGGTCGCCCCCATCCTGTCCAGGTCCCACGACTTCAGGGCGACCAGCCCCATCCACCCGGAGCCCATGAAGAACGTCGCGATCGACTGGAGCGACAGGAACGTGAAGGCGTGCATGGAATCGTGCCCGTGGCCATCGAGGTCCACGTCACCACCGATGTCGGCGTCACTCACGTCGCCGTAGTCGTGATCCCCCAAACCGAGGAACATCATCCCGAGTCTGAGGACGAAGACCGTCGTTCCTAGGATCGCGAGAACCCAGAACGAGGTTGTCAGTGTGTCCATGGCAGTGCCTCCGGCGCGGATTTCACCCCCGAGCCCGGACTGTTGCAACCCGTGCCGATACCAACCAGGCAGACCCTGGCCGTTTGCGCGATCGGAACGGAATGCCTGATTGGCGCCCTTAAACAGTGGTTATGACCGTTCGGGGCCGTCCTAAGAAAAGTCCATCTGCCTGCTTATACGCACGCAAAATCAGGTCTTTTCCAGTTGAGAGCGGTTCTCGCAGCCGAGAACGTGCCTATTCGTCCGCGTCAGGCTTGGGCACCGGCATCATCCGGGTCACTGCGACGCGACGACGTAGTCCGGTTTCGGGGACGCCCTGCCCGTCATGGCGCACGGTGAAGATCTTCAGCAGGTGCGTCACCCCCCACGAATCCAGCTCGCCCGAGACGAGGATCACGTCCTCCCCGGGCTGCAGCAGTCCTCGCCTCCGCAGCTCCGCCTCGCCGCTGGCGAGGATGCTGTCCGTGCCGCCCGTGAACGGCAGGAAAACGGGCTGGACGCCACGGACAAGCGTGAGCCGCCCGAACGCCTTTTCCGACGGCGTCAGCGCGATGATGTTGGCGTTCGGCGCAAACGCCGCGAGCATGCGCGCGGTCCAGCCGCTCCCCGTCAGGGCAATGATCGTCTCGTATCGCTCCGCTGCCGCGATGTGTCCGGCGGCCCGCGCCACCGCGGCGGCGGGGCCATCCGGCAACAGCAGGTCCTCCGGCACGAAGCGCTCGTGATCCACGCCCTCCTGCACCTCCATCGCAATCTTGTCCATCATCGCAACGGCTTCGACGGGATACTCGCCGACGGCGGTCTCTGCCGACAGCATGACCGCGTCGGTGCCATCGAGGATCGCGTTGGCGACGTCGGACGACTCCGCCCGCGTCGGGCGTGGGCTGTGGACCATGGACTCGAGCATCTGCGTCGCCGTGATGTCGAGCACCGCCCGGCGGCTGGCTTCGTGCAGGATGCGCTTCTGAATGAGCGGGACCCGGTGCGACCCCGCCTCGACACCGAGATCGCCGCGCGCGACCATGACTCCCTGAGCCACCGCGAGGATCTCCTCTAGCTGCGCGACGGCCTGCGGACGTTCGATCTTCGCGATGATGGGAATGTCCGACCCGAGCAGGTCGAGCTCGGCCCGCAGCACCCGAACATCATCGGGGCTCTGCACGAAGGAAAGGGCGACATAATCCACACCGATCCGCACACCCACCGCCAGATCAGCCTTGTCCTTCTCCGAGAGCGCCGGGAGGCGGAGCTGTGTGCCGGGCAAGTTCAGCCCCTTGCGCTCTCCGAGGAGCCCGCCGACCAGCACGCGCGTCACGACGTCGCGGCCCCGGATCTCCTCGACCTGGAGTTCCAAGAGCCCGTCATTCAGCAAGATGCGCTGGCCGACGGCGAGATCTTCCGCGAGCCGATCGTAGGAGACGCCGACCCTGGTCCCGTCACCGAGCACGATGTCCGGCCCAATCACGAACTCCGCGTCCCGCTCGAGCGTCACCGGCCCCCCGCCCTTGAGCTTCCCCGTACGCAGCTTGGGTCCGGCCAGATCGAGGAGGAGCCCTACGGGGCGCTCGACGGCGCGGGAACAGCCACGCACCAGAGTCGCCATCTCCTCGAGCTCGTCATGGGAGGAATGCGAGCAGTTGAGACGCGCGAGGTCCATGCCCGCCGCGACCATCTCGCTGACGACATCCGGCGACCGCGACGCAGGGCCGAGGGTCGCCACGATCTTCACCTTGCGACGCTGGGTCATGCCCAGATCCTACGCGGCGGGCAAGCCAACCGCCGCGTGGATCACCAGATTCGTCAGAAAGCAATCCGGGCGACGTTGCTGATCACCAGCGTACCCGCCCCGCCGTTCATCTGGACGAGGACCCCGTCGTAGCTGACACCCGGCGGCAGCGAGCCCGGCGGCAGGACGAAGTCGACGTTGGGAAACTGGGTCGGTGACGGGATGTAGTGAAAGATGTTCCCGACAGCGGCGGGGAATCCGAAGATGCTGAACGTGAGCGAATCGGGATAGAGCCCAACGAGCGGACCAGCGCCGATGGGGCCGGACGTGTCGTTGGAGAGCAACACGTAACCCTCGGTGGTACCTGGGGGATCACTCGGCCCGGATAGCACCAGGTCACCGACACCCGTCGTGGTGGCGACGAGTTGTCCTACGGGAGGCCCGGTCGTGTAGTGAATGGTCCCGTTCCACACTCGCGGGGTGAACGTCGACCCGAACGGGTACGACTTCCCGACTCCCTCGAGGATCTGCATGTTCGCGTCCGAGGCGTAGACCGCACCCTGCGAGGTCCCGTTCGTGTAGTTCATCCCCGCGCCGCTGTTCACGGTCACATAGAACCCCTGGGTCTGGCCGGCGGACACCGAATGCCCGAGGTTCAAGCCCAGATTGGTCGGATTGTTCATCCCCGCGCTCGACACGGTCGCGGTGGCCAGCAACGTCCATGCGCTCGGGTCGGTTTCGTTGCCAGTGAACGATCCACCGCTCGAGGTGACGTACACCTCGACAGACCACGGCCCCGAATCCAAATTCACGTCCAAGTCGTTGACGGTGACGTCACCCAAACCGACGAGGTCGAACATGTTCCCGGACTGACCGTTGTTCGACACGAACGTCGTCGTGAGGGACTGGGCGTCGACGGGCGCGACGAAGAGGGCACACAGGGTCACCGCGAGGGTAGCAGCACTTCTGGTCATGGATAACACTCCTGGGCCGACCGGTGGAGGGCACCAAGGCACATCGGCATGGCGGCCACGGTGCGGGGGAAAGGCGAACGGACCGAGGCTACCACAGCGCATCAGCGCGAGTCACGACGGGAATTGCTGGCTCGACTGCTCCGACACCGACGGACCGCCGAGACGGCGCAGGACGAGGGGCGCGATGCGACCCAGGTCTCCTGCCGTCAGCAACAGGACCAAGTCCCCGGGGCGCGCCTCGTCAACCACGAGGTCAACCAAGGCGTCGAACGCGTCGATCCGGCGCGCCGAAACCCGCCCCCGACGCAGCAGGTGCTCAACAATGGCGTGATCTCCGCCGTCGGCGGGTCTCGACTCGTCCGCCCCGTAGACCCCCGTGACGATCACGTCGTCCGCCTCATCAAGAGACGCCGCGAATGCCCCCTCTAACATCCGGGTACGCGTGTGACGGTGCGGCTGCAGAACGACGAGAATCCGCCGCTTCTTGTGCGCCCGGGCAGCCCGTATAACGGCCGCGATCTCCGTCGGGTGATGCGCATAATCCTCGACGACAAGGACGCCTCGAGCTTCCCCCTTCACCTCGAACCGTCGGGCAATACCACGGAACGAGGCGACGCCAGCTCCGGCGACCTCGGCGCCCAGGCCCGCCGCCATTGCAGCGCCAATCGCGAGCGTCGCGTTGGCGACGTTGTGTTCTCCCGGCAGCGGCAGGTCGAGTTCCAGATCCGCCTGAGGCGTGGCCAGCCGGAACCATGTCCCGCGCGAGTGCGGACGCAAGTCGTACGCGCGCACGACCGAATCCTCGGACAGTCCGCAGGTCACGAGACGCCGGCCCAGGCCCGCCATCGCCGCCCGTAACCGCACGTCGTCAGCGCCGATGCACACGCGGGAAGTGGGAGGCAGGCCCTCGATCCAGCGCTGGACGGCGCGCGCGAGACCGTCGAAGTCGCCGTAGTGCTCCAGGTGTTCGTCATCCAGGTTGGTGACCACCGCGATCTCAGGTCGCAAGCGCGCGAACGATCCATCGCTCTCATCAGCCTCGCAGACGACGTGTTCTCCGCGGCCATAGAGCACGTTCCCGTCTTCACCGACGAGGTCGCCGCCGACGAGCGCGAGCGGGTCCTTTCCCCCCTCCCGCAACAAGTGCGCGACGAGGCCCGTCGTCGTGGTCTTGCCGTGGCTGCCCGTGACGGCGATCGCGCTGCGCTCATTCGCGATGCGCGCCAACAGATCCCCCCGATGAATGACCTCCCCATCTCCCTCCATCGCCGCACACAACTCGGGGTTCTGCTTGGGGATGGCGGAAGACACCACGACGCACCGGGCGCCGGCGATGTTCGCGGCGGCGTGACCGACGTGACACGTCACGCCGAGGCGCCGCAGGCGTGCGAGCACCGGGCCGTCCTCGAGATCTGATCCGGAGACGCGAGCGCCGTCGCGAACGAGCGCCTCCGCCAACGCGCTCATGCCCGCGCCGCCGATGCCGACGAAGTGCGTCGCGTCCGCCCCCTTCACCGCATCGAGCTCGGCGACGAGCTGGTGAAAGTGGCGACCTCGCTCGGCGAAGTCCCGATAGCAGTCGAAGCTCTTGCTCGCCGGCGACAGGACGATCAGGTCTCCCGTAACCGCCGCAGCCGCCGCAGCGCGAACCGCCGCCTCGAGATGGGGAACCGCGCGGCCGCGATCTCCGAAGGCCGCCGCTGCCCGGCGGCCGGCCGCGCCGAAACAAAACGCCAAGCGCACATTGCCGAGCTCGGCCAACCGTCGGAAGTCCTGCTCGTCGTCCTGACCGCCGCACAACAGAACGACAGGATCGGCGAGCCCTCCAACACCCGCGACGCTCGCCTCTACGTTGGTCGCCTTCGAGTCATCGAAGCAGGCGACTCCTCGAAGATGGCCGACCCCGGCCATGCGATGGGCGAGACCGCGGAAGCGCCTGAGCGCCGCGGGCACGCGCCGGGGATCAATCCCGAACGGCGCCGCGACCGCGAGCGCCGCCAAGACGTTGAGTCGGTGGTGGCTTCCAGGAAGGGAAATGTCATCGAGCCGTCCTGCGACCTGGACCTGACCATCCGCGACCACTCGCAGCGTCCCTCCGTCCTCCCACGCACCCAGCGAGGCGGGCCCCACACCGAACAACGACCGTCGCGACGCGAGCCCGGACAAGTGCGGCGCCATCACCTCGCCAGCGCCAAGGACGATCGTGTCCGCCGCGGTCATGCGCGCGAACACGCGGCTCTTCGCCGCCGCGTAGGCGTCCAACGTGCCGTGACGATCGAGGTGATCAGGTGAGAGGTTGAGCAGGGCCGCGACGCGGGGCCGGAACGTCTCAAGCGTCTCCGCCTGGAAGCTCGACACCTCGACCACGTGGACGTCAGCCTCCGGATGTAAAGCGACGAGCTCGGAGTACGGCGTCCCCAGGTTGCCGCCCGCAGGCGCGTTCATCCCCTGCTGCTCGAGGATCCACGAGACGAGGCTCGTCGTGGTGCTCTTGCCGTTCGTGCCTGTGATCGCAGCGACCGGGACGCGAGACAGGCGGAACGCCTCCTCCACCTCTCCGGTGATTCGGAGACCCGCGCGACGCGCCCGATGCACCACAGGGGCATCCAGGGGCACCCCTGGGGAGAGCAGGAGCGTATCCACGTCCTCGAGGTCGCGGGCCTGAGGCTCTGCCCCGTACCAGCGCAGGTGGCGCAAGGCGTCGGGCAACACGGACCGCTCCGCCCGCGCATCGGTGAACCGTACATCGCAGCCACGGCTCGCCAGCAGGGCCGCGGCCGCACGGCCGCTCCGGCCGACACCGACAATGAGAACCCGCTCAGCCACGCGCGGCCTCCGCGAGCACGGCCGACGCGATGTCCGCATCACTGAACGGGCGACGAACGCCACCGACTTCCTGATAGTCCTCGTGCCCCTTGCCTAAGATCGCCACGCAGTCACCTGGCCGACCCTGTTCGATGGCGGTGCGGATGGCCACCGCCCGATCGACCTCGCGCAACACGGGCCCCTTGTCGGGCTCGATCCCAGCGGCCATATCATCGAGGATGCGATCTGGGTCCTCGCTGCGCGGGTTGTCGCTCGTCAGAACGACCACGTCCGCGTGGCGTTGCGCTGCGACACCCATGAGTGGCCGCTTGCCGCGATCGCGGTCGCCGCCCGCGCCGACGACGGCCAAGAGACGGCCGGAGCACGCGCTACGGCAAGCGTCGAGCGCCTTGGCGACAGCGTCGGGCGTATGGGCATAGTCGACGACGACAAGCGGAGCGCCTGGCCGCGTGATCCGCTGCATCCGCCCCGGGATCCCGGCGAAGGTCGCGAGGCGCGTGGCCAGCACATCCGGTTGACGGCCCAGGGCGAGCCCCAGCGCCACGGCGGCCGCGACGTTCGACGCGTTGAACGGGCCGAGCAGCGGACTGGATAATGCGAGGTGACCCCAGGGAGTGGCCAGACCGAAGGTGCTCCCGTCAGGGCGGTGGGATTCATCAAGGATGCGTACGTCCGCAGCGGCGTCACGGCCAAAACCGAGGGCGCCGGGGCGCCCCACGATCGCGGGTGCGAACGCAAGGTCAGCGCTCGGGAACACGACCGGAGCGTCGTCGCACAGGTGATCGAGCATCATGAGCTTCGCCGAGAGGTAGTCGGAAAGTGAGCCATGGTAGTCGAGATGGTCGCGGGTGAGATTGGTAAACGCGACGCCGGCAAAGCGAAGACCCGCCACTCGATCCTGGGCGAGGGCGTGGCTCGAGACCTCAAGTGCTGTACCCGCGAGGCCCGCCTCACGCATCTCGGCCAACAAGCGGGCGAGGGACACAGGATCGGGCGTCGTGTGGGTGCTCGCACGCGCCCCGGCTCCGGCCCGAAACGAGACCGTCCCCAGGCACCCGAACCTCTCGACCTCCGAGCTGAGGAGGTGCTGCAAGAGCCACGTGGTCGTGGTCTTCCCGTTGGTACCCGTGACGCCGACGATCTCCAACTCCGAACCGGGATGTCCCTCCAGGACATGCGCAGCGCGCGCGGCGTCGGCGCGCGCGGAGGCGCTCACGATGCAAGGCAGGGGCGCGGCGACTTCGTCACCCTCGGCGACAAGGAGCGCCACCGCTCCGCGCTGGATCGCGTCATCAATGAACTGTCGACCATCGAGGTGAGTCCCAGGCAAGGCCGCGAAGACATCACCTCGATCAACGCAGCGGCTGTCCAGCGCCACGCCGGACACCCGAACATCTGCGCCAGTCGTCCGGCAGCCCAGATCGGCCGCCAGGCGACGCAGCGTCATCCCCATGTCTTCCCTCCGCGGGGATCATTCTACGGAGGATGCCACTCGCTGCCACGCGCGGCGGACCTCGGAGACGCTCCACGCTTGCGCCGGGCACCCCCCCGGGCGATGCGGCGGGTCGCCGTCATACACCTCGTGCAACGACCCGTGCGCACGCAAGTCCTGCATTAGAGGCGTGATCCGATCGCGCAGCGCCGCCCGAACGCCGTCGTCATCACCGCGCACGTTCAGCACCGCATCAACGTACGGACCGATCAACCAGGGCCACACCGTCCCCTGGTGGTACGCGCGGTCCCGCGCCGCCTGGTCGCCTCCGTACGTAGGCAGATAGCTCGGGTGGCGCGGATCAAGGGTGCGCAACCCATGGGGGGTCAGGAGGCGGGACTCCACCGCATCGAGCGTGCGCACAGCGCATCCGCGCGGCCACGGAATATCTGGCGTCGCGAGGGCGATGAGGACATTCG
The DNA here is from genome assembly GCA_002683135.1 of Planctomycetota bacterium. Taxonomy (GTDB): domain Bacteria; phylum Planctomycetota. The sequence goes on along the minus strand of NYSS01000034.1, from coordinate 86,007 downwards.
GGCGCAGCGGCTCGACCGCGTCCGGCTCGATCGGGTCGACCACGTCGCGCAGCAAACCGGTCGCGGGATCGCAAAAACGCTCTCCCATCGCGGCGCGGCAGCGAGCGACACGACCGGACAGGACCTCGACGCGTGCCTCATCCGACGCCGCCGCCGCGAGCCGCTCCCCGAACCGCAAGCCACGGAGGTAGAGCGCGTTTAGCTCGATCGCCTTTCCCCTGCGGGGCGTCACCGGACCGTCAGGCGCGATCGCATCCATCCACGTCAGCGCCTCGCCCTCCTCACCGGCGACCAAAAGGCCGTCCGCGTCGACGAAGATTCCGTGATCGGTGCCGGCGTCGTAGGCGTCGAGCACGGCGTCCGCCGCCGCCCGCAACACCTCATCAACGAGCGCGGGAGCGACCGCCTGCAGCGACTCCATGGCATGCAACATCCACAGCGGCGCGTCCGCTGCGTTCGTATGCGGCGGTCCCAGGCCGAGATCTCGCAACTGACAGGGAAGGAGCCCGTTATCCATCCTCTCGGACCACGCGCACAGCACTTCCCGCGCCGCCTCGGGATCATGCGGCAACAAGAGGCCTGGCAACGCGATCATCGTGTCGCGAGCCCATTCGGTGAACCACGGGTAGCCCGCGATGATGCCGGGCCGCCCATCCGGATAACGGATCACGAACGGAGAGGCCGCGATCGACGACCCGGTCTCCGCCTCGATCCCATCAACGGAGACCCGAAGGCGCGCAGTACGGGCGGCGAGATCGAAACGGACCCGCACGGGAGCGATCAGGTCCTCGACGTGATCGTAGCCGCGGGCGCGCTCCGTAGGCAGCAGCGCGTTCTTGTACACGTGCTCGACTTCGTCTTCGACCTCGCCGTTCCAGCTCATGGCGATGCGAGAGATGTCAGGAGAGGTCTTGAGGTGGTGGTGGCTGCGCCACGTCAGCAAGGGACGCACCAACAACTCGCATGGCGGCCCCTCCAGCAACTCGAAGAAGAGCTCCGCCTCGTGCGCATCCACCTTGAGGCGACGAAGGACCCGGTGCGGGCCGACCTGGTACGTCCACGCCGGGGACCCGTCTGGCCCACGGGAGAACGCCACGACCTCCGCGCACTCCCTGGGCACGCACGCCTCCGGGGCATACCACGATCGCCCGAGCTGGACCTCCTCCCCCGTCGCAATCCGCAACACCTCCTCGCTCCGCGGCCACACCATCGTCCTGCCTTGTGGCGGTGGAAACGCCACGACGAGGTTGCCGTGATAGCGGCGCGTCGCGATCCCCGACGCCGTCCCGAGGGCATAGCCGCCCTGGCCCGTGGCAACCAGCCACTCCGGCTCGGCGGGGGTGTCATGTGTTGCGTCGATCGACATCGGTTCCTTACCTCTCGGGGGTTTTCAGGATGTCACGCCGGGCGCCATCTCGATAGATGGAACGACACTGATATGCCGACACCCGTCGGCCAGGACGAGAGTTCCGTCTCACGGGGATATGGCTACCATGGGTGCATGCGCACCCTCGCCCTCTTGCTGATCGTGACCGTGGCCGGTCTTCCCGCCCAGGAAGACAAGACCAAGAAGAAGCCCAAGCCCCATTCGTTCGACGAGCCCGGCGTTACCTGCTCCGTGCCGGGCAGCTGGGTGCTCGCCAAGAGCGTCTCGAAGATGCGGCTCGCGACTTGGAGCATGCCGACGAAGGACGCCTCCGCCGATGTGATCGCCTACTGGTTCGGCAAGAACGGCGCCGGGAACCTCATGGCCAACCTCGACCGCTGGAAGAAGCAGATGAAGACCGAGGAGGAACCCAAGCCCAAGAAGATCGCCATCAGCAAGGGAGTCACCGCCCACCTGATCGATGCCCGCGGCACCTACGTCGCGCCGCTTCGCCCCGGCTCCTCGGAGCGCAACAACAAGCCCAACAGCCGTCTGCTCGCGGCCGTCATACAGACCCCGGGAGGCCCCCTCTACGTCAAGGCGGTCGGCAGCGCCGCGGTCATCGGCCTGCACGAGGCGGGCTTCATGGCCTGGTTGAAGTCGTTCAAAGTCCAGGTCAAGAAGTAGTCCGGGCTAAACAGCGCCCACCACGACGAGGGTCGTGTTGTAGGCGAAGTGCAGCAGCATCCCTGGCAACAGGCTGTTGGAGCGCCAGCGCAGCCAACAAAGGTAGACCCCCAGCCCCGCATGAATGGGCAGCGCCGGGGTGACCCCATGAGCGAGCGCGAACGCGATCCCCGCCAGGAGCAGCCCTTGCCGGGTCCCGAAGAGGACGGAGAGCCGCCCCTGAACGAGCCCCCGGAACGCGATCTCCTCGAAGATCCCCGGGACCACGCCGACCACAAAGATCACCATCCCCAGACCGATCTCGTCCTTCAACGGAGCGAACGGATCGGAGCGCTCCATGGGGCTCGCCGCGGAGACCAGCGCCATCCAAGCGTAGGCCAGCGCGAGCGCCACACCGGTCGCGAGGAGCGCCTCCAAGAAGTACTTCGGCGCGGCGCGGCGCAACCCCTCGAACGCGTAGCCCCGACTCATCAGCGCGATGAAGAAAACGAGGATGCTCGTCGCCAGTCCCGCCAGCGGCATGAACACCCCGCGCATGTCACCGGTGGTTCCGAACTGGAGCACGGCGCTGGGGACGATGAACGCCATCATCAAGAGGAACAGTTCGATGAGCGTGCGGTCCGTCCACCTTGCCTGCGCGCTCACCGACGCGTTGCGCAGCGCGCCGTGCTCCGACGGCTGCGGGCGTGACTGACCGCGGCTGCTCGCCGCAGGGACCACGGGGAACGACTCCACGATCAAGGGCGCCGACTCCGGCAAGAGGCCGGTGTCGGGCCCAGCTGCGTCCGGCGCCGCGACCGAGACCCACTCACCGCAGCGGCAACGAAGACGCGACCCGATCAAGTCGGTGTGAACATGCCAGAGCACGCCGCACGGGCAGCGCACGTCGACAGTCTCATCCTCCGCGACGCGCTGTCCGGGCGGCCACCAAGCCTCGTCGTCCGCATAGATCTCAGGAGGGTCGTCCGCCAATTCACTTCCCCGAGTCGATGGCGAGCCTCAGGGACGTCGCCCCGATCAGTCCGTCGAGCTTCACCGTCGGTCGCTTGTCTTCATCGGCGACAAGCGATCGCAACTCAACGGGCTCGGCGGAGAGGACCTTGCCCTCAGCCGTCTCGAGTCGGACCCAGATCTTGTCGCCGTTCGCGACAGCGCTGACCGCGGATCGCGCCTCCAGATCCGCCGCCCCATCCAGGAGCCCCTGCACATCAGCGGGAGTGGCAGGGTACTTGTCCCCGCGGCTGATCTCGACGACGTACTTACCCCACGACGACGAGACCGAGATCGTCAACAGACCGTCGAACGGACCGACCTCGACCGCCAGGCTCTCCGCGGACGCACCGAAGAGACGGTCGAGGTAGCCGGATCTCCACGACCACAACCCGATCGCGGTGAGGAACAACAAACCCAACAGCAGTAAACCACGGCGGCTGAGCGCGACCGGCGGCGCGATCGTGCGCCGCGCGGGATCTCGGTCAAAATCCTGGGAGGCGTGCGGGCGGAGGCGCGCCGCGACCCGCACCTCGCCGCCACTCGCGGCGAACAGGGACTCCCGGGTCCCGCCCTCGAACACCTCCGTGCAACGAAGGGTTGACTCGCAGCTGCCGCCATCGGGCATCGCCCCAACCAGCGACTGGAGCGCCCCCACGAACGCCTCCCGTTGCGCGTTACCTACCTCCCCACCGGCGATGGCGGCGTCGTCGAGCAGCAACGTGAACCGACCGCCATCGGTGGTCACCTCCCCGAGTCCGAAGCCGGAATCTCGCAAGCGCCGCACGGCCTCATGCAACGTGTCCTCATCAGCCGGACGCGCCCCCTCCAGGATCCCGTCGAACCAGTAAAACTGCAGCGCACCGCCCGGTGTCGTTCCAGGTGCTCCCCCATGAGCAGGGGGATCCGGCGGCAGCGCCGGTGGTGTCGCGCCGTCAAGCGACATCCAACATGTCCTCGAGTCCGGCGACCTGCGCGATCGATGCCCAGTCCCCCATCCCCTCAGCCCAAACGTAGGTCTGCCCGGTCACCACCCCTTGCGCCCACAACGTGCGAAGAATCGTCAGGCTCACCGGCCCCTGACGCCCTTGGTGATCGGCGAAATACCACGCGCGGTCCTCGTGGTCTGAGGGTGTGCTGGTACCAGGAGCGGCTTCGCTTCGCCCGGCCTGCCCAGACGACGGCTGGGCGGTCGAATCCGCCGGCGCGACCGAGGGACCGGTCACCTGCCATTGCGGCTGGGACGGCGCGCCCTCGAGAAACTCCGGCCGCGGCGGCGCCGTGTCGATCCCGAGCGCGCGGTCGTGCGCCTGCAGGCGCCGGTCCTGCTCGCCGGAGCGCGCGTCGGCGACCATGCGATCCTTACGGACCTGCTCCCGGAGCCGACGGTTCTGGTTCAAGAGCTTCGAGCGGCGCTCCTGCTCAAGACGGAGGTCAGGGATGACCAGCAGGACGATGAGCCCCACGCAGCCGAGGAAGAAGCCGAGAAAGAACCACGCAACACCGCTCCGACCGCGGCCTGACGCGACCACGGCGCAGAGAACTCCGAAAACCACGCGGAGCACGAGTTCTATTGCGAGGGACTCGAAGATCATCGGCTACTCAAGCAAAGAAGCGCACCACCCAGCCCGCGAGCACCGCGCCCGCGAACACCGCCTGCCCTGCTCGAAGCAAGCGAGCGTGCAAGGGCTTCATACGACCGCGGGAGAGGATATCACCGCGAACAAGAACGCCCAGTAAGCACAACAGGAGAATGGCTCCGCCCCCCGGATGTACGCGGAATCCAGCAGCAAGCTCGCCGTGCACCGTGAGTACGACGGCGCGCGTCAATCCGCACCCCGGACAACCGTACTCGGTCACCAAGCGGCTCGGACACGCCGGCGCCTCGACGCCGAACAGGGTCGCTCGCTGCGGGTCCGCGTCCATCGCAGCGCCGACGATCCACGGCACGAGGAGGATCAGAATGTGCACCGCTTGCCAACGGCGCTCTGTCGAGGAAAGGGCTCGACCGGTCATCGGGAGGGCTCCGCCGCCATGACCTGGCCCACCAACATCCCGTAGGTCATGATCGCCACCTGGGGGGGCACGCCGACCGACCCCGGAAAGAGGGAGCCGTCGGCGACGCGCACGCGGCGTGCACCGCGAAGGCGGCCGTCCGGGCGCACCGCCGCATCTCGCCCCGCGCCCATGGGCACGCTGGCCTGTGGGTGCACCGAACTCAACGTGACGTCGTAGGGGCGAAACGGCAGCCGTTCGAGCCCGTCAAGCTCGGACGCCGAACCCACACGCGGTCGTCGGGTGAACGGGAGGAATACCTCTCGCGCCCCGGCGGCGAAGTAGAGCTCAGCGAGAGCCCGGATGCCCTCGACCAGCCCCACCCGATCGTCACCACGTGGCCATGACCGGATCTCGGGGCGACCGTCCTTGCGCGCGCGCACCGAACCATGCCCCTCGTCGTGGAGCAACACGCCCGCGAACGCCAGGTGCCCATAGCGTGCCATGAGGCCGGCCACGTCCCGGCCATGGCCCGGGACAAACGCGGCCGTCGCGGCGGGGCCCGCGGCCCCCGCCATGAGGATCCAACCGCCGCGACCGCCCTGGAGGAACCGCGCGCCGCCGGTGACGAGGACGGACTGGGGAACGCCTCGCCACGCCGCGATCCGATGATCGAACAGCGCCGCCACTGGCGCGAAGGGATGCAGCCGCAAGTTGCCGCCGATCGCCCGCGACCGGAACCCCGAACGCCGCAGCAGGACCGGTGTTCGCAAGGCTGACGCCGCCACGACGACCTCCTTCGCTCGCACCTCCAGATCGCGCCCGCGCACGATCGCGCCATCGGCGCGATCGATGATCCGGTCGACCGGCGCGTCCACGACGATTCGCAGCCCATCCGTCACCCCTCCCTCGAGCCAGGCGAACAGGGCGTTGCGTTTCTTGTTGTAGGCACAGCCGATCATGCAGTAACCACAGCCGGAGCAGCGATCTCGGTTGTGCCGCGCGACCACGAAGTCCAATCCCCTATCTTTCGCGCCGGCGGCGAGCACCTGATTGTTTGCGTTGATTTCGTCGTTGTCCACGACGCGCGCACCCAGACGCCTCAGGACCTCTTCCTGGGCAGCCTCAAACGCGTCGACGCTGACGGGTAGCCCGCCTCGCGCGGCCCAGTTCTCGAGCACGGCTCGAGGCGCCGGCACCGCGAGGCCGGTGTTGTGGACCGTGGACCCGCCGAGTCCGCGGCCGGACATGACGGGGATGGACTGGTCCCGCGTCGCGGCTAAACCCGCGTCGGCGAACAGCCGCGGCATCATCGTCGCCTCTCGCTGGTCGAATGTGCTCGGCACGTGATGGGGTCCAGCCTCCAGGAGGACGACGTCCGATCCGGCCGCGGCCAGCGTCGCGGCCGCGGCCGAGCCGCCGGCTCCAGAACCGATCACGCAGATCTCGCAGCTCAGCTCCCGCGTCACGCCAGGTCTCCGATGTCGGGGGGTGGGTCCGCCGCGACTTCGATGCGCCCGATCCACGGACCGCCGTACCCGCACCCCGACCACGTCTCCTCTCCGGCGAAGTACGCGTACTGGCAGAGCATCTTGAGGGAGCGGTGCAGGCGACGAAGCGCCTTCCACGGAGCGCGCTCGAGCCACCGCAGCAAGGACCGCGCACGCTCGATGGACAGGCGGTCGAACCGGCGCCCATGCCGCAGCATGGAGATGACCTGCAGCACACTGACCCCGAGACGCAGCAGGCGGCGCTGATCCACCGGGAGATGCCCGACCAATTCTCGCAGACGATCCCCGGTCCCGGTCTGCTCCACCGACGGCAATTCGGTCCCATCGCTCTCGACGAACGCGGCCGTCGCGGTGATGAGCACCCGGTCCATGGATCGCGCGGCGTCGACCGCGCTCACTTGACGAGGCGTTTCAGCTCGTACAGGAGTTCCAGCGCGGCGCGGGGACTCAGGTCGTCCAGGTCAGCCTTGCGCACCGCGTCCCGCAGCCGGTCGTCCGTCTCGGTGAACAGGGCGAGCTGTTCTCCCGTCGATGCCGAAGCAGGGGAGCTGGCGTGCTCGGCCTCGACCTCGTCCAGGATCTGCGCCGCGCGCGTGAGCACGTCCTTCGGCAGCCCGGCGAGGCGCGCCACGTGGATACCGTAGGAGCGATCGGTGCCGCCCTCGACGATCTTGTGAAGGAAGACGATCTCCTCCCCCCACTCTCGGACCGCCACGTGCAGGTTGCAGGCGTTCGCCAGCCCCTCGGACAGCTCGAGGAGCTGGTGGTAGTGCGTCGCGAACAAGGTCCGACTCTTGACCTCCTTCGCCAGGAACTCGGTGATCGCCCAGGCGATCGCCAGCCCGTCGAACGTGGAGGTCCCCCGACCCACCTCATCCAGGATCACCAGGCTCTTATCCGTCGCGTTGTTCATGATCTCTGCGGTCTCGATCATCTCCACCATGAACGTGGAGTTCCCCCGCTGGAGCTCGTCAGAGGCACCAACGCGGGTGAAGACGCGATCCACCATGCCGATCCGCGCGGTGTTAGCCGGGACGAATGAACCCGCCTGCGCCATGATCACGAGCAGGGCGGCCTGACGGATGTACGTGGACTTACCAGCCATGTTCGGGCCGGTGATGAGCGCCAACTCTCGTTCCCCATCCAGCAAGCGCAGGTCATTGGGAACGAACGGCTCATCGCCGACCATCTGATCGAGCACCGGGTGCCGCCCTTCCGTCACCTCTATGTCGCGCGAGTCATCCACCACCGGACGCACGTATCGATTCTCGCGAGCGACCTGGGCGAGAGACTGGATTGCGTCGAGCCGCGCGATCGCGTCCGAAGCCGCCTGAACGTCGAGCAGGCGTTCGCAGACGGCCTCCCGGAGGCGCAGGAAATGCTCGTGCTCCCGGTCCTTGATCTTCTCCTCGGCGCCGAGGACCCTCTCCTCGTACTCCTTCAACTCAGACGTGATGTAGCGCTCGGCGTTCTTCAGCGTCTGCTTGCGGACATATTCCGTCGGCACGCGGGTCGTATTCGCGTGAGTGATCTCGATGTAGTACCCGAACACCTTGTTGAACCCGATCTTCAGGTTCGGGATACCGGTGCGCTCCTGCTCCGCCACCTGGAAGTTCGCGATCCACGACTTGTTCTTGCTGCCGATCTCGAGCAGCTCATCCAGCTCGGGGTCGAACCCGGTTCGGATCATGCCTCCCTCGCGAACCGTGGGCGGCACCTCCTCCTGCAACGCCCGCTCCAGGAGGTCGGTGAGGTCAGACAGATCCGGTGTCTGCTCGACCACGTCCCTGAGCGGGACGCTGTCGCTATCGGCGAGCAGCCCCTTCAGGTCGGGCAGGACACGCAGGCTTGAGCGCAGCCCGACGAGCTCCCGCGCGGAGGCGCGACCGGTCGACAGCCGTGCCAGCAAGCGCTCCATGTCCTGCACCCGCTTCAGCAATGAGCGCAGGTCTTCGCGAAGCTGCTCCTCGTCATGCAATTCCTGGACACCATCCTGTCGCGCGCGGATCTCCTCGACGTCGCGCAGTGGCTCGAGGACCCAGTCCCGCAGCAACCGCGCGCCCATGGCGGAGTGGGTCCGGTCGAGGACCCAGATCAAGCTGCCCTTCCGCGCGCCGTCCTTGAGGGTGCGCACGAGCTCGAGCGACGCGCGGGTCGTCCCGTCGAGCACCATCGACCGGTCGCGACGTACGCGCCGCATCCGCGTCAGGTGCCCGAGCGATGCCTTCTGTGTATCCACGAGGTACTGCAAGACCGCGCCCGCCGCGCCGACGGCAGGGCCGAGGTCGCCGACACCGAACCCGTCAAGACGCGCAACCTTGAAGTGGTCCTTGAGCAACCGCTCCGCCTCGTCGCGGTCGAACCGCCAATCCGGCAACGTCGAGACCGGAAGGTCGACCCGCTTACGCAGCGCCGCGTACGGGCTACCCGCGTCCAGACCCGACTCCGGGAGGAGGCACTCCGCCGGATCCACCTGCAACACCCCCTCGACGATCCGATCGCTGGGGACCTCCTCGAGGAGGAACGTCCCGGTCGAGACATCGGCGTACGCCAGCCCCGCCACATCGTTCGACAGCAGGACCGCGCACAGGAAGTTGTTCTCTGTCTCGAGGAGCCCCTCCTCTTCGAGCACCGTCCCCGGCGTCACCACTCGGGTGACGGCACGGTCGACGATGCCCGTCGCTTCCGATGGGTCCTGCACCTGATCGCAGACGACGACCTTGCGGCCCAGTCGAATCAAGCGATTGATGTAGCCGTCGACGCTGCGAACCGGAACGCCGGCCATGGGCAAAGCCCCCTCCCCCTTCTCACGCGACGTGAGCGTCAGGTTCAGGACCTCGGACGCCTCGACAGCGTCTGCTCCAAACAGCTCGAAGAAATCGCCCATGCGGAAAAAGAGCAGGCCGTCCGGGTGCTCTCGCTTCGCGGCATGGAACTGCTTCATCATCGGGGTGGTCATGAGCGGCCTCCCCACCCTAGAGGGCTGCGGGGACCCGTCAACCGTCCGCCGACGGCGGACCGTGGTAGGTGACGAAGCTCGTCGGGGTTTCCCAGACCTGGATCTCGTGGAGCGGAAGAGCTTCCAGGCGCTCCCACGCCCAGACGGCGAGATGTTCGGCGCTGGGGTTGGGAAGAAACTCGTTCAAGTACTGGTGATCCAGGACCTTCACGACCCGCTCATTCACCATCTTCTTGATGTCGTGGAAGTCGAAGCAGAGGCCACTCCACGCATCCAGGGGAGCCTGGACCGTCACCCGAAGCCGGTAGCTGTGCCCGTGGAGCCGCTCGCACTTCCCCTCGTAGCGTGGCAGGTTGTGGGCCGCGTCGAAGCTGAATTCCCTGGTGACCAGCAGGGTCGTGCCCGGCCGCACAGCCTCTCCCTCGCAGACCTCCCGCTTCCTGTAGAGGTCCGCGTCCATTGGCGGTGATACGACGGGGGCGACACCATCGCCCAGTTGCTCCGCCAGGGCCCGCTTGACGCCCTTGAGGCCCTGCAGCGGGGCGACCAACTCCGTCAGAGCCGCCAGAGCTTCCGGATCACCGAGAACCACGAATGCGCCAGCGGACCCGTCAGCGGACCCAAACAACCGGCACCCAGCACGCTCGCAACACGCTCTGAGCGGCGCCTCGCAGTCGGACGGAACGTGATCAAACGCCACGGCCTGCCGGCCGGAGCGGTTTTGGGCGGGGTCAATCCGCAAGGAGTTATCGACATGGGGGTCCATGAGGGAAGGGCCGACATTAGCCCTGCCAGCGACCACCCCCAAGTGTGACGTTGACCACGTTTCCGGTGCCTCCTACAATCCCCGTCGCCTCCCGCCTGATGGAAGCGGGGTGGTCTGGATAGCACACAGGTATGGACTGGTTCGTGCGTCTTCGCACCCTTTGACGGCGTGCGGTACAGCACGGCTGCACAGTGCTCCCTAAGCTAATGCATAACAAGGGGTTCGAGAGAGCCCTCTGAGAGCGAGGATGGTGGCATCCCGTTTGCGATTCGTTCCCCCTTCGGGCACGGGAAAACGCTTCCCGATCTCGAAGCTGGACAGGAATCGGCGGTCAACCTCCTCTGTCAACAAGGAGTTCGCGGGAATGACGATCATGCGCAAGTACCCCGGTCTCATCGTGGCCATGGCCGCGGTGGCATTCATGGGACTGGGCGGCTGCGGCGGCGGTGGCGCCGGCAGCAGCGGTGGCGGTGGCGGTGGCGGTGGCGACGGAGACCCCCTGATCGTCGCGATCCGGCTGCTCAACGTACCGACAGCCAATGGCTTCGAGACGCTTGAGCTTTGGAGCAGTTCCTCAAGCGCCGGCCCGCCGAACCCTCCTGCTGAAATTCCACTCAACGTGGCCGTCGAGATGGAGTTCGCGGGGAACGTGGACCAGGGCAGCGTGCCGCAGAGCGGCATCGCCCTCGGAACGATCAACATCACGACTACGGATGGGACGATTACGACGCCCGCGGCGGGCTCGTTCGGCGTCTCCGATTTGCCGAGCCTCCCGCCAGGCAACGGTCGCCTCGTGACGTTCCTCCCGACGCCCCCCACCGACCCGTTGAACCCGGCGACAACCGCCGGACTGGGTGGCGCCATTCCGTACACCATCTTCATCCCGCGCGCCGGCAACAGCACCCAGGTGCTGACGGTCGCTGGAGAGAGCCTGACGAACGAAGCGGTGGCGGCTTTCCAGACGTGTGACCCGGCTGGTGCCGGCGGCGTGGAGGCGTGCTTCACGGACCCGATTCCGGGCCCCCCGTTTGTCGTGGCGACGACGCCCGACACCAACGATCCGACGCCTCCGGCCATCGACCCGACGAACGTAACCAACGACACGGTCACGGTCTTCGTCAGCGAGCCCTTGTTTCCGGGTGCGATCAATCTGACCAACTACAAGTTGATCAACAGCGCCTCTCAGGCGCAGGTCCCGGGATCGGTGCAGTTCTACCAGGCCGGCACTCCGGAAGCGGGGCCGAACACGGCGCGCATCGACTACATCGCGTCCTCGCAGCTGCTCGCCAACGTCCAGTACGAGATCCAGATTACGAACGAGATCAAGGACTTCGGTCAGAACCCGGTGGTCCTCTACGACCCGAGTAGCCCGAGCTCGCCCCCGAGCGGCCAACGGTTTTTCCTGACCATCCCCGTACCGTTCTGCCCGCAGCCGCCGATCACCGATACGTTCGACTCGACCGCGAACCGCGACACCGTCACGGGCATCGCGATCTGGGACGGCAGCGGCAGCATCAACTCCACATTTCCGTTCAACCTCACCGGAGGCGGGGGCTTCGGTGACCTGAACCTCGCCCCGGGCCCCCAGTCATTGGACACCGGCGCCCCCACAACGACGGGCTTCGCCGACGGCAATTGGGATGTTCTCAACTTCATCGTCCAAGCCGGATCGACGGTCCGAGCGCAGGGTCCGTTCCGAATCCACATTCGCTGCCTTGGCTTGGCCGACATCAGCGGGTCTATCGATGGCAACGCCGGGATGAACTCGACTGCACCACTCGGTAATCCGAACCAGGGACCTGGAAACGGCGCGTTCAACAACGGCGGCAACGCCGCCAACTCCGTCGTCAAGGCCGGCGTCGGCGGCGTCGGCGGCGGTGGCGGTGGCCGCGCTTCCCAGACGGGTTACACCGCGCGCACCTTCAAGGGCGAAGCCGGATTCGGCCCGACCGAAAACGGCATGCCCAACACGGGGCCGTTCGGCGCCAACGAGACGTTCGGAGGCGGCGTTGGCGGCGACGGCGGCTTCCGCTTCCCCGCCGGTGGTGTCCAGGGTGACCTGGGTGGTCTCGGCGGCGCCGGAGGCTCCGCTTGGGCGCAGGGCCAGGACGGGCGGCCCCGTTCGTCACCAGCTACCGGTTGCGTCAACAACACCCCGTTGAACCAGAGCATCTCGATGGCGTCCCCGATTCCACCCGCCATGGTGCTCCCGATCATGGTTGCATCCGCAGGTTCGGGCGGCGGTGGCGGTGGTGACCGCCACGAAGTCTCTGGCGCCACAAATGACGACCAGGGCGGCGGCGGGGCGGGCGGCGGCGGCGGCTTCCGCGTCTCTGCCGTTGACACCGTGACCATCAACTCTGGCGCACAGTTGTTCTTCAACGGCGGCAGCGGCGGCATGGGCAACCTCTTCTTCGGTGGCGCAGGCGCCGGTGGCTCGGGCGGCGAAATCTGGCTGCAGAGCTTCCTGAGCGTGGTCATCGCCCCCACGGCTCAGATGAACGTGCAGCCCGGCGCCGCGAACAACACGTGCAGCGACCACAGCAGCGGCACCGGTGGCTTCGGTCTCTACCAATTCGAGCAGCCCGGCATGACGGGCCCGAACACCAGCTTCCTGCCCTCGGGCGGCGGTACCGGCGGCGCCAACATCAGCGTCGTGGAGTTCCCCTTCGACGCGCAGACGGTGGGCGGCACCGCGACCTCGATCTTCTTCGACACCGGCTACGGCGACCCGGACTACGATCCGGCGACGGTCATGGAGCAGACCTCGGTCGGCACCAACCCGCCATCCCCCGTGCTCGTCGTCGTCGAATATCAAGGCGCCTTCGAAGCCCTGGCCGGCGGAACGCCCAATCTCTCCAACATCTCTCCGTGGGTCACGGGTCCGAACATCGACCAGATCGACGGCTACCGGTACGTGCGCTTCCGCATCCGCATGGAGATCCCCACCCCGAACACGATGGGCACCGGCACCCTGCCCACCAACAGCCTGCCCACGGTCGACATCGTGAGCTTCGGCTACAGCGCGCCGATCAACTGCCCCCAGTAGGCAGCGACTGATCTCAGAGCCCACGCGCCCCCGGCGGTCACCGACCTCCGGGGGCGCGTTGCGTTAGGCAATCCATCCCCTACGATGCCTCCATGGTCACGCATCACACGATGCTCGGCGCCAAGCTGATTGCCCTGATCGTTCTTGCAGGAGCGTGCGCACCAGAAGGAGCGCCGCCGACTCAGAACAACACCGTCGAGGCAGCAAAGACCCCTTCCGCCAGCAAGACGAAGCCGCGCGTGCAGTTCTTGATCGGGCTCGGTGACATAGGGGGACGGCGCTCCCCCTCCATCAACGCAAAGAACGAGGACGGGTCCGTGCGCTCGATGGCCTTCGACCAGAAGAAGGCGGAGGCGCAGCGGGCGAAGGCCATCGAGGCAGGCCATCGCGACGGAACGTCGCACCAGTTGAGGGACGACGAGGGACAACCGCTCCCCGTCTTCTGGAAGCCCTGGGCCCCATGTGTCGCCGCCCGCAAGCTCGACGTCTCCGTGGAAGACGCCACCGCTGCCCTCACGTCGGCACGCGCCGGACAGCCATACGACGCGAAGCTGGTAACCGGAGGCTGGCTCTACGCTCCGCCGGAGTGGTACGGCGACGGCCTTCAGGGCTTTACCGAAGAGATGATCTATGAGGTGAAGCCGGCCACGAGCTATAACGGCCACCGAGCGGTCAACTACCAGATCAAGCGGTCACGACAGGGCGACCTCGAGGCCTTCACCTCTCAGTTCATCGACCACACCAAGTGCCTGATCTTGGACGACGAGATCCTGACCAACCCGACCATCCGGTCGGCCCTGTCGGACGTAGTCCAGATCACCGGCGGCGGCGAGACCGGCTTCACCGCCGAGGAGCAGGAACTGTTAATCGAAGCACTCGGCGGCAAGTGAGGATCACCATGGCCACGTCTCTCAGCTCCGCGAGCTACACGCTCCTGCGCGTGCTCTCTGGCTTGATGTTCTGCTTTCACGGCATCCAAAAGGTGCTGGGTGTCCTGACTGATCGGACGCCGGAGTTCGGCTCCCAGTTGTGGATCGGCGGTCTGATCGAGCTGGTCTGTGGCCTCGCCATCGCGGCCGGGTTGTTCACGCGATCGGCCGCCTTCCTCGCCAGCGGCACCATGGCCGTCGCCTACGTGCAGTACCACTGGGACGGCGCGCTCGACAAGAAGTTCTTCCCGACCGTGAACGGCGGCGAGCTGGCCCTGCTCTACAGCCTGGTGTTCCTCTACATCTGCTGCGCCGGTGGCGGGTCGTTGAGCTTTGACGCCCGACGCCGCAAATCCCGTGAGGACTAAATGCGGTTCCGCTCGCAGGGGCTTCGCGCCCCGCGCGGTCAGCTGCCCACGTAGCGGTCGTACAACGACCGGGCCTCATCCGCGTCCCCCGTACCCGACACCAGGGCGCGCCCGTCGTCGAACACCGTGAGCACGTATCCCGGGACCTCGACCTTCAAGACGTAGTCGTTGCGGCGGCACGCAAACGACGCGGACAGGCGTGTCTCCACGGCGTCCAGGTCGAAGCCGCGGGCGGCGCCGGTGGGCACCACCTGAACGGCGTCGCGGCCGCAGTAAGTGAGGGCCCGGGTGCGCTCGGTGCCGTCGAGCCAGGCGAAGGTCCTGTCGCCGCAGCACGGACAATCGGGACGGGGTTGGGGGTCCTCACCGCCCATCTCGAACACACGGAACGGCCACAGCTCGATGGAGAACAAGGTCCGACGCACGGCGTCCCCGTTGCCGGTGAGGATCTTCAAGGCTTCGGCGACCTGCAGCGACGCGATCATCGTCGCGGCGGGAGCGATGATGCCGCTGGTGTCACACGTCTCGGCAGAACCCGCGGCTGGCGGCTCGGGGAACAGGCAGCGCAGGCACGGCGTCTCCCCCGGCACGATCACCGCAGTCAGGCCGCGGCTCGCGACGCAAGCTCCGTAAATCCACGGGACGTTCTCCGACACGCACCAGTCGTTCAGTAAATACCGCGTGTCAAAGTTGTCCGTCCCGTCGAGGACGAGATCTGCCCCAGATAGGTGCTCGCGCACCGTCGACGCGTTGAGATCCGAGACGCGAGGATCGACGTCGATGTCGGGATTGAACGCACGCAGGTGGCCGGCCAATGCCACGACCTTGGGCAACCCGTCCGCGGCGTCCTGAGCCGTGTAGAGGGCCTGCCGTCCGAGGTTTGACTCCTCCACCACGTCGCGATCGACGAGAACGAGGCGTCCAACCCCAACGCGCACCAACTGCTCAGCGAGGGACGCACCCAGAGCGCCACACCCGACGAGCGCTACCGTGCTATCCAGCAAGCGGCGCTGACCCTTGTCCCCGATGGGACGGAACAGCACTTGCCGCGAATAGCGAGGATCTTCAGGGGACGCTGACATCCGTATCTCGTGCTCGCGGTGCGAAGCACCGCTCCTGACTCAGCCTATTAGCGATGGCCCGCTTCATGGGCAGCGGCCCCGCTTGCCGGGCTCTTTCCCCTGCTCTACCATGACCGTGCGCACGGCGCAGGAGTCATCCCTCGATGGGCGAAAACACGAGCCTCTTCAAGGTTTTCCGTGTCCTGTGGTTTCCAGTATCCGTCAACGCC
Organism: Planctomycetota bacterium; assembly: GCA_002683135.1. Taxonomy (GTDB): domain Bacteria; phylum Planctomycetota. The sequence goes on along the minus strand of NYSS01000034.1, from coordinate 70,096 downwards.
ATGGCCCTGGGAGCCGCCGCGGTGGTTCTCTTTTGGGCTGGCTCATGGTTGGGCTGCCTCTTGATCGGGGCACCCTCGCTGGCAGACACAGCGACCCACAAGTTCCCGGACGCCTGCCAGATCCTCGTCCTGGAAAAGACATGGCCGGGCTACGCGACCGCGACCGAGGGAGAAGGTGACGACTCCCGGCATCGCCATCACCTCGTGGTCCCGGACGGCGACGAGGAGATCAGCGCCGAGGAGCGCGCGGCCGCCAATCAGGATGAGGCGGTCCTCCAGTCCCTCTTCGGCGGCTGGTACCAGGATCAACGCGCGGAGATCGACGCCAAAGACCTGAGCGACGAGGAGCGGAAGGAAGCCCGGAAGGACCTGCAGGTCACCGTTACGGAGAACGTCCCTCGCTACCGCCTGGTGCTCGGCGGGCAGCTGCTGTGGTTCTTCTGCCTGTGGTCGACATTCGGCGTAGCCATCTGTCGGATCCTCGTGCTGCGCATCGCGCGCGACGAATACTGCACGCTCGGATCCGCCTTCGCTTTCGCGTGGCGCGTGAAGCTGACGGGCATGCTGTACCCGCTCGCCGTGCTGCTCCCGATCCTCTTCCTGCTGCTCTGTAACCACTTCGCTGGGATGCTCACGTGGATCCCCTGGGTGGGATGGCTGATCGGCATCATCCTGTTGCCGTTGACGATCATCTCGAGCCTGCTCGCGGTGCTCATCGGGATCGCGGGGTTGGTGTCGCTCGGCTTTGTCCCGGCCGCGATCGCCACCGAACGCAAGGGCACGTACGACTCGCTAGGCAAGGCGTTCAACTACATCTTTGCGAGGGCGATCCCTCTCATGCTGCAGCTGGTCGTCTTCTTCTACTTCCTCGGGCTCGTTCACGAGCTGCTCGTGGAGCAGCAGATAGTGGAAGAGGTCCTCACCGACAGCATGATGCCGCTGTGGGAAGGCCGCGACTCGGACTTCCAAGGCATGGTGACGGGTCAGGATCTCGACGGGCCCCAGGGGTACTTCGCCCTCGCTTACGGGGCTGTCATCGGCATCTATCGCCTGCTCCTATGGGGTGGGCTGATCTCCTTCACCCTCGGCGCGTTCACATCCCTGTTCCTCATCCTGCGCAAGGACGTGGACGGCGTGGACTACATTGACGTCGCACGCGATCCATCCGATGCCGAGGATGTTCCGGCGCCGGAAGCACCACCACCAGCGAACGACGGCGCGTCGGAAGACGGCCCCGGACCTGCAAGCTGACCCGTCAACGCAAGCTGCTGACCTCGCAGGATCACGTGAGCATCGGTTCGGTCTTGGCGAACCCGTTTCTTCCATTGCTATGTGGCTGATCGGGACCAGGAAGTTGTAGACTGGGGTTTGCCCGCAGCCGACACCGATACGGAGAGCCCTCACGGTGACGGCCCCCATGCCCATGATACGTGTCCTCCTGTCCCTCCTAGTGACGATGAGCCTGGTCGCTCCCACGTGCGCCCAGACGCTTGAGATCGCGGTCCGAACTCCGGACCCCGTGGCAGCGACGGCGCGGCTGTTGCTGCATGACTTCGACGTCGTCAGCAGCTCTCCAGACGTTCGAGTCTTCGGTAGCTCCGCTGATCTGGCGGCCATCGTGGGCCTCGGCTTCGAAGCCCACGTGCTCCATCACAACGTCGAGCAGTTCTACGCCTCTCGGCTCCAACCCAGTACGCGCTCGGGGGCGAACCCGCCGTTCGGCCAGGGGTCCATGGGTGGGTACTACACGGCGAGTGAGTGCGTCCTCGCGATGGATGGCCTCCACTTCCAGTACCCAAATCTCGTCGCGCCGAAGGTGTCCCTTGGATTGACGCTCGAAGGCCGCGACATCTGGATGTGGAAGGTCTCGGATAATCCGCTGCAGGACGAGAACGAACCCGAGGTCCTCATCGACGGGTGCCATCACGCCCGCGAGCCCATCGCCCTACAAGCGGCGGTATGGCTGGCGAAGCAGCTCTGCGAGCATTACGGCACGGACGCCGAGCTCACCGAACTCGTCGATAAACGCGAGATCTACATCGTCCCGCTCGTGAACGTCGACGGCTACGTCTACAACGCGACGACCCACCCGAACGGCGGCGGCGTATGGCGCAAGAACCGACGCCTCAACGCGGACGGCAGCTTCGGCGTCGACCCGAACCGAAACTACGGGTTTCAGTGGGGGCTCAACAGCGCCGGGTCCAGCGCGATCCCGTCGTCACCGTACTACCGAGGCGTCGCTGCATTCAGCGAGCCGTGCACACAAGCGATCCAGGGGCTCGCCAACGGCCTCCAGGGGACCCTGAGCGGCTACTTCTCCATGCACGCGTACGGCGGGATGGTCTTCGTACCACCCGGATACGCAAGCGGCGCCACCGCGTCCGCTGCGAGCGAACCGATCTACGCGACCCTCGCGAACGAGATGAGTCTGATGGACCCGCTCTACGCGACAGGACACTCGTACGCGCTGCTCGGGCAACCTTCGAACGGGACCTCACTGGACTGGTTCTACGGAAGCGTCAATGGCGGCGACAGCGTGTGGTCTTTCAGCGCCGAGCTCGGCGGAGCGGTCGACGGGTTCTGGCCCCCGACATCACGCATCGTCCCCATCTGCGAGGACGCCCTCGTCTACCTCAAGCACGTGATCCGCGTCTGCGGACCGGATCCGCGTATCAGCGACGTGATGGTCGCCGAGGTGAGCGGTGGAACCGTCAGCGGCGGCTGGGACCCCGGAGAAGTGCTCGGCGTCACGGTGACCGTGCTGAACGGCGGGACCCAGGGCGCGGCCTTTGAGCTGAGCATCGAGAGCGAGAGCCCCTGGCTGACGACCCTCAGCGGCCCCGTCTCGGTCGGCTCGGTAGGGCCCAACGGCGGCACCCTCACCAGCAGCACTCCCGTCCAACTCCAGGTCGACCCGGCCGCTCCCATCGGTGCCGCGATCAGCTTCGATGTCGTCGTCCGAAGCCCTCTCGGCATTCAGGCGCGCCGAACCATCTCCCAGCCGATCGGGCTTCCGAAAACCCTCGTTTTCACTGACGACTTCGAGAGCCCGAACGCAGGATGGACGACCGACAACGAGATCTCGTCGGCCGGCAACTGGGTCCGCACCGATCCGACGGGCACGAGCTTCGCCGGACAGATTTGGAATCCGGAGAACGACCACACCCCGGGATCCGGCACGGACTGCTGGGTCACGGGCAACGCGTCACCGAGCGCAGGTAACCACGCGACCCACGACGTGGATGGCATCACCAGCCTCGTCTCTCCCCTGCTCGATGCGTCCCATGTCCACGACCCGGCGATCAGCTACTGGAGGTGGTTCGCCGCGTCCAACGTCGCCGATCCTCGTCTCGAAGTGTGGCTCTCCAACGATGCGGGTACGACGTGGCTGCAGATCGATTCGGTGCTGGCTAACCAGCCGTCCTGGCGCGAGGTATCCCACCGCATCGAAGATCACATGCCCCGCACGAGCGCCATGAAGATCAAGTTCCGCGCGGTGGACTGGCCTTCGTTGGACATCCTCGAGGTCGCGATCGACGACTTCCGACTGCATGGCTTCCAGCCGGCCCTGGACCTGACCGTCACAACAGCGCCGACGATCGGAGCCACCACGGGGATCCTCCTCTCCGCGCCGCACTTCCCGGCGGCGCCCTACATACTCGGCGTCTCCCGTACGGCGGCCATCGGGATTCCCGTCACCATCGGCACGGTCCCCCTGGACATGGACGACCTCTTCGACCTCGTCCCTCAATACCCGTCCATCTTCTCCGGATTCAACGGCAGCCTCGACGCTGCGGGGATGGCCACGGCGAGCCTGGTGATCCCGTCCGCCCCGAGCATCTCTGGCTGGACGTTCATCCTCTCTGGGGTCACCCTGAACGCGACGCCAGACGCCAGCTCCATCGCCGGCGGCCAGCGCTTTATCCTGCCCTAGCCACGGGGTCCCAGAGCGTGAACCAGGTATGTCGGGAGACGACAGCCTCGTACCCAATGCGCCTGGTCTCTACACTGCTGTCATGAAGACCCGCGCCCTGGCAGCCCTGTTCGCGCTCATGGTCACCTTGTGCGCCCAGCCTCCCCGAGCAGGCGAGCATCAGGAGCAACCGAAGCCGACCACCAACCGGATGGCGAAAGAGCAGAGCCCCTATCTGCAACAACACAAGCACGATCCGGTCGACTGGCATCCGTGGGGCAAGGGGGCCTTCGAAAAAGCGCGCGATGCGGGAAAACCCGTCTTCTTGAGCGTCGGTTATGCCGCGTGTCATTGGTGCCACGTGATGCAGCGCGAGTCGTTCCAAAACAAGGACATCGCCGCCTACATGAACGAGCACTTCATCTCGATCAAGCTCGATCGGGAGGAGCGCCCTGACATCGACCGCATCTACATGGAGGCGTGCCAGATCATGAAGCAAGGTGGGGGCGGCTGGCCGTTGTCGGCGTTTCTGACGAGCGACAAGCAGCCGTTCTACGTCGACACGTACATCCCCCCGGATCGCTTCAAGAAGCTCCTCGAGGCCATTCACAAGGCGTGGAATGAGGCGGACAGCAAGAAGCTCCTGATGACGCAGACCGCGAACTTCGCCAAGTACCTCAAGGACATACAGCAGCGCGGCGCCACCGAGGACCTCCCCGATCCCGAGATGATAGAGGAGGCCAACCTCAGTCTGCTCGAAGGCGAGGACCAAGAGCACGGCGGGTTCGCCCGCCCGCCACGGTGGGCGCCCAAGTTCCCGAGCCCCAGCACGCCGCTGTTCCTTCTGCGCGAGGCCGCACGGAAAGGCGATCCACGGACCCACGGTGGTGCAGCCGTGAAGCGCATGCTCGACGCGGTGCTCCGGGGAGGGATCCGCGATCATCTCGCCGGCGGGTTCCACCGCTACAGCACCGACCGGCTGTGGAAGCTGCCGCACTTCGAGAAGATGCTCTACGACCAAGCCCTCCTGGCCCAGCTGTTCCTCGAGGCGGCCCAGGTCTGGGACGAGGAACGCTACAGGCAAGCGGTGCGGGAGACCCTCGATTGGTGTCTCTCCGACATGCGCACCCCGGACGGTGGGTTCATCAGCGCGTATGACGCAGACGCCGACCACGTGGAGGGCGCCACGTACGTCTGGCGGCTGCAAGAGCTACACAAATTGCTCAGCAAGGAAGAGGCGGCCGCGATGATCGCGTGGAGCGGGGCCACCGAGGCGGGAAACTGGCGTGAGGAGTCGACCCCCGCTCACGAGACGAAGACCAACATCCTCTATGAGAGCGTCTCCCACGCTGATGCCGCGACGAAGCTCGGCATCGATGAGTCGCAGTTGAGAACGCGGCTCGCGTCGGCCCGCAAGAAGCTCCTGAAGGCCCGCGCAAGCCATCCCCAACCCATGGCCGACATCAAGGTCCTGGCGGGATGGAACGGGCTCATGATCTCCGCGCTCGCGCGCGCCGGCGTCGCCCTGCGCGAACCACGGTATGTGGCCGAGGCCCTCAAGACCGCCAAGGCGGTCGACGCCGGACTTCGCCAGAAGGACGGGCGCTACCTTCGATCACTGGCCGGCGGAGTGGCGCGCCACCCCGGCACCCTGTTCGACCACGCAGCGCTGCTTGTGGCCTGCCTCGACCTGCATGAAGCCACCCTCGACGGAACGTGGCTGAGTCGGGCTCGCGGTCTCGTCACCATCATGGACACGACCTTCAAGACAGCCGACGGCGGATACGTTGATTCAACCGCCTCCGATCTCATACACCAGACCCGCGCCCTGTTCGACGGGGCGCGTCCCTCCGGCTCATCGATGGCCGTCCTCGGGCTCGTTCGGCTATCGATTCTCACCGCCGACGAGGCGCTCAGTGCGCGCGCTCACGAGGTCTTCAAGGCGATCAACGGAGCGCTCACGCGCGCGCCCCAGGGCTCACCGCACGCGCTCATCGCCCTCGACCTCGTACACCGTCCGGCCCTCAAGGTCGAACTTCACGGCGAGGGCGGAGAGGGCCTCCTCGTGCACGTCCGCAACGAATACAACCCGTTCGCTTCAGTGACGCGGAAGTCCGGCACGGAAGGTGACCCGTTCGTCCTCGTCTGCGTCGGCAAGACCTGCCTAGAGCCCGCGAAGACCGCGGACGAGGTGCGCGCGCGTATTCAGCAAGCTCTCGCGATCAAGTAACGGTCAGTTGACCGTCACGTCTCCAATGCGGCGGTAGATCACCAGGTCGCCGAGCGGCTCTCGCACAAAATCCTCCAGGTCGCCGAGGCTGGTGGCGGTGTCAGGACACGCGACCAAGACCTCGAGGGCGGCGCCGTGCAGATCGAGCAGCGCGCGCCCCTGCTCCGCCAGCGTGCCACGCGGCACCCCCACGGCAACGGGCCCGAGGCCGCTGCCCATAGCGACGAGCCCCTGGTCGTCCCCACCCATGGCGGCGCATGCGAGGCCGAGGAGCCCGAGTTCCACATCCTTCATCGTCATGCCATCCGGAGCACTGCCCCCGAAAGCGAGACCAACATACACGGCACCGGACGGACGGCCGCCATATGCATCCAGTCTCGCCGCAAGAATCCGACCGGTTTCGAACCGCACACGAACGTCGAGCTGTCGCGATTCCCCCTCCCCGACTTCGCCGAGAGGTGCATCTAGACGGGCCAAGAGCCGCGCGACGGCGTCCGAGAAATGACCAGGGATGAGGTGAAACTCCATGATTGAATCCGCGGCCCCGAGATCTGTAGCTTGGGGGCGCCTGTTCCATTCCGGACCTCCCTCGGCCACGGCCGAGCGAGAGGTGATGCGGAGTGGTTCGTTTGCTGTTTCTTGTGAGGTGCTGGGGGGACGCGGCCCTTGCCGCGTCCCCCCGTTTTGTCTGCGCGCCAATAGTCCGGCGCGTATTCGCTCTCCCTCAGTTCAACTTGCTGTTGCGAATGGCGTCGGGATCACGGCTGCACGGCAACTCCGAACGAAACATCATCTCTCCCCATAACCGCTCCGGCTCGCCGCCGAAGAGCGTGCCTGGACCCGCCGGGACGACACGCCACGCGTCGGCCGCGAGCTCAGCCTCCAGCTGTCCTTCGCCCCACCCCGCGTATCCGGCGAAGAGCCGGAACACCTCCCCCTCCGGATCAGGGGCGTTGGTCGCGAGGACGCGACGAATGAGACCCGACTCGGCGCCGAACCAAACACCCTCCATCAACTCCTCACCTGGGTAGCCGATGTCGGCGCGTGTGTGCAAGACCCAGAGCGAACGCCGGTCCACCGGGCCACCGACCCACAGGGGCTCGTCGCGTCCAGCGGCGACCGGGTGCGGCAGGACGTTGCCGACCTCGAGGTCCGTCGGTCGGTTGAGCACGAGCCCCAACGCACCCTGGACAGGGTCATAGCGGCAGATCAGGATGACAACGCGACGGAAGTTATCGTCGAAGAGCGACGAGGTCGCGACGAGTAATCGTCCGGGCTCGGCTGCGAGCGTCATGAGCCGGAGAATAGCAAGCAGGAGGCGGTCCTTCAGGCCCCCTCCGCCTCAAGGGCCTCCGGAGCCTGCCAGGCAGCGCGCCACGCGACCTCGACCTGCGCCAGGGCCTCCTCTGATGACGCCGCCGGGTCGAGGGCGAACGGCTTCAGCAAGTCCATCCGGCAACGGCGCCGAAAGACGCGGCGAGGGCCGAGCGAAAAGACGGCCGGCCACACGACCACACGGACACCTTCCCGCGCCACGGCCAGGGCGGAGAGGAACTCCAGTTGTGACACGAGCGGAAGGATCTCCTCGTCGTTTCGCGTCCCCTCGGGAAACACGGCGAGGGCGCCCGTGTCGCGTAGAACCGTCCGCCGAATGGACTCCGCACCTTCATTCACCTGCCGCATGTGCTCCAGAGCAGACGTACGGTCCCAGCCAGGCATCTTGGACAGGCGGCGAACCTCCTTCGGTCGCATCACCTCGAAGCCGCCGAGCATGTGCAGGATCGGCTTGATCCGACCGAACACCCGGTAACCGATAAACGACCCCATCTGGAAGAACGGAATACGCCGAATCCGCTGGTTCGACAACTTACCCAGCAACACGATGTCGAAGGCGGATGCGTGCTTGCCCGCCAGCAGGACCGCGTCCCCGGGCTCGGGGTCACCGTGGACCACCACCTCCACTCGCAGTCGGATACGAGCCGTCAGCATCCAGCCCGCGACAGCGAGATGCCAGACCCAACGGCGGAGCTTGGGAGGTTTCGCCATACACACGGGGATCAGTGCGGGGAATAGGCCATTGGAATCGCGATCGCCGCGATGACGGCAAACGCAAATCGGAGCGGGAGGCCGACCACGATGAAATCACGGAACCGGTACCCGCCAGGCGCGTAAACGAGGAGATTGGTCTGGTATCCGACAGGCGTCAGGAAAGCCGCCGACGCCGCAAAGGCGACGGCCATCAACAGCGTCTGGGAATTCCATCCAAAGCCTACCGATGCCTTGACCACGATGGGAATCATCAGCGTGGCGATAGCCTGGTTCGAAAGCAGGTCACTCATGAACGCGACGAACAGGTAGACCGCTCCGACGATCACCCAGGCCGGAGCTCCATGCAATAAACCCACCAGACCATCGGCCGCATCCGTAGCGAGACCGACCGTCTCCAGGGCCGTGCCCATGGCGAGGAAACCAGCGAGCAGGAACAGGACATTCCAGTCGGGAGCGCTGTATGCCTGCTGCACGGTGAGACACCGGGACAAGACCATGGCAACCGCCGCGATGACCGCACCGGTAGCGATGTCGGTGGCCCCGGTCGACACCAGCACCACAAAACCGCAGAGGACCGCGAGCGCCAGTGGCGCCTTCGTCCGCTCCTTGACCTGGTCCTGTACGCCCTCCACCAGTATCAGGTTCTCCGACGCGCGCAGGTTCCGAAGGCTCTCGACCGTGCCCTGCACGAGCAGCATGTCTGCCGGCTCGACCCTGAGTTCGCCGACCTTCTGGCGCACGTGGTGCCCGTGTCGCTGCACGGCGATGACCGAGACCCGGTAGCGAGCACGAAAGCCGATCTCGTCAACCCGCCGGTCGATCCAACGCGACGACGGGGGCACGATGACCTCAGCCAACGTCATGCCGACGCGGCGCGCCTTGATGTCCGCCTCGTCGACGCCGGGGAGCAGGGCTGTCCCGGCACCGCTGGACAAGTCGATGATCTGGCTCGCGCCACCCTTGACCAGGAGCACGTCGCCGACCCGCAACTCCATGTCAGGCGCCGGCACCTCGATGATGTCATTCCTCACGAGCTGCAGCACGCGCAGGCGATACTTCTCCGCGACTTCGCCCAGCAAACGACCGGCCAGCGAGGAATCCTGGAGCACCTCGGCCTCGGTCACGTATTCGGTCGGGATGCCTCGCGACAGGGTCATCGACAACGCGACCCGATCGGGCAGCAGCCGCAGACCCACCAAGGTCATGTACGCGACGCCGACGATGACGAACAGGACACCGACCGGAAAGAAGTCCCACATCCCTGGGTGGAATTCCGGATCGGCCGCGTGCCCGACCTCCGCGACGACGATGTTCGTCGACGTGCCCACCATGGTCATCATGCCGCCGAAGATGGCGGCGAACGAAAGCGGAATGAGATAGCGGCTTGGCGGGTGGTCCATCCGCTCGCACATCGTCAAGACCACGGGCAGGCAAATAAGTACAACCGTCGTGTTGTTGACGAACGCGGACATCACCGCGACGACGATCATCATCACCGCGACGATGCGGCGCCGGCCAGAGGCGGCGATGTGCGACAACGCGTCGCCCAGAAACGCCACCGCCCCCGTGCGCGAGACACCCACCGAGACGACGAACATCCCGGCCACGGCCACGACCGCCTTGTGCGAGAGTCCGGCCCACATCTCCGCCGGCTCGAGGACGCCGCAAATGACCAGGATAAGCGGCGCGAGAATGGCCACCATCCCGACCGGAAGCCACTCCCTCAGCAAGCTCAAGATGGCAAACGCCAGGACGAGCAGGGTTGCGATCTTCTCTCCGTCCATCCGGCCGGAAGACTACCCGATGCAGGAGCCCAGGTGGCGAGTCTCCCGCACAGGCAACCTGGCGGGGACATCGCCCCGGAGGTGCCGATCGGGCAAAAAAACGGCCCGGACAGCACAAGCCATCCGGGCCAAGTCGCCCAAGAACCACCCGAGAGTCACACCTACTTCGGACCTCCCACAAGACGCTCCGGCAGCGCCGGTGCGTACGAGGCAAGGCGGACGGCCAAGGAGGAGGCCCCGAACTGTCAGTGCAACGGGTCTTTGATCATGAGAGCGGGAAAGGACGCTGCATCAGCGGTCACGATCAGCGCTCGTTTGGGAATCTACCCCCGCCCACTGAGTCGGGTCGTGCAAAAAACGGGTTTCGAAAACTCGCGCCAAGCGCACCAGATCCGTGGCCCACCCGGGCGATCGAAGGGCAGTGGTAGGATGCGCCGTGGCGGAGCACCCACCATGAACTCAGAGGACAGCACAAGCGAAAGCGCCGGAGGTCTTCCCGACCCGACCTGTGACGGCACATCGGGGGTGTGGGTGCGCGCGCTCCAGGAAGACCGGGCCGCCAATACGGCCCTCCAACATCTCGAGCACCGCTACGTCATGCGGCTCCGCGTCTACGTCGCGCACAGGCTCGGACCGATCATGCGCCAGCGTCACGATCCCGACGAGATCATCAACGACGCCTGGTGGCGCGCCATCCGCAGCATTGACCGCTTTGAATATCGCCAGAAGGGCAGCTTTTTGGACTGGGTGCGAAAACAAATCCACTGGGTCATTCTCGACCGATGCCGCGAGGACAAGGGGCGCCCTGATCCCGTGCCCCTCGGCGGCGGCGGGGACTCGGAATCGAATCGGTCGCCCGATCCGGCCCATAAAGGTCCGGGTCCGATCACGGAGGTCGGACGCAGAGACGGGCGCGACAAGCTCGTCTCCTCGCTCGAATCAGTACCCGAGATCTACCGCAAGATCTTGGACCGGGCATGCCTTCAGGAGCAGAGCAGAGCCGAAATAGCGGAAGCGCTCGGTCTCAAGCTCAACACCGTCTCCCAGCAACTCAAACGTGGGCTGGAGCAGTGGAAACGGGTTCTCGGCGAGAACCCCCTGAAGTACCTCTAGGCTCAAGCGCGAAGCTATGCCGATGTTCCTTGTGGGGCGGGTTCCGGCCTGCCCCAGGGGAAACATGCTTTCGGCTCTCGGTTTCCGATCCGTACAGGCAAACGGAATGGCGCGCACCAAAAGACCCTGGGACCACCTCTCGGCCAGTGAGGTCCGCTTCCTACAAGAGGCCAAACTCAGGAAGTTCCTGAGAACGTGCGTGGTTCCATTCAGCCCGTTCTATCGACGGATGTTCGAGCGAACCGGCCTCGACCCCAACACGTTCCGCACGCTGGACGACCTGCAGCGGATCCCGTTCACGACGAAGCAAGACATCCTCGTGAGCGACGAGAACCCCAACGGGCCCAAGGACCTGATCCTGCAACCCAGCGAGGAGCTCCTGCGGACGGCGCTGCCGCGCATGGAACAAGTGAAGCTCCTCGCGAAGAAGCTCGCCCTCGGCAAGCAGCGCCTTCGGTCACGCCTGTTCCGCGAATTCAACCCGTGCACCATGTTCTTCACGACGGGACGCAGCTCCGGATCCGTACCCTTCTTCCTGACGCTGTACGACCAGCAGTTGCTGATGGAGACGGGCCGGCGCCTCGCGGAAGTGGTCGGCATTCGCCCGGAGTCCGACCGCGTCCTCAACATGTTTCCTTACGCGCCGCACCTCGCGTTCTGGCAAACCGCCGTAGCGGGTCTGGCGACAGGGACGCTCGCGCTCAACACGGGCGGCGGCCGCGTCATGCCGACCGATCGCCTCCTCGCAGCGTTTGAGCGCCTCAAGCCGACGGTCATCATAGCGATGCCGGGGTACTTCTATCACGTGCTGAGGACCATGATCGAAGACGGGCATGACCTGTCCTCGGTGCGCACGATCGCGCTCGGCGGCGAGAACGTACCTGCGGGATTCAAACGCAAGGTCCAAGAGCTCATGGCGACGGCCGGCGCACCCGACGCGAAGGTCGCCTCCGTGCTCGGCTTCACCGAATCGCGCCAGTGCTGGGCAGAGTGCGTCGGGGCTCGACGCACTGGCTTCCACACCTACCCGGACCTCACCCTGTTCGAGATCATCGACCCAGAAACAGGTGAGACCTTGCCGGAAGGCGAGACCGGCGAGCTCGTGTATACGTGCCTCGAGGGACGGGGCAGCGTCGTCCTGCGCTATCGCACGGGCGACATCGTGGACGGGGGAATCGTCTCCGAACCATGCCCAGGCTGCGGACGCACGGTGCCGCGGATCATGTCGAACATCCAGCGCTCCTCGAACATCAAGAGCCTGAACATCGGCAAGGTGAAGGGCTGCTTGGTCAATCTGAACACGCTCTCCGAAACTCTCAGTGGAGACCGCGAAATCGAGGAATGGCAGATCGAGATCCGCAAACGCAACAACGACCCCTACGAAACCGACGAGGTCGCTCTGTACACGGCGCTGACGAGTCATGCTAACGAGGACGCATTCCGCGCTCGTATTCAATCCGTCGTCAGCGAGGCATGCGAACTGCGCCTCAACGAGATCGTCATCGAAGACACCGACTCGCTCCTCTCCCGCGTAGGGATGGAGCGGGAGATGAAGGAGGTGCGGATCATCGACCGCCGACAAGAGGGCGCGAACGCGCCACAGGGAGCGAACCCTTGAGCACCGGACCGGTCGTCATCGCGCTCGGCGGGGGCGGCGCCCGCGGGCTCGCCCACGTGGGCGTACTCGAGGTCCTCGAGGAGACGGCGATCAGGCCGGATCGGATCGTCGGCGTCAGCATCGGCGGCATCGTCGGCGCGGCCTACGCCTTCGAGCCAGACAGCTCTGTGATCCTGAAACGCGTCGTCGACTACGTAACCGGGGACACCTTCCAGGCCCATCAGCGAGCGATGATGGGAGCGAGTCGCGGCCCCAGCAACGGCGACTCCGCCGACAAAGGGGCGACCGTTGGCTGGTTCAATCAGATCCGCGAGTACCTGCGCGCGAACCGGATCTTCAAGCGAGTGATCACGAAGAAGGCCCTGCTCGCGTCACAGCTACTCAAGGACGTCGCAGAGAACCTGCTACCAGACGCGGACATCGCCGACGCCAAGATCCCGCTCACCATCGTCGCCGTCGACCTGCGCAGCGGCCGCCGCGTCGTCCTCGAGAAGGGCTCTCTTCGCAAGGCCGTGCGGGGGTCCGCCTCCCTCCCTGGCATCTTCCCTCCCGTGGAACTTGACGGGATGCTCCTCGCTGACATCGGCATCTTCTCACCGCTGCCCACCCACGAGTGCCGCTACTACAACCCGTCGCTGCTGATCGCCGCGGACGTGAGCCCCGTGATCGACCCGATTGAAGACTGCGACACGGCGCTCAGCGTAATGATGCGAATGGAAGAGATCTCAGGAACGGTGTTCCGCGATCACGTCCTATCGCTCGCGGACGTCGTCATTCACCCGGAGGTCGGTAACCTCCCGTGGTCAGACTTTACCCAGGCCGTTGAGTTGATCGATCGGGGGCGGGATGCCGCGCGCAAGGTCCGCGACGAGTTGCTCCCGCAGATCCACACACAGCGGCTGCCCTCTGCGTAGCGCCAAGTGGCGGGCCATCCCGTAGGGATGACCGGGGCTCGCCTCGTCCTCACGGCGGTCAGGGCCGCGCCCTCCGGCTCCGCACCTTCTGAGCCCCGCCATATACGGGATGGGGACGCGAGCAGGCCATCGGTGTACCTTGCCCCTCGTGACGTCCACGCCTGCCGATCCCGCCCGCCGCTCAAGAGACCTCGGGTTGATCCTCTTGCTGGCGCTCGCTGCCCGCGTGCTCCGCATCGTCCTCGTCGCCGACGTGGTGGAGACCGAGGGCTCCGAGTACGGGCGCATCGCCACCAACCTGCTGCAGGGGAACGGATACGTCGGCTTGATCGAGGGCCCGGAGCTGATGCTGCCGCCGCTCTACCCATATGCGATCGCGGCCACCGCCGGCGTCCTCGGCGCCGACGTCGAGACCGCCGGTCGGATCGTCTCCTGCCTCGCCAGCCTCGTGACCGTGGCCGCGTGCTGGTTGCTGGCCCTGCGCGCAGGCGGCCCCGGGGCCGCCCGCTGGACCGGGTGGCTCACCGCCCTGGGGACGCCGTTCGTTCTCACCGGGTCGGCCGTGTTCAGCGAGGGCCTCCTGATGGCGGGACTGGTCGTGGGGCTCGTCGCATTTGAGCGGGCCGCCGCCACCCGCCTGATTCGTTGGGGGCTCGCTACGGGCGGCGCGCTTGGGCTCGCCTATCTCGCTCGAGTCGAGTCCGTGCTCATCGCCCCTGGCGCCGTCGTCCTGCTAGCCGCGGGGTGGCCCCGTCGGGGTGCGCCCGGGCGCACAGCATGGCCCGCGGCCCTCGCCTGCGGCGCCGCCTTCGTTCTGGTCGCGGCGCCCTACCCGCTGTGGGTACACCAGGTCACTGGAGAAACGACCTTCGCCGGCAAGTCGGCCCGCGTCTTCGCCACCATCGAACGATTCAGCCGTGGCATGGAGTTCGAAGACGCCAGCTACGCGCTGGGCTCGAAGGGCGAGCCTGAAGGCCCGTGGCTCACGCCCAATGAGCCGTGGCGTGGACCGGGCACGCTGGAACTGCTGGGTGGATCACCCGGCCCGATCCTCAAGCATCTGTGGTCCAACATGGTCCAAGCAGGGTGGATCCTCGCGTCGGGGAAAGGGGTCGTCTCGATCCTGTGGCTGTTGCCCATCTGGCTCGCCTGGCGTACGCGAGAACGCAGCCGCTCGACGCGCGCCCTGGATGCCCTGCTGCTTTGGCTACTGCTCCATGTCGCCGCCACCGCGGCCGTCTACAAGGTGCTGCTGCGCTACGCAGCCCCCATCGCGATCCCCGCGGTCATCTGGGCCGGACGCGGCCTCGCAGGAAGGCCATGGGCCCTGGTGGGCGTCGCCGTCCTCCTGCTCTCCACGAGCCGCGGTTTCCTCCACGGCCACGCGGAATTCGACGAATGCCGCGCCGATCCACACGCCTCAGCCCGCGAGATGGGCGACCTCCTCCGCGGCTTCGCGACGGCGGGAGACGTGATCATGGCGGACGACTCCCGCGCTCCCTACTACGCTGGCACCTGGTGGGCCCCGACGCCGGTCACGGACAGCCACGAGCAGCTGATCGCATACGCGCGCGCCGTGGGAGCGCGATTCGCCGTCGTGACGATCCATTACGACGGGTGCCGACGGCCGGGCTCGTGGCTGGACGAAACCGCTCCCCCGGCGGGGATCACCTCCGTCGCCACCTCGTCCAATGGCCGCATGGTGATCCTGCGGATCGATTGACCTGGTCGCGTCACGGTAGCTGACCGTGGAAGATCGGCGAGGAACCCCGTATACCATCCCCATGCGCTTCATCCTCAGCATGGCACTGGTGGCGGCTGCCACGGCCCTCGTCTGCCACGGCTACTATCACCGCGATGACGCGCGGGACGCGCTCGCGACCGCGGACAGCGAAACCGCATTCCAAGCGGTCGTGCGGGATCACCCCTACAGCCTCGCCGCGGTGGACGCCGGCCGCAAACACCTGAATTTGCTCTCCCAGAGGAAGCCCACGGAGTCCAGTGACGGGCTCCTCCCCGTCGCTTGGGCGAAGATCGAAGGCGGCGTCAATTACGAGAAAGCGCCGTGGATCACGCCGCCCGCTGCGAGCGCCATCGCCATCGCCGCCCTGCTGCTAGCCGTGCTTCTCCCTGGAACCCGCTTCAGGAACCTCGCTCTCATAACCCTCATCGCGGGGGGCCTCGCCGTCGGACCGTCATTCGCAGCCCCCGCCTCTCAGGTCGCATTGACGGAGGCGTTCGGACCTGTGGCCGAGGTGATCGCTTGGAGTCCGTTCATCGCGGCCGGACTCATGGCCCTCGCGGCCTTCACCCTGGGGCCGCGCCGCCGCGACGATTAACCCGTGGGCGCGAAGAAACCGCGCCCGCACCGAATGGCAGAGGGTCTCGGGCGTACGCTTCGCCGCGCAGCCCCCCCCAGATGTAGTATGGCGTTGATAGCGCCTCACTGGAGAACCCCATGCACCGCCTGTTTCTCTCCGCCCTGACCCTCGTACTGCTCGTCAGCGCAGCGCCGAGCCAGACCCTCGCGCACAGCGTCTCCGCCAACAGCCTGCTTTATATCCGCAGCTACTCAGGCGACCCCATTGAGGCGATGAAGCAAGTGTTCTCGGGCGGAGGGCTCTATGACACTCCCGTCGACATCGACGGCATCATCGACATGATGGACGAGGGGCTGCAGCAGGCGGGGGACATGATGGACCTGGGGGACATCAACCTCGGAAAGTGGATCCGGTCAATCCAGGGATACGAGGCCGCGATCACCCGGTTCGAGCTCACGGACGGGTTCCCCGAGGTGGACTTCGTCATCGTCATGCACACGACGATGGCGGACGAAATCTACTCCCTCGTCTCCGGCAAGCTCATCGAGGACGCGGCCGCCGACGAGGTCTCCGAGAACGAGATGGAGATGTCCATGGGCGAGTTCTCCATGAACATCGGCCGCCACGATGACATGATCGTCTTCGCCTCCGATCAGCGCCAGCTTCGCGAGACCATGAAGGACTTCGGCTCGGTCAAGCAAGGCAGCCTCGCCCAATCGCCCACGTTCAAGCGCGCCATGGGCAGCGATGACATCCCGAAATATTGCGCGTTCATCAACGCGAAGCATTTGATGAAGATCGCCCGCGAAGAGGCGGGGAACTGGGGCGGCAACGACGCTGGCTCCTTCGAGCAGATCGCAGGCGGCCTCGGGCTCTTCAACCTGGCCGCGGTGGGGTGGAACGAACAGGACACCACGACTCACCTCGCCGTCATAAGCGATGGAAACATCCCCCTGTTCGAGATGCTCGACTGCGGCAAGAGCGGTCACGAAGCACTGGATGTCTTACCCGCCGATACGGCGTTCGCCATGGCATGGAATGGCAGCGCGGACACCCTGTGGAAGAAGGTCACCACGTTCTTGATGGATGACACCCGGTTCCCCATGGCGCCCATGTTCAAGGAGCGGCTGATCTCCCTGCAAAAGCAGATAGGCATTCGCCTGGAGGACATCGCCGCGGTAGCCACGGGGGGCATGAGCATGGCGATGCTGCCCGATGAGCGCGGCCGCATCGACCGATTCCAAGAGAACTTCTTCGTCACCGTCCGGACCTCTGAGTCTCAGAAGGCGCAAGCCACCATCGCCGACCTGATGACCAAGATGCTCACCCCCCGTGGCGGCGAGCTCGTGGTCACCAACGAAGGGGATCGCACGTGGTTCCGCGCCAAGCTGCCGAACGAGCGCGATACGCCGTGCATGGTCTTCGACGGCGACGGGATCATCATCGCCATGGAGTCGGCCGCCCGACGAGCGCTGGACGCACGCAGCGGCAACTTCCCGACCCTCGCCCGTTACGGCGTCTGCAAGGGACTACCCCAGCAGGCCTCCTTGTTCGCGTACGTCAGCTTGAAGGCAGCCATGGCCCAGCAGAGCGAACTCGCAGCCGCCTTCCAGCGCGTGAGAGACGGCGCAGGGATCGCGACCGCCATCAACGTCGACCCGGACCGCATCGTGATCCGGACATCCAAGCCCATCACTCAGATCCTGGGGGCGTTCGGCGCCGCCGGCGTGATCCACGAAACGCAGTCAAAGGAACGCCGCGTGATCAGGAAGGACCTGGGGACCATCGCCAAGGCCTATCGCGAATACAAAGCGAAAAACGGCAAGGACCCGGCGAGCTTGAGCGCCCTCGGATTCACCGGTGACAAGGCCCTGAGCTACCCGCCGAACCGCCCCGCGAACGTGCCGGGCAAGTCCTACAAGCTGGTCTCGACCGAAGGGACCGATCCCGAGGATGAGTGGAGCACCATCGTCGTCGTCTGTCCTGACAGCCGCTTCGGGCGCATCGTCGGCTTGATCAATGGGAACGTGCGGTCCCTGAGCGAGAGCCAATTCCGAGCCCAGTTCACCAAGCAGCGAGCCCCGAAGTAGCCACCGGCCCGGGGGCCGCCCGGCCGAACCCGCCCCCTGGGGCCACTCCGGGCCTGCTGGTATCGTGCGGACCGCGACCTCTCCACGGAGCCAGATCCATGCCGTCCATGCCGGTCAACAACCTCAAGCGAGGTGTCACCATCCTCTTCAAGGGCAGCCCTCACGTCATCGTCTCCACCGAACACGTGAAGCCGGGCAAGGGGCCGGCCTACGTCCAGGCCAAGATGAAGGACATCAAGGGCGGCAAGGTCGTAGAGAACCGCTTCAACAGTTCGGACAAGGTCGAGTCCCTGTTCGTCTCCCGGCAGAAGTACCAGTACTCCTACGACTCCGGCGACATGCTCGTGTTCATGCACGGCGAGACGTTCGAGGAGATGAACATCCACCGCACCATCCTCGGTGACCGCCTGCTGTTCATCCGCTCCGGCGACGAGGTCGAGTTCGAGTTCTGTGACGAGGAATTGGTCGCCATCAACCTCCCCAAGGTCGTGGTCCACGAGATCACCGAGACCCCGCCCGCCATCAAGGGCGCGACGGCGACCAACCAGCTCAAGCCCGCGACCACCGAGACCGGCCTGCAGGTCAAGGTCCCTCCGTTCCTCGGGACCGGCGACAAGATCAAGATCGACACGGACACGGGCGCCTACATGGAGCGCGCGAAAGAGTAGTTCCTCCTCGCGGTGGGCAGCGGATAGGGTCTTGGGGGCTGGGGCCTAACGGCGCCGACTTGCCATGATCACCGGAGGCCCCGCGCCATGCCCCGCTCCACCACACGTCGGACCTTCCTGAAGACCTCCGCCGCCTCCCTGGTGGCCCCCTGCTTCGTCCCCGCCCACGCGTTCGGCGCCAACGAGCGGCTCAACATTGCGGCCGTCGGGGTCGGAGGCAAGGGGAAGGTCGACATCGCCAACGCCGCCCGCGGCCAGAACGTGGTGGCGATCTGTGATGTCGACGCGCGCACCCTCGCCAAGGCATCCAGGGCCTACCCGAAGGCGAAGGCCTATCACGACTGGCGCGTGATGCTCGAGCAGAAGAACATCGACGCGGTCACGGTGTCGACACCGGATCACATGCACGCGCCGATCGCCGTGTCCGCCATGCAGCTAGGCAAGCACGTCTACGTGCAAAAGCCCGTCGCCCACACCGTCTATGAGGCGCGACAGATGCGCCGCATCGCCGCGGAACGGAAGGTGGCGACCCAGATGGGCAACCAACATCACAGCGGCACCGGTTACCTGACGCTGGTGGAGCTGATCCGCTCCGGTGCCATCGGCAAGGTCAAGGAAGCGCACACCTGGTCCAACCGACCGATCTGGCCGCAGGGCATCGAGCGTCCTGCGTCCACCGGCCCAGCCCCCGACCACCTGCACTGGGACCTGTGGCTAGGCGTGGCCAAGAAGCGGCCGTTCGCCGGCCCCGCGGCTGGCAGCAAGCGCGGACGCGGCCCCTATCACCCGTTCAACTGGAGGGGCTGGCTCGAGTTCGGCGTCGGCGCCCTCGGAGACATGGGCTGCCACATCATCGACCCCGTGGTCTGGAGCTGCGCGCTGGCCCCGGCGCGACGAGTCTGGTCCGACGGACCTGCACCGAACGGCGAGACCTTCCCCAAGTGGGGCATCATCCACTACGAGTTCGCCGGCACGAAATACACGGCCGGCGACACGCTGCAAGTCACCTGGTACGACGGCGGGAAGCGGCCGCCCAGGGAGCTGGCCCAGCTCCCCGCGGGCAAATCATTACCGAGCAACGGCTCCCTGTTCGTCGGTGAGAAGGGCGTCCTCCTCTGTCCCCACGGTGGCCATCCCAGCTTGCTGCCGGAGGAGACGTTCAAGGACCACGAGGTCGCCCGGAAGAAGGGCAAGGGGCACTACGCGCAGTGGGTGGATGCCTGCAAGGGAGCCGGCACCCCCACGTCCAACTTCGACTACTCCGGGCCCCTCACCGAGACCGTGTTACTCGGGACCATCGCCATTCGCTTCCCCGGTCAAAAGCTGGAATGGGACTCCCGATCGCTGACCGTGACGAACGTCAAAGAGGCCAACCAGTACGTGCATCACGGCTACCGAGCCGGCTGGGAAGTCGAAGGCCTCAGCGGGTAAGGCCCCCGCATCTCAGTCGCGCACCGCCAGTCGTTAAATCCGGTGGTGCAAGCGGTGAGAGCCACCGCCAGAAGGACCGCTGAGCCTCTCATGGGGTCCGCGATCCTCGCGGATCGAGGCGGGATACGCAACGACCCGTGACACGCGGCATGCGAAACCGTATCAATAGACCATGGTCGAACTCACGAAGGACATGGTCCGCCGCATGCCCAAGGTCGCTCTCCACGAGCACCTGGACGGCGGCCTCCGTCCCGCGACGGTCATCGAGTTGGCGAGAGATCAGGACGTCACCCTTCCCTCCGATGATCCCGACACCCTGCGGCAGTGGTTCGAGCGAGGCGCGAACAGGGGCAGCCTCGCGGAGTATCTGGAGGGCTTCGCGGTGACCTGCGGCGTCATGCAGACAGAGGCGGCCCTCGAGCGGGTCGCTTACGAAGCGCTGGAGGACCTGCAGGCGGATGGGGTCGCCTACGCCGAGCTGCGCTTCGCACCCCAGTTCCACTGCGAGAAGGCCTTGCAGCTTGAGCCGGTGATGGACGCGGTCCTGCGCGGGATGGAGCGCGCAGGAAACGACCACGACATCCGCTGGGGGCTCATCGTCTGCGGCATGCGCGGATCCCCGCCCACGCTCAGCCTGAAGATGGCCGAGCTCGCCATCGCGTTCCGGGACCGCGGGTGTGTGGGGTTCGATCTCGCCGGTGACGAATTCGGACACCCCCCCAAGGAGCACCTCGACGCCTTCTATCTCTGCCAGCGCGAGAGCTTCAACATCACGATCCACTCCGGCGAGGCCTTCGGGGTGCCCTCCATATGGCAAGCGTTGCAGTACTGCGGCGCCCACCGGATCGGCCACGGCACCCGCCTGATCGAGGACATGGTCATCCAGAACGATGAGGTCCTGCGCATGGGTCGGCTCGCGCAGTACGTCCTCGACCACCGCATCCCGCTCGAGATCTGTCTGTCATCCAACGTGCAGACCGGCGCCGTGGCGTCCCTCGACGAGCACCCGTTCCGATACCTGCTACGTCACAACTTCCGGATCACCCTGAACACGGACAACCGCCTCATGTCGGGGACGACGTGCACCGAGGAGCACTGGATCGCCCACCAGCGCTTCGGCGTTGACCTCAAGGGTCTCGAGAAGATCGTCATCAACGGAATGAAGTCGGCGTTCATCCGCTACGACCACCGGTGCGAGATCATCTACGACAGCCTCAAGCCCGGCTTTGGCCGGCTTCGGAGCGACCTCGGGCTCGATCCGACCCGGTATCCGGCCTGATCGAGGCGACACGGGTCCGGGTTCGTACGCTCTCCAAGGACCGGCCGTGACGACGCGCCCCCATCAACTGGAGAGCATCAGCCTATCAGTCCGATCTTCGTCAGCGCGGCCCAGGTCCCGGCGAGGAACAGCCCCGCGCTGGACAGCCATAGCAGCACATCCCAGGTACGCCCCGGCCGCAGTTTCGGGTGGCTCCGCTTGTATCTGAACCAGAGCGCGGCGAACGCCAGCATCGGCAACATCAGGACCTGTGACACCCCGGCCGTGAGGATCAAGGCCCCAGGGGAACGCACGAAGACAAAGATGACGCAGCTCGCCAGCGGAAAGAACGCGCAGAAGAACTTCCGCCACCACTCACGGTCCGCCTCAGTGCGACCACCGACCCCGAAGACCCGTACGGCGTCGGCGCACACCCTTGCGTAACTGGCACTCGCTACGAAGTAGGTCGAATAGAGGACCGCGAACGCGCCAACCAGGAACAGGGCAGGTGCCCACTCACCGAACACCGGCGCATACATCTCGGACAACGTCCGCACCAAATCACCCTTCTCAGGATTCAGCCCGCAGCGGCCCAGGACCGCCGCGCCGAGCAGGTAGAACGCGATGGTGCCGACCGTGTAGACGAACATCGACAGCAGCGCATCCCATCGCATGACACGCAACCACCCACGCGCACGCTCCACCCACGCGTCACTGCCGTCGTCGCGCCCCGTGTCCCGCGCGTATCCCTTCTCGAGGCACCAGTACGGATACATGATCAACTCGGCCGCCCCGACGCCGATGATCCCGAACGCCGCCAGCGCCGTGTGCATCGGATTCAAGCCGCCGCGCTCTGGCGGCAGGCGGACGGACATTCCGTCGGCGATGTCGCCGCCGCTGATCGCCCAGTCCTCTTGCATTTGCAGCAGAAACACGGTCAACACGGTCACAGCGGTGAACGCCGCGACCAGCACCAGGGAGACGATCTGGACGAGCTTGTAGCGACCCAGCACGAGGAGAACCGCCGTGGGAATCGCGAGCAACGCGGCCCACAAGAACGGGTCCGGCGGCTCGTCCATCGCACGCGCCTCGTCTGCCGCCGCGTCACGCACGAGCGTCAGCCGCGACGCCTCATCCGCGGGCACATCTTCACGGCGGCTCATGATCGCAGACTCGACCTGCGCATCGATGCGGCGGCCCTGAACCTCGTTGAACACCCGGCCCTCGTCGGTCAACGGCGCGGCCAGCGCCAGCGCCTGTCCGACACCGCCTACGATCCCGCCGAGCTGAGCCAACCCGACGACCGTCATGATCAGCCAATACCAGACGATCCAGTTCACGCGGCGGCGCGGACCGGGCACGGAGTCGAGCGCCTCGAGCGCGGTCTTCCCCTCGGTCACGGTGACGCGGCCGAACTCGACCTGCGCGAACACCTTGATCACGCAACCGATGAGGATGAGCCAGAGCAGCCAGAACCCGGCCTCCGCCCCCGTCTTCGTCGTCGCGACGAGCTCCCCCGATCCGACGATGGCGCCGGCGACGATCAGCCCGGGGCCCAGGTTTTGAAGAATGCCGGCGATGCTCCGAGGCGGAGGCCTATGCATCGCCATCGCCATCCGAGGCCGGGGGTAACCGCGTCGCGACCGACCGTCGGTCCTCCCGCGGGCTCTCGGACGCATACCGGCGCTCCGTTATCCGTCGCGCGTCGCGCTCCCGCTGCGCGAGCTGGCGCCACACGGCGAGCAACAGGAGCCCTAGCAGCAAGTCCACCGCGAGGAGCACCCCGGCCGTGAACAAATCGCTTTGCCAGAAGAACACCGTCATGGCCACGACCACCACGACGACGCCGATAATGGCGATGCGCCTCGCGAACATGGGGATGATTGTAGAGTCCTGGGTTAATCCATCGGAGGATCCCACGCATGAAACGCCTGATCTTCGTCCTCGCCGTCGCCTCGGGGCTCGCCGCCCAGGTACCCTCGCCGAAAGACGTCCTCGGGTTCTCCCCCGGCGACGATGGCCGCCTCGCGAACTACGCCGAGATCCTCGGATACCTGCGCAAGCTCGCCGACGCCTCCGATCGGGTCTCCTACCAGGTCGTGGGTAAGACCACCGAGGGGCGCGACTTCGTCAGCGTCTTGATCAGCGCCCCCGGGAACCTCGCTCGCGTCGATGAGATCCGCGCGGACAATCTGAAGCTCACGGACCCGCGCACGCTCTCCGACGAGGACGCCGCCGCCATCATCAAGCGCGGCAAGACCATCATCTTGCTGAATGAATCGATCCACTCCACGGAGGTCGGGCCGGCGCAAGCGGGGATGGTCACGGCCCACTTCCTCGCGACAACCGACGACCCTCAATGGACCAAGGTCCTCGATGACGTCGTGCTCGTCCTGACCCCTTGCCACAACCCGGATGGCTACGCGACGGTCGTATCGTGGTGGCGCAAGTTCAAGGACGACAAGAAACGCCGTGGGGTCGGGCTGCCCGTCCTGTATCACAAATACGTCGGCCACGACAACAACCGCGACTGGTTCATGCTCACGCAAGAGGAGTCGCGCGTCAGCGTCGAGACCGGGCACATGCGGTGGCGTCCACAGATCGTCATCGATCAGCATCAGATGGGTGGAAGCGGGGCGCGGATGTTCGTTCCCCCATACCAGGAGCCGTACGAACCCTACGTCCACCCGCTGCTGAGGGAGGGGCTGACCGACCTGGGCCGCAGCGTCATCAAGGGCATGACGGCGGAGGGCAATCACGGAGTCTGGTGTAACCACCAGTTTGACGCATGGACTCCTGCGCGCGCGTTTCAGCACTATCACGGCGGCGTCCGCATCCTGACCGAGGTCGCGAGCGCGCGACTCGCCGACCCCATCGCGCGGGTGCGCCCGCCGCGGGGCGCGGCCGCCACGGTGACAGAGGACAACCCGGCGCCGTGGAAGGGGGGGCGATGGGCGTTATCGGACATCGTCCGCTACACGAGCCGCGGCGCCCTCCTCGCGATCAAGCACGGCAGCGCGAAGCGCGAGACCTGGCTCAAGAACTTCCTGCAGATCCACCGCGACTACTGCGCCAGCAAGTATGGACCGAAGGCGTACGTGATCCCGCCAAACGGGCGCTCGTTGATGACGAAGAAGCTCGTCGATCTGCTCACCCTGGGTGGTGTCGAGGTCGGCGTCGCCAAGGATCCCGCTGGCGCGCTCGTCATCAGGAACGGTCAGCCTTGCTTCGGCTACGCGTGCGCGCTGCTCGAGAACGCTCCCTATCCGGTGATCCGTCCTCGCCCCGGGGCTCCGATCCGACGGCCCTACGACATGACGTGTCACTCGCTGCCCCTGCTCATGGACTTTGAACTGGAGAAGATCCATGACGGGGAGGTGCCAGCCTCGGAGCCCGTCGAAGCCAAGACCTTCGAGGTGGCGCGCGGTGGTAGCCATGACGAGCGGGCCTTCATCTCCCGGCTTCGGAGCGCGGGCAAACGGATCGGCGTTTACTGGTCCTGGACGGCGTCCATGGACGAGGGATGGACGCGGTTCTGGTTCGACATGCTCGAGATCCCGTTCACGCCCCTGCGCCCCGAAGACGTACGAACAGGGAGGCTCAAGGACCGGGTCGACGTCATCCTGTTCGCCAGCGTCGACGCGCGCAGCCTGACCGGAGGCCCGAGTGATCGTCGTCTTCCGGACGTCTACAAGGGAGGGCTCGGCGACGATGGAAAGGCGGCGCTCCAGGAGTTCGTTACCGCGGGCGGGACCATGGTGTGCATGAACAAGTCCTCTGCCCTGGCGCTCCAGGCGTTCGACCTGCCGGTCGAGCGGGTCGGCNGCGCTGGCCGGCGAGGCGTTCGGACCTACATCCCAGGTTCCGTGGTGCGCGCCCTCGTCGACACCAAGCACCCCCTCGGGAGAGCATGCAACGAGATCACTCCTGTCTTCCTCCGTCAGGCCCGGCCGTTCGCGCTCAGGCCCGGGGAGACCTCCGTGAAGGTGTCTTTTCCCGTCCGCTATACCGACAAGGACCTCGTCGCCGGCGGCTTCGCAGAGGGCGCGGAGGTCCTGCAGGGAAAGGCCGCCGCGGCGGTCTGCGAGGTCGGCCAGGGCAAGGTTGTCCTGTTCGCTTTCTCCCCCCAGTTNCGCTGCCAGACGTGGAGNACCTTCCGCCTGCTTCTGAACGCGTTGTTGCTATAACGAGCGCATGTCCGAACAGGACCGATTCAGCCCGAGCTACGGCGCCTACCTCCGCCTCGGCACCCTGCTCGCCGCTCAAGCTCCCCCCGACTTCGACAAGCTCTGCGCGGGCGATCGTCCGTCGACGAAGACGCGGGAGCACGCACACCACGACGAGATGCTGTTCATCGTCGTGCACCAGGTCTTCGAGCTCTGGTTCAAGCTGATCCTCCATGAGCTCGGCCACGCCCGCGACCTGTTGGGTCACGTCGGCAAAGACCGCGCCCACGTCGCCGAGGAGGATGTGCCCAACGTGGTCGCCTGCATCAGCCGCGTCAACGAGGTCTTTCGCATCGCCACGGAGGGCTTCCGGGTGATGGAGACCATGAACCCGACCTCGTTCCTCGCCTTTCGAGACCTGCTGATCCCGTCATCNGGATTTCAATCGACGCAGTTTCGTGAGCTCGAGATCCTCGCGGGGNTGCCCGAAGACTTGCGGGTGGACTTCGAGGGGGTGCCGTACGAATCGAAGCTCAGCGCAACCGAACGCAGCATCCTCAGCGCTCGCCGCAGCGAGGTGTCGCTCAAGGACGCGCTATTCGACTGGCTGTCGCGCACACCCATCGATCGCATCTTCCCCGACTTCGCTGACGCGTTCCTCATGTCCTTCCGTGCGTACGTCGAAGAACAGACCGCGCACCAGGAGGCCAACCCGAATCTGGCGGAATCACAGCGCCGGGCAGCGCGCGTGCGGTTCGAACAGCAGCTCACGGACGCGCAGCGCTACCTCACCTCCGGCGACGACACGCAGAACCGTGCACATCAAGCGTTCCTGTTCATCGCCTCGTACCGATCCGAGCCNCTGCTGGGCTGGCCGTCCGCCCTCGTGGACGCGCTCATCGAGTTCGANCAGGGGTTTCGTATCTTCCGCTTCCGACACGCGCGCATGGTGGANCGCATGATCGGCACCCGCACCGGGTCGGGCGGCAGCCCGGGGGTCGCCTACCTCGATCAAACGACGACCCGCTACCGCATCTTTGGGGACCTGCTCGAAGCCCGAAACTTCCTGCTCGCCTCTGACCGAGTGCCGCCCCTGCCGGACGACAAGTTGCTCCACTTCCGGTTCGAGGAGTAGGGCCGGCGCAGCGGACCGACNCTCCCCTGCCCCGGCAGCGNCCGTCGCCTGCAAGCCCTCATACCCTCTTTTTCCAGGTGTTTGGATCGGATCTGAAGGTGCCCAGGNCCGGACTGACGGCATATCTCCCCGAATTCAGGAAATCGTGNCGGGCNAAACGGTGAACCGAATCAGGGAACGGCACGAAGTAATCGGTGAACGAGGCCGTTTACAAACAGGAGTGAGCGAACTCAGTAAAAGGGCCGGGCGGCTTGCCCCTCCACGCCGGCCCCGAGGAACACACCGGAGATGAAGGTCAATCCGAAGAGGCTGCCGCTGCCTGCGGACCCGCTTGAACTCTACATGCGCGAGGCCCGCAGCCACCGCCTCCTCAACCCCGAAGAGGAGAAGGCCCTGCTCTCAAAGCTCGTGGCCGCACGGGACCACTGGCTATCCTCGTTCCTCGAGACCGAACCGGCCCTGCGTGCGATCTGGGGTGACCTCGAGGCGTGCGAGCGGGGTGACATGTCCGCGCTCTCGTTGATCCCNGGGCCGCCCAAGCCCTCGGACGAATCGAGCGGGCCGACCTACTTCGCGCGGCGGCTGCATCGCATCTTCTCAAGACAGATCGCCATTCAGCCAAGGCGACCGTTCCGCGGCAAGAAGGTAGCCCAGCGGCTCGTCAGATGCGTGTTGTTCGTCGGCTTCCGACCGGCGCCGTTCGAGCGCTACCGCTTGGCGACGCTCGAGACCGCCAACAACAAGACGGCGGCCCGGATCCGACGCGCGCGGAACAAATTCCTCGACACCCGAGCGCCGCTCATCGAGAAGAACTTGCGGCTCGTCATGAAGCTGGCGCACAACTTCGTGCCCGGCCCCCTCCCCTATGCGGAGCTCATTCAGGAGGGCAACCTCGGGCTCATCCGCTCTACCGAGTCATTCAGCCCACGCTTCGGCGTCCGCTTCTCCACCTATGCATACCTCTGGATCCGCCAGAGCATCCTNCGNGCGCTCGAGAACAAGAGNCGGACGATCNGGCTGCCNGTGAGCCTNACCCAGGCCCTGCGGAAGNTGGANAAGGAGCAGGCGNCNGCGNGCANCANCGNGCNNGNNACNGNCCGCAAGNCGCTCTCCNGNGCCCTCANNAANCCNACCGTGAGTCGGCCGCTCCTNAGCCTCGNNCACANCCTCGANGACGNCACNGAGCTCTCNCAGNTCNTCNCNGACCGNAANAGCCCGNCNCCCGANCGGGNGCCCCAGACNCNGGATTCNNANTNGTTCGTCCGGCTCTCCCTGGCCGAGTTGCCGGACCGCCAACGCCTCATCATCCGTCTGCGATTCGGCCTCGACGGCGCACGGGAGCACACCCTGACCGAGATCGGAAACCTGCTCGGGATCTCGGCAGAGCGGATCCGCCAACTGCAGAAGCAAGCGTTCGATAACTTGCGGGCAGGGCCGGCCGGAGGTCGGTTGTACGAGCTCTCGCTCGACTGAGCGCCTGTTTTCAACGAATGCGGACAGGCTGACGCCTCCATCCCGGCGGCCGTCCCCCTCTGGTGGTAGGTTGACCGGCCACCCATGTCCGACAACCGTGTCGTCATCAGCGCTCGCAGCGGGCGAGCGCTCGAAGAGCGCCTGCTCCAAGACCTCCAGACGCTGGTCGGCGACGACCCTTCGCTCCTGGCGCGCCCCGTGCTCGTGGTCGTGCCGTCAGCATCCTTGAGACGACACCTCCAGGTGTCCATCGCACAGGGGCTCGGCGCCGCCGTACTCGGCGTCCAAGTCCAACTCGTCGGTCACGTCGCCGCCGACGTCCTGCGCCGCGCAGGCCATACCGCACCTCGTGGGGGACTTCTGTTCGACGTGCTGGCGCGTCGCGCCGCCGAGGAGCAGAAATCTCTACGCGAAGCGTTGGCCGGCCTCTCCGACGGATACGGCGTGGCATCCTCCTCCATCCGTGACCTGCTATCTGCGGGCTTGGACGACAACGGAACGGCCGCCCAGGACGCCCTACCGGCCTGGGACACCCGAGCCCGGGCCGTCGTCGACGCAGCGACGAGGACGCACGGGCTGATGCGGGAGCTTGGCGTCGGGCGCCGCGCGAACACGATGCAAGCCGCCGCCGCCGCGCTCCAAGAGGCCGGGTGCAAAGCCCTGCCGGCCCGGGCCATCCTCGTTTACGGATTCGCCGATGCCCCAGGCCTGACGCGCGCGTTCTTGCGAGCGCTGCTCCGCCAGGAGAACGCACGGATTTACGTCGACCGGCCATGCGATCCGGCCGACAGTTCACGGGAGGAACCAGGTTGCCGCTTTGTCGACCGTTTTCTCGAGCGCCTCGGCCAGGCGCAGCACCCCGACCATCCCTTCCCTGAGAGCAAAGCCGGCAGTCCACCGCATAACGCGTTCACCACGTCGGGCACCGACGCTGAAGCCCGCGAGATCGCCCACCGCATTCGCGAGTTGATCGACCAGGGCACATCCCCCGAAAAGATCGCCATCGTGGCCCGCCAGCTAGACCGACACGCGGCGGCGCTGCGGCGGCGCCTGCGGGAGCGCGCCATCCCCTTCAGCGGCGGGACGCTCCCGCCGTCATGGTCACCCACCCAGCGCGGGATCAGCGCGATCTGCGAATTACTGCGCACGCGTGGGAGAGCTCTCATCGATCGTTGGCTTGACGCCACCAGCGGGTTCGCCTCCGACTCAGACGTCCGCCTGGCCCTTCGCGTGATCGGCTGCACGCGCCTGATCCACGCAACGACCCTCGACCTCGCCCCCTTCCTCCGCTCGCGAGACACCCTGGCCTTGCCGGCGCGTCGTGGCCTAAACCCGAGACAGTCCGAAGGCACCGGGGACGAAGACGCCACACCCGAGAGCGCCCGCGGGGTCCGCAACGAGAAGCGAGTCATCCAACGCCACGTCCTCGAGCAGGCGCTCGCGAACGCGAGAGAAATCCATCGACTACTCGCCGACTGGCCCACCCGAGCTCCGCTCCAAACGCACGCCGAGAGAGCCCGCGACCTGGCCCGCATCCTGGGACTGGACGAGAAAGAGAACCCGGTTGCCGACGCGCGCGTTGCCGCCCGCTGGCAAGACGCGCTGAATGAGCTTATTGAGCACGACCCCACCTTCGAGGTCAGCGACGACGAGTTCCGCGTCCTGCTGGAGTCGGCGCTGCAGGGCGGGGCCGAACCCATGGGCGGCCAGGGCGGCGGGGTCGCGGTGATGGACGTCAGCCACGCCCGTGGGCTCACGTTCGACCATCTGTTCATGATGGGACTCGAGCGGCACGTCTTCCCGCGCAGCATCTCCGAAGATCCCCTGCTGGCCGATCGGCAGCGGCATGCGCTGCAGTCCGTCCTCCCCGACCTGGCCACCGCCGACGCCTCCCACGATGAAGAACGGGTCCTCTTCGCATCGCTCCTCGGTGCAGCAGACCGGGTAACGCTGTCCTGGCAGCGATCCGACGAGGAGGGACGGGAGATCGCCGCTTCACCATTCGTCGAGCGCATGCTGCATGCTGGACGCCTCACGGTGTCCAAGGTGACCCGAGACCTCGTGAAGGTCGCCAAGGAGCGCCCCGTCACCGCGCGCGACGCGGCGCTGGCGCTGGCGCTCTCCGCGCCGCGCGCCCTGTTCCACCGCGCCCTAACCCCGGCGCTGGCGGAGGCCCGTGCCCTGCTTCGCCTCGACGACGGCATGGGCCAGGCGATGCCGGAGCCGGACATCGATGCCCTGGCCGACGCCCGAATGCGAACCCTCGAGGCGGTGGACCCAAGTCGGGACACCCCCGAGGGTCAGGCGATCTACCGCGGTCCATCACCCTGGTTCGGGTCCGTCGGGAAAGTCCGCGCCGGCGTGGACGACCCCCGGAACAACGACCTGTACGTGACCGCGCTGGAGGGCATGGCGCGTTGTCCGTGGCAACTGTTCCTCTCTCGAGACCTCAACGTGGAGCGGCCGCCGGACCCGCTCGCATCACCTCCGGAGTTCTCCCGTCGGCTCATCGGCATCGTGGTTCACGGAACGCTCGAACACCTGATCTCTGCCGCGCTGCCTGACCCGCGCCCCCGCACCATCGCAGAGGCCATCGCCAGCGGCACCACCGACGTGACCATGCCTGACGAAGAAGCGGTCGTCCGCGCCCTGGAAGATGCGGTTCGTGAGCACGCCACCGAAGAGGGACTTCATCTAGGGGGGCTCCACCAAGCCCTGGCTCAGATCTGCATGCCGCTCGTGAGACGCGCCCTGTCCATCGACTGGTCGGGAGGCTCGGTCGCCGTGCTCGGCGTCGAATTGCGTGGCGAGACACCCATCACAATCGGCGATAAGACCGAGACGCTGCACTTCAAGGCAGATCGTGTCGACGGCAGCCAGGACGGGTCGGTCCTCTTCACCGATTACAAAACTGGAAAACCCGTCTCCAACGCGAAGACTCCACAGACACGGACGAAACACCTGTCGCAGAAGATCCGGTCCGGCGAGCTTCTGCAAGCCGGCGCCTATGCGCAATCGAGTGAGGGCGGACGCGGCCGCTACCTGTATGTCGAAGAGGACATCGACGAGGACAACCGCGCGGCGTACGTCGATGCCACCGGCGAAGCGGCCGACGCGTTCGCGGCCACGGCAAGCGCCCTGATCACCGCACGCGCCGACGGGATCCTGTTTCCCCGCCTCGGTGACGGCAAGGGACAAAGCGGCAAGGCGTGCCGGACCTGCCAACACATGGAGGCCTGCGTTCAGGGTGACTCCGCGCTGAAGATGCGCCTCGAACACATGGCTGAACGGTGCGCCACGGAGACGCGGGAAGGCAAGACGTTGTCCCCGTTCGAACGGCACCTGGCGCGACTATGGCAGGTTGACCAGGAGGCCGGCGCATGACACGGCCCGCCGACTTCGAGATACGGGAAGCCGCGCGCACCACCTTCGAGACTCCGGTCGTCGTTGAGGCTGGCGCCGGCAGCGGCAAGACCGCGGTCCTGGTAGCGCGAACGATCACGTGGGTACTGGACGTGGGCTGGTCCCGTCACGCCGACGGCGGTGGCGACGTGGAAGATGTGGCCGTGCGAGTTCTGAAGCGCGTGTTAGCTCTCACGTTCACGGAGAAAGCGGCGGGCGAGATGGCCCGGCGTGTCGGTAAAGCGCTCAAGGACATCATCGATGGCGAACCCGTTCTGGGTATGCCCGATTGTCCGTTCCCTTCGGTCGACCCAGGAGACTTAAGGGCGCGCGCCGCGGCATGTCTCGTGCATCTGGATCGTCTTCAGATCACCACGATCCACGCCTGGTGCCGTCACGTGCTGGCCACCCATCCGGTGGAAGCAGGGATTCACCCGGGGTTCGAAGTGGACGCCGAGGGCTTGGCCCAGCGAGCCGTCGTAGACGACGTGATCGGCGAGTGGGTCGGGCAGGCGTTCAGCGACGAGCCAGAAGAGGACGCCATGATCCTCGCCACCTCCGGCCATGGGCCGGATGCCGTATGGGAAGCCCTGGCGGCGTTAGTGGAATCGGGCGTGGCCGAAGAAGACATCGACCCGGACCCGTTCGCCGAGAACCGGTTCCTCGACGCCCGACGAGACCTGGAACAGCCCCTCCAACCCCTGGTCGAGTCTACCCAGCCCTTCGTGGAGGCTGGCCCGCGACTCAAGCTCGGGTACGACGCCGCGACATGGCTTGCCCAGGTCCGCGAGGAGCTCGGTGAAGCCGACGGGTTCGCAGCCACGCGCGCCATCCTGGAGGGCGGAGCCGCCGACGCCGCCCTGAAGCGCATCGGCGCGTGGGCCAGGGGGTCCTTCACGAAGGGCGAAACCACGGCCCTCGGTGATCATGGACCTCCGGACGCGGAGACGGCGGCCACATTCCTGCAGAACGCGAACATCTGGCGCACCCTCGAACCCGACCTCATGCCCCGAGCCGCGCGCGTCCTGAAGGCCCTGCTCAAGGACGTGAGACGGCGCCTCAACGAACACGGCGTCGTGTCCTTCAGCGACCTGATCGAACGCACATCACGACTCCTGGGGCAGGGGCGGACCTGTGATCAAATCCGCGGCGATCTGGATCTGCTCCTGGTTGACGAGTTCCAGGACACCGATCGCCGGCAATATGACATCGTCGGCCGGATCGCGCTCGAGGGCGAGCGGCGCCCCTCTCTCTTCCTCGTGGGCGACCCCAAGCAGTCCATCTACGGGTGGCGCCAGGCCGACCTCGCGGCCTATGACCGGTTTCTCGCGCGCTTGCGCGAGACCGGCGGCGTGGAGCCTCTCGTGCTGTCGGTCAATTTTCGGTCCGTGCCACCCATCCTGCAGGAGGTGGCGCGCATCATGACGCCGACCATGCACAAACGCGAAGGACTGCAGCCGGCATTCCAGCCACTGCAAGCATCGCAGGAACGCGCGAGCGAAGACCTCTTCGAGAAGGGTGATCGACGACCCGTAGAGCATTGGGTTTCGTGGAGCCGCGCAACGCAGAAGCGCTTCGACAGCACGCCGGCGGAGTGGGCGCGAGACATGGAAGCCGAGGCCATCGCGCGAGACATCAAAGAACTCCACGACGAACACGACCTCGAGTGGTCCAGCTTCGGCATCTTGTTCCGTGCCCGCTCAGCGCTTGAGAGGTACTTGAGACCGCTCCGGGATGCGGGCATTCCCTTCCAGGTGGAAGGCGATCGGGAGTTCTACCGCCGACGCGAGGTCGTAGACGTCGTGAACCTGGTGCGTGTGATCCTCGATCCCAACGATCACCTGGCCCTCGTCGGGTTCATCCGCTCGCCCATGGCCGGCGTACCGGACGCGGCCCTGATGCCTCTCTGGAGGAACGGCTTCCCCGCGCACATGAGCGAGCTCGACCACGACCCTAAAGCCATGGCGAACGTCCGTGATGCCATCACGGCGGCCGCGCAGGCCGTCCCTGCCGAAGCCGCCGGAGTTGAACAAGTGGCGGGATGGGAACACGCGCTCACCGAAGCCGTGCGCGCGGTCGCGTCCCTGCGTCGGTCCTTCACGGAAGAGCCCGCGGACCTGTTCGTCGAGCGGCTACGGTGCCTGTTGCTTCCAGAAGCGCTGGAAGGAGCGCGCTACCTGGGAGCGCACCGAGTAGCCAACCTGGACCAGGTCTTCCGCAAGATCTTCGAGGCCTTGACCCGGACAACGGCAGGCACCGAAACCGTGCTGCGCGAACTGAAGGCCCACGTCGAGGAGGTCCACCCCGAAAAGACCGCCGCGGTCGGCGACGACGACGTCGATGCGGTTCGCATCATGACCGTCCACATGTCAAAGGGCCTGGACTTCGACCACCTCTACCTGCCAGATCTGCATCGCACGGGCAAAGACGGGGTAAGCGACGGGACCCGCGTGGTGGTGACCGAAGGAGTTCGCGAGGCGAGCCTCATGGGCATGCCCTCCCCCCTCTGGGGAAAGATCAAGGCCCGCGAACGGGACGTCCGGACCGCGGAAACCGTGAGGCTGCTCTACGTCGCCCTGACGCGAGCGAAGGACCGCATCGTCCTGCTCGGTCGCTGGGGTGATCCGGACAAGTTCGGCTCCGGCGCGCAAAAGTCCATGGCCGACCTCGTGGGCTGCCGCCCCGGGAGCTGGGACATCATCCTTCGGCGCTGGATCACCGACCCCATGGCCCCGCCGTTCGACTACGACGAGCACGGCGTGCGTTGGCGCATCCTCCCGGAAGCCAGCGGGTTGGATCCGACGGACGTCGAACAGACCGCTCACGCGCTCGACGTGACCGCGATCGCGGCGGGGTCGGCGGCGTGGCTGAGCGCCGCGCCTGCCGCCGCGGCGCGCGCAGCGATGTCGCGAGTCAAGGCCGCGTCCCAGGGGTCTCACGAGGCCTTCGTGGAGACCGCCCATGACCGCGAAGAAGACGATCAGGACCCGGTCCTCACCCGCCGCGCTCCGAGCGAGAGTCGACCGTTCGCTCGCGAAATCGGGACAGCGATCCACCGCGTCATCGAGGAGCTGAACCTCGACGGCGATCCGGAGGACGAGTGCGCTCGGGCGCAGAAGCGCCTCGCGTTCGACCTGGCGGATCTGGTCTCTCCTGCGGCGCTCGATCAGGCGACTCGGGCCGCCCGGCCGCTCCTGGACAAGCTGGCGGGCTCCCATCTACTAGCGCGGCTCTTCGCATTGAAGCATCACATCGTCGGACGCGAGGTCCCCCTGCTCCACAGCGGAGACGGGGCCGAGCCTACGGTCGTCGGCGCCATCGATCTTCTCTACCGGGACCCGGACTCGGGTGAATACGTCGTCGCCGACTACAAGACCGACAGCGTCCCGGATACGGAGGGCCTGAGCTCCCGCGCCCGGACCTACGTCGCGCAGGGAGAGGCATACGTCGGGGCGGTCCAGCAAGCGCTGAGGCTCGACCGGCCGCCTCGATTCGAGCTCTGGTTCCTGCAGCACGACGAAGCCGTGCGGGCCTGAGCCGGGGCACGACGAGGGGTCCGCCAAGAACGCTAGTTAACGCAGGTCTGCCAGACGAAGGACCTCAGACTTGCGGTTCGCCCAGGTCTCCTCGACGAGCGCCGTAACGTCGAAGACGCGCTCGACCTCGTCGAGCTCATCGGGGTTTGAGCGCGTCGCGGGACTACGTGGCATGAGGTAGCTGCAGCAGTCGTCGTGGGGCTCGATGGACGTGTCGAAAGTACCGATGCGGCGGGCGACGTCGATGATGCTCGCCTTTCCCATACCCACGAGAGGGCGGAGGACCGGGAGCGACGAGGTGGCCTCGACCGTGGCCATGTTCTCGACGGTCTGGCTAGCAACCTGACCAAGAGCCTCTCCGGTGACGACGCACGACGCCTTCGCCGCCGCGGCGGCGCGGGCCGCGAGGCGAAGCATGAACCGCCGATAGAGGATCACCCGGTACTTCTGCGGTGCGAGCGTGACGATCGCCTGCTGGATCGGATCAGCGAATGGAATCATGGTCAGCTCGAAGCGCGACTGAAAACGCACGAGGTGGCGCGCGAGATCCCGGACCTTCTCCTGGCTGCGCTGATTGGTGTACGGGGCTGAATGAAAATGCAAACCGCTGAGCCGCAGGCCGCGCGTCATCATCATCCAGGCGGCAACAGGCGAATCGATGCCCCCAGACAGCAAGACGATGCCGCGCCCCGACGCGCCCGTGGGCAGCCCCCCTGGCCCCTCATGCCGCGTCGTACACACCAGCCCCCGACCGTTGACGACCTCAATGCGCACCCAGAAATCCGGATTCGTCAGATCCACATCCCACTGACGCCGCTCGAGGACGTGGGCGCCCACCCGCCGCTCGATCTCACTTGAACGCAGCGGATAGGATTTGTCCCCACGTTTCGCCCGAACCCCGAAGGTCCTGAGCGCCTCCTGGGGCGGCAAGGCGACTTCAACGGCCCCGAAAATCGCATCCAAGTCCTGAGACGTCTCGCATCCCTCGAGGACGTACCGGACACCAGGAAGC
The DNA here is from genome assembly GCA_002683135.1 of Planctomycetota bacterium. Taxonomy (GTDB): domain Bacteria; phylum Planctomycetota. The sequence goes on along the minus strand of NYSS01000034.1, from coordinate 33,983 downwards.
AACGCGATCCGGGCCGCCAGGCGGGAAACCCCCAGGTCCGCCTCCTTCGCCCTGACCAGCATGCGGCCGTAGATCTTCTGCACGGCCACTGGCCCCAGGTCACTGGTGATGTTCTGCACCCCCCTCACCAGGTGGTCTTCGAACGCAGACCGGTTCCTCCCTTTCAGGGCGATCTCGTCGTAGTGGATGACCAGAGTATCTCGCAAACCTATTGCCTGAAATAACTTGTGCCGATCGGTGGGCCAGCGAGGAGGAACTCGCAAGTGCCCCGGTGGCCAATGCTACGCTGCCGCGCCCCAGTGGGAGACCCCGGGGTGACGCGCATCAGGGTGCCAAAAGCGTCGGGGGTGTGTCGTCGATCGTCCAGCCCGCGGGTCAAATGGGCCGGATGATCTCTTCCTCGAGTCCCGCTCTTCTGGGAGTGGGGCCCCCCCTTTAGGTTGCGTAGGATGTTCCCGACACACGCTGGTCGAGGCCCGACAAAAGGGGTCAGATCAGCGACCAAGACTTCGGCTTTCCCCTCCTGGGCGCGTCTTTCCGGTGGACCCAGAGTAGGGACCAGGGATAGACTGCACCCACGCGGGAGTTCCGCCAAGGGACGGGGGGCGGCGCAGTAAGCACGGTCTTGGGGTCAAGTGTCCCCATTCCCTGATGCCGTAGGGGCGGCTTTGACCGTTCCTCCTGGCCCGGCAGCGTGCCGGGGCTGGATCAGGGCAAGAAATCACATTCCTCCGTCAAACGGCGTCTCCCCATGAATACGGTGACAAGTCGCGATAAAAATGCAGCCTCCGCGGTGGATGACACCACCCCGGACCTTGAGCGGGCCCTCCGCCAGGGTGGGCCAAAGAAGCGCGAATCCGACGCGTACCGCAAAGCGTCCAGCAAGAAGTCCTATGCCCCTGAGCCCAGCCCCGACGATCCGTTAGGCATCTACCTCAAGGATGTGGGCTCTCACGACCTGCTGGAGCCGGAGGAAGAACACCTCTTGCTCGGGGACCTCATCTTCGCCCGTAACCGCTGGATCGCTTCGTTCCTCGGCACCGAGCACGGCCTGCAAGCAGTTTGGAACGATCTCGAGCGCTGGAAGAACGAGGAGATGGCGGCGCGCTCGCTCGTCCCGGGACCGCCTAAACCCAAACCCGGGCGCGAGGACAGCGAAGACCACGTCAGCCGTCTGCACCGTATCTTTGCGCGTCACGTAGCCAAACGAAAACGTCGTCCCTTCCAGATCAGCCGGCGCAACAACACGGACCGCCTGTTGGGCGTCCTGCTGTTCGTCGGGCTGCGGCCCGGACCGTTGAAGCGATACCGCGAGGCCTCCATCGAGCTGGGCCCGGCCGCCGTGGGCGAGGGCATCCGCCGCGAACGCTCGCTGTTCGTCGCCGCCCGCCGCCCCCTCATCGAACGCAACCTGCGCTTGGTGCTGTCCGTAGCGCGCAAGTTCGACGGTGGCCCGCTCGCCTACAGCGAGCTCATCCAGGAAGGCAACCTCGGGTTGATCCGCGCCACCGAGTCGTTTTCCGCGCGCTTCGGCGTTCGCTTCTCGACCTACGCCTATCTTTGGATTCGGCAAGCGATCCTCCGAGCGCTGGAGGACAAGAGCCGCACGATCCGACTGCCCGTGAACGTCACCCAGAGTCTCCGCAAGGTCGCGAAGGACGACCCCGAGGGCTTTGACGATCCGGCGAGCATCAAGGACGAGACCAAGCGCAATCGCCTTACAGACATGCTCGCCAACCCGTCGGTGTCCCGACCGGTCCTCTCTCTGGACTACGGCCCCGAGGACGAGAGCCGACTGGGCGACCTCGTCGGTGACGGCAAGGCCCCTGCGCCCGACAACCCGGTCATCCGCGAAGACATCCGGGGGCTGGTAAAGGGAAGCCTGAAGTTTCTCCCGGACCGCCACCGCCTGGTGCTGCGCCTACGCTTCGGCATTGACTGCGCAAAACCTCATACCCTGGCCGAGATCGGCAAGATGCTGGGGGTCAGCGCGGAGCGTATTCGCCAGATCGAGGCGTCGGCCTTCGAGCGGCTCCGCAAGGGCCCGGACGGTGGGATCCTGGAGGAAATGGTCAGCGACTGATCCGCTCTTGCAGCGACCCGCGCAAGGGATCGACTCATGGCGCCTCAACCGTTCCGCGGTGGGGCGCCTTTGCTTTATGCTCAACTCATGCGCACCGCCCTCACGTTGCTAATTGTCTGCGCTGCCGCGGGAGCTCAGGCTCCCGTCAGTTCATCACGCTGGCTGTGCACCGACGCATCCGTCGACGGGACAACGCTGCGCGACCAAGCGGGGCTCCTCGACGCAGAGCTCAGCGGGCCCATCCGGTCTGGCGCCAAGCACATCGCCCTCGACGGCACGCAGAACCGCCTGATTGTCGCGAGCAAGTTCGACTCAAAACGGCTGCCGGCGACAGCGCTCACACTCGAGGCCTGGGTCCGGGTCGATGTCCCCCAGGACTGGGGCGGGATCATCTGCTGCCTCGAAGATAACGGGGCCGATGAGAACGGCTTCATCCTCGGATATCGCGGCGCCCAGTTCATGCTGGGAATCGCAACTCAAAAGACCGGCAAGATCACGTATCTCACCGGCGAGACCCGAATGCGCGCGGGGCGCTGGAACCACGTGGTCGGCACCTACGACGGCAAGACCATGCGCCTCTATGTCGATGGCGAGCTGGACACCGAGTCCACCGCCCAATCCGGTCCGATCAAGTACAAGGGGACGCACCAGTTCGCGCTAGCGGGGTACCTTGACGCGAACGAATACTATGGGCTCACCGGGCGCGTCCACGCCATCGGGATCTCGAACGAGGTCGCGTCCGCCACTGATGTTCAACGCCGGTGGCGAGCGACGCGCGGCAAGCTCGCAAGCGCGGCCCCTGATGTCGAGGCGCCCGAACCCGCGAACGCGGGTTGGCCGGGCGCCATGCGCGACGTGCGACGCAGCGGCGTCACCAGCGAGACCCTCAAGCTCCCGTTGAGGCGGGAGTGGTCGCACCAACGCTCCCGTCCACGATCCGCCTGGCCGCCGCCCGCGAAGGGCAGCTTCTGGCAACGGCTCAAGGACATCAAGCCGCGCAACGTGTGGGACCACGCGTTCCATCCTGTCGCGGTCGGTGACGACGTCCTTTATGGATCGTCCGAGCTCGACACGATCCACTGCCTCGACGCACGCTCCGGGGAATCGCGTTGGACGTTCCTCACCGGCGGCCCAGTTCGATTCGCCCCCCACGTCGTAGACAACCGGGTCTACGTGGGAAGTGACGACGGCCTCATCTACTGCCTCGATCGGGAACGCGGCCAGCTGATCTGGAAGCGACGGCTGGGTCCGTCAGACCGCCTCATCCCCGGCAACGGAAGGATGATCTCTCCGTGGCCGGTCCGCACCGGACTCGTCGCCGCGCAGGGGATCGTCTACGCCACGTGCGGCCTGTTCCCGCGAGAGGGGTGCTGGGCCGTGGCCCTCAACGCTCAAGACGGGTCGGAGGTATGGCGCACCAAGGTCAATGCCTCGCCCCAGGGCTATCTCCTGCTGTCGAGTCGGGCGCTGTTCATCCCCACCGGTCGCGGGACTCCGTTTGCGCTCGTGCGCGACTCCGGAACGCCCCTGGGGGCGTTCGGCGGTCCGGGCGGCGCGTACGCTCTCGTCGCCGGCGGAACCCTGGTCTCCGGGCGCGGGAACAAAGGTGAGCTCAGCGTCTCGGATACTTTCGGCAGGGACCAACTCGCCCAATTCGATGGCAACCGGATGGTCGTCACAGCGGCGATGTCCTACCTGCAATCCGACACCCACCTCTCAGCCCTCGACCGCACACGCTACCTGCGACTGCTCCGAGACATCGCGCAGGCTAAATCGGAACATGGAAAAACGAATCGCCGCTATCGGACCGTCACCGATGCCCTCGAGAAGAAGCAGCCGCTCAAGGGCGATGACGGCAAGCCCCTGACAAAGCGGGCGCTCGGCAAGCAGAAGTCATCCCTGCGACGGAGCCTCCTCAAGCTCGGCGCGCGAATCGACGCGCTCGAATCTGACCTGGGTAAGTGCGTTCCCTGGAAGGTGCGGGCACCCCATGCGGATGCCCTGATCCTGGCAGGCAAGACGCTCTTCGCCGGCGGCGTGGGAGAGGTCGCCGCGTACGACACCAGAACCGGCAAGAAGCGCTGGTCCCACGCGGTCGAGGGCACGGCGCTGGCGCTCGCCGTCGCCAACGGACGCCTCCTCGTCGGGACCTCCGAGGGACAGGTCGTCGCCTTCGGACGCGGCCGGGCACGTAAGCCGGATCATCAACTCGCGATTCTCGACACCGGATCAAACCCCTGGCTCTCGACCCCCGGCATTACCCTCGCCGTCGATCCGACAGCCCCCATACCGGCCGGCCCCGAGGGGCGACGGGTAGAGTCGATCACGAGCGCGGACCTCACCCGACTACCTGATCGGTTCGCCAACGCAGTGGTGATCCCGAACGCTGGCGAACTCACGGACGAGGTCAAGAGGATCGTCCGCCCCTGGGGAGGCCGGGTGTACGTGGCAGACAGCCCGGAGCCCATCTGGACCCGCGGGCCGCTCGAAGGCGCGGGCGCGTGGACGCACATGTACGCAACCCCGGCCAACACCGCGTGCAGCGGCGACACGCTCGTCGGAGACGACCTGCAACTTCAGTGGTTCGGTGGTCCGGGGCCGAATCCGATGATCGATCGCCACCTCAGAACGACGCCACCGTTGTTCCGTGACGGACGTCTGTTGATCCCCGGACATGACCGCGTCATCGCCGTCGACGGCTGCAATGGAACGGTCCTGTGGGAGCGCGAGGTCCCCGGCCTGTCACGCACCGGCGCCCCATACGACGGCGGACACATGGCTGTCGGTAAAGAGCACCTGTGGATCGCCGATGGCCGTTTCTGCCGTGGGCTCGATCTCGAGACCGGCGAGACGGCGAAGTCCATAGCGGCGGGACGCCCCGGCAGCAGCACGGAGTGGGGCTGGGTCTGCAAGACGGATGATGCCCTCTTCGGCAGCGCACGCCATCCAGGGTCCGCGATCAAGTCCCATGGCCGCACCGAGCTCATGCGCCAGTACGGGGAGCACCAGCCCCTGGTGACCAGCCATACCGTGTTCCGAGTCGGGGCATGGAACTACCGCGGAGGAGCGCTGGTCAACGCCACCTTCACCCTCGCCGATGGGCGCATCTGGTTCGTCGAAGGGAAATCGAAGAAGGTGAAGGCCGGGGGACGCGTCAAGCTCTCCGACATCTTTGACAACGCATCCGTGGTGTGTCTCGACGCAAAGTCGGGCAAGGAGGTCTGGCGGGTGCCGTTCCCGGAAACACGGATCAGGCACAGCATCTTCCTCGCCGTCGACGACGGACATCTCGTCGCGGTCGGCGGCTTTACCCACGAGGTGGTCACCAAGAAGGCGGACGGCACCGAGTCGAAGCGCCTACAGACCTGGTATGAGGTCATGTGCTTCGGCGCCGGCGACGGAGAGCTGCGTTGGCGCGTGGATCACTCGAACAACGCCGCCGGGTCGGGCGGAGATCATGGTGAGCAGGTGCACCATCCAGTCCTGCGGGACGGGGTGTTGTTCGTCGAACCGGTGGCGTACCACCTGGATAGCGGCGCGCGGTGGAATCCCGATGGCGGCGACAAGCCGTGGTTCCTCGGCGCCCGCCGGGGCTGCGGGACCTTCTCCGCCTCAGCGTCCTGCCTGTACTTCCGCAACCACAATCCCATGGCCATGACCATCGGGAGCGGCGCCCAACAAACAAAGATCACAGAGGTCAGCCGCCCGGGGTGCTGGATCAGCATCCTCCCGGTTGGCGGCATGGTGCTGTTGCCGGAAGCGAGCTCGGGCTGCGTTTGTGCCTTCCCGGTTCAAACTTCCATGGGATTCGTGCCCCGTCGCTAGGATAGGCTGAAGGGATGCGCCAGCCAGCCTCCCTGCTCTTCGTTCTGACCCTCACGATCGGCGCCGCGGCCCAGTCCCCGACCCCGACGGCGATCCTCCCTTCGCCCGGGTCCCAGATGAACACAGGCCCCGCCTGTCTCGTCATGTCTGGATCCGTGCAAGCGCCGGGATCCACATCTCAGGGTTTCCCCGGGTCACTCTCTCTCTTTGACCCGTCGACGACATTCGCCTACCAGTGCGACGGAACGCAGACCGGCACCTCCCCCGGAGCTCTCGCCTACGTCGGCTTCGCCGAAGGCGGCCCCAATCAACCGTTTGCCCTCGCGGTTGCAGAGCTGCCCGCCGCCCTCCCATGCGGAGGGACGACGGGTCAGGCGTGCATGTCGCAACCGTCCCTGTTCAGCTCGATCCCCACGCCGTACGGCCTCTTTCACCTCGGCCTCAACTTCTCGATCATCATGGACGGCATCGACCCGAACCACCCCGTCCAGGCATCGCTGAACTTCGTTGGCCGCTACACCCTCATCGGGAGCTTCCCCGTCGACACCGCCGCCAACGGCGGGGCCGAGAAGCGACTCGCGGTCCAGCTCCTCGTCGCCAACCCCAGCGCACCGAACGGATTCACGCTGAGCGCATGCCTTAACGTCGACCAGTGGGTCGCGAACTGAGGACTTGGAGCCGCCCGTCCGGTCTGGCGAATTGACAGGACCCGGCCTCGCCGTTTGCTGACAATTTGTCCGGCCACTCTCGTGTTTTTACCGGTTTAACCAGGGATGGGCAGACGGCCCGCCACTTGCTCTTCCTCGGACGGAGAATCCTCATGAAGGGTCTGAATGGACTTGTACTCACGCTGGCAGGCATCGGCCTGCTCTCGGGACCAGGCCTGGCCGATGGGCCACGCTTGCACGAGGGCCTGCGGAGCCGCGTCCTCGATGCGCTCGGTGACAGCTCCACCCGCGCGGCATCCGACGTACGGGCCGCGCTGCGGGATGACCCCGACTTGGACCGCCTGCTCGACTATCTCCGCACCCGCGCCGCGGCCTCCGTCAAACGGCACGACGCCGGTGACGACGCGGTGCAACAAACCCTGCTCAAGGTCTGGCGCGGACGGCCCGATGTCTTCTTGTTGCCTCACGACGAGACCATCCGCTACCTCCGGTCCGCCACCGGCCGCAACCTGCTCACCGAGATTGATCGCACGAACGCACGACGTGGCGTAGGCACGATCAACATCGACCCGGCGGACAACCGGGATCCGGCACGGGATGCGGACACCCAAGACCTGGTCGACACCCTGCGCGACCGCCTCGACGAAGCGGGTCAGAAGGTCCTCGATGCTCGCCTCCAAGGCCACCACAGCGAACGGAAGATCGCGGCGGCGACGGGCCTGACCCGTCACGCCATCGGGCACGCGACGCGAGGTATCACCAGCGCATTGAGCGAGCTCCTCGATCCCGTCAGCTGATCCGCAGTGAGAGGCAGGTCGGACCTCCGTTCCCCTTCAGAAACTCGCCGAGAGGAACGGACAAGGTCTCGAATCCTTGGTCTTCGAGCAGCTCCCGGGTGCGCGGCGCTTCCGCCGGAACGATGATCTTGCCGTTCACCGGCAGCACATTCGCGCCATCCGCTTCGGGAGCACACACCAGGCGCATGTCTCGGAATATCTCGGAACGCACCTTGCCCTTGGCGTGGAGAACGAGCCCTCGGCCAAGATAGGTACAGCACGATTTCAGATGGAGCGCGCCCTGAATGGGGACCGGACGAACCGTCAGCTCCGCGAGCCGCGCCACCCGCTCGAGGAACGCGAGCCCTGAGTTGTTGGTGCGCTCCGAGATCCCCACGTACAGGTCACCGCCAACCCACAACACGTCTCCGCCATCGAGGGTGGCTCCGGCGGGCATGACCTCGACGGCGCAATGACGCTCGAGAAACGATCGCACACCCTCTGCCTCAGCCGCTCGGCTCGAAACCGCCGACCGCGTGAGGACGGCGTGGCGACCGGGGAGAATGACCGCCGTATCCTCAATGAAAGGGGCATCCGGAACTCCGTCCTCGGAAGGCACCACGGTGACGCTCACCCCACAATCATCAAGCGCTTCAACGTACTGAAGGTGCTGCCGACGCGCGACGGTCACGTCGAGCGGATCCAGAAGCCCGGGTCGCTTCAGGCAGCGCACATACGACGCTGGTACGTCCCTCACGAGCGCCGTTCGCACGCGATGCTCAGTGTCGGGCCAGTCGGCCGGGGCGGTCATGGCTGACGTTCCTTTCCACGGCCAGGCGTGATTCCCACATGCGATGACCGGCAGGGAGGGGCTTTCGCCGTGATCACGGGAGCCCTGGACGCTACGATTCCGTCATGCTCGCGCACCTTATCACCGCGACGCCGCCCGGACCCGACACCGAGCTTCCACCCGCTCGCATCCGGAGCACGCCGTGAGCGACCTGGACGATCTCTCGACCGAGAAGCCCAACCCGCGTTCCGTTGGCCTCGACCTCCTCGCGGCCGCGGATATCCTCCGCATCATCAACGATGAGGACCGCCTCGTCGCCGTCGCCGTCGACAAGGAGATCCCCCGGATCGCCGAAGCCGTGGAGCGGGCAGCCGCCGCGATCCGAGCCGGCGGACGCCTCCACCTCTTCGGCGCCGGAACGTCGGGACGCCTCGCGGTCCTCGACGCGTCGGAGATGCACCCGACGTTTGGCGTCCCTCTCGACCTCGTCCAGGGACACATCGCCGGCGGCGACGCGGCGCTGCGACGACCGGTCGAGGGGGCGGAGGACGATGAAGACGACGGCGCCCGGCGCGTGGACGCAGCTCAAGTCGGCACGGACGACGTCGCCATGGCGCTCTCCGCCAGCGGACGCGCACCCTGGTGTGTCGGCGTGCTCCGGCGCGCGAAAGAGCTGGGGGCGTTCACCATCGCGATCACATGCAATGAACGCACCGCGATCTCCCGAGTCGCCGACCTCACGATCCAACCTCTCGTCGGGCGAGAGGTCATCACCGGATCAACGCGCATGAAAGCCGGCACCGCCCAGAAGCTCGTGCTGAACATGATCAGCACGGGGGCGATGGTGCGGGCAGGCCTGACCTACGGCAACCTCATGGTCGGCCTGACGCCGACGAACACCAAACTCAAAGAGCGCGCCCGGGGGCTCGTCCGATCCATCTCCGGATACGACGAGGTAGACGACGCCCTCAAGTCATGCGACTGGAACGTGCGCGCGGCTTGCATCGTTCTGATGAAGCGCATGAGCGCCGCCGATGCGCGGGCGCACCTGGAGGCGTGCGATGGCTCGCTCCGCCGCGCCTTGGGGTAGGACCCGTGACCTCAGGCGCGGAGCGGCCCGCAGAAGCCGAGGGAGCGCGAGGCGAGCTTGACCGGCCGCGCATACAATCCGGGCAGATGCGCACGGAGGTACACAAATTCGGGGGAACCAGCGTCGGGGATGGCCCACGCATCCAACGCTGCACCGAGCTGGTCGCGGAGGCCAGCGTCGAAGCCTCCATCATCGTCGTGAGCTCGGCGGTGGACGGCGTCACGGACACTCTGGTCGAACTGGTCGCGGCGGCTGGAGTAGGCGACGGCCCGGGCCTCGCACCCTTCGAGGCGCTGCAGGAGCGCCACCTCGCGCTCGCTAGACACCTCGAGATCGACCCAGACCCGATCGCCACTTTGCTCGACTCACTCGAGGAGCGGCTCTACGCCGCCGCGACCTTGCGCGATGGCAGCCCGCGCACCTACGACGCCATCGTCTCCCTCGGGGAGAAGCTCGCCGTGCGACTCCTCGCGGGCGCCCTGGTCTCGCACGGAGTGGACGCGGTGCCTGTCGACACCGACGAGTTCCTCGACACCGACGACCGCTTCGGGCAAGCGACTCCGTTGCACGACATCGCCGACATGCGCGTCACGGCGGCGTTGCAGCCCATGCTCGCCGCCGGGCAGGTACCCGTCCTGACAGGCTTTTGCGGACGCGCGCCCGATGGCAGCACGACGACCCTAGGTCGTGGCGGCTCGGACTACTCCGCCACTCTTGTCGCGGGAGCGTTGGACGCGGACCAGGTCGTCATCTGGACCGACGTGGATGGGGTCTATAGCGCCGACCCGAGGATCGTCCCAGAGGCACGCCCCGTCACCCAACTCAACTACCGCGAAGCGGGAGAGCTCTCCTACTACGGCGCCAAGGTCCTTCACCAACGAACCATCATCCCGGTCGCCGGCCGCGGCATACCCGTCTATATCAAAAGCACGCTCGACGCCGACGCGCCCGGCACGGTCATCGACGGACGCCTCACCCGTGGATCGCACCCGGTGAAAGGCGTCAGCGCCATAACGGACCAGGCCCTCATCTCAGTCGAGGGCAAGGGCATGGCTGGAGTCCCGGGCATCGCTTCCCGTGTGTTCGGAGCGCTCGCACGGGACGACATCAGCGTGACGATGATAAGTCAGTCGAGCTCCGAGTCATCGATCTGCCTCGCCGTCTCTCGCGACGACACCGACCGCGCCGAGGTCTCGCTCAAACGGGCGTTTCGCCACGACCTGACCCACGGGGAGGTCGAAGAGGTCATCGTGCGGCGTGGGGTCGGCCTCGTCGCGGCGGTCGGGCTCGGCATGGCGCACACCCCAGGCGTCGCGGCCCGAGTCTGCACGGCCCTCGCGAACGGCGGCATCAACATCCTCGCCATCGCGCAGGGCTCGTCCGAATTGAACGTCTCCCTCGCGGTCGCGCGGCGCGACGTGGAGGATGCTGTCCGCGCGTTACACCACGAATTCGGTCTGGACCGCATCGACCCGGGAGAGGCCGGATCCCGGCGGCTCGACCTGCTGTTGCTCGGGATCGGCAGCATCGGACGGGGCTTCGTCGAGCTCCTGCAGCGCCGGCACGATGCGATCCTCGACCGCCTCGGGCTCGACGCCCGCGTCGTCGCCGTCTGCGACCGCAGTGGCTACGTGGTCGACCCGCTCGGTCTCACGGAGGAACGGCTGCAGTCCATCAGCGAAGCAAAGCAAGACGGCGCCGACATTGCGACCCTGCCCGACGGCGTCGCGCACGATGACCCTGTCGGCATGCTCCGCGCCGCGACGCAATACCGACTCGCGCGACCGATCCTCATCGACGCGTCAGACGCCGACCTCGAGGCCTCCCTGTTCGAGGCCGCCTTCGCCAGCGGCGTCGACGTCGTGACCGCGAACAAGCGACCGCTCGCCGGATCAGCGGAGCGCTTTCGGGCGCTCATGGACGGCGCGAGGGAGCACGGCCGGCGCATCCGAGCGGAGGCCACCGTGGGCGCAGGCCTCCCCGTCGTTGACACGCTCGAGACGCTCATCGCGACAGGCGACGTACCGCGACGTATCGAGGGCTGCCTGTCCGGGACCCTCGCGTTCGTCATCGCGTCGCTGGAGGCCGGCGTGAAGCTCTCTGACGCCGTCGCTGATGCGGTCCAGCGCGGATACACAGAGCCGGACCCGGCCATCGATCTGGGCGGCGATGACGTCGCGCGCAAAGCCCTCATCCTCGGTCGATTGGCCGGCCTCTTACCTGACGGCGTCCCCCCCGATCGCGAGCCGTTCGTCGCTGGTTTACCAGCCGGCGACCCCGAGGCAGTCATCGCGGCCCTGCGTGACCACGACGAGGCGTTTGCCGAGCGACTGGCCGACGCGAGGTCGAGGGGGTCGGTCCTCCGATACGTAGCACGCGTGGAGGCCGGCAGCGCACACGTCGGTCTGCGCGAGGTGCCCGCGTCGTCAAGCATCGGCAACCTGAGCGGCACTGACAACATGTTGGTCTTCACGTCCGACCGCTACGCCGAGAGGCCCCTCGTCGTCACGGGCCCCGGAGCCGGGATCGACGTCACGGCGATGGCGGTGCTCGGAGACGTCCTACGAATCGCCGCCGAGCGCACCACCGGGACATCGGGGTCTCAGCCATGAGCGGCGCACCCCTCGCCGTCACCGCCACCGCGCCAGCCACCGTCGCCAACCTTGGCCCCGGCTTCGACTTGCTCGGTCTCGCCCTCCCCGCTCCACACGATCGTGTCACCGCTCGCATTGTCCGCGACTCGGGGGTTCGCATCGCCAGCCAGACCGGATACAGCGAGCGCCTGCCCGTCGAGGCCGAACGCAACACCGCCGGGATCGCCGCTATCAGCACGCTCCGCCGAGCCGGGATCGACGTCGGCATCGAACTCGAGGTTCACAAGGGCATGCCTATAGGCTCGGGTCTTGGGAGCTCCGCCGCGAGCGCCGCCGCCGCGGCATGCGCGGTGAACGCGCTCATCGGATCGCCGCTTCGACGAACAGAGCTCGTCGAAGCCTGCCTTGACGCCGAAGCTGTTGTCTCCGGGCGGCACGCGGACAACGTCGCGCCGGCGCTGCTCGGCGGACTCGTCCTGGTCCTCTCCATCGACCCGCTCGACCTGGTCCGGTTGCCGGTCCCGGATGGTCTCCTCGTCGTCGTCGCGACGCCCGACTTCGAACTCGAGACGCGGCGCGCGCGCGACGCGTTGCCCCAAGACGTCCCGTTGACGGACGCCACGTTCAACTCCGGTCGCCTCGCCGCCTTCGTTACGGCGTGCTTCTCCAACGACCTGGGCCTGCTGGCCCGCGCGGTGGACGACCGGCTCCATGTGCCCGCTCGCGCCCCGTTGATTCCTGGATCCGAAGACGTGATGCAGACCGCGCGGGACGCCGGCGCTCTCGCCAGTTCGATCAGCGGATCGGGGCCATCCGTGTTCGCCTTCTGCCACGGAGCCGAGGCCTCCGCCCGCGTCGCCTCGGCCATGCGCGACGCGTTCGCCAACGCTGGCCTCGAGTCCCTCACCCACATCGGTTCGGCCGACTCACCAGGAGCCCGCACCCAATGAACGGACCGATCCCGTGGCGGCTCAAGTGCGTCGAGTGCGACACCTTGTACCGCGGACACGAGATCCGCTACCGCTGCGACTGCTCGGGCACCCTCGACGTCATCACGACCCTCGCCGCGGCCACTAGCGGGCCCCTGCTCGAGACCTTCGATGCCCGAAGGTCTTCTTTCATCCCCGCGGATGTGTCGGGCGTGTGGCGCTTCCGCGAGCTCGTCCTCCCGCTCCCTCCGGACGAGGTGGTGACCAAGGGCGAGGGCAACACCGCCCTGTACGACGCGAGCCCCCTCGAAGACTTCACCGGCGTCGCCGACCTGCGCCTGAAGCACGAAGGCGAGAACCCGACCGGTTCTTTCAAGGATCGAGGCATGACCGTCGGAGTCAGCGTCGCCAAATCCTTGGGATGCGAGCGCGTCGCGTGCGCGTCGACAGGGAACACCTCGGCGTCCATGGCTGCGTACGCCGCGCAGGCCGGGATGCGTGCGTTCGTGTTCATCCCCGAAGGCAAGATCGCGTTCGGCAAGCTGTCGCAGGCGCTCGCCTATGGCGCCCGCACGATCCAGATTCCCGGTGATTTCGATGACGCCATGAAGCTCGTTGAGCGGGTTTGCGTCGACGAGGGGATCTACCTCCTCAACTCCGTAAACCCGTTCCGCATCGAGGGGCAGAAGGCCATCGGCCTCGAGTTGATGCAGGACCTCCGCTGGAGGGCCCCCGATTGGATCGTCCTGCCGGGCGGCAACCTGGGCAACAACACCGCGATCGCCAAGGGTCTGCTGGAGTTGCGCGACCTGGGGCTCATCGATCGCCTACCCAGGATGGCGGTCATCCAGGCAGAAGGCGCCAACCCCCTCTACACCGCCTGGCGAGACGGCACGGACGTCCAGCCACTCACCGCCGAGACCCTGGCCACGGCCATCCGCATCGGCTCCCCCGTCTCGTGGCGCAAGAGCCTCCGCGGCATCAGAGCGTTGAACGGAGTCGTCGAACAGGTCTCTGACCAGGAGATCCTCGAGGCCAAGGCGCGGGTCGACGCGGCTGGGATCGGCGCCGAACCCGCCTCCTGTGCGACGGTCGCCGGGGTCCGCAAACTCTGCCACGCAGGGGTCATAAGGCCGGACGATCAGGTATGCGGGGTCCTCACCGGGCACCTGCTGAAGGACCCGGATACGGTCGTCCGATTTCACCGCGGACAGCTCGAAGGCATCGATTCCGGCGTCGCCGCCAACCCTCCCGTCACGTCCGATGGCACCCTCGAGGACGTCCGGCGCCTGCTTCAGTGAGGCCCCAGAATCGACGTTAATTGGAGGGACCCTGTTTGGTTGCCTCGACACCCTCCGTACACTGTCCTGGGCACCGCTCCACGGAAGACCTCGGTCTTGTGTGGGGATGGTGCGAAGGTAAGAGCCCCGACATCGGGCGAAGAGATGGCGGTTCGCATGGCGCGCTTCCCACTGGGGGGTGGAACGCAGCGCCGGCGCCTGGGGGGGGAATCACCTCAACCGGTCACCTTCGAGCTTGGCTCGGGAACGTGGCGCCGTACCTCACGGTACGGCGCCTTTTTATGCGGCGGACGCGGTCACTCGAGAAGGAAGTCGAGCCGCGCACCCGGCTCGAACTCCTCCGCGGGCTGCCCGCGGCGCATCAGCCGCGCACCTCGGTGCCCCTCGAGGCGCACCTCATCCCCGACAACCCGCAGCCACGCCCCCTCGCGGAGCCCCACCACCGGCACCTCGTTCATTTCGTGGTACTCGCGAATGCGGTCCTCCCGAGTCTCACCCTTGTGCCTCGAGTCCGGATCCGCATCCAGATAGTGCGGGTTGATCTGGAACGGAACGAGCCGCAGCGCATCGAAGCTCGGCGGGTACACGATGGGCATGTCGTTGGTCGTCATGATCGTCGGGCAAGCCATGTTCGACCCGGCGCTGCTGCCCATGTACGGCATCCCGGCGGCGACCCGCTCGCGAATCGCTGGCATGACCCCGGTCTCGTAGAGGCGGGACAGCAACCGAAACGTGTTGCCGCCGCCTACGAAGATGGCCGCCGCCCCATTCACCGCCGCGATGGGGTCGTCGTGCTCATGGATGCCTGAGACAGAGAACCCCATGCGTTCCAGGCGATCCCGAACAGACGCGGTGTAGCCATCCAGGTCAGCGAGGGCCCAGGGGACAAAGAGGATCGACTCCACGCCCGTCATGGTCTCTCGGACCGCGTCCTCGACGTGATCCATGTACCCATGACCGTGGAAGGCGGAGCTGCTATTGAGGAGGAGATTGCTCATCGCCCGGTATCATACGCCCGTGACTACTGAACGCGGATCCCCTCTCTCTGGCCGCTGGGACCTCGACCCGGAGGCGGTCTTCTTGAACCACGGGTCGTTCGGCGCCTGCCCACACGCTGTCCTCCAGCATCAGTCGGAGCTGCGCGCGCGGCTGGAACGCCAACCCGTCGACTTCTTTGTTCGTCAGTACTACCCCTTGCTCGACGACGCGCGCCACACCCTCGCGGCCTTCCTCAGCGCCGACGCCGAGGGGCTCGCCTTCGTTCCCAACGCGACGACCGGCGTCAACTCCGTTGTGCGGTCGATGGAGCTGAACGCCGACGATGAGCTCCTCGTCTCGGACCACGCCTATAACGCCTGTCGCAACGCCCTTGACTACGTGGCGGAGAGAGCATCCGCCAAGGTCGTCGTCGTGCCCATACCTTTCCCGGTAACGAGCGACGAGGAGATCATCACGGCCGTCACCGATCGCGTCACCGATCGAACACGGATGCTGCTCATCGACCACGTCACCAGCGCCACGGGCCTGGTTCTCCCGATCGCTCGCATCGTGGCCGAGCTGGCGTCGCGCGGCGTCGACACGCTCGTCGACGGCGCACACGCCCCTGGCATGATCCCCCTCGACCTCGATGCTCTGGGGGCGGCCTATTACACCGGCAACTGCCACAAGTGGATCTGCGCGCCGAAGGGCGCGGCCTTCTTGTGGGTGCGAAAAGACCTGCGCACACAGGTTCGCCCAGCGACCATCAGCCACGGCGCCAACATGCCGGAGACCGAGCGGTCGCGCTTCCGCCACGAATTCGACTGGGTCGGAACCACCGACCCGACAGCATGGCTATCCGTTCCCAAGGCGCTGAGCGTCATGGCCTCTATGCTGCCCGGCGGCTGGCCCGAGGTCATGGAGACGAACCGGGCGCTCGTCCTCCAGGCCCGCGCCATGCTCGCCGACCGACTCGAACTCGAGCTCCCGTGCCCGGATGAGATGATCGGCTCCATCGCGTCATTGCACCTGACGGAGGGTCCGGCCAACCCGCCCGCTCCCCTCTACGAGGACCCGCTCCAGGTCCGGCTATGGGAAAAAGACCGGATCGAAGTCCCCATNGGCCCCTTCCCCGTGCCTCCTCAGCGCATACTCAGGATCTCGGCCCAGCTCTACAACGGGATGGGCGACTACGAGATCCTCGCCGACGCGCTCGCGCGCGAGCTTCAGACCGGCGACTGACCGTAGGCCCGCGTCGCGCCCCTCACCACNGCAGCGAGGGCCCGCAGTTGCACTGCCCGAAACCCGTACGACAGCACGACGGACCCGTCGAGGTCGGCGGCCACCTCCGCATCAAAGGGNCTGCGAAGCGCCAAGAGCACGGCACGGGGATGCTCCTGCAAGCATCGCCGCACGTAGGCCCGCTGGCCATCGAGGAAGCGCGCGTTCGTCGACCCGACCAGCAACGTGCGGTCACCTGCGAGCGAGAGGAGCCCGTCGAGNTCCTCCCCCGTGGGCTCCGTGGATAGACGAACGATCTCGGTCTCCCCGAGCGCATCGGCGAGCGCTGACGCGTCCTCCTCCCCACGCAGCGGGTCCTCCACCTCCGTCTCGCGACGCAGCGTCGGCAAGGCGAGGACGCAAGGGCCCGCGACGGGNATGCGCCCTGCTTCGTCACGCAATATGGTGATCGCACGGCCAGCTATCGCCTCCGCGACGGACGCGGCACGTGCGAGGTCAGGCGGNGTCGGGGCAGCCGGAAACCGAAGCCCGTCGAGNCGCGCGGCGACGACATCCGNATCGCCGTACNAGNNCGCGCCATCATCCCGGCCCGCGCGCAACAGCGCAGCAGCGCGTCGGTGCAGATCCGCATCGTGGGCAATGCACAGGACGTCGTGGCCAGCCGCGCACGCTCCCTGGACCACGTCATCGAATCCGAAGTGGCGCCGCATCGCTCCCATCTCCAGATCGTCGGAGACGACCACCCCTTCGAAGCCAAGCCCCTCCCGCAGGAGCCCGTTCACGACGGCCGGTGACAAGGTCGCTGGCCGCTCGGCATCAAGCGCCCGGTAGATGACATGAGAGGTCATGACCAACGGCGCACCGGCGCGCAGCGCGGCGCGAAACGGCAGCAGATGGGGATCNTGATCGCCGTCGGGGATCACCGGGAGNTCCAGGTGCGCGTCCACGGTGGCCTCTCCCTTGCCCGGGAAGTGCTTGAGGGTCGGGAGCACGCCACCGCGCAGCGTCCCGCGCACGAGAGCCGAGCCCAGCTTCTCCGCCAGCTCCGCGGGAGCNCCGAAGCTGCGGATGGTGATACCCGGATTATCGCCAGAGGTCGCCAGGTCCAGGACCGGCGCCAGGTTCACGCGGATGCCCAGGTCACGNAGCTCCCGCGCNGACAACTCGCCCTGTTCCTCCCCCAGGTGCTCCCCCATGGACGGCTCCCGGTACGCGGCCGCGCCCAGCGCCATGTTCCCGGGGAACACNGTGAGCTCGCGATGAAATCGGGTGACGAGCCCGCCCTCATGATCGACGGAGACGATCAGATCCGGCCCCAGCAGCTCGTGCAACGATCGGATCAACGCGCGCACGCCGTCCAACGAAGCGACGTTTCGCCGGAACAGTACGACGCCTCCGGGGCGCACGTCTTCGAGCGTCGCGCGGGTGGCGTCGTCGAGGGTGGGACCCGGGATACCGATCCACAGGCGACGGGTCGCGGGATCGGAACTCAAGCGCCTCGTCTCTTTCCGTCCCCGAGGACGCCGATGCCGAAGGACACCGCGGTCCCGAGGATGATCCACCACGGCCAGGCGACGACAACCTCGCCACCCGGGACGTACAGCGGCTGCAACAGCAAGGCGAGACCGAGCACGCCGCTCGTGAGCATTCCGGTCATGACGCTTCTCTCGCTGCCTCGTCGGGTCGCCATCCCAACGAGGAACGCCCCGAGCAGGCCGCCATAGAGCACCGTCATGCTTCCGAGCGCGAGGTCGATNAGCCCGAACCCGCTCGCCGCCATCGCCTCGGCCCAGACGACGCACGCGAGCGCGGCCCCGACGAGCAGGACGCCCAGGACGACGGTCGCTCTNCGCGTCATNCGCAGGCGANCCTCCGGGTCCTTCACNTCACGACGAATGTTGACGACCCACGTCGTCGCCAGCGCGTTGAGAGCGGAGTCCATGCTGGACATAGCCGCCGCGAACAACCCGGCGAAGATCAGGCCACGGAGACCCACCGGAATCTCGTGTAACACGAAGATCGGGAAGATCCGCTTGTTGTCGGAGATGTCGTACTCCACGACGGAGCCCGCCAGGTCCGACTGGTAGAACGCCCAGAGCCCGGTCCCGAGCAACAGGAACAGGGCCGACAACGGGAAGTTGGTGATGGCGGAGCCCACCAGCGCGGCGCCGCCGCGTCGACCGTCGCGGGTGGTG
Organism: Planctomycetota bacterium; assembly: GCA_002683135.1. Classification (GTDB taxonomy): domain Bacteria; phylum Planctomycetota. Next base: position 15,512 of record NYSS01000034.1, on the reverse strand, counting down.
AGAAGACGCTGGACCATGTCCTGGTCGGTCCCATGGCTCGCGAGGGTCAGGAAGAAGCCCCCGAACAACGCCACGAAAAACCCACTCGACGCGCTGACATAATGCGTCATGAACGACTGCCAGATCTCCGCGGCCGTAGGACCNCCCAGGGCGGGAAAGTGGAAGACCTGGGTCTTGCCCGCCGAACCCGCCGCGTCCCATACGCCGCCGAACCCGCCGACGTTTCCCAGGACGACGAGCAGCGCCGTGACCGCAGCGATCACGAACACCGCGCCCTGGAGAGNATCGGTCCAGATGACGGCGCGTATGCCGCCGCTCAGCGTGTAGATGCCCGCGACGACCCCCGCGATCAGGATCGACNGCACCATCGGCTGTCCCGTAACCGTGGAGAACGCCAGCGCGCCGATGAACAGCCTGGACCCGGATGCGAACAAGCGCCCCACGAGGAAGAACCAGGATGACAGCAACTCGACCCGGCGGCCGAAGCAGCGCTCGAGGAACCCGTACACCGTCACCAGGCGCATCTGGTGGTACCGGCCGATGAACCACGTCGCCAGCACGAGCTTCCCGGCGAGCGCTCCGAACGCGAACTGGAGGTACGCCCAGTCGCCGCCGTACGACGCCGCCGGGACGGCGATATAGGTCGCCGCAGAGAGCTCCGTCGCCACCATGGACAGGAAGGCGGCCCACGCGGGGATACGGCGTCCCCCGAGGAACAGATCGTCCGTCGTCTGGTGCCCGCGACCGGTGCGCCAGCCGATCCATAACACCACGGCCGCGTACGCAGCCATGACCACCCAGTCCATTGCCTCCACGCGCGCAGCCTATCGGCCACAGGATGGCACCGCTACAATCCCGCCCCATGTCATCCGTCTGCGTCTTCTGTGGATCCCGCAAGGGCATGCGTCCAGCGTACGAACGCGACGCAGCAGAGCTGGGTCGCCTGCTGGTCGAGCGCGGTCACGGGCTCGTCTACGGCGGCGGNGCCATCGGGCTCATGGGCGTCTGCGCCGACGCCGTCCTCGACCATGGCGGCCATGTCTCGGGCATCATCCCGACGTTTCTCAACAGGGTCGAGGTCGCCCACACGGGCATCCAGCAGATGGAGGTGACCTCCGGCATGATGCCTCGAAAAGAGCGGATGATCGAAAGCTCGGACGGGTTCATCGCGCTACCCGGGGGGCTGGGGACCTTCGATGAGCTGTTCGAGGTCCTGACGTGGAAGCAGCTCGGTCAACTCGATGCGCCTATCGGGCTGCTCGATGTTGAGGGCTTCTTCCAACCGTGGCTCAGCCTCGTCGACAACCTGGTCAACGAGGAGTTCCTCGACCCCGAAGCGCGGGGGCTGCTGGTCGTTGACGAACACCCGGCCGGGCTCCTGGACGCCATGGCTCTGTAGGGCTTCGGGCATCCGTCCGAGCGGCCCTGCGGNNCGCCCANTCAGTCAGCGTCGACGGCGNGGCCACGGGTCGCGCACAGGGCCAGCATCAGGGGAACCGAGGCCATGCCCTGCGGCACCGTGTATCGATTGCCCTCGATCCGACGCATGCCCTCGAAGAGCTCGCAGCCGTTGGCGTAGGGATACTCCCGAATCACATCGAGCGCCATGCCGGATCCGACGATGGCCTGGACGATCATGCCGGCCGTCCACTGGAAGCTGAACGACGGCTCCGTGTTCCGGAAATCACCGACGCCCGGATCGAACCCGGAGGGGGCCAGGGCCTCCCCCACGTAGTCGGGCACGCCATCCGGATCGGAGATCGGTTCAGGCACAAAGTAGGAGTCGCCCGTCAGTCCGGCTTCGCCGAGGCTCCAGACCAACGGATGAAACTCGATCCAAACAAGGCGGCCGCCTGGATTCAGGATGCGCCTNACACCGCGCGCCCATCGATCCAGATCNGACAACCAACCGACACACCCGTAGCTGGCGAATGCGATGTCAAAACGAGCGTCTGTCGATTCCAGCCAATCGAAGAGATCGGANCGNACAAACTCGCACCTGATGCCTGACGTCTCCGAGAGACCCTGCGCGACATCGATCGCGGCATCCGAGATGTCCACTCCGGTCACCTCCGCTCCCAGGCTGGCCAGAGACAGCGAATCCTGTCCGCAGTTGCACTGAAGGTGGGCGATACGCTTGCCTGCGACATCTCCGAGCAGCTCCCGCTCGTCGGGAAACAACGTGCTGCCACCCGTCGCCAGGAACTCCCCCTGGTCACGCTTGTGGCTGTTGTGTGCCGCGGCCACCGCGTTCCAGGACTTCCTGTTCTGTTCGTGCATGGCACGCCATTCAGCCGTCATGGGTACACCCTAAAGGTTCGCCGCCAACAGCAGGGCTCAGAGGCGGCGTGGCCAGACGAGGGCCTGCACCAGCATGGCACCGTACCGGTCCCACGACGCATCGTCGTCCAGCGCGTCCGCCGAACGCGGCAGCTCCAGGGTGATGATCGGGCGACCCAGCGCCAGGCCGACCCATGAGCCGAACGACCCCGGGAGGCTGCCGATGCGCTTCGCTTGGAGCCCGGACAACCCGGACATGGCGCGGGCCAGCCCTTCGCCGGGGCCGTCCCAATCCACGCACGCGACGGGCTGGTGAATGCTCACGACCCGATCCGGGTTGTACCGGTACACGAGGTCGCGCAGCACCCGTGATTCCGGCTCGGACAGGGGCCGCGGTCCGTGACGGCGCGTCGGACGAAAGCTGTCAGCCGGGAAGTTGCGGTTGAGATCCACGCCGTTGACGTTGGTGCGACGATTCGTCGCCATCCCGTCCGGGTTCGCAACAGAGACCAGGACGAGGCAACGGCCCGACAGCAACTCTGGACGGATCAGGACCTCCCTCTCGAGACGATGGACGAGCGGGGTTCCGGCGGCCTCATTGCCGTGGATCGTCGCGATGATCATGCAGACGTCCGGTCCTCCGCCCAGGACGACACAGGGTATCTCCCGACCCTCGACGCTCGTCCCCGCGACGAACGCCTCCCTCCCGACATCGGGCGCCGGCACCGCCGCGTCGCGACGCAACGGAGCCCCCGCGCACCCGGCGAGGATCGCCGCGCACGAGATGAAGATCGCGCGCCTGCCACGCACCCCATGGTCTCCCCACATGATGCTGCGTAGCCTACCCCTCCATGTCGCGCACCGCATCGACCCTCCCACACCACGTCGCGCTGGCGGTGACGCAGGTCTGCTTCGGCCTCTTTCCGCTCATCGGCAAGATCGCGTTCAACGGCGGCTTCACCCCCGGCGCAGTCGCTATCTGGCGGATCGCCTCGGGCGCGGTGGTCCTCGGGATCATCGCTTGCATGCTCCACGGCAAGCGCGCCATCCCTCCCCGCCGCGCGGTGCTTCGCATACAGATCGCGTCCCTGCTCGGCATCGCGCTCAACCAATTGTGCTTCCTTGAAGGGCTGAAGCGGGCACCCATCGCGAACGCGGGCCTGATGATCGGACTCATCCCCGCCCTGACCTATGGCGTCGCCCTGATCGCGCGCCAGGAGCGGATGCACAAGGGACGGGTGATGGGCATCGCGATCGGGATCTTGGCCATCGGCCAGCTGCTCGTACAGGAGGGCGGCACCCACCTATTGGGCGACCTCCTGCTGCTATCGAACATGCTCGCCTACTCGGTCTACCTCGTGGTGTCACGCCCGCTGGCGAAGGAGTACCCGCCGATCGCCACCGCCGCGTGGATGTTCCTCTTCTCCACGTGGACGCTGCCGTTGCTGGCGTGGGACGCGGACGTCGCCCCGATAGAAGCCCCCGCCGCCGCGTGGTGGGCACTCGGGTTCGTGATCGTCTTCCCAACCTCCTTGGGATATCTACTGAACCTGTACGCCATGACGCGCCTGACGGCGTCGACGGCGGCGGTGTACACGTTCTCTCAGCCGGCCATCGTCATCTTCACCGGCGTCATGCGTGGCGATCCCATCACCCCAGCCAACAGCATCGCGGCCATCGGCGTCTTCGCCGCCATGTGGCTCGTCCTGCGAGGGCGCCCTACTCCCGGCGCTCCTGGCAGCTCAGGCAGACCGGGGTCTCCGGCAACGCCTTCAGACGAGCAAACGGGATCGAACCCTCGCACGTAACGCACGCCCCGTAGCTGCCGTCCTCGAAAGCCTCCAACGCCTCGGAGACGAGCGCACGCCGGCGCTCATGCGCCGCCCGGTTGGCCATCGCCATCTCCCGCTGCTGCATGGCATCCATGCGCGACAGGCGTCCGATCGGCTGCTCAAGCTCAATGGGCTTGGCGATGTCCTCCGACATCTCCAGCAGGGCGTCGAGTTCGCGGCCCAGCACCACGAGATCGCCGTGGAGCTCGGACACCTGCTCGGAAGTGAGGCCGTTCATGGAGGGTAGGATACCCGCTCCATGCGCACCATCCTCATCATCACTATCGTCAGCGCCACGCTGGTCTCCCAGCAGCAATACAAGAAGCTCCACCGCGACGCCCTGCGTCAGGTGGTCAACGGCAAGCCCGCCAAGGTCGTCACGGCGATGCGCGCGCGGATCGGCGACAAGGCAGACGACCCGGAAGACTGGTTCATGCTCGCCATCGCCGAGTGCAAGCTCGGCCAGGCCGATGACGCCGAGCGGTCAGCGAGACAGGCCCTCAAGCTGGGCATGCCCGAGGAACGATTCGCGCTCGCGCTGCATGACTGGCTGCGGCCGATCCGCGCGCGCTTTCCCAAGCTCACGGCCCAGGTGCGCCTGGCCATGGGTCCGATGATCGGCGCCGTCGGGCCAAATGATGCCCGGGTCTGGGTGCGGACCACCGACGCCACCACGGTCGTCCTGCACATAGACGGCAAGGTCGCGTCCAGCGCGAGCACGTCTCCTGAAGCTGACTTCACCGCCGTCCTTCACGCGACGGGGCTCGAGCCCGACAGACGCTACAGCGCCAGCATCTGGATGGAGAGCGACGGGCGCAAGCCATCCGTCGCCAGCACCTCCAGCTTTCGCACCGCCCCTGCCGCCGGAACGCCACGGACCTTCACCCTGGCCTTCGGGGGCGGCGCCGGATTCACCCCACAGTTCGAGCGCATGTGGGACAGCGTCGGCGCGACACAGCCCGACCTCCTTCTGCTCATGGGCGATAACGTCTACATCGACCACCCCAAGCACCCCGACGTACAGCGCTTCTGCTATCACCGCCGCCAGTCCAGCGGTCCTTATCGACGGCTCCTGAGCCACGTCCCCACGTTCTCCATATGGGACGACCACGACTTCGGCACCAACGACTGCCAGGGCGGCCCGGACGTGGACAAGCCCGCGTGGAAGCGGCCGGTCTGGAACGTGTTCAAGCAGAACTGGGCCAATCCGTCCTACGGAGGCGGCGCGGCTCGCCCCGGTTGCTGGTACCGATTCACGTGGGGGTCCGTTGACTTCTTCATGCTCGACGGGCGTACGTATCGCACCAAGCCCCGCAAGGACGGCGTGGGCACGATGCTGGGACCGCATCAAAAGGCGTGGCTGAAGCAGGAGCTCCTCGCTTCCAAGTCCCCATTCAAGGTCCTCTGCTCGCCGGTGCCCTGGGCCGCCGGAACCAAGGGCGGCAGCAAGGACACCTGGGACGGCTACCCACTGGAGCGCGCTGAGATCTACGGGTTCCTCGCAGACAAGGGCATCAGCGGCGTCGTCCAGATCTCCGCTGACCGCCACCGCTCCGACGCGTGGCTGAACACGCGCGAGAAGGGTTACCCCATCTACGAGTTCAACTCCTCACGCCTGACGAACATCCACACCCATCCGACGATGAAGAACGCGCTGTTCTCCTACAACAAGACGCCGTCCTTCGGACTCGTCCGCTTCGAACCGGGCGGCGATGCCCCACGCGTCACCTACGAGGTCGTCACCATCAACGGAGACCACGTGCACCGCCTTGACGTGCCGCTCTCAAAGCTCCGCGACTGATCAGGACGGGACCCGCGACTCGAGGGCGCGGATGAAGCGGGGGACCTCCACGAAGAGGTCGCCCACGACCGGATACACGACCGGTCGTGCCCGATGTCGGTTCAGGGTCATCAGCGGCGCGCCCGCGTCCTTGTTGAACGCGAAGATGACGGTCCGCTCAGCGATGTACTCCAGGTGCTGCGGCGCCCCGGACACACCCACACACAACATGACCCGCGGGTTCACCGCGACGCCCGTCTGCCCGATCTGGCACGCGTCCGGCAGGATGCCCAGATCCTGGGTGACCTTGCGCGTCGCCCCCAACGAGACGGCGCGCACACCGAGGCGCTCCAGCGCATCCCTCAAGGGCTCGATCACCTCTTCGATGCCATCTCGGCTGCCGACGCCGTAACCCACATCGATGATGAACTCCGCGTCCTCCAGGGACACACCGATCTGACGCTCCGCTGACGCCACGGCGTGCGCGAGGGCATCCTCCGCGTCCGGCATCGGCACTTCATCGAGCCACATGACGTCCCCGTCTGTCCCTACGGGTTCGGAATCCGCATCAACCACCTCGACGTCCGCCGTCACCACTGCGTGAGGTGTGGCGTCCCTATCCACCCTGAAGCGGACCTTGCGGTCATAGCGTAGTCCGGACATCACGCATGACCCGCCACGCACGTCGAGGGTAGCGACGCCATCGACGATGACGATCTCATCCCCAGCGAGGACACGGCCCTCCCCTGCGAGGAGGGCTGCCGAACGAAGCTCAGGCGAAAAGAAAGCCGCGATCGTCCCCGCACGCAGCACGCCCTCGATCATGTGCGCTCGAGAGAGAACCGAACGCTCGGCGAGCCCGGCCCAGGCGACTAGCCCGATCCGCGCTCGAGGAGCCAGCGCGCGGACCTCGCCGACCACCCGGCGCAGCACCTCCTCATCCTGCGACGCGACAAAGACCAGGGCCCCGGCGCGCGCGGACCGCGCGGCGGCGATCCCGATCGCAGCCCGGAGCGCCGCCCCCAATGCCGCCGGACAGGCCCCATCCTGATCGAACTCCGCCACCGCCACGGCCCCGAGATCTTGAAGGAACGACCCGGTCGGCACGCGCGCCAGCTCTCCTTCGTACACGTCGCCCGGGTCTGCTGATGTATCGAGTCCGGTCTCCTCAACGAAGCGTCGCGCCGCATCCGCCACCCCTATCGGCCCGACGACCGCCGCCTCGCCAGGCGCGCCGCTTGACCCCGCGGTCGCCTCCAGGGCGATCGAAGGTTCCTCTTCTAAGATGAAGTCGATCACCGTGACGCGCAGCGCGCGCGCACGACGCCAGCCGTCGAAGCTCCAGTCGAATTCGGCTGCAGACACGGCCGCATCGAGCGTCAGGACGTGCGCACCTTCAAGTCTTAATTCCGTTCCCTCGATCCTGCGCACCACCAGGCTCACGACGCTCTCCTTGCTCACACCCAACGCGACCACCCCTTCGAGCGGCGTGAGGTCGAGGCGACGAGACAGCGGCAGCATTAACGCGGCGCGATCGACGGACCCCAGGACGAGATCGAACGGAGCATCCTGCGCGTCTTCCCGGGCCCGCAAGAGATCGGCGATGGCGCCAGCGGCCTCCGAAGCGAACAGGTTGCGTGTCCCCGTGTTGACGAGGAACGCGCGGTCGGCGCCCAGGGCCAAGGTCTCCTCGAGGATGCCCACCGAGCCGAGCCGACCCGTGCCCACGACCGTGATCTCCACGTCCCCGGCGTCACGTAACGCCAGGGCGGACCTCAAGAGGCCGCGATCAAGATCCCCCAGCTCAGAGATGTGTTCACGCAAGATGCCCCCGCGAACGCGCGGGCGCGGGGCCACCACAGGGCGCGGATCGACAACGACAGCGATCCGCAACAGGGTCCCGATGGAGGAGGCCGGCGGCGCAGCCGGCGCCTCCGAATCGGCCTCATGCCTCAGCAGCGCGCGGTCCGCCAGCGCCTGGGCATGGATACCGCCGCCGTCCCGCATGCGTCGCATCGCCGCGTCATGCCGCGCATAGCCTGTGAGCTCGCGGCGACCGAGGTCTTTGCCCGTCAAGTTCACGGCCTGTCGCAGAAACTCCAGGCGGGGCACGCCCTCCTCCACCGACGACAGCAACTGCTCGGCCACGTCGAGCCGACGGGCGGCCGCCGCGTGCGCGCAGAGGCTCATCAGTCCATCGACCAGCGGAAACAAGATCGACTGCAGTCCCGCCTCGGTCCATGCGCGGGATCCCAACCGCTCGCGGACGCGGGTGGTACGCGAGATGAACGCCGCTCTTGCCCGGTCGAATTTCGTCCATGCGTCACCGGCAGGGAGCGGCGCGGTGGCGTCGTAGTCCATCTCGTCAATCAAGTCACGCAGCAGCAGGAAGCGCTGGATCTCGCTCGTCCCCTCGTAAATCGTCAGGACCCGAGCGTCGCGACGACGCTTTTCCATCTCCTGATCGTCGAGTACGAAGGCCTGCCCGAGCACGCGCTCAGCCCGCGTCAGCGCACGGTGGTAGGCCTCCGTGTTGAAGGCCTTGGCCAACGCAGATTCCATCCGCACCGAGCGCGTATCCGGATGATCGAAGCGGCCCACCAGCTGCCAACCGAGCGCCTCGGACGTGACGAGGTCCAACGCGATCTTGCCGAGATCGAGGAGCTGCTCCGACGTGGGGCCTTGAGCGTCATCCGCGAACGCCTCCCTGAGGTCTGCCACCACCTCCTGCATCAACCCCGTGCACGTCACCGCGAGCCCTGCGCGCCCGACGTTCAGCGTCTCGAGCGCGTTCTCCTGACCCCGACCCTCGATCCCGATCAGCTGGTCGACGGGGATACGAACGTCGCTCAACGCAAGTTCGTTGGTGGCGGACCCGCGCTGCCCCATCTTCTCTTCGTCCTTGCCGACGACGAGCCCCTCGGCGTGCGCGTCGAGCATGAACCCGGTCGGGCCCCTGGAGGTGCGCGCGTACAGGACCATGACGCCCGCAGTGGAGCCGTTGGTGATCCACATCTTTGCGCCGTTGACGCGGAAGTAGCGGTAGACGTGCCTCCCATCCGAACACTCCACGACACGGCCGATGTCGTGAACGTCGACGCGTTCTCCATCGAGCTCCACGAATCGATACCGGCCCTCGGCTGTCGTCTGGGCGTCCGCCTCCTGGTCGAAGTCGCGTACGCATAGGGGCGTCAGACCGCGATCGGCTTGAACGAAACTCAGCCCGTCTTCTGTGAACTCCAGCGCTTCGTACGTGAAGAGGTTGCGGGACTCCCCCTTCGATGCGCCTTCGGGGCAGAAGGTCCAGAAGCCGCGTGGATCACGGGTCACCGCGACCTCACAGCGCTCTGCCCGCGTCCTGATCCGAGCCGTGTCCGAACCCGCGCTCGGCTCGGTCAACGCGAATGCAGAGATCACGCCGTTCGCGATCAGGCGCAGATAAAACTCGTGGGCTGCGCGTCGATGGGGCAACTCCGCCAGCGCAGCCCGCACCCGGTCCTCCCACCCCGCGAGGTCCTTCGGGAGGATCCCGCGCACCGCCTTGTCCTCCAGGAGAGGCCCGACGACCCCTCTGCCGCCCGCATCACCGGACGCGACCGCATCGACGGCCGTCTTGTTCTTCAGGAGCGCCTCCAGCGCACGCCCCACGTCAGGGAGATCCTGTTCCAGGCCTAGAAGAATGGGCGTCGTTCCGATCGACATCGATCCCATGACGATGATCGCTTGCGTCACGTCTCCATGGCGCATCATCTCCGTCGTCACGATGTAATACGCGATCTTCTTGCGACCCTCGCCGCCGTGTGCCTCCGGGATGACCATCCGGAAGTAGCCCTCGTCAAGGAGCGCGCGGATGTCGCTCAGCGGGACGTGGTGAAGCCGCTCGACCAGGCGAGTATAGGGCTCTTCACCGGGCCCTCGATCCCGGTAACGGCGCCGCCACATCTCGCGCGTCTCTTCGCGAAAGCCGGAGAGGTCCGGGTCCGACTCGAGGAGCTCGGGCGTGAGGACCAGCTCCCCGGCTCCGGGATCAAGCAGCAGGTCCCCGGACGCGAAGGCGGTGCCGTCCCCAAGGAAGTCCGCGTACGACGCTCCTGTCGCACCGGTCAGGCCATCGGCGCTGCTGCCGTCCAACAAGCGCCGGCCGAGCGCGCACAGGTCGCCCACATCCGGCACACGCTCCGCGAGCTTCCGTGCTCGGGACGACACCCGATCAGACAGGCCCTCCAGGGCCCCGATGGTGACCCCGTCCGCCTCTCCCCGTGCCAGCCGATCTTCCGCGCGATCAGCCAGGGCACGTGCCGCCGCGACGTACAGCGCCAGCCGCCCCACCTCCCGGCGGAGAGCCGGGCGTTCATCCGATGGCAGGTCGTGCAGCGCCCGCGTCACGCCGCCTACCGCGGTGACCAGCCCCGCGATCGGGTTTGCCACGAGGCTCGACGACGTGGCTCCACGATCCAAACTCCTCAGGCTCAAATCGAGATCCGGTAGCAGCGCCTCGCCCGGTCGCAGCGACTCCAAGGCCCGTTCACCGAATTCCGACCACACCTCACCACCGTGGACGGGAATTCTGGTCAACATGGACGCGTCACGGAAGAACCGGCAAACCGGATCTTCCTCCGAATACGCCGTACCCCCGAGCACCTGCCCTGCGAGATAAGAGATCGAGCGCGGTGACGGTCCTAGCAAGTCCACCGCCAAGGCGGCCGCAAAACGCCCGGAGCCCGGACGGCCCCGCAAAGCCTCGAGGACCTCAACTGATTCCGTGATCCCGGAGAGCATCTCCTGCACGGCCCCGAACTTGGCGATCCCGTCACGGCCGCGGTGGTCCTTGAACATGCCGGGGAATTGCACCCGCGAGCTGGCGTGGGTGAACGAGCGCTCGGCCAGATAGGTGCCCATGCCGCGGGCGACCGCGACTATGTCCCAGGATGCGCGCAAGCGCAGCCACGTGTTCGCCGACTCCCCCCGGAAACAAGCCCGCGGCTCAGCAGCGGCGAGGGTCACCTTCCCTGGCCCCGCGGCCCGCAAGCCAACCCCACCCGTGACCCGCGCGTGAACACCGTCATCGCCAGGAACGAGCAAGCAGAATCCGTCACCGGTCGGCATGACCAGCACGTCCACGCCACCGAGCAATGACGCCTCCGACTCGCCGGAGATGGCCCCCTCTCGGTCCATCCAGAATTCGCCGCGCAGGACACCCGCCACGACACGCCCGCTGACGAGGTCGTCCCGCACCTCGTCGAGCGCCGCCGGGGGGGTCGCGGACAACTCCAGCCGGGTGACGACATCGCAAGCTGCCAGGTGACCAGCGAGGACAATGGCGAGTGGGGGTGACAGCCTGGCGACCTCCTCGATGGCTGCGTCTCGGCCGGCTGACCCGGGCAGCGCCGGAGCGTTCGTGCCCTCCTCCCGCAAGGCTGCCGCGACCTCCAAGAGGGTCTGACGCGCCTCGGCGGTCGGCGCGAGCGCCGCTTCGGATGCGGCGATCACATCACGATGGAGTCGTTGTTCGAGAAATGCGCGCAGCGCCACCCGCCGCGAATCGGCCGCGTCATCAGGTGCGGCTGACGACTCGGGGAGGCCGAGCCCCGTTCGCAGCCGCAAGTCCTCCAGGTGATGGACGCGCAGCAACTCCAGGTCCGCCTCGAAGTGGAAGAACCGGCGGGATCGCAGATGAGGTGACGCGAGCTGAGCCCATTCAGTGAGCGCTCGGGCACGGCTCGACAGGCCCTCCGACTCGTGCGAAGACAACGACTGAGCCACCTCCTGAACACCACGCAGGACCTCGAGTCCGAGTGCCTCGAGCAACGTCTGGTCCGCTCCGGAGAGGACCGAAGGGAGGTGCCCCATCAGGGCGCAGAAGCTCTGCGCGTGTCCCCCGACGCGGCCAAGTCCATCGATGACAGCGTCGCGGACCGCCTCCTCCAACGCGACCCTGTCGATCAAGTCAGCCGCGTCGTCAGGTGTCCGCGTTCCCCGCGAGGCGGCAGCCAGCCCCGCCCCCTCGCGCGACTCCCGCAACCATGCGTCCGCGGACGTGTACGACTCGAAGACGAGGCGCTGACCACGGGTGCGTCCCCAGTCCACGTGCCGATCGTCCGCCCTCCAGCACGATTCACAGCGGATACAGTTTTCGTGCAGGACAGAGACCACCGTGCTGCCTCCGCCGTCATGTTCGCCCTGGTAGACATGCGCAGGGCAGATATGAAAGAGCGAAGACGAGCTGTCGTCCGACAGCCCATTTTCGTCGTGTGCTGCATGAAACCGGATGTGCGTGCGCGCATCGCTGCGATACGTAATCCACGCGAGCTTGGCGTCCTGATCCGTCGCTTCGGCGACCACGTCGAGCGCGGTGCGACGATCCACGGGGCTACGCCTGGTCAGTAACCCCACCAGTCGAGCCAGGACGAAGATCATCGGCAACAGGATGAAATCGAACAGCGACAGGCGAAACAGGACGGCCCGCCGCATGAGCCGCATCTTGTGCGATAGCCGCACGCCGTCGTTGCGGTAGAGGTGGAACAACGCCTCCGCCATCCCTGGCGCCATGACCCAACGCGCATACCGCCAGGACACCGGCATCGGCCGCCGCGGACGGTCGCCCGCGTGCATGAAGTGCGGGACGAACCGGGCTTCCTCCCGACCGCGCCGCGGGAACCAACCGATCAGACAGTTGATGATCCACCAGGGGATGGCAGAGACCAGGTCGGCCCGCGCTCCGGCCCAAAGGCCCAGCGCGGATCCACCGCGACGCAGGTCGCGGACCAGCGCGTCTCGACGCTCAAAAGTGGCGTCGCACAAGGAACGAATCGCGACGAGCTGCCTGGCGGCGCCCCCCGACGTGGCGGCGTCTGCGACCGACGTCACCGCGTCCACCTGTGCGCCGAAGAACTCGCGGGACTCGGACACGAACGCTGGCCAGTCCCGCAGCGAATGAACGTCGTCTAGGTACTGACTCGCCTTGACCCTGCTGACATAGTGCTCCTCAAGGGCCTCCTGCGTGCACGCCTCGTTGTCAGCGACCAGCTCCGCCACGGCTTCCGCGAACGCCCACCCCATGAACGTCGCTGGTCCCGTGTAATTGGGACAAGGGAAGTCGACGCCGATCCCGGACGCCGCGCCGCCGACGGCACACCCGTCCATGGCGAGGCGGGGCATCTCTTTCCAGCCCCCCCCGCGGATGAGCTTCGCCCCGAACGACACCGAGCGCGCCCCCTCCAGCAGGCCCTCCAGGGCCGGCATCCCCTTGAGCCACTCCATGAGCCGGTTGTGTGGGACACCGACCTCCTTCAGGTTCTCCAACGGCGCGACGAGACCAAGGCTGATGCTCTCCCGGTTCGTGTACAGGAAGGCGCCCGCGTTCAGCGGCGCCTCGCAGCCTCCCATGGTGCCGTTACGCAGCAGGATCTCGAGGCACGCACCTTGCCCCTCGCCGACGTCAAAGCGCCGCTCGATCTCACCCGGCGGCAAGGTGAGCACCTCCTTGATGCCCTGGAGGAACTCCGGCCGGGCCAGGCCGTCCTCTTCCGGCTCCTTGGTCTCGAGCCCCTCACGCCCGACCAGGTTCGCCGCGTCACCCTCCGCGAGGAACACCACGTCCCCGTAGATCGGCCCGCGATCCGTGAGGACGCCGAGCACGCTCTGCCCATCTCGAATCAGCGCGAGCGCCGTGGTCCCCGTCAGGACCTCCGCGCCATGGAGCCTCGCCTTCTGCGCGAGGTCGTGGTCAAAGACGGGCCGCAGGACGGTGTAGCAATGCTCGAAGGCGGCGCGCGATCGAACTGATCCACCCACCGCGACCTGACCGTCGGAGACGAGGAGGCCGCGCTGTATGACCCGCCGCTCGACAGGCATCTGCAGAAGCCCGTCCTCGCCGAGGACCTCCGGGCGGGCCAGGTTCTCGCAAAAGTAGACGGCTCCCGACCAGTTCTCCGCGCCCGGATAGACCCCACCCTCGAGAACGACGACGGAGATACCCCGCTTGGCCAGGCTGATGGCCGCCGTCATTCCCGCGGCACCTCCCCCGACAATGACGACCTTAGTGTCCACCCGCGGCATGGCCCATCATCCTAACGAGCGCGCCGATCGTCATCATCCCGCAGAGAGGTGCCCGGGGGGGAAAACAAGCAGCGCCCGCGATTCGCCTCACGAACACCGAGAGAGTCCCTGGTCAGCACTCCCTGCCCTGTGCTATCTGTGACCCATGGTCGGAGCCGAAACCACGCAGCTCACGGGGGCACGACGTCGCCGAATCTGGCGCCGCGGCATCGGCTTCGCCTTGTACTGCGCGGTCGTGGTCCTCGTACTCATCGAGGTCGCCGTACGGATCCTGAGCGACGAGAGCGACGGACAGATCGCGGTCCGCGGACTGAAACTGGTGCCGCTGGCCCCCGTCTCCCAAGCGCATCGTCGCATCCTCGAGACCGACACCGGCGAGCTCCCCTACGTCATCCCCGATCGGGAGCTCGGATGGACCATACGCCCCAACGGTCACACCGGGGACGGGCTGTTCGCCTCCAACGAGCTCGGGCTGCGCTCTGCGCCGGCGCCCATCGCCGCCAAGCTCGACGGCAAGACACGGGTCTTGCTCGTCGGCGATTCCTATACCCACGGGGACGAGGTCCGTTGGAGTGACACCTGGGCCCATCGCCTCTCCGAAGAGCTCGGCGATAAATACGAGGTCCTGAACGGTGGCGTCGGAGGTTACGGGACCGACCAAGCGGTGCTGCGCGCGAGGCGCCTGTCTCCCCGCCTCAAGCCTGACGTCGTCGTCCTCGGCATCTACATTCAGGACCTGCTCCGCAACCTCACGGTCTTTCGATCGGTCAAGCACCCGTGGACACACTATCCGTGGTCGAAGCCGCGTTTCGTCATTGACGACAAGGACCCCTCCGGCCTGCGGCTCATCAACTTTCCCGTGACGCCGTGGCCGCCGGGAAAAGTCATCGAGGTCCTGGAGGACTACGACTCCCACCCCGAACTCCAACGCAACGACCGGCTGTGGGATCGCGCACTCCATCGAGATTCATGGACCTACTCTTCGCGGCTATGGCGCTGGATCACCTCGAGAAAAATTCACCGAGACCGGCACGAAGACCGCCAGCAGCTACTGCGCGATCGCAACGAGGGCGTGGTCGTAGCGGCGCGCATCGCGCGCCTGTTTCAGGTCGAGACCACGGCGGCCGGCGCCCGCCCCGTCATCGCCCTGTTCCCAGGCCCGGATGGGTTGCCCGGATACGCCGACGGCAAGCACCCCCCCTTGCGGTACCTCCACGCCGAACTACAGCGCATGGGCGTCAAATACACGGACGTCGGGCGGGCTATGCTGGACCGTCTCGCGCCCCATGAGGACGCCCGCGCGCTCTACCTGACAAGTCACCCGACCCCGCGCGCCAACCGGATCATCGCCACGACGCTGGCCCCTCACATCCGTTGAGTCGCACCGCCCCCAACCTCGCGCCCTTCGCACTCGCATACTTCGGGTTCTTCGCCTACCTGGGGTCAGCGGGACCGTGGCTCACCACTTATCAGCGTCAACTGGGCTTCGACCAGACGACGGCCGGCAACCTCATGGCCGTCTTCACGCTCTCAGCGATCATCGGCGGGTGGATCGCCGCCCG
>NYSS01000033.1 GCA_002683135.1 Planctomycetota bacterium | reverse complement strand
TCATGCACAAATTCCGGGAGCCGTTCGTCTGGCAAGACGACGACGGCCTCCTGCGTGAGCAGCGTCGCCTGGTCTCCGGATTGTCCCCTCCCCGACCAGTGATCTTCCGGTCGAACCACGCGTCGAATGCGCTACCCCTGAAGGGCACCCTGCCGAAGGACCGGGAGCGCATCGTCGCCATGCTCGACGCGGCGCTGGACGGCGACGTCCCCCTGGTGCCGCCTGAGTGGCGAGCATACTGAGGCCCCGCGCGGAGCAGCGGCTCCGCGATCAGAGCAGCTCGTCGTAGACGTCCGCGTGGGCGCGGGCGCAGGCGCCCCACGAGTAACCAGCGGCGCGGGCGCGGGCGCAAGCAGCCAGGGCTTCCGCCTGACCATCATCCTCGAGAAGGGTCGTGATCGTCTCCGCCAGGTCGGTCGCATCGCCGGTCCGGAAGGACAGGCCCGCGTCACCGACGAGGTCCTTCAGAGCAGGGTCCTGCGAGGTAATGACGGGGCGCCCGCAAGCCATGGCTTCAAGCGCCGGCAGGCCGAAGCCCTCAATGCGCGAGGGAAGGACCAGGCAGGCGGCCTCTCGATAGAGGTCGGGAAGATCTTCACGAGCGGCGTAGCCCGTGAGGAGCAGGCGACCTTCCGCCGGCGTCCCCGCGACGGGTGCACGCAAGGTGGCCTCGTCCATGCGCGCGTCGCCGCACACGACGCAGTGGAGGTCACCGTAGGTCTCGGCGAGCGACGCGAAGGCGCGGATGAGGACCAGCGGGTCCTTCCGCTGTCGCACGGTCCCGACCCAGAGCAGGTACGGCACACCGTCGGGGATGCTGTATCGCGAACGCTTGAGCGCGATGCCCTTGGGGCGGAAATCCGGGTCCACGCCGTGATGGATGACGCGAATGCGAGGCTCGCACCGAGGCTCCAGTTCGATCAAAGACGCCCGCGTCGCAGAGGACGGAACGATGATGCGCTTGGCCGCGCGCACCGCATGGAACAACCGCAATCGGTTCCGCGAGAGGCGCCCCTCGAACCCGGGTTCGCCCCAAGCCGGCACGTCGTGAACCGTCGCGATCCGCGGCACCGCGGCGCGCAGCGGGATGGCTGCTACCGGGGCATGCAACAGGGAAATCCCGAGTCGCTTCAACGCGCGCGGAAGCGCCGTCTCCCGCCATCCAAGCCGCGGCAGAATCGACGGGACCGGTACAACGCGGGCGGGTTCGCTCACCACGGGCACCGGACGACCGGGGCGTGTCAGGATCAGGAACTGCATGTGCGGCGCCGCCTCCGGCAGATGCTCGGCCAAGCGGCGGGCGTAGCGCTCGACGCCAGTCTCCGGCGTCGCCTCCAGGCACGAGAGGTCGAGTCCGATCACCGCGGACACAGGAGCACCTCCTGCAAAAACCGAGACGCCGGCTCGAGCGACGGGAGTAGGTGGTCCGGCGATGTCTCGGCGAGCGTCTCGAGCGCCATGTTACCCGTTGCCACGGCCACGGCGACCGCGCCCCCGATGCGCGCCGCCTCAACGTCCCGTTCCGTGTCGCCCACGTAGAGGGTCCGCGCGGGATCGAAGTCCCCATGTCCGGCTTCCCCAGCCCGCCGACGGGCCAGGCGAATCAGCTCCGAGCGGTCCGCGTGGTCATCTCCGAACGCGCCGATCGGAAAGCGCCGGAACAGGTCGTCCCGACCAAGCTTGATCTCGGCGCCGCGGCGCACGTTGCCGGTCACCAGGCCCAGGAGCACGTCTTCTCGAGAATCGAGCAGTTCGACGAGCGCCGCCGCTCCCGGAAGCGCGAGCGGTGGCCCATCCGCGACCTCTACCTCGAGGTGCGCCAGATAGCGATCCACCACGTCGCCAAAATCGGAGGCGGGAGCACCAACCAACGCCAGCCCGTCACCCACGATCTCCGGGTCAGTGCGCCCATGAAAGCGCATGCCCTCAAAGACCGCCACGCGGCCGTAAAGCTCGAGGAACGCCCGATCCAAGCTCCGACGGCCGACCCCGGAGGGCCGCAGGAGAGTCCCATCGATGTCGAAAAGAACCAGCAGTGGCATCATGAACGCGAGGGTGCTCCGTCAAACCGGGCGGACCGATAGGTTGCGTGCGGCAGGACTCGCAGCGCCCCGCCTGTTGTGACACGTGCATGAGCACGTCCCACGCGCGCCTGCGAGCGGGAACAAGCAGCACTTCGCCCCCGGTGGCACGCCCGGGTCGAGATCCTAACCGAGGGCCTGAGTTGACAAAGCGAACGACGAGAAGGCGGCGCCGCGCGGTGACGCGGACAATCCTCCTCCTCGGCCTGGTAGCGGCGGTGGCGGGGTTGGTCCTGCCATGGGCAGAACTCGATCCCTCTGCGTACGGATTTTTCCGGGACGCCCTCGGCGACCTGGGGCTCATCCCTCAGGCAGGGCAACCCGTGCGGGGATACGAAATCCCCTGGCGCATCCGCGAGGAGACCGGCCGCGCCGGCGTCGCGGCGGCCCTCATCACACGCGACCTTGGCCGCGGACGCATGGACCGCGCCGCCGCTCGCGCGTTGTTCGGCGAACGGATGGAGGTCTCATGGGCGCCCATAGTCCTGCTCCCCGCGGCGCTGGGCATGCTGCAGGTGCTCTTGGCGCTGGCGCTGAGACACCCGGCGACATTGCTCTGGGCGTGGCTCGCGCTGATCGACCTCACCGCCACCGGCGCGTTCGCCCTGGGGTATTTCCGAGCTCTGGACACCGACACGGGGACGCCGCTGATCATCCACGCGGGGGTCCCGGTGACGCTGATCGCCCTGGTCCTCCTCTCCTTCGCCGCGCTCCGCTGCTCCCGCCCCTGAACCGGCAAATCCTGCGCAATAAGCAACCAAAAGGTCTCACCTGAGGCGCCAGGCCCCGCCGATATCAGGATAGAGGGAGGACCCGAGATGCCGACGACCCACCGGACGGGGCAGACAACGAAGCAGGCGCCCGGCCCGGCCGGCCGCCGCACTCATCAGCGCACCGACTGCGAACTGTTGGTCGACTTCAGCATCCCCACCACTGGCCAGACGGGCACCGCACGGTGCGTCAACATCGGGCTCGGCGGGATCTGCGTGGAGTTCCCCGTCGAGATGGTGATACCCGCCGAGGTCGCGCTGCAGATCCACGTTCCTGGCCAAGCCCCCCTTGTGGCCAATGGCCGCGTCGTCTGGGCCGTTACGGACCGGCTCGATGCGCCCTTCCCCGCCGGCATCCAGTTCCAAAAGTTGCCCGACGCGCAACGACGTCACCTGTACGACCTGGTGGACCACCTGACGGACTGAGCCGGTCCGCTGCCCCTCTACCCCACCTGCGCATCACTTGATCCCTCAGCAGGCTGCAGGTCCCGCTCGGCGACGACCGCGCCGTGGATGTCGAACAGGGGCGTTGCACGCTCCTGGTAACTGATCCATCGTTTGTACGGCGTCTTCGCCCCCAGGTGGTCGACGAACGCGCGGCGCACCAGATCCGGGTGGTTGTTGCTCTCCGACAGGTGCGCCAAGACCAGGCACCGGAGATCCGGCCGCACGGACCGCGCGAGCGCGAGCGCCGCGTCCTCGTTGCTGATGTGCCCGTGTCGCCCCCCGACGCGGCGCTTCAGGTGCGCCGGGTACGGACCACGGGACAGCATCCCGGGGTCATGATTCGCCTCCATGACCAGGACATCGCAGCGCTGGATCGCCGCGGCGACGTCGTCGTCCACGTGGCCAAGATCCGTGAAGACCCCGACCGTGTGCGCCCCCCGGGTCACCAAGAAAGCCACAGGTTCGGCCGCGTCGTGCGGCTTTCGGACGGGGGTCACCTCAAGGGCGCCGATCTTGAAGGGCGAGTCCGGCAGCTCCGGCGTCTCCTCGGAGCCCTTGAAGTACCGCTCGGACGCCGCTCGGGTCCGGTCGCCGATCCAAGCAGGGATCCGGAGGTTGCGCGCCAGGACTCCGGCGTGGGAGACGTGGTCGGAGTGCTCGTGCGTTACCAGGACAGCGTCGACGGACTCGACATCGAGCCCAAGCGACGCCATCCGCGTACGCGTCTCCTTCAAGCTCAGCCCAGCATCGACGAGAACCGTCGTCCCGCCGCCCGTCACGAGCACCGAGTTGCCGCGGCTGCCGCTGCCCAGGACGCTGAAGTGCAGACTGCCATCCCCAACCACGGGAGATGTTCTAACATGACGCCCCCATGGAAGCGCCCGAGTACGGTCGATACGTGACGATCAGAGGACGCACGTTCCTCTTCAGCAGCCTTCACCTGCTCATCTGGGCGATCGGGTTGGCGTTCGTCGGCGAGGTGGTGCTCAGCGGCGGCGTCAACTTTGAGGGCGGCAACCTCCTCACCATCGGCGCGATTGACCGTAACGCGTCCTGGGCCGCCGGCGCCTCCGGGTGGCGTTCCTTCTTCATCCCAAGCGAGTGGTGGCGCCAGTTCACATCCATGTTCCTACACCTGAGCATCGCCCACCTGCTCCTGAACGGGATGGCGCTCTACAACCTCGGACGCCTTGCAGACCGGATCTACGGCCCGACGCGCTTGCTGCTGGTCTTCCTCGTCACCGGGCTGGCCGGCAGCGCGACGTCCGCGATCTGGAGTCAACTGAGGAACGACCCTTCGTGGGGCGCCGGCGCCAGCGGCGCCATCTGCGGGCTCCTCGGCCTGCTGCTGGCGAACACGCGATCTCGTCCCGACGCAGCCAACCAGTATGTCGCCCGCCAGCTCTTGCAGTGGAGCGTCATGATCCTGGTGTTCGGGCTCCTCGTGCCACAGGTGAACAACGCCGCCCACATCGGAGGATTCGTCGTCGGCTATCTGCTCGCACGGGTCTTGAAGGAAGGCTACTTCGACGACATCCGACAAGACACCGAGGCCCGCGTCGTGCGCGCGGCCACAGGGGGCCTGGCTGCGGCCGCCGTAGCCGCGCTCCTCATCAGCGGCATCGGGGCGACAGGGCGTCACGAAACCGTGACGGCGCTCGCTCGCTTGAACGACGAGCTCGAGTCGGCCTTGGACGGCCTCGAGCGAGGACGGGCCGGAGCGGCCAAGATCGCGCGCAGATCCGTCGACGGGATAGAGGTCTCCGACCCCAAGATCGCGGACCTCCGCGATCGGGCAAGCCAGCTGCTCTCGATCGTCGATGTCGACGACCTCCTCAGCGTCCAGGCACTTCGGCTCACCGCGATCGAGGTCGTTGAGGTGTTCGCCGAACGCGCCCCGGACTGGTTCATCCGAGTCTCAAACAAGTGAGCGCTGACGGGCAGACCTGGACCGAGCTGGGGAGCGGCCCGGACGCGCGACTGCGCGTGACCCCGCTGGCGGACGGCGTCGTCCGGCTGCAATACCTGGTCGGTGAAGAGCAGCCGTCGGACAGGAGTCACGCGGTCATCGATCGTCGGCCGGTCGACCGAGCGCCTCCCGCCCGCATCGACGGCGACATGGTCGTCGTCATGGACGAAGGCGGCGCCACCATCGCGGAGTTGCCGTCATCCGAACTCGTGAGCTCCGGACAGCGGCGTGACGTCGCGTTCGTCTATCCGCATGGTGAGCGGACCTTCGGATTCGGCGAGAAGGCCGGCAAGCTCGACCATCGCGGCCGTGTGTTCCGGTTCTGGAACACCGACAGCTTCATGTACGACCGCCTCACCGACCCCATCTACAAGTCGATCCCATTCTGGATCGGCGTCCGCGACGGGCGCGCGTACGGAGTGCTCGTTGACAATCCCGGTCGCGTCACGGTCGACTGCGGAGCGTGGGATCCCGACCGGCTGCGCGTGCGAACCGAGACGGGACGCCTGGACGTGTACCTCGTGCCTGGCCCGGACCCCCTGGACGTCGTGCGTCGCTACACCGCGCTCACGGGGCGACCTGCGCTGCCGCCGCGGTGGGCCCTCGGGTTCCACCAGTGTCGCTACAGCTATCATCCGGCCGAGCGCGTACAGGAAATCGCGCGTGCCTTCCGGACGCACGACATCCCGTGTGACGGCCTGTGGCTCGACATCCACTACATGCACGGCTACCGGTGCTTTACGTGGGACCCGGACGGATTCCCCGACCCGAAGGCTCTCACCGACTCGCTCCACGATGACGGGTTCAAGGTCGTCGCGATGATCGACCCGGGTCTCAAGGTAGAGGAGACCTACCACGCATACGCCGAGGGCAAGAAGGCCGACGCCTTCGTGAAGCTGCCCGACGGCAGCGAGGGCCACGGGACATGCTGGCCGGGCCAGTGCGCGTATCCGGACTTCTTCTCCCCCGCCGCGCGGGACTGGTGGGGCGAGCTCTATGGGCCGCTCGTCGCGGACGGCGTCGACGGCTACTGGAACGACATGAACGAACCGTCCGTGTTCGACGGCCCCGGTGGGACCTTCCCCGATGACGCCGTACACCAGACGGAGGACGGCCCGATCTCCCACGCCGAGGTCCACAACGCATACGGCCACGAGATGGTCCGCGCGACGCGGGACGGCGTCGCCCGCATGCGCCCGGACAAGCGCCCCTTCGTCTTGACACGCGCCGCCTACGCGGGCACCCAGCGATACGCGGCGGCGTGGAGCGGCGACAACTTCTCTTCCTGGGATGACCTCAAGCACTCGATCCCGATGGCGTTGAACATGTCGGCGTCGGGCTTCCCCATGTACGGACCGGACATCGGTGGCTTCGGTGGCTCACCGTCGCCGGAGTTGTTCGTCCGCTGGCTTCAAGCCGCCGCGCACCTCGGACTGATGCGCGTGCACACCTGCCTCGGGACGCCCGACCAGGAGCCGTGGAGCTTCGGCGAACCCTGGACGTCCTGTGCGCGGGCGGCCATCCGCACGCGGTACCGGCTGTTGGCCTACATGTACGCGATGCTGCACGACGCCGCGCGTCACGGCACCCCCATGGTTCGCCCCCTGTGGATGGAATGGCCCGACGTCCCCGATCTCGCGGATCGTGAGGACTGCTGGATGCTGGGTTCAGGACTCCTGGTCGCGCCGGTCCTGGAGCCCGGGGTGACGCGCCTCAACCTGTCGTTGCCACCCGGACGGTGGCACACGTTCCCCGAAGGGCGACCGCTGCGCGTCGATGGCTGCGAGGTGACCCTCGACGCCCCCATGGACCGGGTGCCGGTGCTGGCGAGGGGCGGCGCCATCGTTCCGTGGCAGGAGCCGGGGCGGAACAGCGACGACACCCAATCGGACGTCCTGCGGGTCAAGATCTTCGCCGGTGGTCACGGCACCTTCACCCTGGTCGAAGACGACAACGACGGCCCCGCCGATGGCGACGGACCGAGGCGCGACATCGGCGTCCACCTGCGCAGCGAGCCCCTACATCAGATCGTCACGGTGGACGAGCCGGCGGGCCAACACCCGGGGGCAGTGCGGGCGCTCGACCTCGAACTCCACGGCTTGCCCGGCCCCCCGGACCAGGTCATCTGCAATGACAACCCGGTAGAAGCACGCAGCGCCCCGGGCACCCGCCATGACGCCGATGGATGGGCCTGGGACACCGAGGTGTGTAGCGTCCGCATGATCGTCCCCGTCGACGCCTTGCCGGTTCGCATCGAGCTGTCCCATCCGCCGCTGCCGACGGCCGACAGGCGACCGGCGCTCGTCGCCCACGAGGCCGACGACCGGGACGCGC
Organism: Planctomycetota bacterium; assembly: GCA_002683135.1. Lineage (GTDB taxonomy): Bacteria > Planctomycetota. Next base: position 80,146 of record NYSS01000033.1, on the reverse strand, counting down.
CGTGGCCCGATGGGGGGGGCGCCCACCTCGCCGGCGGCGACCACGTGGTCCAGTCATCCTGGTGGACGACCCGGGACGTCAGCGCCACGGTCCAGGCCCGGTGGACGCCCGAGGTCCTGCAGATCCGCTGCGTCGTCGCGGACGCCGACCGTGCGTGCAACGAAAACGGCCAGGAGGATGGGGTTCGGTTGGTGCTCGAGGTACCCGACGGGACGGTCCAGGTCCGCATCGGACCGGACGGCAAGAGCTGGGTCCGAGAGGACCTCTACTGGGCACCGCACGGACGGATCAGCGCCGACGTCAAGACCGACGCGATCCAGACCATCTACCGATTCGATGTCCCGGCCGCGCTCCTCGGCGCCCCCGGGCTGGACGCCGGGCTGACCTGCGCGTGCGACCTGGCCGTCCAACACTCCGACCGGGACGGCAGCCGAGGCATCGTCGAGTGGGTTCGGGGCTTCACGGCACCGGATCGACCGGGCGGTGTCCTCAAGCTGGTTTGAGCCCCTCGTTCAGCGAACCGACCCGCTCTCCGGTATAAAGACGGCGCGAGACGCGTAACGGTTTGTGGCATAGGGACTTTCCTGGAGCCGTCATGGACGCTTTGTTCTCCGATATCGTCAGTTTCCTCGAGCACTTGGTCTGGGGCGTCACCATCCCGACGCCTGCGGGGGATCTCCCCTGGCTCGCCGTAGCCCTCCTCGCCGTCGGCGCCTACCTCACGCTCCGGATGGTCTTCATCCAGGTGCGTAGGCTCAGGCACGCGGTCCAGATCGTCAGAGGCGACTTCGACGACCCCAGCCACGCGGGTGACATCTCCCACTTCCAGGCGCTGACGACGGCCCTGTCGGCGACGGTCGGTATCGGCAACGTCGCGGGCGTCGCCCTGGCCATCCATTGGGGCGGACCGGGCGCCATCTTCTGGATGTGGGTCACCGCCGCCTTCGGCATGTGCACGAAATACGTCGAGGTGTCGCTGGCGATGAAGTACCGCGACTTCGACGAAGCGGGGAACTCGTCGGGCGGTCCGCAGAAATACATCCTCAAGGGGCTCGGCAACAACTGGAAGCCCCTCGCTGTCTTCTTCGCGTTCTGCGCCATCTGCTCGTCCCTCGGCGCGGGCAACATGAACCAGATCAACACGCTGGCCCAGGCGGCAAACAACAACTGGGGCGTCCCGTTCGCCGTCACCGGCGCCGTCTGCGCCGTCCTGGTCGGGATCGTGATCCTCGGCGGCATCCAGCGCATCGGCAAGGTGACGAGCATCCTCGCCCCGGTGATGGCATGTCTCTACGCCGTCGGCGCGCTCATCGTGCTGGCCATCAACGGCTCCGAGATCCCGGGCGCCTTCGGGACGATCTTCGAGAACGCGTTCAACCCGACCGCCGGCATCGCGGGCACCGCCACAGGCGCCTGGTCCATGACCCTGCTATGGGGGGTCAAGCGCGGCCTGTTCTCCAACGAGGCCGGTCAGGGATCGGCGCCCATCGCCCACGCCGCAGCGAAGACCGACATTCCTCTGCGGGAGGGCCTGGTGGCGCTGCTCGAGCCGTTCATCGACACCATCATCATCTGCACGATGACGGGGCTCGTCGTGATCACCTCGGGGCTGTGGGACGAGCCGGTCGAGACGGAGCACGACCTGGCCCACAAGGACCTCTCGGTGATGACATGGGCGTCTGGAGACTCCCCGGCCGACCTGACGTCGTTCGGAGCGGCCATGGGACGACGCGGGGGCGACCCCACCATCGAGGCTGCCGGACACGAGGGTGTCATCGACGGCTCGGTTGAGGACGAAGACAAGGTCGACGAGTTCCTCGTGATCACGGACGGCCTGCCGACCGGGATCCGTCACCACGACGGCACCGTCACTGGAGTCGTGCTCGTCAAGAGCAACGGCCCCGTGGTCTTCAGCGGCGATGGCCAGCGCATCAGCAAGGACGGAGAGCCGTATACAGGCGAGGTCACCGTGAACGGCGGCAGCATCGACGCCGAGAGCGCGGATGGCGTCACGGTGAACGCCGGAATGATCAAGCTCGGGCAGGAGCTGACGGCCGAGGCCTTCGGCAAGGCCCTGGGAGGTCCCGGGCGGCTCATCGTGACCCTCACCGTCCTCCTGTTCGCCCTGTCCACCGCCATCTCGTGGTCCTACTACGGTGACCGGTGCACGGAGTTCCTCTTCGGGCTGAAGGGCGTCATGGTCTACAAGCTCGCGTTCCTGGGCTTCGTGTTCCTCGGCGCGATCCTGCCCCTGCAGACGGTGTGGACGTTCGGCGACGTGGCGCTGGGTATGATGACCGTTCCCAACCTCATCGCCGTGGTGATCCTGTCCGGCCAGGTCAAGCGGATGCAGGACGAGTACTTCGCCCAGGAGCACACTCCGTTCAACAGGAAGAAGTGAGGCAGGTAGATGAGCAACGGTGAGAACCGCGGAGCATGGGGTTCGAAGATCGGGTTCGTCCTCGCGGCGGCCGGCTCGGCCATCGGACTGGGGAACATCTGGAAGTTCCCCTACATCTGCGGTGAGAACGGCGGCGGCGCCTTCGTCCTGATCTACCTCGTCTGCATCGTCGTCGTCGGGCTGCCGATCATGATCGGCGAGATCATGATCGGTCGGTCCACCCAGAAGTCACCCGTGGGGGCCTTCGAGGACCTGGGAGGCAAGCGCTCCCGATGGAAGATCGTCGGTGGCATGGGCGTCTTCGCCGCGTTCGTCATGCTGTCCTACTACAGCATCGTCGCGGGCTGGGCATGCCACTACACGTGGTTGTCGATCTCCGGAGAGATCTCCGGCGGTGACCCCAAGGAGGTCGGCGCCGTGTTCGGCAACCTGTACGAGAACACGAACGCCAACCTGGGCTGGCACGTCTTCTTCATGGCGCTGACGGCCCTCGTCGTCCTGGGAGGTATCCAGAGGGGCATCGAACGCGGAGCGCGGATCCTCATGCCGCTCCTGCTGGTCATGCTGAGTGTCCTGCTGGTCCAGGCCACCCGTCAGTCCGGCTGGGACAAGGCGTTGCAGTTCGTCTTCGAGCCGAACACGGACAACCTCACCGCCGAGGGGATCCTCGAGGCGCTGGGGCACTCGTTCTTCACCCTCAGCCTCGGCGTCGGCGCCATGATCACGTACGGCAGTTACCTGCGTAAGGACTCCTGCCTGGTCAGCAACTCCGTAGCCATCTGCGTCCTCGACACGGTCATCGCCCTGATGGCGTGCCTGATCCTGTTCCCGATCACCTTCAGCTTCGGAATGACCCCCACGGCGGGCCCGGGGCTCGTCTTTCAGAACATCCCGGTAGCGCTCGCCCAGATGCCCGGGAGCCAGTTCCTCTGCATCGTCTTCTTCAGCCTCCTGGTCTTCGCCGCCCTGACCTCCTCCATCTCGCTCCTCGAGGTCGTGGCGAGTTACTTCATCGACCAGAAGAAGTGGTCCCGCAAGAAGGCGACCCTCGTCTGCACCGCCGCCATCACCCTCTTCGGCATCCCGTCAGCCCTCTCCGGCGGCACCGACTTGTTCGGCGCGAACTTCGCCAGCGCCAAGGAGAGCATCCTCGGTGAAGAGTGGGGTGCGATCACCAAAGGGAACTGGTTCGACTTCGCCGACTACGTGGTGTCGAACTGGATGCTGCCGCTCAGCGGCATGCTGATCGCCGTGTTCTGCGCCTGGCGCCTCGGCGAGAAGGTCCGACGGGATGAGTTCGTCCGCAGCTCCACGCTGGGTCACCTCTATGCCGCGTGGCTGCGCCTGCTGCAATACGTCGTCCCGGCCATCATCCTCGTGGTGCTGCTGCACTCGACGGGCGTGCTCAAGGCCCTCGGGATACTGGACTAAGGCCTCAACCGTAGACCAGCCGCTCGAGCTGGCTGCGGACGCTCTCGTCGATCCAACCCGGCGCGAAGCGCAAGGCGATCTCGTAGCGGCCGTCGGCGCGGACGTCGCAACGGATGACCTCACCGACGACCTTCAGCGCCTGATCCATCTCGGCGACGTGAATCGTCGCCTCGACGATCCCCCCTGCGGACGTCGCGCGGTCGGCGACGACACAGATGCCCCCGATCGAAAGGTCGCGCGAAAAGGCGACCACCGGGTCGGGTTTTTCCTCCTCATCGCACGCGAGAGGGGTACCCGCCCACGGCTCCAATTCGACGCGAAAGTTGTCCTGCAGCCGCAGGTAGCGCCGGCGGTTCGAATCGGCGGGGGGTTGGGCCATGCGGAACCTTCGCACGGAGTGGCCACGGGCTCAAGAGCCGCCTCACGCAGTCCCGATGATGAACCGGGAGGGAGCCCGGATGATCGGGACCCTCCACCCGGAGGCACAGGGACGATGGCAGCGATCGACGAGATCTTCAGAATCACCAAGGATCGGGGCGCCAGTGACCTCCACATGTCGTCCGGATACCCGCCCATGGTCCGGCTGAACAACGACCTGGTCCCCATCGACTACGACGAGCTGACGCCCGAGCTGAACAAGAAGCTGCTCTACGAGTTGATGAGCGCCGACCAGGCCTCCACGTTCGAGGAGACGAAGGAAGTGGACTTCAGCTACGAGGTCCCCGGCGTCACCCGTCTCCGCTGCAACGTCTTTGAGCAACGCAACGGCATCGCCGCGGCCTTCCGACTCATCCCGACCACCATCCTGACCGCGAAGCAGCTCGGGCTGCCTCCCCAGATCATGCGGTTCTGCGAGCTCCACCGCGGACTCGTGGTGGTTACGGGCGCGACCGGATCCGGCAAATCGACCACCCTCGCCGCCATGGTCGACCACATCAACGAGACCCGCTCGAGCCACATCCTGACCGTCGAGGACCCGATCGAGTTCGTGCACGGCAGCAAGAAGTCGCTGATCAACCAGCGCGAGGTCGGCAACAACACCATGAGCTTCTCGAACGCCCTGAAGTCGGCGCTGCGGGAGGACCCGGACATCATCCTCGTCGGCGAGATGCGGGACCTGGAGACGATCCAGCTGGCGATCACGGCGGCGGAGACGGGGCACCTGGTGTTCGGGACCCTGCACACCAACAGCGCCCCGGCGACGGTCGACCGGATCATCGACGTCTTCCCGACGAACCAGCAGCAGCAGATCCGCGTCATGTTGTCGGAGTCGCTGAAAGGCGTGATCGCCCAGCGCCTCCTCCCACGCAAGGACGGCCAGGGTCGCGTCGCGGCGTTCGAGATCCTCGCCAGCACGTCGGCGGTCTCCAACCTCATTCGCGAAGGCAAGACCTTCCAGCTCGAGTCGCTCATGCAGACCGGCAAGAAGGACGGGATGATGCAGCTGGATCAATCCCTCGAGGATCTGGTGCGGAACGGCCTTGTCGCCAGCTCCGAAGCGGCAGGACACGCGTCGAATCCGGCCGCGTTCATACGCGGCGGCGCCGGGATGCAGTTGAGTCCGGAGCTTGCCCGGACCTGATCGGCTGTCACCCGGCCGACTCCAAGACGAAGCCTCCGCGACGACAGGGCTTCGACGGGTCGCGACCCGTCACCAACCTGACGAGAGTCAAGGTCCGTGGACGGACAGGAGCTGCGTGCACGTAACGCACCACTCCATGTTGCGGTCTGACGAACACTGCGGTTGCAAATGCAGCGCACTGTTCGTTGACTGGGAGGTCCGCCAAAAGTATGCTCTGCGTCGTCTCTTGGAGCGCGACCGGGACGCGTCCCCGGCCGCGCAGAAGGCGTTTGAGCAAGCTGACGGAAGCAGAGAGGGGCCCCCATGGCCGTGCGATTTCTCCACCTGGCCGACTTGCATCTGGGGAGCCGTCACGAGTATCTGGGCAACGAAGCCGGGCCGCGAAGCCTCGAGGTCATGGAGACGTTTCGCCAGGCCGTGAACGTCGCCCTCGACCCTGAGCGCGGCATCGACGGAGTCCTCATCTCCGGCAATCTCTTCGACCGACACGAGCCCGATCCGGAGACCCTGAGCTTCGCGCGCGGCCTGCTCGGGCGACTGGTCGCTCACAAGAAACCCGTGGTCATCGTCCCCGGCTATCGCGATGCGGCCGGCTACAGAGACTCGGTCTACCGGACCGAGCGGTGGCCGGGCGTCGACGTGATCACATCGACGCTGCCGCATCCGCTCAAGCACACCATCCGCGGCCAAGAGGTCTTCTTCTACGGCTCCGCGGCCCAGCCCGGGACCTCCCCCGAGCGCTTCCCGGGATTCGAACGGCAGCTGCCCGAGATCCACGGCGAGGCCAGCCACGAGAGCAAGGGACTTGGCCTCGGAGACGCCCCCGAGGACCTCCTGGTGGGCAACGGACACGGGCTCATGGCGGCACACATCGCGGACCCGGGCCTGCACGTCGGCCTCCTCTGCGCCGAGCTGCCTGGCCACGAGGAGGCAGGGGCACGGCCGTTCACCCAGACCGTCGACCCCGCTGCGATCGCCGGGTCCGAGCTCGATTACATCGCCCTCGGTGGCTACCACGGCTTCGCGACATACGAGTTCGAGGGGACGGCAGCTGCCTACCCGGGCACGCTGGCTGGTCGCCGCTTCGAACGTGGCGACGCCGGCCGAAAGTCCTTGTTGGTGGTCAACATCGAGCAGAGCAACGTCGCGTTCACACGGGTTCCGGTGAACGCGGCGCACCTCGAGGAATGGACGATCGACCTCCTCTCCGAGCGCATCACCGACCCGGATGGCCTGTGCGCCGCGATCCTCGCGCGCGCCGCCTCCAACATCATCGCGCGGATCAAGCTCGTCGGGCCCCTCGAGTTCATCTGCGACCTCGAGAAGATCGCGACCAAGGTGCGCGGGCGCTTCCGCCACCTCGAACTGGTCGACCGGACGGACCTCGTGCGTAGCGGGTTGTTGCGACGCATCCAGGGTGAACACACCATCCGCGGCTTCTTCGCCCGTCGCATGCTGAAGCACATCGCCGACCTTGAAGACCGCGCCCTGACCGCCGGCTCTGATTCACCCGTCCACCGAGAGCTCACCGTGTCACGGGCGGCGCTGAAGGTCGGCCTGGAGCAATTCCTCGACGAGGAACACGCGCGAGACATCCTGTACAAACCGCCAGCGGACCGCCAGCGGACCAGCGCTCCTTCGGCGGACGGAGACATGCCAGAAGCGACGGCTCAGGAGGGAGCCTGATGAAGTTACGGCGCATCCGCCTACACGGGTTCGGCGTCTTCAACCGCGGGCTGGACGTCACGTTCTCCCCGGACAAGCTCAACCTGATCCTCGGTCGCAACGAGGCGGGCAAATCGACGCTGATCAACTCCATCTTCGGCGTGTTGTTTGGCTTCCGCGACCTCAACCTGGCGCGCAAGTATGAGCCGTGGGATGAGCACGAATCGTACGCAGGAGAGCTCGAATTCCAGCGGCAAGACGGATCCCGCATCAGCGTCTACCGGGATTTCAACAGCAACGACACGCGCATCCACGGGACGGACCCGAGCGGGATCAAGGAAGAGATCTTTTGCGGGCGCGCCGATCCCCGCGGGGCCCGAGATGAAGACCAACGGTACTTCGAGCACCTCAGCGACCTCCTCGGTTTCCGCGACGAGGCGATCTTCCGCGCCACCGTGTTCTTCGGCCAGCAGAGCCTGACGACCGCGGTTTCGGATCAGATCCGCCGGCTGCTCTCAGGCTCCACGTCCATGGACTACAAGGGCGCGCTTCACGAGCTTCACGGACGCTACTCGGAGCTGACGACAGAGAACCCCTGGCGCTCCGGCGCGCCGGGCCGCGGCCGGATCATCGAACAGACCCGCACCGACCTCGAGACCGAGCGCACGCAGCTCCAACAGGGCCGCGAAGCGCTGTCACGAGCGCTCGAGTTGGAGGCGGAGTCCGCTGATCTCGAGATCCGCCTCAGGCGTGTGGACGAAGACATCACCTACGACCGCGCGTCGCTCGAAGCCCACGAGCGCCTGTTCCGGCTCTTCGGACGGCGGGAGGAGGCGGATCGCCGGTACGACGCCGCCCTGTCCCGTCGCGACAACTTCAAGCGGTATGCGGACCGCGAACGCGAGGTCGGCGAGCAGGTCACCCAACGCTACTCCCACCTCAAGAACGTCGCGCCGGACTTCCCCAGCAAGGTGCGCGCCTATGCCCGGGACGAAGAGGGCAGACAGCACGAGCGGGACCAGCTCGTGGGCCAACGCGAAGATCTGGAGCAGCTCCGGCCCATCCCGAACACCCTGAACGGCGTGATCCTCGGCGGACTCTTGGGCGGCGTAGCCATGGTCACCGGTATCCTGACGCCGCTCGGCACCCTGATCGGCTCCATAGCGGCGGCCACGGGATGCCTGCTCGGTTTCAGCGTCGGGCGGGCTCTCGGCACGGGCTTCCAGGAACAAAAGGCTGCGCTACGAGAGCGCATCCGCCAACTGCAGGACTCCGTGACGCAACGGCAAAAGCGATGTGAGGAGTTCCTCGCTGAGGCCGGCCCATCGCTGCTCGGTCGCGATCCCGAGCAGGTGGTGGCCGAGTTCGCGGGTTTCACGGAGCTACGTGAGGAGCGCAAGCGCCTCCTGGCCGCGATGAAGGCGCTCGGCGACCGGGAAGCGGTGGAGGTGGAATTCGAGACCGCATCCCGAGAACGAGGCACGGTTGGCGCGGCGCTCGAGGAGGTCTTGGAGCAGCACCCTTCGCTCGCCCGCATCACCGATCGTGGCCACGTCGGATCGGAGATCGAACGAATCCGTCAACGGCTCGCGGAGATGGGAGAAGTGGCAGCGCGGGATCGTACCCGGCTCGAAGAGGCGCGGATCGAGCTCGCCGCCCTCGGCGCGCGCACCAACTTCAACCTCGCGGAGCTCGAAGAGGACGTTCGAGAGAAGGAGCACCGACTTGAGCGGTACGACCTCGAGCGTGATGCCCTGAAGGTGGCCATCGACCATCTGGACGGCTGCGTCAAGGACTTCCAGGACGGCGATGTCCTCCGGCTCTCGGAGGAGATGTCGGGCATCTTCGCCAAGATCACCGGAGAGAAGTACACACGCGTTCACCTCGGAGCCGGGCTCGAACCGGTCATTAGCCGCGGCGATGCGGTCCCAATCAGCCCTGAGAACCTCTCCCAGGGTGCCCAGGATCAACTGTACTTCGCCATGCGCATCGCGATGGCGCGTCACCTCTCACGCAAGATCAACCTGCCGCTGTTCCTCGACGATCCGTTCGTCAACTTCGATGAGGAACGCCTCGCGGTCACCAGGGAGGTCCTCGAGAACCTCGGGGACCACCAGGTCATCATGGTCACGTGCAATCGTGACTACGAGCCCTGGACCGACTCGGTCCTCGACCTGGACCAGCCGCAGGCTGCCTGAGTGACGGCCCGAGGATCGCCGACGCCGGGTGCTCAGCGGGACGACGGCGTGCCCGCGGATCGGGAAACAGCCAAAAGGGAAGAGGCCGATCCCAAGTGAACGTGCGCGCACTTCGGATCGGCCTCTTTTATTGGTTGCTCAACTCCCCTGCCATAGAGGAGGGTAAACCCCGTGTCCACCCTCCAAAGTTGAGCTACCGAATTTTGCGCCTGATAGGCGGGTTGTTCGTTTCCACCCCTATAGGCAAAAGCACCCCCGGAAACGGCGAAGAAAACGCCCGCAATTCGGACATCAGCAAGAACGGGGTGTGCCGAGCGCGTGAAGGTACTGCGGCGCAGCCGCTTGCGTCAGGCGCCGTTGACGGGGAACTCGCTGGCGAGCGGCGACCGGAGATAGGCCTCCAGAACCGGAGCGTTGGCGGCGGCGGCGATGTCACCTCTGAATCGATCCCAGTCCGTCGCCTTCAACGTCAGCGCGACTTCGCGGATCTGAGCCCCATCCTCGTCCGCGTCGCGCAACAAGCGAAGGTACAGCTCGGCGAAGCGGCCGAAGTAAGGGTCCTTCCCGTCTTCCTCGGCGAGGACCACGGACCGACGGGCCGATAGCACCGCTCGGTCCAGGTCGCCTCGATGCTTGAAGATATAGGCCAGGGTGCAGTGGGCGAACGAGCGGACCTCGTGGATGCCATCCCGTGGCGACAGCGCCTTTAAGAACGCGGCCTCAGCCTCATCGAGTCGCTCGGCTCCGTAGTGCAAGGCGCCGATCCAATTCCATGCCTCCGCCTCGTAGCGACTCTTGAGTTCCGCCACGCGGTGAAACAGATCCAGGGCGAGGTCGTTCCGCAGCCCAGCGCCCTGCTCTATGTCCGCCAGTTGCGCGCGCAGCTCCGCCAGGTCCATGCCTCCGACCCGGGCGGAACCTGCGTAGTCCTCGGCGTCCTCGATCATCTCGCTACCGGACTCGACGTTCTCCTCCGCCGAACCGCCACCTTCGCGCGTGATAGCGATCACCGCTGACGCGTCCTCCCCCTCCTCCGGGCCATCGCGGATGATCGCGCGAGCGAGATTGAGGAGAGAGAACGCAAGCTCGTCGATGGTCTCCTTCAGATAGGACGATTCGGGGAGATCGATGGTCAGGAAGAACGCGGAGAGGCGCTGATAGCAAAGTGGACAGGCGCTCGCGTGGGAGCCGACCTGGTCGAGATCGATCCTGGACCGCTCGCCCTCGTCGAGCCAACGCTCGAGATACCTGGAGACGTAGTCACACCCGTCGTGGGCGACCATCACCGCATTCCACACTGGGCTCCTGGAGAGCCGTAACAGCGGGGTCAGGCAACGACGCGCTCGTGGTTCAACACAAAGCGCAGAGCCACCTCCCACTTATCGACCAGCGTGCGCATCCCGCGGCCCGTGGCCGACCGGATACGCAGGTCCTTCTCGTAGACGATCCCCCGAATCTGCTCGAGGATACGTCGAACATAGTTGCTCGGAATACGCGCGCCCCCAAAGATGGCCTCGGAGCTCTCCTTGAGCAACACGTGAAGCGCCCTCAAGTACTCACGTTTGGCCGTCTTCTCATTGACCCTGAGGCGCCGCGCGATCTCCGCCCAGCCGAGGTCCGCTCCCGGCGAACCGCCCTCTCCCAGCAGTAACGCTAGGAGGTCTCCGTCGATGCCCTGGGTCGGGCCACGCTCCTCGAACAGGGTCGACCGGTTCTTCGCCAGGTAGATCCACCGCTGTCGTGACGTCAGCTTCTTGTCGAAGATCTCCAGCATGAGGGCAACGCGATCCGAGGGATCCGATGCCTCAGGCGCCGGGATCGCCTCCGCCTGCTCGCCCGACACCATCTCGGACGTGATCGCGACGTCGAGGGCATCCTCAGATGCACGGCAGTGCTTCCAATACGCCTTCCGCATGCTGTTCAGGTACGCGTAAGTAAGGCAGAAGACACGCCCCTCATCGATCCGAACGCGAGCACCGCAAAGGAGCTCCTTGAGGGCGCAACGGCCCAGGAAATCGCCCAGGTGATCCGCGTGAATACCGGAATACACCGAGGCACGGGACGACCAACGCCGCTCGATCTGCTCCAGACCGAAGAAGTACAGTCCGACCTGAATGAACTCGATAACGCTCTTGTGCAGCAGATTCGCGCGCGCCATCCCTTCGCCGATCACGTTCAGGGCGAAGGCGACGTGGAACATGCGGCTACCCAGAGCGTCGTGAGCGCTCTCCACGTGCTGCAGGAGGCACGCGAGTTTCTCTCGCGTGCGCTCGGGAGTCTCGTCAGCCCCGGCTTGGCGTTCGAGCTCGGTGATCATGTCGGCCATGCGGTCGAGTACCGCTCTTCGGCCGTGCCCCGCATCAGCCCGATCACGGGCGGCGCGGAGTTCTTCCAAAATCGTAGAGATCCTCATCACTCTTCTTTCGATCAGAGGATCAGTTGACGGGGATCACGCCTTCGATCCCGGTAGGCGCACACTGGAAGAGGACGACGTCAGACTGGTAAGGCAGCGCAGCCCAGGTGTAAGGCAGGAGCGGTGCCTGCGTACCCGGAGCGGCGACCAGCCCCGAGCCACCGGACGGAGCCGTGGGGGCGTTGGGGTCGCTGGGATCGAAGGTCCGCTTGCGGAGGCCCCAGGTGGCGGACTGCTCCAGCACGCCGTTAGCCCCGGGGCTGACCGCGTTCACCACGAGGTCAAAGTCCGCACCCGGGAGCAAGTTCGACAGCGGCACACCGATCACGTACTCGCCGTTGACATCGAAGACACCCGGCAGACTGAACTGCGACGTCGAGTGCCCGGCAGCTCCAATCGTCACGAGGGTGACGGACAACTCCACAGGCGCCCCAGGGACTCCCTCCGCGTGGGCGCGGACGTAGCCTTCCGCCCACGAGACCTGAGCCCAGAGCGAAGGGCCTCCGCTATCACTGCCACTCACCTTGCTCCCGCCGTTACCCACGGCGGGTGCGATGAGGAGGCACACCACGAGCAGCCCGCTCAGCAATGCGGGCAGCGTCAGGAACTGCTTGGTTGTCATCGGTCAACTCCTGGTCGCGAGGGTCGCATCACGACTCTCTACGGAACGGCACAAGCGAACACGCGCCCGAGACGGAACCGGACCGCCCTCGGCGATAGCAAACGCGTCGCTAACCATTCATCAATACGGCAGTTGGGGCCGGTGTCACGGCCCACGACTGCCACGCAGACAATCCAAGTATACCGGTGGCCAGCAGCCCAATGGAAGACGATCGGCCGGCAGCCGAGGCGCACTATCGTGCGCGCGCGTGCAAAAAGATCACTATCGCGCCGAGGATCGCCGGGCCAGCCGTCCCAGCCAGGGTCTCGAGCTCGAGACCTTCAACCCAGAAACCGTAGGCAGCGCCACCCAGCCCCATGCAAATGCACAGAAAGCCCACGGTCAGGGTCGCGCCCCGGCTCCCACCGAAGGCCAGAAGACGGCTGTTCTGACGGGATCGCACCACCTCCAGGAAGCGACCGGCCTCACGGATTTCCTCCGCACCAACCTCAAGAGAGCGCATGAAGGACCCGACCTCCTCCTCGATCGCGACCTGATGATGCGGCGCGAGTTCGAGGTCAGCCTCGAGGTCGTCGATCCGAGCCAGGAAATCCTCCTCGATACCCTCACTCTGCCGGTTGTAGTGATGCTGCACTTCCTCCCACTCGTCCGCCATATCGATGAGACGCTCGGAGAGTCCTATGGCTTTGCGAACGCTATCCTCCGTCCTCGGGTCGCGCTCCAGTTGCTTGACGGCCCCTACGATCCGCTGACACCCCTTCTTGAGGCTCTCGCTCCGCTCCCGCGATTTGTGGATGAGCCGCAGGTGTGCCCGGTAGAGGTCCTGCTCGATGGAGGAAGTTTCTCTAACCGCGGGTGAGCCCGACTGCACGGTCGGATCGCCCCCCCGGTCCTGGACTCGCATCCCACACCCGTCACAGAAGGTGGCGTACCACCCGACGACGGCGTTGCATGCGTTGCAGAATCGTGCCCGTTCTTCCTCCATGCCCCTCCTGCTGGCGTGATGAAAGCCCGAAAATCAGCCGCCGGGTCCGCTCTCGGAGTTCGGCGTAACACCATCGACCCAATGCGAGCCGTCCGGACCGTACTCCTTCTTCCAGATCGGCACACGACGCTTCAGGTCGTCCACGAGCGCGAGGATACCCTCGAATGCCGGTCGACGGTGGACGGTGGCGGCGACGACCAGCAGGCTGGCCTCCCCGACCAACACCTCTCCTATGCGATGCACGACCGCCAGACGATCAAGTCCGTGCGCGGTCGCAGCGGCCTCGGCGACGGATCGAAGCTCCCGCTCGGCCATCTCGCGATAGCAGTGGTAGTCGATCTTGCTGACCGATTTCCCCTGGTGGTGATCCCGCACGACCCCCCGAAAGACGAGCACCGCCCCGCACTTGGGGTTAGCCACGTAGGCCTGGGCCGCAGCCTCATCGATCGGGCCGTCCGTGATCTGCACCAGCACGCTCAACCTCCGCTCACAGGGGGTATGAGGGCCACCTCGTCGCCATCAGCGAGGGGCCTGTCGGGCGGAGCGTAGCTGGCGTTGACCGCATAAGCGAGGGAACGGAGGGATTCCGGCAAGCCGTCCACCAGACCCGGGACATCCCCCACCGTGGCCCCATCCGGGACCTCCACATCGACGGCTTCCGTGCCCGCCGCCTCAGCGAGTGGACCGAAGAGCAGGACCCGAACTCGCATACATCCTCCAAATCGTGGTTGGAACCAAATCGGCTCCTGTCCCATACTTTTACTCTGTCAGGCGCCCCTGTCGAACCCCTCGCCGCATGAACGAACCACCACGCATCGAACTCGCCCGTCTCCCGACGCCGATCGATCATCTCCAGGAGCTGAGCCGCGAGCTCGGGGTGGAGATCTACGTGAAGCGGGACGACCTCACGGGCGCCGCCCTGACCGGCAACAAGGTCCGCAAACTCGAGTACGTCCTGGCGCATGCCCTGGAAGCGGACGTCGATGTCGTCCTCACCTGTGGCGGCGCCCAGAGCAACCACTGCCGCGCGACCGCCATCGCTGCGCGGAGGAGCGGCCTCGATGTGGAGTTGTTTTTGCGCGGCGCGCGGGCAGCCTCGGTAGAAGGCAACCTGTTCTTGGACCTGCTCGTCGGAGCGGGGATTCACCATCTCTCGGACGACGCCTACGAGCAGGTGGAGAAACACATGGCGCAACGAGCAGAGGAACTGGGCGCCCAGGGTCGTGACGCTCTGGTGATCCCGGAGGGGGCCAGCACGCCCCTCGGCTCCCTGGGCTACGTCCGCTGCATGAAGGAGATCTGCGACGAGGAAAACGAAGCGGCGATCTCGTTCGACCTGCTCGTCGTCCCCGTCGGTTCCGGAGGTACGCTGGCGGGGCTCCTCGCCGGCGCGCAACGCTATGGGTTCAAAGGACGCATCGTCGGGGTCCCGGTCTGCCACGACGCCGAGTTCTTCAGGGCCAAGGTCACGTCGATCCTCGAGGGCATGCGGCGCGACCACCTCCCAGACATCGACTCCGCCGTGCCCGAGGGCACCCTACAGGACGGCTTCGTCGGAGCAGGTTACGGACGCGCGACCTTCGAGGAGTTGGAGCGCATCCGCGACCTGGCGATCCTCACCGGGATCATCCTCGACCCTGTCTACACCAACAAAGCGTTCGGCGCGTTGCTGTCACTGATCAGGACCGGGTCCCTACCGCCCGGTCAACGCGCGCTGTTTCTCCACACCGGAGGCCTGTTCGGCCTGTTCCCTTACGGCGACCAGATGCCTCACCTCATGGTGCCTTGAGTCACCGCCTCCGGGACATCAACCGGAGATGCGCACCACGACAATGGCGATATCGTCGCGGGTATAAGTCGAGCCACGGCACCAGACAACGATCGTCTCGTTGAGAGCCCGGGTAACGTCCTTCACGGGTGCATCGCGGTGCTCCCGGATCAGGAGCTTCAGCTTCTCCAGGCCGAACTGCTCGCCAGCGGAGTTGCGTGCCTCGACGATCCCATCGGTGTAGAGGACGACCAGCGCGCCGGGCGCCACGGCGATGTCACTCCCCTCGTAGACATAATCCGCGTCGATCCCGAGCGGAATCCCGGTCGCGCCGAGCTCCTTGAAGTCCTCCGTCTCCGGCTCGAGTATCAGCGCCGGGTTGTGCCCCGCCGACGCGTAGCGCAGCTTCCCCTCCGAGCGGGACACGACCATGTAGCACGCCGTCGCAAACAACACGCGATCCGCAGGCGCCCCGAGGAGCGCGTTCGTGCGCGTGAGTACGCTTCCCGGGGACGGGTCCTCCGGGACCGTCGCGCGCAAGAACGACATCAGCCGCGCCATGAACAAGGCCGCTCCGATGCTCTTGCCGGCCACGTCGCCCAAGACCAGCGCGACCTTGTCGTCGTCAATGACGGTACAATCATAGAAGTCGCCACCGACATGCTTGGACGGGACGTAGGCCCAGTCCATCTCGAAGCCGGGCGCGTCGAGGTTGTCGTCGGGCAACAGGCCCAGCTGGATCTCTGCGGCGATCTGCAGGTCCAGCTGCAACCGTTCTCGCTCGCGCAACTCGGACTGCATGCGCGCGTTGTCGAGCGCGACCGCCGCCAAACTGGCGAAGGCCCCGAAGAAGTCTAAATCCGAGCGGCGGTACAGCTGCGCCCGCCCAGGGTAGTCCGCGTACAGGGCTCCGATGACCCGATTGTGGCTCGTCAGAGGCGCGCAGATCGCCGCCTTGATGTTTGCCGCAAGGATGCTCTGAGCCATGTTCAAACCCGTGTCGAGCTGCGCGTCGTCGATGATCTGCGGTTTCCCCGATTCCATCACGGTGCGCAGGATGCTCTGGCTCGCCACCTCGGACAGCTCACGCTGCTCGGTCTCCGGACGCAAGCAACGGGGCTCGAGGCGGCCGTCCGCTTCCCTGAGCACGAGGACCGCGCGACGCACCTGCAGGATCTGGAACAGGTGGTCCATGATGCGCTCGAACAGATCGTCCAGTTCCAGCGCTTGCGAGAGGCTCTTCCCCGCCTCGATCAGCAGCGCCAAGCGCTCCTTCTCCAGCTCCTTGTAGGCCGTGTTGCTCGCGTCGAGGATGGAGCGCGACGAATCGCTGAATGAGGCCGTGCTCGGGTCATCGCCCGGGCCTCCAGAGGCGGTCTCCACGAATCCCTGGATCGGGACCATGCCCGTGCGATTCGTCACCTTGCTGGCGCGCAAGTGCGCCATCCCGATCTGGACCTCTTCCCCCTCGCCGAGCCTGATCCGCTGCACCGAACGACCAGAAGAGTAGACGCCGTTGGCGGACCCCAGGTCGAGTACGTCGACCCCGTCCGCAGCGCCGACGACGCGACAATGCCGACGAGAAACGGACCGTTCGGGGACGACGATGTCAGCCGCAGGATCACGGCCAACCACCATCTCCCTGCCGTCGAAGCAGTCGAAGACCCCGGTCTCACGACCGCTCACGAGAACGTGGACGCGCCACATATCTTTATTCTGGCCGAAGAACGCCGTTCATGGGAGCAGCGCATCAACGCCGTCGGTCTCGGCAGGCTCAGCCACCCCGTCCGTTTCGTCTACAAGGTCCCCAGACATCGACTCCTCCGGGACCCCTGACATCTTGATGCACCCCATATCCGTGGCGATCACGGAACGCGGGAAAGTCGTCGTCGCCTCGAACTGAAGCCGCTCAATGCGCCCCGGCTCGTGGGCAGGGTTCAGATGCCCCAGCACCAGATCCCGCACCCCGGCCTCGGCGGCGAGTCGAGCAGCGGCGCCCGCGGTGGCGTGAAGCTCCCCCAGCCCTGGCCGAGCCTCCAGGTCCTCGGAGTCGAGGTAGGAGTCGTGGATCAAGACGGACGCGTGCGCGGCCAGCTCGGCGGTCTCCTCTCGCGCGGGACAACCGGTCGCGTAGCAGGCCTCTCGAACGCGAAAGACGCATGTGGGCTCGGGCCCGCTCAACATCCGAACGTCGACAGGCTCGCCGAACAAGTCAGTCCGGCCAGGCTCCAGCTCGACGATCCGTAGCGTCGCCAGGTTCTCCTCCCACGCATCCCGACCGTACGGAAGGTAGGGCTTTTTTAGCAGTCGTTCGATGGCCGATCGGCCCTTCGGCGGGACCCCGATGGTCACCTCGAGCCCGGGCAACAGAGACGGCAGCCAGTGCAGCCCCGCTATCCGGCCATGCCCGCACGAACCCAGCAGCACCCAGGCGCGCTTCGAGCGAGCGACCATCTCCCGAAACAACGGATCATCCAACCGGGACAGCCCGGTGCCTGCGTCGAACAAGACCGGCCCCCGCCGTCCCTCCACCAAGTAGCTGGAGGTCTGCCGATGCAGCGTTGGGACACCCCCACCAGCCCCGAGTACATAGAGTCTTGGCATGCCTCTCCCTCTCTAACCCCATTGTAATCGTTGGCCCGCGAGCGCGGGTCTGTAACCATATCGCACCCCCACGGAGACATCCCATGAGTGATCGCGAGACGAAAATCGGCGAGGTCAACGAAGCCCTGCGACAGGTGAAGGCCCCGGGCACAGACCGGGACATCGTCTCCTTGGGATGGGTCAAGCACGTCACCGAGTGCGACGGCGCTGTCAAAGCGGAGATCTCCGTCCCGGTGCCTGGCGAACGGGTCATGGCCTCCGTCGAAGCCGCCGCGAGGTCGGCGATCGAGGCGCTCTCTTGGCAGATCAACACGAACGTGAAGGTCACGTTCAGCGGAGTCACGGGCACGGTGGAGGACGCGCAGGACCCCCTCGCCCAGGTAGGTAACGTCTTGGCCGTGGCCTCAGGCAAGGGCGGCGTCGGCAAATCAACGGTGGCCGTGAACCTCGCCGCCGCGCTCGCCCGCGAAGGCGCCAGCGTCGGCGTCCTGGACGCCGACATCTACGGCCCTTCTATCCCGACCATGCTCGGCGCGACTAACGAGCACCCCCATCCGGTGGAGGGACCCGACGGCAAGAAGATGTTCGGCGCCGTCGAAGCACACGGCATGAAGCTCATGTCCATGGGCTTCCTGGTGGAACAGGACAAGCCCGTTGTCTGGCGGGGCCCCATGCTCCACGGCGCCTTGCAACAGTTTTTCGGGGACGTCGCCTGGGGTCCCCTCGACTTCCTGATCATCGATCTGCCACCCGGCACGGGAGACGTGGCGCTCACCATGGCGCAGTCCATCACCCTTACCGGAGCGATCGTCGTCTCGACACCGCAAGAGGTCGCGATGGTCGACGCGCGCAAGGCAATCGCCATGTTCGATCAGACCGGCATCCATCTCCTCGGCCTCGTCGAGAACATGGCTGGCGAGATCTTTGGCGAGGGCCACGTGAAGGCCTGGGCCGAAGCCCAGGCGCACCCGTTTCTCGCGACCTTGCCCCTGGTTCAGGGGATCCGCGTCTCCGGCGACACCGGGACACCCGCTGCCCTGTCGGACGACGAATCGCTCGCGGGCCCGTTCCGCGCCCTCGCCGATCGGGTCGCGACCGCGTGCGCTATGCGCAACGCTGACGCCCCGCGCCGCAAGAAGATCTCTCTGCAGGGTTGATGGGAACCATCGCATGCGGATATTGCGGCGAGTCGTTCCGCGCTGGGCGACCGTCCTGTCCCCATTGCGGGTCCGACATCCAAACCGGGTGGAAGGACGCTGACGAGATCGAAGCCGCCTCCGTCGAGCTCGGCGGCATGGACGACGACGCCTACGCGGACTTCCTTGAACGGGAGGGGCTCACGCCCGATCAAGTGACGGGCTGGAACGTCCCGATACTCGTAGCGGCCCTGGTCCTGGTGGCCATCCTCGTCGTGATCATGTGGATTTGAAGGCGCGGGTCGCCTACCCGCGACGGCGGAACCAACCGCGGCGCTTCTTCGGTGGCTCACGCTGCGGCGGGGTCACGCGTGATCCCGAATCGAGGCGTTGGAGGAGTGAATCCAGCTCGTCGGCGAGGGCTTCGCAGCTTGCATGGCGCGCGCTCGGATCCCAAGACAGGGCCCGCGAGAGGGTCGGGCGCAGGACCGGCAGCACCGCGGCAAGCTGACGCTCAATCCGGTCGGCGCCCTCCCGTAACACGCGCGAGCGGTCCATATCCCCCGGATGGAGCAGCAACGGCGGTTCGAACCGCAGCATGGAGAACAGCAGCGCTCCCACGCCCCACACATCCGCGCGCCAGTCGATTTTGGTGACCTCTGCCCCGGCCAGCAATTCTGGAGCACGCCATAGCGGGGTACGGACGGCCACCGGTCGCGGAGGCGGCAGGTAACGGGTGAGGCCGAACCAGCGAACCCACGGCGCCCCATCCCGAGCGATCACGAGCGCCGACGGCGACAGGTTGCGGTGAAGACGTCCCTTCACGTGAGCCGCGGCGACGATCCTGGCGATGTCACGGACCAACGCGATCGAGCGGCGCACGTGAACGGAATCGGCACCGAGCACGGCCGCGGCCTGGGCGCCGTTGGCGTTCGCCTCCGCGCGATCCTCAGCCGAATGCTCGTCGCCCACGGGACGGCCATAAGGCGGCATGGCGTGCTCCAGCGTGCGCTCGCCGCCATGAAACGCCAGATCCATCAGCACCTGGGACAGGCTGACCCCCGCCTTGTGCTCGGATACGACAAAGCGCACACCGCGCACATCGCCTACTTCACGGGCCGGGAGCAGCCCGGGACCCTGCAGACTGCGACTCTGGTCCGCTTCCCTAACGATCTCCCAGCCGAGACCCCGTGGAATGCGCGCATCGAGGACCAGCAGCTCCACACGTTCGGGGGGGTCGTCCGAAACGGAGAGGTAAGCCGTCCCCACCGGGTGGTCAGCAATGCGACCGAGCACCCGGTAGCGACCGAGCGCCGTCTGAGCGTCGTCCTCCTTGTGAGCCACCGACGCGGGCACGTGGTCACCGCTCAACGCGTCGTAGACGAACTCGTGTGTCGAGCCCAGGCGCTCGATGCGGTTGGCGAGATGGGGATAACGGGCTTCGTAAACAACCAGGTCCGGCGTCTTACCCTGGTTGAGCGCGTCCTGAATCTCCGCCTCGATATCGGCGAGGAGCCGCTCCGCGTCATCGACATCGAGTTCGCCAACCGCCTGCTGGTGACGAAAGGTCCGCAGCTCGATGAGCGTATCGAGCTCATCGTCACCCTCCGGCAGCAGATCCGCCCACCGAGCACGATCCGGGACCTCACCGGCGGCGAGGACCGCGTCGACCTCGGCTCTGATCTTCGCGAGGACGGCCTCGCGATCTTCTCCAGGAGAATCCACGGTCTGATGGGAGAAAGGGCGTCGATGATCAGGTCTTGAAGTAGGTCATTTCCTTCAAGACGTCGTGCAAGCGCGACTGCGCACGATGGAACAGGACGTTCACTGCGTTTGGTTTCATATCAAGAATCTCGGCGGTCTCCTTCACCGAACGCTGCTCGAGATGCCGGAGTTGGATCACCTTGCGAAAGTGCCCGGGTAGCTTCTGCAAAGCCTGGGCGAGCATCTTGTAGCCCTCCTTCTCCATGATGATCGCCGAGGGCGTGGTGTCCTCCCCCGCGATCCCATCACCCAGGACCGGGGCGGTTTCCGTCCCACCGGGTGCCCGTTGCTGCAAGGAGAGCGTCTCACCGGGCTGTCGTTTCGACGTCTTGAAGAAGTACTTGTCGAAGTCCTTGATCTTCCAGCCGATGACCTTGACCACCCACTTGTAGAACGAGTCCGGGTCCCGATACTCGAACTTGTGGAAGTTCTTGTAGACCTCCATGTAGATCTCCTGGATCACGTCGTCCGCCTCCACCTGTGCCTTCAGCTTGTCCAGCATGTGGAGCCGCACCAGGAGCTTCATGCGCGGGTAGTACCGCATGAACAACTGGTTGAACGCATCCAGATCACCGCCATGAATGCGCAGGACGAGCTGCTCGGTGGTGCGGTGATCCCCAGATGTGGTCATCTCAGTTCATTCCCCGGCGGCCAGCGCCGCCTCCGCACATTATAGGAGGGAGACGGCTGGCCCAGCAGGCGTGTCGGTCAGAAGTCCTTCACGGCCTGCAACCCCGCGAGCATCTTGTCCACGAACAACTGCGGGTCGCTCAGGTGGGCCCGGACCCATCCCCAGGTGGCCACCGCTTCCCGGGACTCTGGGTCGAGGACGACGTACTGGGGCTGCTGGGTGCTGGGGGTGAGCGTCTTCTCCAACTCCATGTTGAAAGCGGCACGCTCGCCCGACGAAGGGCCGTACTTCTGATCACAGTAGAGCTTGACGACGACGAACTTCTTGAAGGCCTCCCGGACCCTCTCGTCGGTGAAGACATTCTTCTCCACCTGACGGCAGTTGGGTCAGGCATAGCCCGTGAAATCGATGAACAACGCGGTGCCGAGCCGCTTGGCCTCCGCCAGCGCGTCCTCGTAGGGAGCCTCGTCGACTACCTGTCCCCGGTCCTTGTCCCAGTAATGGAATGCCCGGTCGTATCCCACCCGATCCGAGCCCCCCACGAGACCGAGCTCCTTGACGATCGCCTGACGACGTCCAAGGGGCGTCCGCGCGACCACCTCGTCCGGCAGGTAGGCGTCGATGTCCTTGGACAGCGCTTCGCCGTCGAGCCCCTTCGTGCAATAGAGCCCGAAGCCAAGGAAGAACAAGGAGAACACCATTCCCAATACACCGACCTTTTCCTTCGGTGCATCGTGAGGCAAGCGGAACAGGCCGAGCAAGTAGAAACCACACACGCTGAACGTGACAGTCCAGACACAGAGGATCAGGAAGCGCGTGAAGATCGTCGGCTCCATGTCACCCAGAAACTTGAACGCGGCCGCGATCTCGACGAAGCCCATGACGACCTTCACCTCGTTCAGCCAACTGCCGGCTCGAGGCATGCTCTTCAGCCGTGACGGGAAGATCGACAAGAAAAAGAACGGCACCGCGAGGACCCCGGAGAAGACCACCATCCCGAGGATCGGTCGGGTCCATGAGCCCGAAGCCGCCGCACCGGCGAGGATGGTCCCGACGAACGGCGCGGTGCAAGCGAAGCTCGTGACCGCGAACAGCAGCCCCAGGAGCAGGACACCGATGAGCCCCCCCTTACCCTGCGCCCGTCCCACAAGGTTCATCACCGACGCGGGGAGCTGCAACTCGAACATCCCGAAGAGCGAGAGCGCGAAGACGATGAACAAGAGCGCGATCAGACCCAGCGTCACGCGGCTCTGGGCGAAGGCGATGGCGCCCCCGGGCCCGAGGGCCAGCGTGAAGAGCACACCGATCGCCGTGAAGGAGAAGACGATCCCGATGCAGTAGACCGCACCCATGGTGACCGGCGGGTACGGGGCCGACTCGGCCTGCTTGGTGAAGAACGAGATGGTGATCGGGATCATCGGGAAGACGCACGGCGTGAGCAACGCGAACAGCGCCGCCACCGCCGCGAGCAGGATGAAGGCCGTGATCGGCTGGGACACGGCCCCGGCGACGGTGAACGGAATCCGTCCGGACGCCAGCTCGACGTAGCCCTCCAACGCGAGGGCCTCCCCATCGGCCAGGTTCTCGTGAACCAGGACGGGCACGCGGAGAGCTAGCCCGTCGCCCATGGCTTCCACCACACCGTCCCCCGCCGCGGCGAGGTGGTCCTTCGAGAACCGCACCTTCGACCCCGGGATCGTCTCACCAGCGGTCGCCCCTGCGGCGCCTATCGGGATCAGGAGGTCGACCTGCTGACCGGGCGTCGCGTCGCCGTCGAACGTGGACGAAGGCGCGTCCACCTGATCGGGCGACGTCACCTCGAGATCGAGTTCGAGGTTCTTGGGCTGCAGACACCCTGTCGCGTCACAAGCAAGGTGGGCGACACGGAGCTTGAACTTGATGGCCTCGCCGGCCGTCGCGCGGACAATACGTAAGGGCAGGGTCAGCGTGACATCGCCGTCCCAGTAGGTGTAGCTGTTGTACTCGTCGGCGTAGTCCTTGGGCGTTCGGTCCGCGGTCGGATCACCCGCTCGCGCGACCCCCGCGGTCCCGACGACGCTCAACGTGGTCGATTCTTCCGAGTCCCCGAACCCGTAGATGTGATACGGCGGCGCCATGGACACGGTGACCTTCGCGTCGAAACGCCCGTCCTTGACCTCGCCGACCGAACCGCCCTTGAGCGTGACCGGGTACGCCTGCTCGGCCGGATCGGCGGGGATGACCCCAAACTCGCCTGCACCAATCGGATCGACGGCCGGCGGGTCCGACGCCGCCTCACCCTTGGCGACCGCGACCGTGATCTGCCGCGTCAGCGCCATCGGCGGCAGACAACCCTCCTCAGTGCACGCCATGTAGTCCATGACGAGATCGAACGTGAGTTTCTCGGATGCCTCCGCCCCGTTGACCCGCACCGACACCTTGAAGGTGACCTCGTTCTCCCAGTACGTGTACTTGCCGAACTCGTCATCGTGGAGGCTCGCTGGACGGGACGGAGAGGGCTCCCCTGTCACGGTCACCCGGTCATCCGGCGGCGGCGACGAGAAGGCCGTGGACTCGCCTGTCTCCTGCGGATCGAGCCCGTAGATGTGGTACGGCGGATCGATGGCGACCGTCACATCGAGCGTGAACGTCACGTTCGCCGTGACCTGCGCAGGCGACTTGACGGTCCAGGAGACAGGGGTCTCCTGGGCACTCAGCACCCCGGCCAGAAGCAAGAGAATGGCCATCGCACGTCGCATGATCAGCTCCGAAAACCCTGCCTGCTTCTTCATCATGTCGGGATTCTGCCGGAGTTCCACATCCAATCCCCCTCGGGCCAGGATCGTGACGCCCTTACGCATCCGAGACTTGGGAACACCGGAGCGACACGGGGCCCGAAAAGAGGGAACCCAGATGATCACCACCATGATCTCACCCGTATGAGAACTCGAAGGGAATCGAGTGGGAGCCCCGCTCAGTTGCTGGGGTACACTTCAAGGTCCGGACGCTGTTCGCCCTTCACGGGGAGCGTCCCCTACCCCCAGCTGGAGCTATGGAGATCCTGGAGCGTTACGAACTCATCCTGACCCAGTCCCTCGACGAGTTGGGCCCCCTCGCCATCCCTGATGACGCAGAGAAACAGTTCGAATTGCAGGCTCTCCTGGCGCCCGATCTCGGGGACATCCTCTACAGACTGACCATCGAGCACTCGGTCGCCTTCACCCCGTTCCGCGAGACGGTTATCTCGCTGATCGCCGAGCCTCACCAGGCCATGGCCTCGCGCGGCAGCCGCGGCTACACCGACGGACCGTTCGCCGCCCATCTCGAACACGCCCACCCCTTGATCCTGCTGGCGCTCGAGATGATGCCGCCCGACGCGCCGTTTTAGGGCAGCCTCACGGGACGAACGCCCCTCGGCTCACAAACCGAAACGAACCTGGAGTCCGTTGCTGGTGTCGTAGCCCCAAGGGCTCAGGGGGTTGTGGACGATCCACTGAAGCGCCGCCTCCACACCGACCAGGCTCACGTTGCCAGGTAACGGGATGTAGGACACCCCAATGCCGGTGGAGCCGACGCCGGCGGCCGGGTCCAGCACAGCGAGCTGCCAGAGCTCGGAGAATGAGAGGAACGAGCGCCCCCAACCGTAATCCTGGAAGCCGGCCTGGGCGCTGAGCAAGAGGAAGCCCCATCGCCAGGAACCGGGCGCACCGGGCCCCGCCTGATCCCGCAGCACCCTCATCGGGGCGGTTGAGGTGGCGCGCGGGTAGAGCCCGTCAGCTACCCGCAGTCGCGGCCCACCATCTGAGCGCTCGGGGTGGCCCTGCCCCAGGACCGTGACCCCTGGCAGGCCTGTCCACACCATGATGCCGTCATCCGTGTTGCCGAGGACGCCGTCAAATCCTGCGGACAACGCCGCCACGGAGCCACCGCTCAAGCGCACCAGATTGGTCGTGAGCACCTGTCCCGGCGGGTTCGGGATCGAGTGCGGCACACCACCCCCGGTCACGTTCTCCACGTACCGCAGCGACGTACTCGAGAGCTGCACGACGACCCCTTCATTGAGAACGACCGTTTCACTCACCATCGACGCGTTATCGGAGAAGGTCCAACCGCCCCCGTGTCCAACTTGTGGATGAGGCGTAGCGATCGCGCCGTCACGGCTCGTGGCGATGGGCATGGACTGCCCGACGAAGCCGATCACCGGTTCATTGATCCATCCCCGCGGCCACGCATGCCAGGTCAAGGTCGGTTCGGGGGCATCCAGGTCCGTGAACTCGACGAGCTGGTTCGGCACCCTATCGGTGAGACAAACAAAGGCCGAGACGTGACGCACCGATGGGGCCGGTGGCAACCATCGCGAAGATTCGCTCAACCACTGAACGCTCGGGATCAGGACATCCGCTGGGTCCTCCATACCCGACACCGCCAGGAAAGCCACCGAAGCGCGCTGAGAGGGCTCGAGATCCGCCGGCGGGCTGTAGCTCAGGCCCGCGCGGGATTGGGGGAGCGCCAACACGGCGACCGCGTGGTCCGAATCGAAGCGTCGGGTGCGGCAGCGCCATCCATCGACAAAACCACCGCCGACCTGGGCAGAACGCACCGTCCACGGTCCAGACCCGGAGCGCTCAACGACCACAAACACATCGTCCGCCGTGGTCGGCGCCTGGTCGGCCCCCCTACCGTGAACGACCAACACCTCGTGGATCTCTCCCGGCAAGCTGTGAGGAGATGGTGGCATCCGGTGCAACCACGTCCCTGCGTCGACGTGGGTCACTGTGGGTGACGCAGACGAGACATCCACCAGAGCCACCACATCGGATGCCGCCAACGGCGGGGTAGCGTGAGGACCGGAGAGGGTGGCCGCGACCCTCATTCCACCGATACTCGAGATCAGATCTTCGGTCCGTACGTCCTCAACCAGGGCCGGATCACCGACGAACGCACCACCGAGCGGGACGCTCTGCTTGCTCGGCGTACCCAAGGCGCAATCATGGATGACGACGACGGCGTCGTCGAGGGTCGCCACCCGTCCGTCGACACCCGAGGTCACCGTCGCGACCTTGCCCCCGCCGACCGCGATCAGCCCAGGCGTCATGACACCGACGACCACGTGCACGACGCTCCACTCTCCGCCGATGTCGCGCAGGATCGCCACCGAGTCATCGAAGCTACCGAGGAAACCGTCCGCCCCGACTGTCTGTACGGCTACGGTGACCTCGTCTATGGCCACCAACCCCGCCTCGGGGTAGATGGCGCGGCCCAGGTTGACACCCGTCGGCACCTGCGCGCTCAGCGGTCCGGCGAGGACCGCCAGGAAAAGGACTACTCTTGTCATGGCTGGCATCGCTGCTTGCTCCCTGCGGCGACCGCTCTTGGAGATCGCCGCCCACCTGGTTAATGAAGGCCGGATGAAGCGGCCCCGCCTGCCGCAACCGGACAGAGGAAGTCGCTTCTCGGACCCCGCAGGCGTGGTTCGGGGAGGGGCCGGTCTTCTACCGGATCTGTCGACCTGGACGGGGGGAGCGGTTTAGGGAATCTCGCTTTTCACATGTTGCGGCGATATTCGCCGCCCACGTCGAAGAGCGCCTGGGTGATCTGCCCGAGGCTGGCCACGCGCACCGTGGTCAGCAACTCGGCGAAGATGTTCCCACCCTGCGTCGCGACGTCCTGGAGGCGCCTCAAGGCGTCCTCTTCTTCGTCAGCGTGGGTCTTCCAGAAGGCGTGCAGATGATCCAGCCGGGCGCTCTTTTCCGCGTCAGACGCGCGGGTCAACTCAAGCGCGTCCATGGCTTCTTCGTGATCGACCTCTTCGTTCACGAACGTGTTGACGCCGACAATCGGCAGCTCGCCCGCGTGCTTGAGTCGCTCGTAGAGCAGCGATTCTTCCTGAATGCGACCGCGCTGGTACTGGGTCTCCATCGCACCCAGCACACCCCCGCGATCCGAGATGCGGTCGAATTCACTCAGGACCGCCTCCTCAACCAGATCCGTGAGCTCGTCGATCATGTAAGAACCCTGAAGCACGTTCTCGCACGCCGCGATGCCGTACTCCTTGTTGATGATCAACTGGATCGCCATCGCGCGACGCACCGAGTCCTCCGTCGGGGTGGTGACGGCCTCGTCGTAGGCGTTGGTGTGCAAGCTATTGCAATGGTCCTGCAGCGCCAACAGTGCCTGCAGCGTCGTACGGATGTCGTTGAAGTCGACCTCCTGCGCATGCAGGGATCGGCCCGAGGTCTGGATGTGGTACTTGAGCTTCTGGCTGCGCTCGCCAGCGCCGTACACGTCCCGCATGGCGACCGCCCAGATCCGGCGCGCAACGCGACCGAGCACGGTGTACTCCGCATCGAGCCCGTTTGAGAAGAAGAAGCTCAGGTTGCGCGCGAAGTCATCGATGGCCATCCCGCGGGACAGGTAATACTCGACGTAGGTGAATCCGTTGGCGAGAGTGAACGCCAGCTGGGTAATCGGGTTCGCCCCCGCCTCCGCGATGTGGTAACCGCTGATCGACACGGAGTAGTAGTTCCGAACCTCGTTGTCGATGAAGAACGCCTGGACGTCACCCATCATCCGAAGCGCGAACTCGGTGCTGAAGATGCAGGTGTTCTGTGCCTGATCCTCCTTGAGGATGTCCGCCTGTACGGTGCCCCGGGCTACCGAGAGGGTCCGCGCTCGGATCCCTGCCATCTCCTCGGGGTCCGGCTGGCGTCCCTTCTCCGCGGCGAAGCGGTCGACCTGCTGATCGATGGCGGCGTTGAGGAACATGGCGAGGATCATCGGGGCGGGACCGTTGATCGTCATCGAGACGCTGGTGTTGACCTCGCACAGGTCGAAGCCATCGAACAGCGCCTTCATGTCATCGAGCGTGCAGACGCTGACACCGCTCTCCCCGACCTTGCCGTAGATATCGGGGCGCAAGTCAGGATCGTTTCCGTACAGAGTCACCGAGTCGAACGCCGTGCTCAGGCGCTTCGCCTTCTCCGAGCGGGACAGGTAATGGAACCGCCGGTTCGTCCGCTCCGGCCCCCCCTCGCCAGCGAACATCCGCTTCGGGTCCTCGTCGGCCCGCTTGAGCGGAAACACACCAGCCGTGAAGGGGAAACGACCCGGGACGCTCTCGAGGAGCAGGTACCGCAACACCGAAGCCTTGTCCTCCGCACGGGGCAGGGCCACCCGAGGCACCGGGGTTCCCGCGAGGCTCGGCACACGCAACAGCTGCCGGACCTCACGGTCGCGCACCTTGGATACGAGCTCGTCGCCGGAATACGCCTCGCGCAGCTCCGGCCAGGACGCGAGCGCGGCGGTCGCCACAGGGTCCATCTCGGAACGCACCTGTTCCAAGGCAGCCTGGACCGCGTCACGCCCTCCGTCCGAGACGCGTCGCAGCGCGACCTCGAGGCCGTCGAGCTCCGCGGCCAGACACACCTGCTCATCAGCCCAGCGACGGTATCGCCGGGCGCACTCCGAGACCTCGGACAGATACTGGGTCCGGTGCGCGGGGATGACAGCGTTGCGATCAGGAGTCCCCCCCGCGACACCGCCGGTGGCTACCAGGGCATGGGTACAGCGCTCATTCAACAACGCGACGACCTTGTGATACGCGGCCGTCACCCCGGGATCCGCGAACCGCGCCGCGATCGAACCGAATACCGGCAGGTCCTCGTCAGGGGGCGCGTGGAACAGCTCCCGGGCACGCCGGTACTGCTTACGAACGTCACGCAACGCGTCCTCGGCACCGCGCCGCTCGAACTTGTTGACGATCACCACGTCCGCGAGATCGATCATGTCGATCTTCTCTAGCTGGGATGCGGCCCCGTACTCAGGCGTCATGACGTAGAGGCTGACATCTGTCAGGTCGACGACCGCGGACGAGCCCTGGCCGATCCCGGATGTCTCCACGATGACGAGGTCGAAGCCAACGCCGCGGACGACATCGATCGCCTCTGCCAACGAGTCCGAGATCTCCGCGCCGGATCCACGGGTCGCGAGGCTGCGCATGAAGACGCGCGGGTTGCAGGCCGCGTTCATGCGGATGCGATCACCCAGCAGGGCGCCGCCCGTCGTCCGCTTGCTCGGGTCAACAGCCAACACCGCTACCCGATGGTCGGGAAAATCGCGCAAGTAGCGAACGAGCAACTCGTCCGTGAACGACGACTTGCCGGCGCCCCCAGGCCCGGTGATTCCAACGACGGGACCGCTCTTCTCCTGCGACGCCGCGCGAAGCGGCCCCAGGATCGCCTCGACCTCCTGCGGAGGGCGCACACCGTTGCGCTCGGCGTAGGTGATCAGCCGCGCGATCTCGAGACTCGATCGCCAGCTGTCGTCGAGCACCGGCCCGCCGCTCGGCAACAGCGACGTGGGCGCGGCGACCTCGAGAGGGTCGAAGTCGCAGGCCTCGACCATCGCACTGATCATGCCCTCGAGACCAAGGCGTCGGCCATCCTCGGGCGAGAACACCCGGGTGATGCCGTACGCATGCAGGTCTTCGATCTCACGCGGCACGATCGTCCCACCGCCGCCCCCGAAGATCTTGATGTGCCCGGCCCCGTGCTCATCCAGGAGGTCCTTCATGTACTTGAAGAACTCCAGATGGCCGCCCTGGTAGGAGGACACGGCGATGCCCTGAGCGTCCTCCTGGATCGCCGCCTGGACGATGTCCGCGACGCTTCGGTTGTGCCCGAGATGCACCACCTCGCAGCCCGCCTGCTGGAGGATCCGCCGCATGACGTTGATGGCCGCGTCATGCCCGTCGAACAACGACGCCGCCGTGACGAAACGGATCGGGTTCTTCGTGTCCATGGTCGCCGTCAAACCGCGCCTTTGCGCAGGAGGTCG
Source organism: Planctomycetota bacterium (assembly GCA_002683135.1). Lineage (GTDB taxonomy): Bacteria > Planctomycetota. Next base: position 50,132 of record NYSS01000033.1, on the reverse strand, counting down.
ATGGAACGTAACACGTTGTCAGTACAGGGGCAACGGCTCAAGAGACGTGACCGAAGGCCGCTCCCCAAGGGATTCGAGCGGGAGTCACGGAGCGGGAGAGAAGGGTGCCGGGGGGCGCGGTCCGGTGAGTCTGAGGTGTGCGAAAGTGGTGTGTGTGTTTGTTTGCCGTTTCTTGCCGAGGTGGGATGTTTGGACCGCGAAGCCCCCCGTACCCAGTCCGTTCGTATAGACGCCGAGCTCGCTGAAACCGGCGCCAAAAAGGGCCAAAAACCGTGTTCGCCTCAGCCCTTGCGTGACTGTTCCTTCCGGTTCGACTGTCCGTCGGACCAAGCCACGAACGCGTCGAGGAGCCCTTTCGACGCCAGGAAGCTGACCAAGCGCTCCTTCTCGGCATCGGACTCCGCCAGCATCCGCCGCGTCTCGTTGATCCAGAAATTGTCTCGGGACCGCTGGGACGCCTTTGTCTCCATGGCAGCGCGAACGAGCGCGTCCCGCTCGGCGTCCGTGAGCTTGAGCACCCCAGCCATCTCGAGGACAGCCGGCCCGGACGGGACGAACCCGTCGTTCAGCATCTGGGAGATGTGGTTCGCGGACTTGCCGAGCAGGCCGCTGAGTTTGCGTCCGGACATGCGCCCGCCGTCATCTGAGTAAGCCTCGATGACGCGCACCAGAGCGACCTGAAACGCGGTCCGTACCGTGTCCTTGTCGTTGGATGCCCGTTGAAAGGGATGCCGCATTTCTGACCTCCTGCCCTCAACGGCCACCGGTCGCACACCGCACTTTGCAGCGTAGTCCGGATGAACCGTAAAGACAAGTGCATTGGAGTGGCGGCGTCAGCCCCGAGGCCAGGATCGTATGATCCCCTTCCCCCATGCGAACGTCGGTTCTCTTGCTGCTCGCCGCCTCCCTCGCGGCCCAGATCAACCCGCACCGCGACGTATCTCTCGAAGATCTCGTCCGGGCGTCGGGCGGACGGCTCGCCGTCTACGCCCACAACCTGGAGACCAAGGCCACCATCTCCCTCAACGGGGTCGGTGAGCGACACCTCGGAACCCTCACGCGCGTGTTCGTCGCCGCCGCGGCGCTGGCGGAGGCTCGAAGAACCGGGGTCGGATACGGGCACGTCGTCCCGTACCCGAAGGCCGCCTACAGGGGCGGACGGGGACTCCTGCGGGAACGGCACGACGAGGCCTTCACCGTAGGCGACCTGGTTGAAGCCACGATCGTCCATGACGACCCGGCAGCCACAGACCTGCTCGTCTCTTGGCTCGGCAAGCAGCTGCAGCCCTGGGTCGACGGGCTCCACCTCAGCGGACTGCGCCCCATCGCCAGCCGCGGCGCCAGGGACGCATATGTCCTCGGCCAGATCGACCACCGATTCGACGCCGTGCCCGTGGCGGCGGCTCAGCGTTGGCTTCACGACGGCGACAGCAAGGCCGTCGTTCCCTCCCCCTTCGATACGGATCCCCGGCGCCGCAGCGATCATGTGCGACGACTCGGAGATGCTTGGGAGGCCTGGTACGCACGCCGCCGCAACGCCGGAACACCCCAGGGATTCGCTGACGCGCTCGTCGCGATCCTGCGTGGTGACGCGCTGCACCGCGATGATCAGAACTTCCTCGCCCGCCTGGTACGCGCGGTCCCGACCGTGGCCAACGCACGGGACCTGGAGCTCCACCTGGTGGTGCATGGGTTCGACGCCCGCTCATGGCGGCGGGCGGCCTCCGCCGCCATGGTCGAGACCCAAAAGGGAACGGTCGTCATCGTGACCCAGGCCGCCGGCATGGCCTCCGAACAGGACGCGGCCCACCTGCTGGCGGTCATGGGCACGGCTGCCCTGCGACGCCTGGCGGCCGGCGCGTGGCGGAATCTCGATCAGGAGGTCCCCACGGCGCTGCCGACGACCCTCCGCAAGGTCGAGCTGCGCGCCCCCGGATCAGACCAGGTATGCACCGACTTCAAGGTCAGCGGCACGGCCCAGCTGGTGGTCGAAGCGGCGCCGCGACAACCGACCGTTCTGGTCGTGCGCTGGACGCGCTCTGACGGCAGCCACCGGCGCGAATCGCGAGAGTTTGTGGGTCACGAGTTCACCCGGGGAGTCTTCTCCCTGCCGCTCCACCGCTCGGGCTCCTACTCCGTCGAGCTCGCGATCGGAGGCCGACGGGCGTGGGCCGGGAACTTCCAGGCCCGCGATTGACCCGCGCGGACGCGCGCGACCGCAGCCGCTACGATTTCGGCCATGAGCTTCAACGGAGGAGGGCATCCGATGCGCGGCCTGACAGAGATCTACCGCGAGTTCCGTCCGATCATCTGGGTCCTGTGGATGGTGGCGGCCGCACGCCTCGCCATGGACACGAACACCGACAACGAGAAGCCCGCGTACATGATGAGCGTCTACGCCGGCTCCGCGATCCTGTTCCTTTACAACGGGATCACCGGTGCGATGGATCACATCGGTTGGAAGCGCCTGCTCCTCGGCGCCCTCACCGTCGCGGTCATGTGCTGGATGATCCCGAACACCATCGCCTACACCGTCGCCCAGTTCGCTGGTTGGACACACGGGCGTTTTTATGTCGACCCCCAGGACACGGAGCCGGGCGAGGTCAAAGAGGAGCTGGGGAACTCGAAGAGTCGAGCTGCCAGCCCCGCGGACACGGCGGTCGGCAAGGTCGCGAGCGGCGTGATGATGGGCGGGCTCACCACCCTCGCCGGCGCCGTCTGGTGCCTCGTCACCGCCAGCTTGCTCCTCGGCGTACCGATGGCCCTACGACGACGACGGGGCTGACGGACCCGCTCAGTTCAGCTGTAAGGCGATCGGGCTCGAAAGGCGTACGGTCGAGAAGTCCAGCACCTGGATGGTGATGACCAGCGGTGGATTCGCCGGCATCGTGCCCGGCGGCAACGAAGCCGTGAGGTCGAGCTCGAAACACAGGTCACCGTTCTGCGCACCGTTGCTCGGGTCAGTGAAGACGCTCACCGGGTTGATGCTCTGATTCGGGTCCGGCGTCGCGGTGCCCGAAGAGGGGTTGTTGAAGAACGTCTGCGCGATCGGGTTCTGACAGACATTGCCGACGATGGAGTTCGCCGGTGCCAGCACACAGCTCTGGTTGGCGACCCCGAACGGATCGACGTAGAGATCCGGGTAGCCCTGCACCGATCCAGCCAGGCTGCAGCGGCTCACGAACCCGCCAGCTCCGATCGTGTCCAGCCGCGCGAACACACCAGCCTGCCCGCCGGGAGGCAGCCCTGATACGTAGCACGTGATCCGACCGGTGTAGGCGGGATCGGTGATGACACCGTTCGTCGGGAACGTGTCGAGGTGGACCGGCCGGTCCGCCATGGGATCGAGGTTCGGCGTGTGCCGAACGACCGACATGGCATCGAGCGTGCCCGCGTAGTAGCTGCTGTTGAACGAAACGTCGTTCATGCCGATCGACGCGGGCTGATCCATGATCACACCGTTGAGGTTGGCGTACGCGCCGCCGCCCGACGTGGTGTAGATGGCCGCCGCGCTGGGGTTGGCGAAGCCCCCAGACTGGCCGCCCTGGTTATAGATCGTGAACAGCAGGTCAGGCGTCGCGAATCCCGACGGGGTCGCCGATATGCCTCCGCTCGAATCGACGGAGAGGCTGTAGACATTGACGGTGCCGCTGGTCGTGTTGGTCCCACCCGCGTTCGCCACCATGGCGTCGACGTCCGTCGAGCTGTAGACCCGTTCAGCGAACCCGCTCACCGGGTTGGATACGACGCCGTAGGGACCCGACGGGGTGTAGGCGGCCGCAGGGATCCGGATGATGTCGCCGCGCGTGATCGTCGTCGTGGCAGGCGATCCGCCCGGCGACGTGATCAGCATAGCCCCCGTGATGGTGCTGTTGTCGAAGCTGCAGTAGATATCCCCTGAGCTCTGGTCGACCGTGAATGCGTTCACGTCGAGCCCGCTGGACGTCGACACGAAACCGAGCAGCGTGATCCAGTCAGCGCGGCGGATGAAATAGACCGGCGTACCCGCGGGAGAGTTGACCGGATACGCCGTCCCGGCCGCCGGCAGGAGCACCATGTCCGACTCCTCGATGGTGGCGCCGAGATAGCCAGCGCTGCCCGACGAACCGGACCAACACGAAACGAACATCTCGTGGATGTTGTTCGGTCGACCCACCGAGGGTGTCAGGATGTACATCGCGTCGACGCCGCGGAAATTAGTGCTCTCGTGCGGCACGCCGTCGTTGTCCATATCCCCGAGATACAAGTTGAACTGCGGAAAGTTCGATACCTCGACGAAATCGTTGGTCATCTGCGCGGGGAGACTGTTGACCAACGTGGTGTTCAACACACCCGGGGTGACGTAGCAGACGCCTTGCGGGTTGGCGATCGCGGACTCGATCACGAAACCGTTGCCGAAGACCGGAGTCGGCAGACACGGCGCCGCCGCGTCCGAGATGAACCCTCCGCGCCCCGACGCGGGAGTCTCGGTGTAGCGCGGCGAGAAGTAGACGGTGGCGTCCTGAGCCGCAACTGACAGCGCCAGACCCAGGGCACACAAGCAAGGCAGGAACAAACGCATCGGAGGATGCTCCACAAAACAACGACGATCGAAGACTTGGGGACGAGCGGTCGCGTTGAGGGTAACGCATCCGATACCGGGCCCGTGGCCTCCGGGGAACACGCCCTGTCCTCTCGGGAAGACACGCCGAAACAGAGTCGGCTCAAGCGCACCGATCATAAACCATTGGCACAAATGATCTTGCCTTGACGAAGGCAACTGTGGCACGCCCCGTGCAAATGTCCCCATGCTCGCTCGGGTCATGTGCCCCGAACGGGGCGGTCTCGGTGCCTACGGTGGGAGCCGGTCCGCGTAGACGCGCAACAACTATCAAGGAGTAGATCGTCATGAGCATCAACAGAACGCTCGGAACATTCGCGCTCGTCTTCGCGCTCGCTGTGGCCTTCGCGCCGGCGGCCAGCGCCCAGTGCTACAGCGGCGGGGGGGGATTTAGCATCAGCTTCGGAAGCGGTGGCGGCTACGGCGGTGGCAGCTACGTCGGTGGCGGCTACGTCGGCGGAGGTCTCTTCGGTGGCTCGTACTGCGCCCCGACGTACTACTCGTCCTATCGCTATCCGCGATACTACAGGCCCTCCTACCGACGGAGCTACCGTCGACGGATCTGCTGGTAGACGAACAAACAGGCGCCCCGCTTCGGCGGGGCGCGCCCACCTCTCCCCCAGATCGCGCCCGCCGCTCAGCTAAGAACCATAGTTGAAGGTCACCGGGATCTCCGTGTCCGGGTGCAGGCTCTTGTGCACCGGGCACGCGAGCGCCGCGCGCTCGAGGACCGCCCTGTCGGCCTCAGACAGCCCGGCGGGCAAATCGAACACGACCTCGAGCTTTCCGATCCGACGCACTGGCTCCATCGTCATCAACTTCCGCACCCGAACACGCGCGCCCTCCAAAGCGAGCCCCTTGCGACGGGCGGCGATCCCCATAATGGTGATCATGCAGGTGCCGAGGGCCGTGGCGACGAGGTCGGTGGGTGAGAAGCTCTCCCCCCGCCCCTCGTTGTCCTTCGGCGCATCCGTGGTCAGCGTGTTACCGGACGGCCCATGCAGAGCCTCCGTGTGGAGGTCCCCCTCGTAGACGACGTCGATCTCAACCATGGCCGCATCTTAGAGGCAGCCACGGGAGAAGCGATAGACCCGCTGAAGCCCTGGTCAGAGGTGCTGCTCCCAAAACTCCAGCATCCGCTTGTAGAGATGCACGCGGGCGGGTGCGTCTGCGATGCCGTGCTTACGCATGGGATAGACCATGAGGTCGAACATCTTCCCGGCCTTGAGCATCTCGTCGACGAAATGCCAGGTGTTCTGGATGTGGACGTTGTCGTCGTAGGTGCCGTGCACGAGAAACAGCCGACCGCGCAGGTCCTTCGCCCGCTTGGTCAGGTCCATGTGGTCGTACATGGCCGCGTTGTCCTGGGGGCGCTTGTTGACCGTCTCCGCCCAGATGGTGTCGTAGTAGCTCCACTTCGTCACCGGAGCTACGGAGATGCCCGCCTTGAACTCCTCCGACCTGGTCATGCCGAGCAGGGTCATCATGCCACCGTTGCTCCAACCCCAGATCCCGACGCGATCGGGGTCGGCCCACGCCTGCGACTTGATCCACTTGACCACGTCGAGGACGTCCGCCAGCTCGTGGTCCCCGGTCATCTGCCCGGCGATGGTGTTTTCGTCCTTCTTGGATAACCCCGTCGCGCTGCGGTTGTCTACACACACAACGACGTACCCCGCACGCACGAGAATGTTGTTCCACCAGCGATCGAAGTCCCAGCCGTCGGTCACCGAGCGCGACGACGGGCCTCCGTAGGTATAGAAGATCACCGGCCACTTCTTTGGCTTGTCGTCAGGGCCGACGCCGTCCGGATCCAGGTCCTTCGGCTTGTAGATGTACCCAGGCATCTCGAAGCCGTCCCGGTTCTCTATCTGGAACAGCTCGGGATTCACGCAGTCGAGAGCCGCCACGGCCTTCGTCTTGGCGGCGTCCAGCGTCAGGACGATGCCACCGTCCGCAGCGCGACGCAGCGTCAGCGATGGCGGCGTCGACGTATTGGAGTGCTCGTCGAGGAAGAACGCCGCGTCGTGCGACATGTTGATCGAGTGCGTGCCGCGCCAGCGCGTCAGGCGCTGCATCTTGGTGCCGTCGAGCCGGATTCGATACAGGTGATTCTCGATCGGATCATGCTCGAGCGCGCCGAAGTAGACCCACCCGTTTGTCTCGTCGATGCCCGCCACCGCTTGCCGCAACCAGAAGATAGGCGTCGACCCGTGCAGCGCCCACTCCCCCTTGGTCACCTGGTTCACGAGCTTGCCGTCCATCGTGTAGCGATACAGATGGGACCACCCGTCGCGCTCCGACACCCACAGGAAGTGCTCCCCGTTCTTCAAGAAATAGAGGTCGTCATGGACGTTGATCCACCCGGGATCCGTCTCGGTGAGCACGTGTGCGCCCTCCCCCGTAGCCCGATCCACGAACCACAGGTCGAGACGGTCGTGGTTGCGGTTGAGGGTCTGCACGGACACACGGTCGCTCGTCGGCAACCACTTGGCCCGGACGATGTACTCCGCGGGCTCCTCCCCGGTCTTCGCCCAGGTCACCCCCTTCTCACCGATGGTGGCGATCCCCAGCAACACGACGGGGTTGGTCGTCCCTGCCTTCGGGTACCGCTGCTTGATGAGGCGCGGGACCTCCGGCCGGAAGTCCATGTAGGTCATCTCCGTGACCATGCTCTCGTCGCTGCGCAAGAACGCGATGGACTTGGAGTCGGGGGACCACCAGTAACCGATGTCCTGGCGTCCGAAGACCTCCTCCCAATACACCCACGAGAGCGTCCCGTTCTTGATCGTGTCCGAGCCGTCCTTGGTCAGGCGCTGCGCTTTTCCCGCGCCGATATCCCAGGACCAGAGGTCGTGGTCCCGAACGAACGCCAGCTGGCTGCTGTCGGGCGACAGACGGAACAGGGTGTCAGCCGGCGCACCGGGCAGCACCCGGGTCTCGTAGGTCGGGAGATCGACGACGATGACGCGCCCGCTCCCCGACCGCCAGAACGCCCGCTTCCCGTCCGATGACGCGCCCGTCGGCGGCGGCACGCGCGGGATGTTCCGCCCCAGGGCCTCCCCGATCGCCTCCGCGGCGCGACGCGCAGACAGCCACTCGTCGCGCTTCTCGGTCCTCGGGTCCAGCCGGTCGGTTCCGCCGTCCGGACGATCGATCAGGATCGTGTTATCGGACAGCCACGTGCAGCTCTCCGTCGCCGCGATCTGCCACGGGGCGGCGGAGTAGATCCACTCGACCGTAAGATCGGGGCTCTGGCCCGAGATGACGACGGAGAGGAGGAGGACGCAGGAGCAAGCTCTGAGATGCGACATGGGCCCGAGCGTACGGGGGACAATTGCGAATCGCAACGGGACCGCATTCGATCCGAGGGCCAACCAAGACCAGGCAAAAAAGCGACGGCGAGACAGCCACCAGGCCGCCTCGCCGTCGCTCAAGCTCGTTCGTGACGCGGAGCCCTATTTGCCCGGTCCGGGTGCCCCAGGCTGAACGGCCATGATCATCTGCATGATCCCCACGTCGGCGCGGAGGCCGGCGCGGTAGACCAATCCGGAACGCCCCGCGTACACACCGACACCCATGGGGGGACCGGGGGGAAGGGTGGGGACGCTGTCCCCCTGCCCCATCCGATCCGCCATGACCTTCACCGCCTTGAAGATCCCCCGGATGTCCGCGTCGAAGGCGAACGCCGGAGCCGTGCCAGCCCGCGCCAGGGTCGCCTTCAGGCCGGCGCTGCCGCCCTGCTTCATGTTGGCGACGGATTGCTTGAGCAAGGTCTCGCCGCCCATGCCGATGAGGACGTGCTTGCCGACCGTCGCGGTCTGCATCGTCATGGTCTCGGAGCCGAAGATCGCCTGCATGATGGGAGCCATGTCTACACCCAGGTCCGCCCCGCCGCCGGAGAGCGCCATCATCTTCTCCCAGTCGACGTTGACGGTGATCGCCTGATAGGTCACGCCAGCTTCGTCGGTCTTGGCCTCGCCGAAGACGGCGCTCGTCCCCACCTCCTTGAAGGCGTCACCGCCCATGAGCTCCTTCCAAGAGGCCATCATGGCAGCCGGATCGGAGACGCTGAAGATCTCCACCAGCTCAAGGCCATCTGCCCCGGCGCCGAGGCTGAAGGCGATGTCGTTACCCAGCAACTTCATGATCTCGGTGCTGGCGGACATCAGAGCCGTGTAGCTCTCCTGCATCTCCTCCGGCATCTCCTGCGCCAGCTCGCCATACATGGTCTCGAGCATGGCCGTCATGCCCTTCATGTCCCATGAGAACATCATCGAGATGGGGTGAGACGCAGGGAGGAACCCCGCCAACGCACCCAGCGAACTCGAGCCCATGGTCGTCGACTTGGCGAGGGCCGTGCCCTGACCGACGGACAACGCCATACCGAAGTCAACGAGGGTCTTGTCGATATCGAACGTGACGTCGAGCACGCGCGCCGAATCGACCACATCACCCAAGACATCGGTGACCGACTCCATCATCGTACCGACCGCCGCGGTCGGAGCCCCCGCAGCCATCTCCTCGGCCGCCATGTCCAGGACCATGTCGATGTCGTCACGGTAGATCTCGATGAGACCACCGAGGTTGAGACGCAGGAGGACATCCGCGCTCGGGAGCGCGTTCAGCAGGGGCGACGGCTTCGTCCCCGCGGTGTAGGTGCCCATGGGAGCGAATGCCACGTAGCTGCCACGGGCGACCGCGTCCGAGTCATACCCCATGGCGTTGATCTCTTCAGCCGTCTTCTTCGCGTCCTTGCAAGGAAGGACGACCACGGGAACCGGCTCGGAGAACGCGTCCTCCGGGGCCCCCATGGCGAAGCAGGCGGGCTTCGTCATGTCCAGCTCGAGGTCGGCCAGGTCAAGCAGCGCCAACAGCTCCTCGACGTCGACCTCGTCGACCATGCTCGGGTCGATCGCCCCGACGAGAGCCCGCACCTCGCTCTGAAGCCCACCAATCGACTTCACCCGGATCAGGCCCAGGGCATCGTCGGGGATGAGGTTCTGGAACGCGTCTTGAGCAGCGGCCGGCATGGCGACTGCACCGGAGAACAACAGCGCCGCGAGCAGCGGCAATACAAGCGACTTCTTCGTCATGTCTTTCACCCGTTCGTTTCCTCGAACTCTTGCATGAAGGAGACCAGGGCCTGCACCGACTCGGGCGGGCAAGCGTTGTAGATCGAGGCACGGCATCCACCGACGGAGCGGTGCCCCTTCAGGCCGACGAAGCCGCTCGACTTCGCCTCCTGGACAAATTGTTTCTCGAGGTCCTCGGACGGCAGCCGGAAGGTCACGTTCATCAGCGACTGACTGTCGACGTCCGCGGTGGTCCGATAGAAACCGGTCCGACCGATCTCGTCGTAGAGCACCCGCGCCTTGTCGCCGTTGCGACGCGCCATCCCATCGAGACCGCCGTGCCGCTCAATCCACGCAAGCACGCGGCCCATCAGGTAGACCCCGAAGGTGTTCGGTGTGTTGTAGATCCCATCGGCCTTCAAGTGCGCGCGGTAGTCCAGGTACGCGGGCAGGCCCTCGGGAGTTCTCCCGAGCAGGTCTTCGCGAACCAAGACGACCGTGACCCCGGCCGGGCCCAGGTTCTTCTGTGCGCCCGCGTAGATCAGCCCGACCCGGTCCATGTCGATGGGCCCCGAGAGGATGTCCGACGACATGTCGATAACCAGCGGCGCCTCGGTGCGCGGCAGCTGTTTGTACTGGGTCCCGAAGATCGTGTTGTTCGAGGTCAGGTGCACATACGCGCAAGCGTCCGGCTCGGCCCAGTCCCCCTCTGAGGGGAGACGATTGAAGTTCGTCTCAGCCCCCGACCAGGCCTCTTCGCCGAGGCCGAGGCGCTTGGCCTCCGCCAGCGCCTTCTTGGCCCACGCACCGGTCAGGACGTAGGCACCCTGACGCCCGCGGGCGAGGTTCATGGGAACCATGGCGAACTGGAGGGAGGCGCCGCCCTGGAGGAGCAGGAGCCGGAATCCGTGGTCGGCCTCCAGGCCGAGCAAACGAAACAAGCGCTCCTCTACGTCGCCTCGGACGGCGTCGTAATCGGGCGAGCGATGACTCCACTCCATCACCGAGAGCCCGGTTTCGTTGGTGTCCAGCAGGCTCTCCCGCACCTCCTCCATGACCCCTAGAGGGAGAATGGCGGGGCCGGCATTGAAGTTGTGTGGGCGCGGCGACATAGGAGGCCCCCCCCATGCGGGCGGAATTCCGGATTATTTGCGCTTGGTTGGACGGAATTCGCCGGGAGGATGAACCCTACCCCTGCGATGGTCGGGGGATACCGTTTTAGCAGGATCCCAAAGCCCTACCATGAGCGACCCCCTCAAGGACTACCTCCCCTCGGACGAGGAGATCGAGAAGGCTCTGCAAGAGGCCATGCGCCAGGACGCGGCGTCCGGTGGCATGCCTTCGGCCGGTCCCACATTCCAGGCCCTGCGCGAGAACGCGGCGGCACACGGCAAGGTCCTGCTCGTCGACCACGACACCGTCGTCGTCGACCTGTCTTACAAGTCGGAGGGCGTCATCGCCCTCAGCGAATTCGGCGCCAAGCCACCCGCCATCGGTGACGAGGTCGAGGCCTGGGTCATGGCGCTCGAGAACGTGGATGGCCAGGTCCAGTTGTCGATCAAGGAGGCGCAGAGGCACAAGGTCTGGGAGTCCATGGCCGACGGCGCCCAGGAAGGCACCGTGCTCTCGGGGAAGGTCACCGAAGCGGTGAAGGGGGGCTGCGTTGTCGACATAGGGATGCGCGCGTTCATGCCCGCCCGTGAATGCGACATCCGTTACGTGGAAGACCTCTCCGTGCTCGTCGGCAAAGACGTATCGGTCCAGGTCATCGAAGCCGACCGGGACAATCGTAAGGTCGTCGTCTCCCGACGCTCCGTGCTGCGAAACGAGCGCGAAAAGAAGAAGGGCAGCCTCTTCGAGACGCTGGCCACAGGGCAGACACACCACGGGACCGTCACCAACATCACCGACTTCGGCGCGTTCGTCGACATCGGCGGCGCGGACGGCCTCGTCCACAAGGGCGACCTCGCATGGGGACGCGTGGAGAAGGTCTCGGACATCCTCGAGGTCGACCAGGCCGTCGAGGTCGTCGTCCTGAAGTTCGATCGAGGCGCAGAGAAGATCTCACTGGGCCTCAAGCAGGCCGGGCCTTCCCCATGGGACCACGCCCCGCTCAGCTACGCCGAGGGCAACCGGGTAACGGGTCGCGTCGTCGGGTTACTCGACTTCGGCGCCGTCGTCGAGTTCGAACCCGGCATCCAGGGGCTCGTCCACGTCTCCGAGATGAAGTGGGGCAAGCGCATCAGCAAGCCCGGAGACGTCGTCGCGTTGGGGGACGAGGTCGAGGTCGAGGTCCTGCAGCTGGACATGGAGAGGAACAAGCTCTCGCTGTCCATGAAGCGCGTCGAAGAGAACCCCTGGACCACCCTCGACAAGAAATACCCGTTCGCGACCATCGTCCGCGGGACGGTGACCCGACTCGAGGAGTTCGGGGCGTTCGTGAAGATCGACGAAGACGAGGTCGAAGGCCTGGTGCACATCTCCGAGCTGGTCTGGAACGAACGCGTCAGCCACCCGAAGGAGAAGCTCTCCGTCGGCGAGGCGGTCACCGCCATCGTCATCGGCAACGACGCCGAACGCCAGCGCCTCTCCCTCAGCATCAAGCAGACGGAGCCGGACCCATGGTGGGATGTGGGTGAACGCTACGCGGCGGGCAAGACCTGTGGCGCGACCGTCGTCCGACTCGAGAGCTTCGGAGCGTTCGCGGAGCTGGAGAAAGGGCTCGAGGGGCTGATCCACGTCTCCAACATGGGTGACTTCCGCGTCTCCCATCCCCGAGACGTCGTCAAGGTGGGCGACCGCGTCAGCGTCGAGGTGATGGAGGCGTCCGAAGAAGCCCGCCGGATCGGCCTGAAGCTCCTCGACGCGGAAGACTCCTGAGGCTGCTCACCCGCATCGCGCCGCCGTCACACGCCTGATCCGCCACGGGCCGCCGCCCGTGACAGTTGCTCGAACATGCCGTCCGCTTCCGGCGCGCCCATGTCGGCGATGTGGACCCCACTGAGGGCCCCCCCACCCGCCGTACTCACCTGCAGCGTCGCCAGGCCAAGGACACGCTGCAACGGGCCCCGTTCGACGCGGACCGCCTGGAGCTTCTCCTGTGGGACGATCCACAGCTTGCGAGTCCAGACCCCGGATCGGGCGACGAGGAAGCGGTCGAAGACGCCGTACCCGAGGATCGCGTAACGCGCACGAGCGAGCACCCAGGAGAACGCCACCCACAAAGCCAACGCGACCCACGGCCAGGTGCTGCCGCGGACGAGAAACACGGTCGCGAGGACGACCCCTGGAATCAGCAACCGGATGAACCCGCGACGGCGCGCCCGCGGATGAACGCGCTCAAGGCGCACGTCCTCGAGACGCATGTCCGGATAAACGACGCGACAAAAGTCATCCGCCTCCGATCGTTGGAGCAGCGGCGCTATCACGCTCGTCCCACCCTGGTGATCGTCCGCCTTCGAACCCGCCGTCGACGCGAGCACCTGCAGGACGTTGAGGGCACGCCGCGGCAAGCTCGCCTCCAGGCGCACGGCCTGGATACGCGCCACCGGAATCGTCGACTCGAACCGCGTGAGCAAGCCATGGGTCTTGCGCAGATCACGCCCCCGCCGCCGCAAGGTGAACCCGTAGTAAGTGACCACGGTCCACAAGATCGACGCTATCCACCCGAGGCCGAAGAACGTCAGGCCGAGAACCGCGAGCGCGACCACCGCCGCCGGCGCCGCCGCGCCACCCGGCAGTCGGTCTCCTACGGTGTTGATCATCCCCTCCACGTCGAAGCCCGTGTCCTGACCGATCTCGAACAGCCCCCAGAGCGCCGCGACCAGCACGAGGATGCGGTTCTCCGTCGCTCCCGCCAGAAGCAGTTCACCAAGGCGGCTACGACGGACGAGCTCTCCCCGGTCATCCTCGCCGGGGCTACCCGGCTCCCGGCGTCCCCCGAGAACCTGGCCTCGGAAGGTCTCCGCCCGAGCGGCCTTGATGACGGAGAGCTGGGCCTCCGCCTCACCGGTCCCAGCGGTCTCGACGCGCACGTCGACCACACCGAACGCGCGGTGGACGACCCCGCTCTTGAGATGCAGGTTCTGAATGCGATCGACCGGGATCGTGCGATTCTGACGAAAAACAATGCCCGAACGGATGATCAGGCGATCACCGACGACGCCGTACCTGAGCGTGAAGAATCGAATCGCGGTAGCGAGGAATGACGACCCGGCTCCGAAGAGACCAAGCCACAGCCACCACGGCGCGCCCTGCTCACGCCCCGCCACGAACAGGAGCAAGACCAACGGGATAGCCCAGCTCTTCGCGAAGCGCACCACCTCGACGAGCAGCGTCGCGCCGTGCAGGCGGTCGAGACGGGGGGCGTCGCGCGAATCCCGATCGACTTCATCCACCCATCGGCCCCTGCGCAAGGAGGCGCTCGCGCAACGCCTCCGCGACCTCGGGAACGAGACCGGGAATAGAGGCGTCCGCTTCGCCCGTACCCGCCGTGTACAAGGTGCACTTGACGATCCCAAAAGCTCGATCGAGGGGCCCAGACCTCACGTCGACGTGCTGAATGCGCGGACGCGGGAGACTGCGACGCACACGAAACAAGACACCGTACGAGAGCATGACGTCGTGCCTGCGCACGCTATAACTCCACGCCGCATAGGCGAGGGAAGGCCACACAATCGCGAGACACAGCATCGCCGATGAGATCAGCGCGGCGCTCCACCACGGGGCCAGCGGCCACCACTCCAACTCGGGCAGCCAGAACCACTCCGCGGCGACCGCGCCGACGGTCAGGATCGCCCACCAGATCACGTTCTCTATCCGCCACGCGACCACGATCCGCCGCTCTAAGCGCTCGACCGACGCGGGCTCGTTGGCGTCGAAGGGGTCAGGCACGGTCTCCAACACCGGACCGTAGAGCGCCGGCGGCTCGAGCCCGGCCTGGCGCATGAGCACCACGCACTCACCGCGATGGTGGATCTCGTGGTCGAGCATGACGCGCAGCGCATGGCCCCGCGTCCAGCGCTCACCGTAGACATCCACCACCTCGATCAGGGCCCCGTCATCCCACTCGAGGACCGCCTGGCAAAGGCTGTTGACCGCCCGATCGTAAGCGTCGCAGATGAGCGGTCCGTGCGCCGGCGGCGGAGCATCGCGGAGCGGAGCATCGACAAGGAGGCCCAGCTGGGAGCCGATGCTGCCGAGGCTCTGGGCCAGGTGCCACGCCATCTCCCCCAGCCCCTTCAATCCTGGGGCGACGCGGGTGCCCAGGGACTCGTCGGTCAGGCGTCCGAGCAGCGCGCGCGTGCGGCACGCCTCCTCTTCCATGTCACCGACGAATGCTTCGATCGATCTGAACAGGGTCACGCTCCGGTTCGGTCCACCGCGCCGAGCAATCGACGCGCGCGTTCCTCTATACGGTCGAACCGACCCTCAGCCATGTCCTCCGGCGCAAACAACGGAGCCACGAAGCCAATCGCCCAGGCGCCGGCTTCGAGAAAATCCGCGGCGTTGTCCGCGTCGACCCCGCTGGTCGGGACGATCTTGAGGTGCGGCAGCGGGCCCAGGCACGCCTTGACGTACGAGGCGCCCCCCGCTGGCCCCGGGAACAGCTTCTGGAGCTGCGCCCCCGCCGCCCAGGCACGCTGCATCTCGGTCGGCGTGTGCGTCCCTGGCATAGCCGCGACGCCGAGCTTCGCGGCCTCCTCGATCACCGCCTCATCCACCACCGGCGAGACGATGAACCGCGCACCGGCGTCCACGGCCGTGCGAGCATCCGCAGCCGTCAGGACCGTCCCGGCGCCGACGACCAGGGACTCGCGCGCGGAGAACTCCTCGATGTGCTGCAGGGCATTCGGCGTGTTGAGCGTGAACTCGATGACGCGAAAGCCCGCACGAATGGCCGCCTCCATCGCCGGGGCGACCGCATCCGCGACGTTGGTTCTGAGGATCGCCGAGGCGCGGGCCTCGCGATACCGCATGACAAATTCTTCAGGTCTCATTCCGACGAACTCTCCGGCCAATCCGCGTCAGCTTCGACTCCTCTGTTAGCATGTTTCGCGCAGGAGCGGAGACCTGGCGGTCGGACAATGCACACGGGCGGTCGTGGACGAAGACACGCAACGTATTCACTTCGTGGGGATCGCGGGCACGGGGATGAGCGCCCTGGCGCAACACCGGGCGCTCGGCGGCTTGCCCACCTCGGGCAGTGATCGTGCCCTCGACGAAGGCGCTATCGACGACGAACGCGGCCGGCTCTCGGCCATCGGCGTCACCCTCCACCCCCAGGACGGCAGCGGCGTCGCAGGGGCAGCCCAGGTCGTCGCGTCCACAGCGATCGAGGCCGCGATCCCGGACCTCGCCGAGGCGCGGGATCTGGGCATCCCCATCGTTCACCGCGCGGATGTCCTGGCAGGACTGCTCGGCGCTGGCCCGTCCGTCGCCATAGCCGGCACCAGCGGCAAGTCCACGGTCACGGGTATGGCCTTCACCATCCTCGACGAAGCCGGCCGCGACCCCGGCCTGGTGACTGGAGGAGATCTGATATCGCTGCGCGCCCGAGGCCTGCGAGGCAACGCGTGGCGCGGCGCAGGGCCGCTGGTAGCCGAAGCCGATGAGAGCGACGGGACGCTCATCAAGCACTCTCCTCTCGTGGGCGTGGTCCTCAACCTCCATCGCGACCACATGGAGCCGGAGCGGGTCATGGAACAGTTCCGCACGTTCACCCGTCAAACGCGCCAACGCGCCGTCGTCGCCGACGACAGCGAGCTCGCTCCCCTGCGGGACGGGGCGCTCACCTTCGGATTCGGTCCGGACGCCGAGATCCGCGGGACCGATCTCACCGCGGACGGCCCCGGATCTCAGTTCAGCGTCGGCGGCACGACCGTACGGGTCCCGCTCCCCGGCGCGCACAACGCGAGCAACGCGTTGGCGGCGATCGCCGTTGGACTGACCATGGATGTGGACGTCGCATCCGCTGCCCGCGCCATCGAGGGCTTCCGAGGGGTCGCGCGACGCTTCGAGGTCGTCGGTGAACGAGGCGGGGTCACGGTGGTCGACGACTTCGCTCACAACCCGACGAAGATCGCAGCCACCCTGCGCGCCGCCCGCTCCCGCTCGGATCGCGTCCTCGCGGTGTTCCAGCCGCACGGGTTCGCTCCCGCCCGGTTCATGCGCGAGGAGTTGGGGCAGACCGTTCCCGCCGTCCTCGGCCCCGACGACCGGATATGGATCAGCGAGATTCACTACGCCGGCGGAACCGCCTCCCGTGACATCTCGAGCCGGGACCTGGCTGACGATCTCCGCGCCGCCGGCGTCGACGCGACCTACCTCGCGGACCGCGACGCGTGGCCGCAACTCGTCAGCGACCTCGCCCGTCCTGGTGACCTCGTGCTCATCATGGGAGCGAGAGACCCTGGCCTCGCGGAGCTGGCCAGGCGGGTCGTCCACTGCCTACCAGCAACGGGCAGCTGACCGGCTCCTATACCTCGCGGAGCTTGACCACCCGGTCCACCTCCCCCTTGGGGACGGTGATCGTCTGGTGTTCGATCGGGATACCGAACTTCTTGGTCTGCTCCACCCACGCGTCGCGCCCGAGGTCACTCGCGCCGTCCTCGTGCATGCAGACGCCGACCATACGGATCATCTCCCCGGTGTCCTCGTCCCACCGCCCGATGAAAGTACGTGGCCCCGTGGTGAACAGGACGACCGTCTGGCCGTGCAGCTCGTCGTGCCCTGGATGAAAGACGCCTGGCTCACTCATAGTCTTGACTCCGGCGCGCATGGTACGCAGGTCAGGGATCGACGACCACCGTAGGCAACCTAACCAACTCCACTGATGGTCCCGGCACCCCGGCACGGCGGATCACCAGGCTGATGTCGTGGCTGCCCTCCCGGTTCGGGAGTCGACCGACCGCCGAAACCCGCACGGTCTCACCCGGCGCGATCCCGCTCATCGGCAGATCGAACATGTGCTGCGATTGACCCATCCGCTTCCCGACCCGCTCCACCAAGCCGAAGCGCAGGCTACCCCTCACTGGTCCACCGATCAGGACGCGGTCTCCTTCGTTCGTCACGTCGACCTGGATCAGGATCACCCCGCCGGGTTGTGGCTTCTCGTCAGCGGAGAGCTCAACGAGCTCCGCCTTGATTCGCAGGGCCTTGGCTTCTCCGACGAACGGGCCATCCGGGCCACGCACCCGACGCGCCAACCGCTGAATCGTCGGGTCTCCCGGACACGCCGCCGCGAGTCGGGCGGCCGCGTCGTCAAACGCGGCATCGTCGCCAGCACCGAGCGCCGCATGGAGCTTGAGGAGCCACAGAGGACCGAGCAATGCATCGTCCTTAGCGCTCACCCCCCGCAGCGCCGTCAGCGCGTCACGGTGCTGACCGTAAAGCAGCGCCTCCTTGGCGCCGAACGCGGCCAGGTAAACCTCGCCAGATCTCGCGATCGCCGCACCATCAAGGCGTGCCTCCAGATACGCCTGCGCCCGTCTGGCCGCGGCGCCGGTCACGGAGCTGGCTACGTGGATCAGGAACGCCGTACCGGTGCTCGTTCGGTCCGCACCCGCCGCATCGACGAGAGGCGCGAGCGCCCGCTCGCTACGCCAGAATCGATCCTGCGCGAGCAACGCGTGCAACAAGACGTCGCGCTTGCCAAGGGCACCGAGCCCGTCCGCGGCGACGAGGACGTCGTTCAACTCTGGCGAACGCAGACATGCCCGCAGGAGCGGAACGCCCGATTCGTCGCCAACCGTCGCCAACGCGTACGCAGGCCACAGCCTGCGATCCCACGCCGTCCGCTCCAGAGCCCCTGCCATCCATGTCGCGACACCCGGTCTCCCATGACGCCTTCGATACTGGGAGATCTGCGCCGCCAGCGCCACGTTCCTGGTCTCCTCCTGGTACGCGACCAGCCTCTCCATCGAGCGCGCGTCGTCGCAGAACAGCAGGACCGACGCGACCTGGTCCCGGTAGACCGCGCGAATCCTGCGCGCGCCGAGCGCCCCTTCAGCGAGCTTGCGCAGTCGGTCCCGGTCCTCTGCCCGCACCTGCTCTCGGGTCTCGAGGGTCAGCCGATGGGCCGCGAATACCTCGAACAGGGCGGCGATGGCAGCGTCCGCCGTGTCGGCGGTCGCTGACTCCAGTTGACCCACGGCCGCCGCGAACGCCGTGGCCGCGTCGTCCCGTGGCCCGTCAGGCTCGCCCCAGAACCCGGCGATGCGACGATCAAACGCGCCCATCAGCCCCAGGAGCCGCCGCTGACTTGGGTCGGCGGGGTCGAACAGGTTGCTCGTCTCCCCCGGGTCCTGAACGAGATCGAACACCTGGTAGGTATTGGCCTCCACATTCCACACGAGCTTCTGATCACCGGACCAGACGCCACGCTCGCGCGATGCCGGACCTCGACGGGGCGCATGCGGACGGTCCACGTACGCGAAGTCGACCCAGCCGTCGTCGGCGCCGATCATCAACGGCGCGAGATCGCGACCGAGGCGCCGATGGGGATCGGGGACCTCCAGCAGGGACAAGGTCGTCGGGCAGAGATCCGCCAGCGTCACCCATTCGGAGACCGTCCTAGCCGGGAGACCGGGGACCCGGATCAAGAGCGGGACCGCGACCTGATGCTGGTAGAGGCTCCCGCCATGCCTCCAGTTGTTGTGCTCGCCGAAACTCTCCCCGTGGTCGGAGAAGAAACAGACGATGGTCTGGTCTGAGAGACCCAGCTCTTCCAACTTGTCCAGCAGGCGCCCGATCTCCGAGTCTGCGAACGCGATCTCCGAGTCGTAAGCGTCGACCGGGCGAGCGCCGAAGTCGTGCCCCGACTTGAACTGATAGGGAGCGTGGGGGTCCAGGTAGTGCGCGAAGATGAAGAACGGGTCGCGCGCCCGCCGCTGTGCCAGCAACGCAACGACGCGGTCGGTGACCTCCCGCGCGTCCAGCGTCTTGATGTGCCCGTCGCTGTTGAACCGCTCGAACCCGCGCCCCATGGACACGAACTCCGGTCGCAGCTGAGTTGACTTGAAGAACGCGGTCACGCCCATCGTCTGGCGTCCGGATGCCGCCAGCACCGAGGCCAGCGGGAAGTCATCGGGGACCGGAGCATCGACACCATGCACGTGGACATAGGATGGCGTGACCCTGCTAGGCACGCCGCTCAGGGTCGACGAGTACGCCATCGCGCTCGCCGGGGTCGGCGTCAACGCCCGGCTGAATTTCACCGCGTCCTGCGCGAATGCGTCGATACGCGGAGTCGTACGGCGAGCATAGCCATAGCAACCAAGGCGATCCTGGCGCAGCGCATCGACCGCGATCCACAGGACGTTCATCTGTCTCCGGTTCGGGATCTGGGCGTCGAGCAGCGTGGCGATGTCCGTGCGATCACTGCCCGCCTCGAACCCCGGGACCTCCATGGCTTCGACGGGGATCTCGGGGAGGTCACGGGCCCATTCGAGGAGGACCGACTCCACCACATGCATCTGCTGCCTGGCTGCCGGCATGGGCAAGTTGGCGATCTGGGCTCGGACACGGTGAATCCCAACTGCGCCGCGCTGGACGACGCCCACCCCCCCGGACACGAGGATCAAACCGGCGGCGAGCAGCGCGTCGCGCCGTGGCCGCGCCGGACGCGCACCCCACGAGAGCCCGAGCGCGCCGAACGCCGAAATCCACGTCAACAGGGTGAACTCGATCTTGAGGGACGGATACGCGTTGAAGCGCCCGAACGACCCGTAGCCCAGGTTCGCCAGGCCGAAGAGAAGGAACCCCAAGACGCAGGCGATCGCCAACAACAACCGACGACGCGCTGACCAGGATGCGCATGCCCCGACCCACAGGATCAACGCTGTCGCGACAACGCCCAGCAAGGGCCCGAACACCGCCTCCACGACAGGGGCCCACGACGCTTCGCTGATCCCAGGTCCTGCGAACAGCCCCCGATTGACCAGGGCCGCGATCACGCCGGCGGCGAGCCCGACCGGGACGACCGCCATGCGCGGGCTCCCAGCCCCGAAGACCGCGCGGCCGAGGACCAGCAGCAAGGCCACGCCGACCGAGATTCCGAGCCCGGCGAGGGTCGTCACCGCCATGGTGTACGCCGCCGCCGCGGCCACCGGCGCGTCCTGGGTCGCCGCCGCGAGGGAGAGATCCCACGCACCCACGGCCACGCCCGCGACGCCGCCGATGACGAGCGTCCGCGCCACGGGGCCGACTTGGCCCGAGATTCGTCTGCAGACCGTGGACATGGAAGATGACGCGGAGAAAAGACCCTCTCTGGCCGCCAAGGCTACTCGAACAGCTCCTTCAAGCTGTGACGGACCGTGATGTCGTCCCGCTCGGTAACCGACTCCGCCGCACCCATGAGATCTTCCACTTCGGCCATGACCTCGAGCATCGACTGGAACCGTCGATCAGGAACCTTCTGAATCATCGTCTCGATGAGATGGGCGGCCGGCGCGGTCACCAAACGATTGAGCTCGGTGACCGGTCGCGGCTCGTCCCTCAACGTCGAGCGCAGCACCTCCGTGCTATGGCGGCCATCGAACGCAACGCGGCCGGTGAGCAACTCATAGAGAATCACCCCAAGCGAGAAGATGTCTGAACGGTGGTCCAGGGTCGCACCACGAACCTGTTCCGGAGACGAATACGCGGGTGTTCCGATGTACATACCGAGACCGGTGAGATCGAGGCGCGAATCCGTGAGGTCCTTCGCGATCCCGAAGTCGAGGACCTTCACCATGTTGTCCTGATTCCGGACCATGATGTTCTCCGGCTTCAGGTCACGGTGCACGATGCCGTTGCGATGCGCCTCGGCGAGGCCCGCCGCCGTGTCACGACAGATGCGCAGCGCCCTCTCCATCGGGAGCGAACCGTGCATCTTCAGCAGCTGGTACAGGTTCAGCCCATCGACATACTCGGCGACGATGAAGAGGCGCCCCGACTTCTTCCCCCATCCATAAACCTCGACGAGGTTCGGATGGACGAGCTTGCCGAAGCGGCGGCCCTCCCGCTTGAACCTGGTGAGGAGCGTCTCGTTGGACGCGTACGTTGCGTGGAGGAACTTGAGGGCGACGGCGCGATCCAGGACCTCGTCTTGGCCCAGGTATATGGAGCCGGAACCACCCTTGCCGATCAGGCGAACGATGATGATGCCATCGTCCTTGCCGACACGGGTCCCGACGAGCCCGTCGTCCGCCGAAGCCGTCATGGGAACATTGTAGGCCAGCGCGGCCCGACCGCTGTCTCCAACACCGCCAGCCCGCCCATCGACCACCCCGCGCCGCCACGGGCGCCGCGTCCGCGGGTCGGCCCAACGCCCGGGTCCCGCCCGCCCCTTCAACGGCGGACGCCTCGACGCCGCTGGGCGCCGCGACCGAGGCCCACAAGCCGTGGTATCGTAAGTGGTTGTGGCCGCGCTCCCGCGCGAGTGACTTGCTGTCTTGGGTCCGGGAGATCCTGCGCTAATACATGCGTCCGCAACGGGTTGGAAGAACCCGGAGACAAAGCCATGGGTATTCGCGTGTTGGTCCGCGACAACGAGCCGGTCGAGAAGGCGCTTCGGCGCCTCAAGCGCTTCTGCAAGGAAGAGGGCGTCGACCAGGCCGTGAAGTCGAAGAAGTTCTACGAAAAGCCGAGTGAGCGCCGCCGCCGTAAGGCGAAGGAGCGCATGAAGGTCATCCGGATGGCGCACAAGCTGCGCACCGGCAAGATCTAACGGCACCCGTGCCGGCGATCGACTGGCGCGCGCAGCGAACCGTCGTCGGCATGACCCCGTTTCAGGCGATGCCTGGAACGACGCGCGCCCCCCTCCCCCAGCACAGCTAACGCTCCAGTTCCTGAAGGAACGACAGGAACGTCCCCCGGAAGACCGTGCGTTCCAGGTCGGTGTGGCCGGAGCCCTCCAACTCACGCCACGTAACCGGCCCCTTCCATGCGTCCCTGAGAGCGCGGCCGCGCTCGATGGGGATGACGGTGTCTGCGTCGCCATGAAACGCCAGGAGCGGCGCCCCGATGGACGGCGCCTCCACCACGGGCGCGATCTCGTGGCGGAAGACAAGCGACACCGGCAGCCACGGATAATGGTCCTGCCCCACAGATGAGAGCCGGTCGAAAGGAGCGAGCAGCACCACCCCCGCGACGGGACGACGAGACGCGACATGCACGGCCACCCCGGTCCCGAGGCTGAGCCCCCAGGTCACGATCCGGGACCCGTCCACCTCGGGGCGCTGCGCGAGCGCGTCGAAGAACGCGACGGAGTCATCGAGGATCGCGTCCGCTGACGGTTCTCCCGAAGACGGGCCGTATCCCCGGTAGGACATGGCAGCGAACCCCCATCCCGGCGGGACCCACTGCTGCACACGTCCCCACACGCGCTCCCCGTTGCCACCAAAGTAGAGCACCGTGGGTGCGGGAGAACCCGCTCCCCCAGGACGCACGAACCCGCGCACGGTCGCGCCCCCGCGGACGAGCTCTATGGGTGCGGCACCCGCGTGCGCCAAGCGGCTGTTCCACTGCTCCAACCCGATCTCTGACGGGTGGAACAAGAGAAACCCCTGGGCCGACCACATGAGGGCACACACCCCGACATAAGACGCCCCGAGGACGAGGAGGAGACGGCGAACGCGCCGACGCGTGGGCGACCTATCGGTTCTGGATTCTCGAGCCATGAGCCTATCTGCGAGACCTGATGGTAAGGTCCCGCGGATGGCACAGGAAGGCGACGCAGCGACCTACGGCGACGACCCGCTGTACGTTGAACGCCGCGCTCAAGAACACACTTGCTGGACGCTCTCAGCGACGATCGTGGCTTCCGTCGCGATTACGACCGTCGCCCTGTCGGGATACCACCGACTGGTCATTCTGTTCGTGGGCGGCAGCGTCGGCCTCTTCTTCGCCGCGTCGGCGGCGCTCATCCGGAGCGGCAAGTACCACCGGTCCTTCAAGTACCTGAACATGATCATCCAGGTCTCGATGGTCTCCTGGATCATCCAGATCGACGCCGAACTGGCTGATCCCACCTACGCCCTAGCGTCGATCCCGCCCCTCTTCTACGCGCTGGTGACAGCCCTATCGGGGATCACCGTGTCACCACGGTTGTGCCTGGGGGCTGGGTTTTTGAGCGGGCTCCAGTTCCTGTTGCTCTACCTGCTCTATCTGCGCCCCAACATCTCGGAAGAGGCGCTCGCCGCCCACCCGGAGTTTGGCTTTCCCATCACCTGCATGAAGGCCGCCGTCCTCGCGGGGATCGGGGTCGCGTCCGCGATCCTCGCTCAGCGGGTCCGCAACCTGCTCGTAGACATCGCCACGCGCGCCCAAGCCGAAGCCCGGTTCGACCTCATCGACCGCGAGCTGAGCGTCGCGGCGCAGGTCCAGTCACGACTCATCCCCGAGACGCTCCCGCGCGTCGACGGCTGGGAACTGGCCGCCTACTACGAGCCATCGCGACGCGTCGGTGGGGACGCGTACGACGTTATCGAACTGCCCGACGGCTGCCTGCTCCTGCTCGTCGCCGACGTCGCAGGAAAGGGATATCCAGCGGCCCTCACCATGGCGAGCGTCTGCGCCATGGTGCGCACGCTCGCCGCCGGTGAACCGGACCCGGTGAAGATCGTCGAGCGGCTGAACGGCGAACTCGTCCGCAGCTCCGTCGGGGGCCGCTTCGTCACCCTCACGTTGCTCCGCCTCGATCCGCTCACAGGGGACGTCGCGTATGTCAACGCGGGCCACGCCCCTCCGATCATCGTCGGCAAGGATGGGATGGTCCGCCACCTCCCCGCGGGCGGGCCGGTGGTCGGCGCGTTCGAGGACATGGCGTGGACCTCGGGGGCCGACGTCATCGATCCCGGCGGGATGGTCATGGGATTCACCGACGGGCTGTCCGAGCTCCGCGCGCCCGACGGCTCGCTCTTCGGTGAACACCGGGTCGCCGAGATCATGACGCAGACGGTCGGTGAGCCGCTGGTGACAGTCCGAGACCGCCTGCTCGCCCGGGCGACCCGGTTCTTGGCCGGCGGGACTCCCAACGACGACATGACGGTGCTCGCGGCCCGCCGGCTCTGATCGGGAGTTGGGGGGACTCCGGACAGGCCCGGTCGCCTATGATGTCCGGACCATGAAACGACCCCTCTCTCGCAGGACCTTCCTCGCGACCGGCGCCGCGTCCGCGTCGGTCTTCTTCGTCCCCCGCCGCTCGTGGGCATCCGTGCGCCCCGCGGAGCGATTCAAAGTCGCCGTCGTCGGCTGCGGCGGACGGGGCTGGAGCCTCGTCCAGAGCGGCGGCCACGAGGACGACATCGTGGCGCTCTGCGACGTCGACCTCAAGCGCGCCGGCGGCGCATGGAAGGCCAAGCCGGACGCCAAGAAGTACCGCGACTATCGAGAGATGCTCGCCACCGAGAAGGACCTGGACGCGGTCATGGTGGGGACCCCGGATCACATGCACGCCCCGATCGCCGCGGCCGCGATCCGTCGCGGGTTGCACGTCTACGTGGAGAAGCCCCTGACCTGGTCCATCGAGGAGGCCCGCCTGCTCACGGACCTCGCCAAGAAGCACGACGTGGCGACCCAGATGGGCAACCAGGGATCGAGCCACGGCGGACTGCGCGCTGGCGTCGAGCGGCTGCGAGCCGGCGTCCTCGGCGAGGTCCGCGAAGTCCATGTGTGGACGAACCGGCCCGTGTGGCCCCAGGGATTCCACATGACGTTGGACGCACCCGTCGTCCCCGCCCACCTGGATTGGGACCTGTGGCTCGGCTGCGCCAAGCAGCGTCCGTATCACGGCTCCTACTTGCCGTTCGTATGGCGCGGTTTCCACGACTTCGGTACCGGCGCGCTCGGGGACATGGCGTGTCACACCATGAACCTGGTCTGGCGTGGCCTCGACCTGGGAGTCCCGGTCAGCGCCCGCGCCGAGACGACCGACCCGTTCCCCGCCACCTATCCCAAGGGGGCGAAGGTCGTCCTCACATTCCCGGCCCGAGGAGACCAGCCCCCCGTGAAGCTGACGTGGTGGGAGGGCTCCATGAAGCCGCCGAAGGACCTCCTCGACAAGGGGCTCGGCAAGATGGGCGGCAGCGGCACTCTGGTGATCGGCAGCGCCGGCAAGATGTTCAGCGGGGACGACTATCAGGTCCGTCAGCGCTGGCTGCCGAAGGAGCGCGGCACCATCGCGGTCGCCGAGACCGAGCCGCGCGCACCGAGGGGGCCGCAATGGGGGCATGTGAAGGAGTGGCTCGACGCCGCCAAGGCCGGGAAGAAGTCGTGGACCGACTTCTCCGTCGCCGGCCCCTTCACTGAGGCCGTGCTCATCGGCGACCTCGCGATCCGCACCGCCAAGCCCATCGACTGGAACACGGCCGACATGGACGCGAAGGGACTCGCGGCCGCCAAGACCCTCGTCCGTCGCGACTACAGGAAGGGATTCGGGATCAAATGAGTGCGCTGCTCACCGTGTTACTGATCGGGCTGCAGAGCCCCGGCCCTGCCCCGCACGTCGTGTTCATCGTCGGTGAGAACGAGTACGGGTCCTATGAGACCGTCCCCGCCCTCGCGAAGGAGCTGGAGATATCCCTCGGCATCAAGGCGACGGTGCTCCTGTCGGACAGGAAACGGCGGACGCTCCCCGACCTGGGCGTCCTGGATCAGGCCGACCTGATCTTCCTGGCCCTGCGCTTCCGTAAGGCGACCGACGCACAGATCACCCGCCTGAAACAGTGGTTCGACGACGGCAAACCAGCCATCGCGCTGAGGACCTCGTCCCACGCATTCGAAGAACGACCCGACTGGTTCCCGCCGTTCTTTGGCGGGCACTACAAGAGCCACGCGCCGAACAACCGAGGGACGTCCGCCATGGTCGTACCGTGGATGGCGTCCCACCCCGTCGTGCAGGGGGTGGACCGGTTCCGCGCCTACGGCAAGGGCGGGACCTACAACACCCAGCCCCTCGCCGACACCGCGCAGGTGCTCATGCTCGGTCGGACCGGTAACCGACCCACAGAGCCGGTCACCTGGATCAACCGCTACCGTCCCGAGTCCCGCATCCTCTACACATCCCTGGGCTCCCGTCAGCACTTCAAGCGACCCGCGTTCAGGAAGCTGCTCGCCAACAGCGTCCGCTGGTGCCTCGATGTGCGCCCGAAGGTCAGCGAGGAGGTCGCGCTCAGCGACGCACCGCTCCCTCCCGAGCGGACGCCGCCTGCAAACGCCACCGTCCTGTTCGACGGCAAGAGCGCGGCGGGCTTCCGCCACTGGGATCCGTCGGTGCCGCCCATGGCCATCGACATCGACGAACGCGCGGACACGTCCGGCGCGGGTCCGGACTACCAGGGCGCGCGCTGGACGGTCAACAACGGGGCCCTCGTAGGACGGCCGGGGTTCGGCGACGTCGTCTCGGCCC
The DNA here is from genome assembly GCA_002683135.1 of Planctomycetota bacterium. Taxonomy (GTDB): domain Bacteria; phylum Planctomycetota. The sequence continues at coordinate 23,068 of NYSS01000033.1, read as the reverse complement.
TGCGCATGGGACATCACCACCTGCACCTCGACTTCTGGATTCCTCCGTCACCGGACTGGGTCCCGAACGGGTTCCGCGGGCGGGGCGGCGTCTACCTGGGTGGGCGAGTGGAGATCGAGTTGGCGGATGACCGGGACCGCCAACCGGGTGAGACATCCAACGGGTCGATCTTCGATACACGCCAGCCGGATCAGCGAGTTGGGCGTCCCGCCGGCGAGTGGCAGTCCCTCGATGTCGCCTACCGCCACGACTCCGGTGAGCCGGCCCGCGCGACCGTGTGGCTGAACGGCGTGCGTATCCACGACGACATCTCACTGCCCGAACGTACGGTGCAAGGGTCCAGCGACGACGGCGGCGGGGGCAACACGGGCCCCGGACGGGAACGCGGCCGCCGCCAATGGGGCCTCGCCGAGTCCCGCAATCAGCTTGACGTCGGCGGCGGGGACTTCACCTGGGTCGCCAAGTTCCGCACCCACGAGGGGGGCACGCTCCTGTCCAAGTCTCCCCCACGAGGTGCGTGGAAACCGAACGCCAAGGCCTTGTTCATCCGCGGCGGCCAGCTCGTATACGACATCGGCTGGGTGGGTGCGATCACCTCCCGCACGGACGTGGCGGATGGCGGGTGGCACCACGCAGCCCTCACCTACAGGGACGGGGCCGCGCTGCTCTACGTGGACGGCAAGCTCGAGGCCAAGCGTGAGGAGTTCACCGCCCCTGACGAGGCATCCCACGTCCTCAAGGCGGGCGCCGCGTCGACAGACTTCGCCGGCCGGTTCGAAGGCGAGATCGCGTACGCGGCGCACATCAGCGAGAGCCTCGACGGCGCCCGCATCGCCGCGCTCGCCGCCAAGGACGAGCTGCCAAAGGGCGCCGCCATCTATCGCGACGGAGGCGACGCGCTCCCCCGTCCCGCCGCGCTGCTCCGCGGCGTCCCCGGTCCTCTGCGCCTGCAAGCCGACACCGCTTCCATTCGCTTCGCCAACATCTGGGTACGCCCGCTCGCGGACGTGGACCACCGCGCCATGATCGCGGGCTTCGGGGAAGCCGCCTTTTCCCGCGGCGAGGTGGTCTACAAGAACCGCTGCTACGAGTGCCACGGGGAGGGGTTCAAGAAGGACAATCCGGCGGCGCGCAACTTCATGCAGGACCCCCTGAAGTACGGCTCCGACCCCCACTCCATGTGGCGAACCATGACGTACGGGTCGGACAACATGCCGCCACAAACCCTGCTGTCACCACAGGAACGCTACGACGCCATCCATTACGTCCGCGAGCGCTTCTTCGAGGGAAAGAACCCGAGCCAGTACTTCAAGGTCACCCAGGACTACCTCGACCAGCTCCCCGTAGGTATCCCGCCCAGGGAGTCCACAGATCCCGTCGGCGCCGCCAAGGGCCCCGAGCGCGACTACGGCCCGGCCCTTGCGTCCCAGCTTCAGAGCGGCGTCTCCAGCGCCTTCACCGTACGCGCCGGCGATCACGTCAGCCTCTCCTACGACCTGCACCGCATGTCTATTTCCGGCGCGTGGTTCGACGGGTTCTTAGACCTCAGTAACACCCAGCACCACCGCCTGCGGGGCGAGGGGCAGCCGACCCCCGCCGGGCGTCCCTTGGCTGGGCTCGAGACATGGGAGTGGGCGCATGGCGCCGACGATCGCTTCGGCGATCCGGCCGGTCACCCGCCACGGGCTCCCCTGCCACAGGACCTGCTGCGCCATCGCGGCCACTACTACCACGGACGTAGGACCGTCATCAGCTACGACATCGACGGTCGCAATGTGCTCGAGCTGCCGGAGTCCGTTCGCGCAGGCGATCACGTCGTCGTGTCCCAAACATTGCGCATCGCTCCCGGCAAGAATGACCTTTTGCTGTGCGTGGCGGAGCGCGCGAAGGACGCCCAGGGCATACAGGCGGTGCTCCCCTTCGACCTGAAACACCAGCAGGGCGTCTGGGAACAGGACGGCGCTGTCGCCGGACACCTCGCCCTCGCATCCGGCGCCGGCGGCTCGCTCGGTGTCGGCACCTTCGTCGCCGCGGGCGCCGCCGGGGACGTGGCGGACCTGGAATGGGAGATCGACGAGGACCGCCTGCTGCTGCGACTGCCTGCGTCCGATAAGCCACGCGTGGTGCGCGTGCTGCGGCGCGCGGGCAAGGGCACCCCCGACCTCACCTCGTTCGCGAAGGCCCTCGACCTCGCCCAACGCCAGCAGGTCGTCGATCCCAACACCTACACCAAGGGCGGACCGAAGCGCTGGGGCGATCCCATCGTCACCAAGGGTGAGGTCGCCTCTGAATCGGCCAACGGCTACGCCCTCGACCGCATCGGTTTGCCGGAGCCCAACCCGTTCAACGCCTGGATGAAGATGTCGGCCCTCGACTTCTTCCCCGACGGGACCGCGGCGGTCTCCACCTACGGCGGGGACCTGTGGCTCGTATCCGGGCTCGACGCTGGCTTGCAGAACGTGAAGTGGCAGCGGTTCGCGACCGGCATGTTCGAGCCCCTCGGGGTCAAGGTCATCGACGGCAAGGTCCTGGTGACGGCGCGGGACCGCATCGTGCGCCTGCATGACCTCAACGACGACGGCGAAGCGGACTGGTACGAGACCTTCCTCGCCGACGACGATGTCTCGCGCGGGTTCCACGCGTTCAACTTCGACCTGAACACGGACACCGCCGGCAACCTCTACTACGTCAAGCCTGGCCAGTACACGGATTACAGACTCGGCGGCGCCGTGATCAAGGTCGCCCCCGACGGGTCACGCTCCGAGCTCGTCTGCACGGGCTTCCGGGTCCCCAACGGCATGAGCATCGGTCCAGACGATTCCATCTACGTGACCGACAACCAGGGCAACTGGATGCCCGCGGGGAAGATCTCCAAGATCCGTCCGGGGGGCTTCTACGGCTACGGCGGTCACCTCCCGAAGCGGCCCAAGACCTTCGACCACCCGATGATCTGGTTCCCCCAGGAGTTCGACAACTCATGCGGCAGCCAGGTGTTCGCCATGGACCCGCGGTTCGGGCCGCTCGCGGGCAAGATGATCCACACCAGCTATGGACGCGGATGGATCTACTGGGTGTGCGAGCACGAGGTGGACGGCGTCGCCCAGGCCGCGGCCAGCCGATTCCCGTTCCAGTGCGCGTCGGGCGTCATGCGGATCCGCCAGGGACCGCACGACGGGGCGGTCTACGCGACCGGGCTCAAGGGCTGGGACACCTTCGTCAAGAAGGACGGGTGCTTCGACCGCGTCCGGCCGACAGGCGATTCGTCTTGCCACATGGTCGGTTGGAAGGTGGAGCGAGNCGCCATCGTGATCGAGTACTCCNAGCCCCTCGACGAGNANACNGCGAGCGATCCGTCACGCTGGAAGCTCAGCCANTGGAACTACCGNTGGACCCCGGGATACGGCTCNCCCAAGCTCTCGCCGAAGACCGGNAAGAACGGCACCGATCCCCTCCCCGTCACCTCGGCGACCCTGTCCAACAGCGGCCGCACGGTGCGCCTCGCCATCGAGGGGCTGAAGCCCGTCCATCAGGTGTGGATACAGCCCAACGTGAAGCGCGGCGATGGCGCTGATCACAAGGACCAGATCTACCTGACCATCAACAAGGTCCCGAGGTAGCCCGCGTCAGAGCGCGGCGCCGGTGTCCGTCCACTGACCGGTGCGGGCGGAGTCCAGGACCGCGTCNCAGACCTTCTGGGTCTCCAGCGCGTCGCGGAAGGTCGGCCNTGCNGGCTCACCCTTGGTGATNCCNTCGATGAAGTCGGCGACCTGATGNACGAAGCTGTGCTCGTAGCCGATCTGCANNCCGGGCACCCACCACTTGTCCATGTAGGGCATGTCGCCGTCGGNGACATGGANCGACCNCCANCCGCGGANGATCGANTCATCNCCATGATCGAAGTACTGCAAGCGATGCAGGTCATGCAGNTCCCAGGAGATCGANGCGTTCTCGCCNTTGATCTCGAAGGTGTACAGNGCCTTGTGCCCGCGGGCGTAGCGCGTCGATTCNAAGGTCGCCANCGAGCCNTTGCCGAAGCGCGCCAGGAACGCNCAGGCGTCNTCNATACCGACCTTCTNCACCTCTCCCGTGAGGTTATGCATGCGCTCCTTGATGAAGGTCTCGGTCATGGCGCTGACCTGTGAGATNCCGCCGTTCAGCCACAGGGCCGTGTCGATGCAGTGGGCCAGGAGGTCTCCCGTGACGCCGCTGCCNGCGGCATCCACGTCGAGGCGCCANAGNCCNTCNCCNCCCTGCGGCAAGTCNCTGGAGATCGTCCAGTCCTGCAGGAAGACGGCGCGGTAGTGGAAGATCTTGCCCAGGCGCCCCTCGTCGATGAGGTTCTTGGCCAGGGTCACGGCCGGCACGCGGCGGTAGTTGTACCAGACCATGTTGGCGACCCCGGCCGACTCGACCGCGCGACACATCTCCTCCCCCTCGGCCGCGTTCATGGACAGGGGCTTCTCGCAGAGGATCATCTTCCCGGCGGCCGCGGCGGCNATGGAGATGTCCTTGTGGAGGTTGTTGGGCGTGCAGATGTCGATGGCGTCGATGTCGTCGCGCTCGATCAACTTGCGCCAGTCCGTCTCGACCGATTCGTAGCCCCAGTTATCAGCGAACGCCTTGGCCCGGTCAGCGTCACGGGCGCAAGCGGCCTTCAAGACCGGCTGATACTCCAGATCGAAGAAGTTGCCGACCTTGCAGTAGGCNTTGGAGTGGGCGCGGCCCATGAAGCCGTATCCGATCATNCCGATATTCAGTGGCTTGGGCATCAGTCCGTTCCTTGCTGACAGGGGTCATCCGTCCGACGAGATCGACGCGGCCTCAAGACCAACCGTGCGCGTCGCGAACACCGATCATCCCACCCAGGATCTTGTTCCACGTGTCCTGCTCGGTCATGACCGCGTTCGGGAACATGCAGCCGTCCCAGCAGATGTGCTGGATGCCGCGGGAGGGGGCGTCCTGCAGCCACGAACCCGCGTGCTTGACGACATCGAGCTTGCCGTTGGCATCATCGATGCGGCAGTGCTTGCCGGTGGCGTCGTGNGANCCNCTNCCGTNNACNGTNCCGTCGCTCTGGCTGATNTGGACATCCATGGTCCATGGCCGCAGGGCATCGCTGACCGTCGCCCAGGCTTCGTCGAGCTGCTCACCGCTGAACTCACCCTCCAGCAAGCGGTCGGCGCCGCCCGCGTTGCGGCCGAGGAGGAAGGTCAGGACGTGGGACATGTCCGCCTGGAACCCGAGCGTCTCCTTGCGGTCCACCCGCTCGAAGACGTCCACCATCTTGCGCCACGTGTGCATGCCGCCCCAGCAGACCTCCCCCTCCGCGGCGAGGCGCTCGCCGTGGTCGGCCGCGATATCGCAGGCCTGCTTGAAGGTCTCGACGATCCTGGTCGTGTTGCCGTCCGGGTCCGCCTCCCAATCCTCNACCCCGGACGCGGAGTCGATGCGCACGATGCCATAGGGACGCGCGCCCATCTCCTTCAGCTTCTGGGCGATGCTACACGCCTTGCGCACCTGGCCCAGGAAGCTCGCGCGATCCTCCTCGCTGCCCATGGCGGCGCCACCACCGGTGGGTCCCCAGACCGGCGCGACGACGGAACCGATCACGAAGCCCATGCCGCCGATCTTGTCCGNCAGCGCCTTCAAATCGTCGTCGGTGATGTCGATGCTGGTGTGAGGATCGAACAGGAACAGATCGACACCGTCGAACGTGACGCCATTGACCTCAGCCTTGGCCGTCATGTCGAGCATCTTGTCGAGGCTGATGGGCGGCTCCTGACCTTCTTCATCGCCCTTGCCGACGAGCCCGGGCCACATGGCGTTGTGGAGCTTGGGGAAGACGTTGCTTTGTTCGCTCATGTCAGGTTCCTGGGTTCTTCGAGATGGGACGGGCCCAGCTCATGGCTGTGTCCACGTCCTCGGTCTGGTCATCGGAGCCGATCATCATGGGATGCTCAGTACGTCGCGCGTCCGCCCGAGATGTCGAAGCACGCNCCGGTGGCGAAGCCACACTCCTCGCTCGCGAGGTAATGCACCAGCGCCGCGACCTCGTTCGGTTGCCCGGGCCGACCCACGGGGATCTTGGACACCATGTAGTCGATGGTCTCCTGGGAGACCTGATCGAGCATGGGCGTCTGGATGACGGCGGGGGCGATGGAGTTGACGCGGATGCCCGTGTCCGCGACCTCCTTGCCGAGGGACTTGGTCATGCCGATGACGCCCGCCTTGGAGGCCGAGTAGGGGCCTAGCTTGGGGTTCCCTTCCTTCCCAGCGATGGACGCGATGTTGACGATCCGNCCATAGTCCTGCGCGCGCATGGGCCGCAAGGCCTCCCGGTTACAGAGCCAGACGCCGGTCAGGTTCACGTCCAGGACCTTGCGCCACTCCTCGGCCGAGGTCTCCCACGCGAACGCGTTGCGTCCGACTATACCGGCCGAGCAGACGAGGATGTCATAGCCGCCGAGCTCGGCCACCACGCGGTCCGTCGCCGCCGCCACCTGCTCGTCGGACGTGACATCGAGCGCGCAGCCGAGGGTCTTGGCCCCCGTATCCGCCGCGAGTTGAGCCGCCACGGTCGCGCAGCCGTCACCATCCAGGTCCCATACGGCCACGGAAGCCCCCGCGCGACAGAGCCGCTCGGAAACGGCGAGGCCGATGCCACGGATACCTCCGGTCACGACCGCGACTTTCCCTGTGAGATCAAACATGACGTCGTTCATTGCTCCCTTGCGCCCGCGGGCCTGCAGTCCAGGCTCTTTCGGGTCCAAAATTCTCGCAGCCGGGCCCCCGTTCGTAAAGGACGGGNACCACGCGAACCCGCGGGCGGGTCAGCGCCGGTTCCAGTAGATCTTCAGGTTGTGGGTGTCCCGCCCGGCGGCGACCACGTCCAGCTTGCCGTCGCCGTTCAGGTCAGCGACCCGCAGGTCCTCGCACGCCATGCCGTTCCTGTCGATCCAGTGCATGGTCCACGCGTCGCCGGTGGCGTCCGGCACGTACAGGCGTACGCCCACCTCCTTGGCCTGGTTGCGACCGCGCCAGCCGACGACCACCTGGTCGCGGCCGAGGCCGAGCAGGTCGGCGCAGGCCACCGCGTGACCCTGGGAGAGGTCGTCAGCGAGCACCGTGCGCAGCGGAGGCTTGCCATCGCGAAGGCGATAGACGGTCGCCCGCGGACCGTGCATGGGCTCGATCACGGCGACGAAGCGCTCGCCCGAAGGGAATCTGCCCAGACGCACCTCGCCGGCGCCCCCGTGTGCATCGTCCACCAGCCGCCTCCGCTTCCATTTGGTGGCGCCGGGGTCCAAGAGGAAGACACCCTCACGGGACGCCACCAGCAGCTCGTCCCCAGAGTCTTCGTACCAGCTGACCACGTCGAAGTTGTGGGTCATGTGCAGGGTGTCGTCCAGGACATCCGTCACCCACGTTCCTCCTTTGCGCACGTGCGCCGTGATCTTGACCCCGTCGCCCTTGCCGCCNCGGTTCCCGCGCCCGTGGAGCGGAACGACCACGAGGGCATGTCCGCCGGGTCCGTACCGGACCCAGCGCATNCGATGAACCGTCGGCTCGTGGGGCAGCTGCTGGGNCTNCCAGTNTTTCNCGTCGTCCGCGGGCCGACTCAGCACGTGCACGCTGCCGCTCTTCTTTACGTCCGTGGTCTCCCCCGGGTTCCACTGCCCGCCCACGGCGACGTCTACCTTGCCGTCGCCGTCGATGTCCCTTGCGGCGATGCAGACGTGGTCCCGCTGGGTGAGCCGGCCGGTCAGCTCACGCTTGCTCCAGTCGGGGTTCCGGTACCAGAACGTCCGCTGGCGATCGACGAGGAGGATGTCCGGCTTCTTGTCCCCGTCCACATCGCCGATGGCGAGGCCGTAGCCGACGCCGACCTTGGTGTCGACGACCTGAGCTTCGAAGGACTGGCCCACCGCCCACTGGACGACGAAGACAAGGCAGTACAGGATCCGGATGGCGCACATGACGCGCAGTCTACTCCTCGGGGAACGACCATGGAGCAACGCACCCTCGGCAACACGGGCATTGAGCTGTCCGCCCTCGGCTTCGGCGCCGCTACGCTCGGCGACATCTACGGCGGCATCGACCCCGAGGAGGGCACCCTCGCCGTCCGCCACGCCATCGACCGCGGCATCAACTTCATCGACGTGGCTCCCTACTACGGGCAGACGCTCGCGGAGACACGGCTCGGGGAGGCCCTCGTGGGTNTCCGTGACCAGGTGGTGCTCTCGTCCAAGTGCTGCCGCTACGGCATGCGGGAGTTCGACTTCTCCAAGAAGAGCGTCACCGAGAGCCTGGACGCGTCGCTGGGACGGCTGCGCACCGATCACTTAGACCTGTTCATCATCCACGACGTGGAGTTCGGCGACCGCCAGCAGGTGGAGCAGGAGGCGATCCCCGCCGCGCTGGAAGCCAAGGCCCTTGGCAAGGTACGCGCCGTGGGAATCAGCGGTCTGCCGGTCCACCACTTGAAGAACGTCGCCGCGGCGACGGGCGTGGACTTCGTGCTGTCGTACTGCCACTACAACCTCCTGGTGGACGACCTGGACACGGCGCTCGGCCCCCACGCCGCCGCCTCGGGCATGGGCTTGATCAACGCGTCACCGCTGCACATGGGCGTCCTCTCCGCCGAGGGCCCACCGGACTGGCATCCCGGAGGTGACGACATCAAGGAAGCCGGCCGCAAGGTCATCGATTTGTGCGCAGCCCGCGGCGCCAACGCGTCCCAGGTCTCCCTTCGGTTCGCCCTCGACCACCCCACCCTGGCCTCGACTCTCTGCGGCATGAAGACCCGCGCCCAGGTTGACCAGAACCTGGCCATCCTCGACATGCAGAACGACCCGGCACTGCTCGCAGAGATCGCGGAGCTCGTCGCCCCGGTCAAGAACCGCACGTGGCCGGAGGGGCTCCCCGAGAACAACCCCTGAGGCCAGCCCGAGGGGCCCCGCTGTGTCATGGGCGTGGGGCGCAGCAGCCGCCGTCAACCAAGGTCGGAGTCAGCGCTTCATGCGGTTGAACAGGACCCAGGTCCCGTCCTTGCCCGCCATCGCCAGATCGGTGCGGCCATCACCATCGAGATCGCCGGCCCGAATCTGGAGGCCGGTGCCGACCTTTCCCTCGTCGATGGCGTGGCGCGTGAAGCGCCCGGTGGCGTCGAACGTGTATGCATACAAGCACGGTCGGTCCTTGCCACCCGGGTCGTTGCCGCTGTGCGCACGGACGCGCTTGCCGGTAACGACCTCGTCGCGGCCATCTCCGTCCAGGTCAGTGAGCAGGAGCGCGTGCGCCTGGGACCATGACCGGTCGATGAGGTGACGCTTCCAGAGGGTCTTGCCGTTGACGGGCACAAGCTGCTCGTCCCAGTGAAGCCCGAAGTCGTGACCGCGCCCCCAGAGGAGGTCGTTGCGACCGTCACCATTCACATCCACCACGAAGATGGGGCAACCGGCGCCGGGGAGCTCGAAGTCTCGGTGCAAGGGCCAGGAAGCGGCGGCAGTGGCCGACGCTCGCGGTTGCTCGTACCAGCCGCCCTGAAATACCACGTCGGTGCGTCCGTCTCCGTTGACGTCGCCGAAGCCCATGCCGTGACCGTTGGCTGGACCGATCCGGCGCGCGGTCGGCGCGGTGTTGACGTCGCTATCCAAGCTCCAGGTCCGCAACGGAGCCCTCGGATTCCACGAATTGACGATCCACTCTGGCTTCCCGTCTCGGTCAAGGTCACGCAGAAACGTGATCTCATTCGCCGTCCCTGCCTTCAGCAACAACTGCCCCTTCCACAGTCGGCCTTTAGCCAACGCCTCGGCTCCCGGATTGCGAAACCAGTACACCTCGGGTCGGGTGAACGAACCCGAGACGACATCGGGCCAATCGTCGCCGTCAACGTCATGGATGTGATCGCCATTAGCGTGCGCGTAGTCGGGCGGCATCTCGTCGATCGCGCGCAGCGGCCGCGAGACGAAGGTGGGGCCGCGGTACCAGTTCCGCCCGGCGACGAGGTCGAGCCTCCCGTCGCGATCCACGTCGACGACGGCGCACCCTTCGTTGCTGTCGACGCACAAGCGGCGCTTCTCGAACTCCCAGGGATCGCCGACCTTGACCTGCCCAGCCGTGAGGCCGCACAACAACAACACCGCGAGGATGTCGCCCCCCCGTGGTACGAGAGCCCCCAAGGGGGGGGACACTGAAGGAAGAAAAGTAACGCGAGAAATCACTTCGTTACCTCCGTCACCAGGGGCATCTCCAGACGCGCCGCTAACGGCAACATCCTGCCCTCCCCTTCACGATCGGAGAGCAACAGCGCGACCGACATCGAGAGCATCTTCCTTCGACTACGGCACCCTGTCCATGACCGCGAAGCACACAACACGGCATCCCTGCCTCAGAAGCGTGTATCCTCCGGGGACCATGTCAAACCGCCCGCTCCTCATGATCCCAGGACCCATTGAGGTCTCGGACGGCGTCAGCGACGCCGCGGCCGAGGCTCCACGCAGCCACGTCGCACCCGACTTCGTCGAGGCCATGGGCGGGTCACTTCAAGCCATGCGGCACGTGTGGCGGGCGGGCGAGGACGCGCAACCATTCATCCTCGCGGGCAGCGGATCCCTCGCCATGGACATGGCGACCTGGAACGTCATCGAGCCTGGTGAGCGCGTCGTCGTGGTGAATACGGGGTTCTTCTCGGATCGCTCAGTAGAGATGCTGCATCGACGGGGAGCGCACGTCACCCAGGTATCCGCCGAACCGGGGGATGCCCCCAGCATCGACGCGGTCGCGCGCGCGCTGGACGAACGCCCCACCGCGGCGCTGTTCGCCACTCACGTCGACACGTCGACAGGTGTGCGTCTCGACGCCGAGGGGCTGTGTCGGATCGCCCGTGAGCGCAATGTCCTCACCGTGTTCGACGGGGTCTGTGCCACGGGCGGCGAACGGTTCGAGATGGACACCTGGGGCGCCGACGTCTACCTCACCGCGTCGCAGAAGGCCATCGGGCTGCCCCCCGGCCTGGCCCTCCTGGTGGCGAGCCCGCGAGCCCTGGAACGACGCCGCGCTTTGTCCGCACCCCCACCCATGTCCCTCGACTGGCTGGAGTGGCTACCCGTCATGACCGCCTACGAGGCGCGCCGCCCCTCGTACTTCGCCACTCCTGCGACGACCCTGGTCTGGGCGCTGCGCACGGGGTTGGACGAGATCCTCTCCGCGGACACGGACCCGGGCACCGCCATGGACGCCCGCGTCTCTGCACATGCGACGGTGGCCGGGACATTCCGCGCCGCGTGGCGCGACATGGGGCTGGACCTCGTCCCCGTCTCGGAAGCCCTGGCCGCCAACACGCTCAGCGCGATCCGCTACCCGGACGGGATCGGCCAGGAGCTGGTCAGCGCGATCAAAGAACGGGGCGTCGTCGTCGCACCGGGGCTCCACCCCGAGTTCAAGGACCGGTACTTCCGGGTCGGGCACATGGGAGACATCATCACCCGACCGGCCGATATCAGCCGCTGTATCGACGCCGTCCGAGACGCCGTGCAGGCCACCCGCGCCGAGCTATGATGACCGCTCCCCATTCGTCCTGGAGACCCCTTATGCTACGCACCGCCAGCATCCTCCTCCTCGCCCTCCTCCCCCTCGCAGCCCAGGTAGTCAAACCCAGCTTCGGTGTGACTCTGCAAAGCGAACTGCGCGAGTCGATCCGGGTGCTCATCATCGACGGCCAGAACAACCACGGCTGGGCCGCGACGACGAAGGCCTTGAAGGCGACCCTCGAAGCCACCGGCCGTTTCACCGTCACGGTTTCGACGAGCCCCGGCAAGAAGGGGACCAAGGAGGCTTGGGCGGCCTGGCGCCCCACGTTCACGGACCACCAGGTCGTGGTCGGCAACTACAACGGCCAGCCGTGGCCTGAACCGGTGAACAAGGCCTACCTGGCCTTCATCGAGGGCGGTGGCGGGGCGGTCAACGTCCACGCGGCGAACAACTCCTTCGCCGACTGGAAAGAGTGGAACCGGCTCATTGCGCTGGGCTGGCGCGGCCCCAAGTTTGGGGATCGCGTCACCGTCAACGACAAGACAGGGGCACAACTTCGAACCGCCAAAGGTAAGGGCCCCGGCGCCGGGCACGGTCGACAGCACTCCTTCCTCGTCACCGTCCGCGCGAAGGCGCACCCGATCATGAAGGGGCTGCCGACGTGGTGGAAGCACGCCAAGGACGAGCTCTACCACGGGCAGCGGGGCCCCGGCGAGAACATGCAGATCCTCTCGAGCGCGTGGTCCGACCCGAAATCGGGCGGCACCGGTGAGCACGAACCCATCACTTGGGTGGTCCCTCACGGCAAGGGCAACGTCGTCACCACCGTCTTGGGGCACCACTGGGGCGGCCAAAAGGACTTCGAGGCTCTCCACTGCGTCGGCTTCCAGACCGTCCTCGCGCGCGCCTGCGAATGGGCGGGCACGGGGACCGTCACCATCCCGGTCCCCAAGGGCTTCCCCACGGACAAGGCCACCTCCATCACCACCCCCTCCGAGATCCGCTGGCGAGCACGCTGATCTCCCTTGATTTTGGGCCCCCCGAGGGCTGATCCGTTAACCGCCCCCGAAGCCGCACGCTATTCCTGGGTAGGGACTTGCCTAATTCGTGGGATGAGTCCAGTCTGGGATCGTTCGTCCGGGCTCTGCTCCGCGCCCTGGGCGCCCCAAAACCTCTCAAAGGATTCATCAGATGCTGTACAGAATTCCGACGGGAAGTGCCGTTCTCGCTGTCTGTGCGACCCTGCTGCTCCTCGGCTCGCTCTCCGCCCAGGGGCCCGCGCCGGTCAAAGTGATGTCGCTCGGCGACTCGATCACCGAAGGCCAGACCGGTCACGCCGGATGGCGGTACTGGCTGTGGAACGGACTGCAGGAAAATGGATACACCAACGTCGACTTCATCGGCTCTCAGGCTGGCGCCTTCCTCGGGCCGCCCCTCTACGCCAACTACGACCAGGATCATGAAGGATACTGGGGTGCCCGCGTCGATCAGTTGATCCTGCACATGCCGTCCGTCTTCGGGCGCGGACACATCCCTGACATCGCCCTCATCCATGTCGGACACAACGACATCATCCAGGGGCAGTCGATCGCCGTGACCGCAGGTGAAATCCTCGCGTTGATCTCGAAGATCCGCGAGGCCAATCGGGACTGCAAGTTCTTCGTCGCCAAGGTCATCCCGACGACCGACCCTTGGGCAGCGGCGAACCTGCAGCTGCTCAACACGCTCATCGCGGCGTGGGGACCGGCGTTTTCGCTGCCCACCTCGCCCATCGTCATCGTCGACCAGGCCACCGGGTTCAACACCTCGACGGACCTCTACGACGGCGTGCATCCCAATGAATTCGGCGAAACGAAGATGAGTGAGAACTGGCTGCGGGCGATTGCCCCGGCCCTCAGCTCGTTCAAGGTCTCCCTCTCCTACGATGCCACGACGCGACTGATCACCTCTCGCAACTTCGCCGGGATACCGAATCAGGACTTCGTCTCCGTGATCACCAACGATCCGGCGAACACGCACGGCGGGCTCGGCACCGGGTGGTTCGGCGGCCTCCACGTCTCCTGGGCCGAGGTCGCCATGCAGGCGACGGTCCACGGCAGCCCGTTCACCGGACAGCTAGACGGCTACGGTGCGTCACGAGGGACTTACAGCACCCCCGTACCCCCGTCGCTCATCGGCAAACCGTTCTACGCGGGCACCCTGTGCGTCGACAGCGTGACCGGCGCGCTGCTCGAGTTCGGAACCCCGACCTCGATCACCGCTAACTAAGCACCTAACGCTGTTTCCAACCCGGGTTTGGGGTCGGCATTTCGGCCCCAACCCGGCGCCTCCAGCGCTGGAGCCTGCCCTTGAGTTCGAGCGCCCTCTCCGGCAACCGCTGGGCGAGGTCAATGCGCTCTCCCTCGTCCTTGGCGAGGTCGTAGAGCTCCACGCCCCCCGTCTCGTACCACTCGATCAGCTTGTGATCCCCCGCGCGGACCGCGCCACAAGGAGCGCCGCCCTGGTTGCCGTAATGCGGATAGTGCCAGTAGAGGTCGCGCTCGGCGAGGCCCTCATCTCCCCCCAGCAGGCGCACCAGGCTCACGCCGTCGACGTGCTGACGCGGCCGGGCTGGGAGCCCGGCCATGTCGAGGAGCGTGGGATAGAAGTCGGTACTGATGACCGGCGTCTCGCACGTCGAACCCGCCCGGGTGCGACCGGGCCAGGCGATGATCATCGGTTCACGGATGCCGCCTTCGTACACCCAACCCTTACCAGCCCGCAGGGGGAGATTGGACGTCGGGTGACCCTCGGAAGTGCTCAGCCCTCCGTTGTCGGACATGAACACGATCGCCGTATTGTCAGCGAGTCCGAGCGCCCTCAACTTGCTCACGATGCGCCCGACGCTGGCGTCGAGGTGCTCGACCATCGCAGCGTAGACTGCGTGGTCCTGCACCAGACGCACCTTGCGCTTGCGCTCCTTGCCCCATGCGGTGCCCGCCGCTGCAGGAGCTTGCTTCTTGCGCTCCCTGTACTTCGCGACCACCTCTTTCTTCGCCTGTAGCGGCGTGTGCACCAGGTAGTACCCGATGTACAACATGAACGGACCATCTTTCGACTGCTCGAGGAACCGCTCGGCCTCGTCGGTGATGCGGTCCGTGAGATAGGTCCCCTTGGGTGAGTCCTTCAATCTCGGGTTCTTCCATGGCGCGAAGTAACCCGCGTTCGGATGCCCCGCACGCCAACCTCCCACGTTGACGTCGAAACCCTGGTCCTCGGGCCAGAACCCCTGAGGTCCAAGGTGCCACTTGCCCATGAAGCCGGTGCGGTAGCCCGCAGCCTTGAAAGCCTCACCGAGCGTCGTCTCCTCCAGAGGGAGCCGATCGATGTAGCGGGCAGGGAGCAGGCGCTCCTTGCGACGTCCCCCGAAGTAGTCTGTCGTCTTCATGCGCGCCGGGTACTTACCCGCCATGATGCTGGCACGGGTCGGCGAACAGACCGGACAAGCGGCATACGCCTGGGTGAAACGCATCCCCGACGCCGCCAGCGCGTCCAGGTGCGGCGTCTCGTAGAACGAGCTGCCGTAACACCCCAGATCCTTGTACCCGAGGTCGTCCGCGAGGAGAAAGACCACGTTCAACGGCTGCTCCTGCTGCGCCTGAATGGACGCGACGAGGACAGCCAGGATGGTGACGCATTTCATTGGTCTCCTCCTTTACCGCGAAACGGTGACCTGGAACGCACCGGACCCGCGCGCGCCCGTGACCAACGTAGCCTCGAGCTCGGTGCGGCCCTGGTGAGCACCGACCTCGTGGAACACGACCTCTCGCGCCCCCTTCGAAACCGGCCTGGTGTGCGTCACGCCGCCGAAACGCAAGCGCACCTCACCATCCCTCACCGCCGCGCGCGCCAGGCGCACCTTGATACGAAACCTCATGGCGGCCGCCACGTCGAGGTGCCAGACCCCGCTGGCACCGCCGCTCAACCGTCGCCAGTCCTGGCGCGTCAAGACCACATTCGGTTCGTGTGACGTCCCCACGCGAATGAGCGGGGGACCAGCGTCGAGCGGTCGGGTCGTGGTCACGTCCCGAAACCACGCGGCGTAAGCCTCCCTCATCCGCCGCGCCACGTCGGGATGAAGGGCGATGACATCCCGCTGCTCTGAAGGGTCGGCGGCGAGGTCATACAGCTCCCACGGGATGTCCTTGCCAGGCCCCTCCCCTGCGAACCCCGAGGGGCGGACCAGCTTCCAGCGCCCCTGGCGAATCGCCGCGTGCCTCCCGGCGATGGGCTGATCGCCGCGGTGGCACTGAACAACGAACGTCCGCTCGGGCATGCCGGCGTCACGGCGCCAGGACCCAAGCAAGCTGCGGCCGTCGATACGCATACCCTCCGGCAAACGTACGCCGCAGGCCTCCGCCAGCGTGGGCAGCAGGTCGATGTGCGCCCCGGGGGTACGGGCGACGGTCCCCGGGGTGAGTTGACCGGGCCAGCGAGCGAGGAGCGGCGTCCGGATGCCGCCCTCGTACACCTCGCCCTTCGAGCCCCGCAACCCGGCGTTGAAGCGAGCGCCGTTCGCGCCGTTGTCCGTAAGGAAGATCACCAGGGTCTCGTCAGCGATATCGCGGCGCTCGAGATGGGCGAGCAAACGCCCGACGTTTTTGTCCACGTTGCTGATCATCGCGTAAACGCGGGCGATCTTGTCCCTCTCCTTGTCCCGGCGTCCTCCTCTCAGTCCCTTCGGGAGGACGGGATCGAGATCCATCTGCTTGTACGCCTGCAGGAGCTGCGGCGGGACATCGTGAAACGGACCGTGGGGCGCGTTGGTCGGGATGTAGCAAAAGAACGGACGCCCACGAGCCCGCGAGCGGTCGATGAAATCGAGCGCCGCCGTGAAATAGACGTCGGTGCAGTAACCGGTCGTCTCCACACGACGCCCGTTGGCGAACAAGACCGCGTCCGTGTACTTGCGCTCACCGCCGATGGGATCGGATGACTGACCGATGCCACCTCCCCTGTGGACGAGGGTCTCCTCGAATCCCTGGTCCTGCGGACGCATGGGCGGACAATCCCCCAGGTGCCACTTACCGAAGATGCCGGTGGCATAGCCTGCATCACGCAACAATTCGGCGACCGTCACCTCGTCCGTGTCCATCATGGCGCGGCCGACGTAGGTGTCGATCGCGCGGGTGCGCATATGCCAGCGTCCGGTCAGCAAGCTGGCGCGCGTCGGAGCGCAGACCGGACACACGTAGAACGTCTCCATCCGCACCGATTGCTCGGCCAACGAATCGAGACTGGGGGTCCGGATCACCGGGTTACCCATGTAGCCGAAGTCGCCATAGCCCTGGTCATCCGACATGACCACGACAACGTTCGGTTGGGCTACGACGCTGGAACAGACGGGCGCCAACAAGACCAGCAAGATCGAAAAGTCTCTCATGGGAAGCCCATGATAGGCGGACGCGCCGGACGGCGACGGGCTCAGCGATGGCCCCCCTACCCGTCCTCCCCAACTTGGGGCGAGTCCGGCCCGGAACCTCGCATCCCCTTTCGCTATGGGGTGATGGAGATGCCCGTGCCGCGCCGAGAGATGGTGCCCGCGCGCGTCCCCGGGGCCGCCGTGGCCAAACGACTGATCAACCGCTATGTTGCGGGGCCCTACCCAGCCCTTCGAGTGGTAAATCTCGCGACGACGCCGGCGCTTATCGCGGCAAGGAGCATCGCCGCCCAGCGGGGCAGCCCCGACGCCCCGTTGTTGCGATTCCACCGTGGAGAAGTGATGACCGAAGTCGACGAGAGCCTTGCTCCACTCCGGAATCGAAGCGTCGCGATCACGGGTCGAATGGCGTCCCTGCTGCGGGAAGACGCCATCGCGCTCGTCGAGCAGTTCGGCGGAACTTACGAGGCCACGCCATCGCCGGACACCGACTATCTCGTCGTCGGCGAGATCGGCTGGCCGCTCAAGGGAGACGGTCGACTGACCCATCACCTTGAGCAGGCCCACTCCCTGCGAGCCCAGGGCGCGGCCATCGAGGTCCTCTCCGAGACCGAGTTTCTTACCCTGATCGGCGAGAAGGTGGTCGGCGACCTGGGCCGCCTGTACACCAAGCAACAGATCGGTCGCATCCTCGACGTACCGGCCAGCAAGGTGTCGGCGTGGGTCAGGAATCAGCTGATTACGCCAGCCAAGGTCGTCAACAATCTGGAGTACTTCGACTTCCGCCAGGTCGCGAGCGCGCGAGCGCTCGCCAAACTCCTCGACTCCGGCGTCGCGCCGCTGCGCATCCGCCAGAGCCTGCGCCAGGTCGACGCCTGGTGGCCCGGTTCAGCGCAGACCCTGGCCCAGTTAGAGACGCTCGGTCAAGACGGCGGGGTCGTCCTTCGTCTCGATGACGGCGCAATGGCAGACCCGTCAGGGCAGCTCATGATGGCGTTCGACGAACCAGAGTCGGCGGACACGTCGGACCTGGACCCGACCGTCGGATCGCTCTCGGCCGAAGCGTTCGGTTTCGGGCAGGGCGCTCCCCGCACGGTCGATGACTGGGTCGCTGCGGGCGTCCGATTCGACACCACCGAGCAACCCGCCCTCGCCATCCGCGCCTACCAGGAAGCCCTCCTCGCCGGCGGGCCGACCGCCGACATCACCTTTGACCTGGGCAGCGCCCTGTCCCGACTGGGCCGCCCCGCGGAAGCCGCGCAGCGCTTCCTCCAGACCGTTGAATTGAAGCCCGACCACGCAGATGCCTGGAACAATCTGGGCAACGCCCTGGTCGACGTCGGTCAACTCGGCGACGCCGTACCCGCCTTCCAGAGAGCCCTGGCCCTGTCTTCGGACCGCACCGACGCCCACTACAACCTGGCCGAGACCCTCTTCGCCCTGAAGGACCGGGAAGGCGCCCGCCAGCACTGGATGCGCTACCTCCAGGTCAACCCCAAGAGCCCGTGGGTAGACCACGTTCGGGAACGGCTGCAGGCGACGCGCTAGATCACCAGGCCACCTGCACGTCCACCCGGTTCGACGGGTAGTACGCGAAGCCGCCGCCCGTGTTCACCTCACCGACGAACTGGACGGAGAGCTCGAGGTTCAAGCCCGGAGTCCCGGGGACCTGCAGCGCCGCCGTGCCGAAGGCCGTCACTGGCATCGGGATCAGGATGTCCGGATAAACGAGAAGCGGACAATTCGTCGGTGGCAGCGGAATCGTGACGAGGGTACTGGACGCCAGGAGCCAACCCGTGGCCGAAGGCGGCACACCACCGACCAAGAACAACCCCGCGTACGCACCCCCGGAGTTCGAGACGAGCGCGCTCAGCAGCGGAGCCCCAGGGCAACCGCCCACCGACGGCGTGAACGTAAAGGACGGCAGCACACCGAGGTGGTCCCCGAGCGCCAGGGCGAGCTCTCCGCCGACCTGACGCCAGTCCGCGGGCGTGTTCCAAGTCGCTGTGGTCGATGGACCGTAGGTCCCTTCAAACGTCACAGCCATAACCTGCGCCTGATTTCCGGGGGCCCCGGCCCACGAGGGGTCCGCGCTCCATCGATCGTGCATCATGCACTCGACGAACGGGCGGGTCGGTGAACCACACGAACTCGACGCCGTCGTGCCCTGGTTCACAAAAGCGCTGCGCGCCTTGAACGCGCTGATCCAGGCCGTCTCCAATGCGTTGACCGACGGCAGCACACCGGAGGGGTTGAACGTTGGGTGCCACGACGGGTTCGACGTGTGGCGGTAGTGATACGGCCAGGTGACCCCGTGCGTGGAGTGGAGGTTGAGCACGACCTCCACCGGGTTTACCCCGGGGCTCGCAGGAGTTCCCATGAACGCCTCGAGCTCCGTACGCAACGCGACGATCTCGGGCTCGCTCGAGTTGTACGGCGAACCCCATTGGTTCTCCAGGTTCACGCTCATGGCATTGGTGCGGTAGTTGCCGAGGAAGACGCCATCGGGATTCGCCATCGGCACGACGTTGAAGATGAGGCCCCGAAGGAGCGCGGAGGCGCTGACATCACCCGACGTGAGGAAGTCGACGAGCCCCTCGACGACCCAGTAGCTCGTCGTCTCCGCCGGGTGGATCCCGGAGTGGATCCAGACACGGCGCTTTCCGGAATCCGGGACGCTCGTATCCGTCAACTCGATCATCTCTATGGGTCGCCCCTGCCACGAGTTCCCGAGCAAGCTCACGCTACGGACGGCCGCCTGCCCCGCGAGCCCCGCCACAAACGCGTCCTTCTGGGTCACCGTGTAGGGGAAGTACTTGGCGAGGCGGAGGCTCGTGACCCCCGCCGGGACCGTGAGCGTGAAGGCGTGCCGTCCACCGGTGTAGACAGGGGTCGCCGTCGTCGGCACGCGAGTGTACGGGGTGAACGTGACGCCGTCCGTCGACAGGCTCCAGGTCGGCAGGATGATGTCCGTGTACCCCGGGTTCTCGATGCGAACGCTCAGCACCGTCCCCCCGCTGAGGCCGTCGATGCGACAATGCCACCAACGTCGATAGCTGGTCGGCAAGCTCCCGTTGCCGTTGTCGTCATCCATCGTCAACTGCAGCAGCCACGCCGTTCCCTGCGGCGAGACGCTGGCGGATTGGAGCCGCTGCGTCTCCTCTGACCACGAGACGACGGGCTGGCCGACGACGCCCACAGCCAAGAGCACCCACACCGCGAGCGCCGACAGCCGCGACGCACCAAGCGGGCGTAAAGGAGGGGTCGACCGCGCCCTCGGAGCGCCGCGCTCAACCACCGGGTGCGTGTCCAGGAACATCAGCACGGGGCTACTGCACCGACAAGATCGTCGCAATCGTGATCTCGCCCACGTTCTGGTTGAAGTCGCCGGATGGGTAGTACCCGACGTAGGCCGTCACCGCGAGAGCTTGTCCCACCAGCGACGGCGCTGGGGCGATCACGCCCGTAAACAACTGCACCCCGGCCGCGTTCAGCGGACCGAGCACCTGCGCCGTCGTCCCGGCATGCACGTAGCTGGGGCCAAGACCGGGGATGACCACACAGCCCGCGACGAGGGGTACTCCCGCGACGAAGCACGGGGGCAAGGGAGACGTGTAGGGCGACGCGAGGAGCAGCACCGGATCGCCGACGCGAGAGCTGCTGACGACGACGTCGTACTGGCTCCCAGCCGTCACCGTCGTGACCGGATTACCCGCGGCGTCCTGCACCGTCAACGACGTGTACGGCGGCGCCGACAAGACGCCCGACGTCCAGTCCTCGAAGGCCTGCACATCGGCCGGGTTGTTGACGTAAAAGTCGAGCGTCCCAGGGATCGCGCCCTGCACGGGGACGTAAAGCCCATCCACCGGGTACGACCCATGGGGTAATCGAATGAAGTGGTTGGTCTGAATGACGCTCCAGATCTGCGCGCCCATACCGAGCCCTGAGATCGTGTCGAGTTGGTACTTCAAGACCCCTGCCGTGAAGTCCGCCCGGTGAAACTCCGAACAGACGAGGGGGAGCCCCTGGGAATCAGCGTACGACTTGCGTGCGGCCGCGAGAGAGGCGAACCGATCCACTTTCGAGTACGAGTGGAAAGACAGGTAGGTGCGCTCCACGCCGGCCGCGACGGCCATTTGATCCAGCGCGTCGGCTGATCCATCGTCGAGGGCCCAACCGATGGTCATCTCTGCCTCGCAGTGGATGCGAGTGATCCGATCGTAGGTCGCCTTGATAAACTGGATGGCGTGCGCCGGCGGGACCGTCTGCGTCGCGTCCGCCTCGTTGAACAGGTCGTAGCTCGCGAACGCGAGCCGCCCATCCGGATCGGCAGAGAAAAACCGAGCGATCGCGTCAAGGTACCCATCGATGCGCGGCTTCAGGTTGTAGGGCCACGTCCCGTAATCGCCGGACATCAGCAGCAATTCGTTCCCTGGCTCCGCGAAGATCGACGCGAGCCAAGGCTCACCGGGCGGGATCGTTCCTCCCCGAGAGATGAAGAGCTGTTGGCGCGCGGCCGATCGGAGGAGGGCGCCGCCGAGGACCGGGAAATTGTACGGATCGGTGACGCTCGATCCGATGAGCTCGTGCCACAACTCCATGCTGGTGACGCCGTCGGCGGAGACCGCATGGGCGGTGCTCGTCACCCCGCTCCAGACCTGATAGGTGATGCTGATGTTCCGTTCGTGGCACAGCCGTGACAGGGTCTTCAAGCAAGACATGTACCCGACGCGGTCGGCGATGTAGCCATAGAACGACGGCAACAACCGGATGTTGTTGACGCCCGATTTCGCCATGCGGCCAAGCTCCGCTTGAACTAGCTTGGCGTTGAACTGTCCGCGAATGAGCGCCCCAGGAGGGCGCTCCGGGATCATGGCGACGACGTTGTTGAACGCGAGGGACGTGACGGGCGTGTAGTTCGTCCCCCTGATGTCATAAGGGAACGCGTCTTCCTGGGCTGGCAGCAGCGAGCATGCCAACAGCGCAACGCACGCCGTGAACGTCGAGTGGTACTTCATGGGGCTGACGGGAAGTTCGGACGGTCGAACGTACCATTCGACCACGGGATGATCCAATGTCCGCTCGATCAACGCTCCAGCGGCGTCAGACGGATGTTGCGGAACTGGATGTGCGCCCCCCCGGACTGCAAGCCGATCTTACCGGGGAGCTCTTCGCACCAACGTCCCACATTCTGGATCTTGCCGTTGACCTCGAGGGTGAGATCCCCTCCGAACAGGGTGATCTTGTACTGATTCCACTGGCCGATGGGCCGCTCGTTCGTCGGGTGGATCTTCTGCGTACGGGCACCTCGGGTTCGGTCCTCGTCGACCTCCATCTCGAAGTCGCCCATGTTCAAGATGTCGCCGGCGCCGTGGCTCACGAGGTCCGCCTCGATGGACTTGGGCCACACCTTGTCCTCCCCCACCATGCGCAGCAACACGCCCGAGTTACCCGGGCGCCCCGGGAACCGCCAATCCAGTTCGAGGATGAAGTTCGCGTAGTCCTTCTCCGTGCGGATGTAGCCAGACGGGCCCCCCTTGCAGTCCAGGATGCCATCGGGGAGCACGCTCCAGACCGCGTCTCTCGCGACGTTGGCCTTGGAGAGATGATGGGTCCATCCGGCGAGGTCCTTGCCATTGAACAGGCTGACAGCCTGCTTTGGCTTCGGCTTGGCCCCGCCCGCGGAGAGGAACGCCACGAGATCAGCGAGCTGACGCGGCTCGAGGCCGAGGGCGATGGTGTCCGGCATGGTCGACGACGACTCCTTGCGCCGCGAATCGACCTGGTCCGCCGGGATGACGTGACGACGGCCGTCCGCGTCCTTGATGATCACGTAATCGCCGTCGGCGAGGATGAACCCCGAGTAGAGGTCGTCGTCCTTGGTGGTGACGATCCACGCGTCGTACCCGAACGCGATCGCCGCCGACGGATTCAGGATGTGGTCGAGCAGCTCTTTCTTGCCGTACTTCTGGCTGACCGCCGTGAGGTCTGGCCCGGTGTTGCCGCCCCGCGCTCCATAAGTGTGACACTTGGAACACTGCGACGTCGTCCCGAAAAAGACCTCCCGACCCCGGCGCCAGTCCCCTGGCATCTTGGCCAGCTCGGCGATCGGGGGCA
>NYSS01000032.1 GCA_002683135.1 Planctomycetota bacterium | reverse complement strand
CCTCCATCGCGTTCATCTCGCGCACGAGGGCTCGCGCCTCGCCCTCGTCCTGGGAGTCGAACGCTTTCCTCGTCCTGGATAGCGCGGCGGAGACCGCGTCCTTGAGGTCGATGAGGTCTTTGTGGGCGGTTGCGTCGCTGCGGACCGCCGCGGCTCGTGGCGTGAGATCGAAGACGTTCTTCGCGTAGTCGCCGATCCGTTCGGCGTCCTTGACGACAGTCATGAGGATGAGGCACGCAGGCAAGCTCGCCGCGCCGTGAACGGACACATGGACGACGAGGTGACGGCGGACATTCTGCTCGGCCTCGTTGATGCTCTGGTCCGTCAAGAAGAGGTCCTTGCGAATGACCGCGGGGTCGGTGCCTCCGAGCAGTGCGTTCGCCGCCACATCGAAGCAATGACGCCCGGCGTCGAGCATGTGGCCGAACTCTGAGGTCATGTTGTTCATGCCCTCGGATGCGGCGGGTGCGGTGTTCTTGAACCAGTCGAACATGCTTATGTCTCAGTTGAAGATCAGGATACCCAATAGAGGGGTGACGACGAAGACCCCACCCACATACAGGAGGATCCACCACTTGCCGCGGGATGCTTTTTCGGCGAGGCCCTCGGCGAGTCGAATGGGGATGCGGCGCACGGATGGGAACGGGAAGACCAGGAGGATGCCGGTGATGTTAAAGAGCAGGTGGACGAAGGCAATCGCCAGGCCCGCGGGCCCTGCGGCCACGGCCGCCAGCAACGCAGTGACTGTGGTGCCGACGTTGGCGCCGAGGCAGATGGGGAATCCGTTTTCCAGGGTGAGGAGGCCGGCGCCGAACATGGGGATGAGGATGGATGTGGTGATGCTCGACGATTGCACGGAGACGGTTACGACGATGCCGATGAGGATGCCGAGCAGTCCGCTCTTTTCGAGCGCACGGTTGATGGCGATCTCCAGTCGGCCGGCCATGATCGCCTTCATGTTCTTCGTGATGTAGATCAGGCAGACGAAGATGAGCGCGATGGCGATGATGACCATCACGGTCACGAACATCGTGTCGGTCTTCTCCATGCCGGTGAGCCCCTCCACCGTTCCCTTGATCTGTTTATATCCGGCCTTTACGGCGGTCTTCACGGGGCTATTGAATTCAACACCGCCTCCGAGGTGAAGGGTCTCCACCAACCAGACGGCTCCCTTCGTCAGGAAGCCGGTGGCCATCTCGATCGGCAACATGATCGTGACGGTCATCAAGTTGAAGAAGTCGTGCATGGTCGCGCCGGCGAACGCGCGCTTGAATTCGGTGGACCGCGTGACATGGCCCATCGAGACGAGCGTGTTCGTGATCGTCGTCCCGATGTTCGCGCCCATGACCATGGGGATGAACGGGGCGATGAACGTGGCGAGATCGACCTCACCGCCCTTCTCGGCCCCCTGGGTCGCCATGAGCCCGGCTACCGCGCTGACGATGGTCGCGGTCGTTACCGACGAGGACTGCACGAGGACGGTAGCGAGGATCCCCACCGCGAGCGCAGCGAACGGGTTGGAAATCTGGCCGATGAGCGCGTTGGCCTGGTCCTTGCCCAGGTCCTTGAACGTGCCCCCGAGCATCTGGATCGAGATCAGGAAGACGTAGAGGAGCGCGAGCACCAGTACGCCACGGATGGCGGGGGAGACGTGGCGGGTGCCGTTCTTTGCGGGCGATTGCATCTATTCGCTCTCAGGCTTGGGAGAGCGTACGTGGGTCGGCCCCCTTCGGAAGGGGTGACGGACGGTATTGGCTCGATCTCGCGGTTCCATCAACAGGATCCTCATGGGAGGGGGGAAGGACCGCCGTTCAGCCAGGCCAGGATCGCGCGCTCATCGAGGATCGGGACACCGAGTTCCTCGGCCTTTTTTAGCTTGGACCCCGCCTTTTCGCCCGCCAGAAGGAAGCTGGTGCTCTTCGAGACGGAGGAGGCGACCTTGGCGCCGGATTGCTTCAGCAGAGCTTGTGCGTCCCTGCGCGAGAGTTCGGGAAGCGTGCCGGTGACCACGGCCGTCATGCCGTCGAGCAGGGTGCCCGCGGTCGCGCGTTCTGGCTCGGGGTAGCTGATGCCGACGGCGTCGAGATCGCTGACC
The DNA here is from genome assembly GCA_002683135.1 of Planctomycetota bacterium. Taxonomy (GTDB): domain Bacteria; phylum Planctomycetota. The sequence continues at coordinate 53,339 of NYSS01000032.1, read as the reverse complement.
AGGGCGGCGTGGCGCGGCTCGTCGAACCAGGCTCGCAGGCTCTTGGCGACGACGGGGCCGACGCCGTCGATGGCGGCGAGGATCTCCTCGTCCATGGCGCCCAAGCCCTCCAAGGTGCGGCCCTCGACCGCGAGGATGTCAGCCACGACTTCGCCCACGTGCCGGATGCCCAGCCCGCACACGAGACGGGGCAGGGTGGTCTGTCTGGCACGGTCCAGCGCCGCCACCAGGTTCTCCGCGGATTTCTCGCCCATGCGCTCCAGGCCCGCCAGGGTCGCTACGTCGAGCCGGAACAGGTCCGCTGGGGTCTTCACGTGACCCTCGTCCACCAGCTGGTCCACCAGCTTCTCCCCGAGGCCCTGGATGTCGAGGGCGTCCTGGGACGCGAAGTAGCGGATACGCGCCTTCACCTTGGCGTTGCAGTCCGGGTTGGGGCAGCGGACCACGACCTCGTCCTCCACCTCCACCGCGGGGGTGTCGCAGGCCGGGCAGCGGTCGGGAAAGCGGAACCGCTCCGGTTCGCCGGTTCGCGCTCCCACGATCACCTTCACCACCTTGGGGATCACGTCTCCGGCGCGTTGGACGACGACCGTGTCTCCCACCCGGACGTCGAGCCGATCGATTTCGTCATGGTTGTGCAGGCTCGCGTGGGTCACGGTGACGCCGCCGACGAAGACGGGCTCCAGGATCGCGACGGGGGTCAGGGCGCCGGTCCGGCCGACCGAGACGATGATGTCGTTCAGAGTCGTCGTCTCTTCCTGCGCCTGGAACTTCCAGGCGACGGCCCAGCGTGGTGTCCGTGAGCGCGCTCCGAGGGGAGCCCAGAGCGGGATCGCGTCAACCTTGAGCACCATGCCGTCGACCTCAAAGGGGATGTCGGAGCGGCTCCCCTCCAGCTTCGTGAACCAAGCGGACGCCTCGTCCTCCGACGCGCACTGTCTGAACCAGTCCCTGGGGACGGGGAGGCCCCAAGCCTCGAGTCGGTCGAGCGCCTCGGCCTGCGTCGCGAGCCCCATCTCTTCGGCGCCGACCAACTGGTACAGCGCGATGCGCAAGGGACGTCGTGCGGTGATCTTGGAGTCGAGTTGTCGTAAGGACCCGCCGGCGAAGTTGCGTGGGTTGACGTAGCGACCCTCCGCTTCCGTGCGTTGGCTGTTGAACGTCTCGAAGGCGGCCTTCGTCACGTAGACCTCGCCGCGCACCTCGACTCGCGCCGGCGCGTCGAGGTGCAGCCGCAGGGGCAGGCCCCGGATGGTGCGCACGTTGGCGGTCACGTCCTCGCCCGTTTCCCCGTCGCCGCGGGTGGCGGCCTGCACCAGGACGCGATTCTCGTAGGTGATCGACATGGAGATGCCGTCGAGCTTGGGCTCCGCCGACAGCACGAACCTATCAGGCGCGTCGTCGCCGAGGCGGCGGCGCAGGCGCTCGGTCCAGTCCCGAAAATCGTCCTCCGACTTGGCGTTCTCGAGCGACATCATGGGGACCGCATGGGTCACCTTGTCGAACCCGTCGAGGGGGGGCGCGCCGATCTTCAGGGTCGGGGAATCAGGTGTCCGGAGCTCCTCGTGCGAGCGTTCGAGGTCCTCGAGCTCCTTGAACAGCCGGTCGTACTCGGCGTCCGAGATCGTGGGTGCGTCGAGGACGTGGTAGTGGTGGCTGGCGTCCTCGATCCGTTCCCGCAGCTCGGCGGCGCGATCGCGGATCTCGTTCGGGACTGCCATGGCGTCACGCTATCACGCGAGGAACATGGCGTCCCCGTAAGAGAGCAGGCGGTAGCGCTCGCGGACGGCGTGGGCGTAGGCCTCCATGATGCGGTCCTTGGTCGCGAACGCGGCGACGAGCATCAGCAGGGTGCTGCGCGGAGCGTGGAAGTTCGTGAGCAGCGCATCTACCAGGCGGAACGTCCACGGCGGATGGATGAACAGGGATGTGCGTCCCGGACCAGGGGCCAGGTGGCCGTCCTCGCCGACGGCAGATTCCAGCACGCGAACGACGGTGGTCCCTATGGCCACGATGCGTCCGCCCCGTTCGCGGCACGCGTTGATCGTGGATGCGGCCTCCGGGCTCACCTCGAAGCGCTCCTCGTGCATGGGATGGGCGCGCAGGTCATCCGACAGCACGGGACGAAAGGTCCCCGGCCCGACGTGCAAGGTGACGGCCGTGCGCGCGACCCCGTTCGCTTCGAACGAACGGAGGAGCTCCGGGGTCAGGTGGAGCCCCGCCGTCGGGGCGGCCACGGCGCCGTCATGGCGGGCGAAGACGGTCTGGTAGCGCTCCCGGTCATCGGGGCGATCCTCACGGCGGATGTACGGCGGCAGGGGGACGTGCCCGTGGCGTTCCATGGCGTTGCGCAGCTCTTCGGAGGATGCAGCGGTCCGAGCCCGCCACACGCCTTCTCCCTCGTTCTCTTCGAGGACCAGGGACAGGGCGCCGTCCGCGACCACGATCGCCTCGCCAGGGGACGGCTTGCCGCGGGTGCCGAGCATCAGCCGGATGGAGCCCTCACCGTGCTCCAGGAGCAGCACCTCGGCCTTGCCTCCGGTCTCCTCTCGGATCGCCTCCAGTCGGGCGGGGATCACCCGGGTCTCATTGACCACCAGCAGGTCACCTGGCCCCAGCAGCCCCTCCAGATCGGGGATTGTGGCGTCCCGGAGGGGGGCCACATCGTCCCCGGATCGGGGCACGACCAGCAGGCGGGCGTCCTCTCTACGATTCGCAGGTTCCTGGGCGACAAGGCCTTCCGGAAGCGAATAGTCGTAGGAAGCCGTCCGCCAGGGCTCTGGGATCGGGCTGCCTGGCGGGGGTGGGTTCATGGGTGCCAAGTGCTTTCTTGATGGGAACTTGACGCGGCGTAGAATTCTCCGNTCAAGCGAGGACCTGAGGTTCTGGCGAGTCCAGACAGGTCAGTCCGGCGCCTCTCGGCGTCGCTCCGGGGGTAAGAGATGTTCGGCCATAGCATTCTGGTGTTCAACAATAGCCTCCTGCGTGAGGCCATCGACGGCCCCCAGGGTACGTCGCTGCTGGTGGCCATGCTCGTTGGAGTCTACGGGCTGATCTTGGTCGCCCTGTCCTTCTACGGAGGGCACCGCTACACGGTGATGTTCAACTTCCTCCGCGGAAGGAAGCGTCAGCCCGAGCCGTCGCGGCGATTCAGTGAGGACGAGCTCCCGGGCATCACGGTGCAGCTGCCTCTGTACAACGAGATGTACGTCGTGGACCGCCTGCTCGCGGCCGTCTCCGAGACCGACTACCCGAAGGACCGGCTGCAGATCCAGGTCCTCGACGACTCCACGGACGAGACCGTCGGCATCAGCGAGCGCGCCGTCGAACGGGTGCGCGCGCAGGGCTTCGATATCGAATACGTGCACCGGACCGACCGCACCGGTTACAAGGCCGGGGCCCTCGAGAACGGCATGAAGACCGCGAAGCACGACATCTTCGCCATCTTCGACGCGGACTTCCGTCCGCAGGCCGGCTTCCTCCGGGAGATCGTCCACTACTTNAGCGATCCCAAGGTCGGCGTCGCTCAGGCGCGCTGGGGCCACCTGAACGAGGATCAGAGCCTGCTCACCAAGGTGCAGGGGCTGATGCTCAACGGCCACTTCTTGATCGAGCATCCGTCGCGCAACCGCAACGGCCTGTTCTTCAACATGAACGGGACGGGCGGGCTGTGGCGNCGCGAGGCGATCGAGGAGGCCGGNGGCTGGTCGCACGACACCATCACCGAGGACCTGGACCTCAGCTACCGGGCGCAGATGAAGGGCTGGAAGTTCGTCTTCAACCCGGACATCGTCTGCCCCGCCGAGCTGCCGGTGGAGATGAACGCATACAAGAGCCAGCAGCACCGCTGGGCCAAGGGGTCGATCCAGGTCATGTTCAAGGTCCTGCCGGCGCTGCTNCGCTCCAAGGAGAGGCTCGGCGTGAAGGTGGAGGGCTTCTTCCACCTCTCCACCAACCTCTGCTATCTCCTGGTCGTGCCCATGTGCCTCCTGAGNCTGCCCATGCTCGTCCTGCGTGCCCGGATCGCGGACGGCACGGTCGGCGCCGTGATCGACATCGGCATNCTGCTGTGCGCGACGGCCTCCATGCTCGTCTTCTACACCTTCACGCAGGTCGTGGGCTACAAGCAGTGGTGGAAGCGTTGGTACCTGGTGCCCATGTTCATGGCGCTGGGCGTGGGCATGGCCGTGAACCAGTTCAAGGCCGTATTCGAGGCCGTCATCGGTCACAAGAGCGCGTTCGTGCGGACGCCCAAGTACAACCTGGACGCCTCGTCGACGGGCAGCGCCACGTGGGTCGCCAAGCGTTACCGCGGCGTCCGCAGCTGGGTCCCGTACGTGGAGCTGTTCTTCGCGCTCTACTTCACCATCTCGGTGGGCTACGCGGTGCGGCAAGAGCTCTGGGGCACCGTGCCGTTCATCATGATCTTCTTCGTCGGCTTCTGGTACATCGCGATCCTGTCCCTGTTCCAGGGTCGCCGGCGCGCCAAGCAGGTCGTGGCGCCCGCGCCCGCGGCCGCTTGAGAGGCCCTGAGACGCGCCGCGTCCTAACGAACCGTGAAGTAGTTGCGCAGGATCTCCCGCTGCAGCGGGTCGAGGTCCTTTAAGTCCCCGAACGCGTTGCGCGCCATNTNGACCGTGGGGTCGCGGGGCTCCAGCGCCGCGTCCGACCCCGGAGTCGCGGAGGTCGTCCCGTCACCGGGCCGTCCCAGCGCCTGCTCCAGCGCGACCACAGTTCGCTTCATGCGACGGGTGCTCGATCCCGGAGGACGCAGGCCTGACGCTAAGTCGCTCATGGCGCGTTGCAGGCCCGATCCGTCGCCGGCGGCCATGGCCTTGCCGGCGGCGTCCAGCAGGGCCCGGTCCTTGGTTGATCCTGCGCCGCTGGCGGCCGCGATCAGGGCCTCGGACGCGAGCCGCAGGTCCGAAGGCTGGATCTGGCCTTCACGGATCTTTCTGGCCAGCTCCTCGATCGCTCGCAGGGCAGCGGCCGGTTCGCCCCGGTCCATGGCCTGCCATGTGGGTTCGAGGANCGCGGNCTTGCTCGCCGCATCGGTGAACGCATCCCAGGTCCCACCGGCTTCACGGAGGGCCGCCTGCAGCTGGGCGATGGCCGCCTCGACGGCGTCGCGAGAGACGGTCGGGTCGTCCAGGTCACGCAGGGCCTTGCCGANCGTCTGCTGCCGGTCCGGGGAGACGGAGGCGGGGAGACCGTCCGCCTTCAGCGCGCGTCCCGCCTGTCGGACGCTCGTGACGACGGGGTCCGGCAGGCGATCGGCGCTGGCGACGCGTCCCGGCGCGAACACGATGAGCACGGCGGGCAGGTAGAGAAGCGGCAGCGNGCGGGTCAGGCGTCCGAAGCGTCGCGCGGGTGCCGTCGCGTCACCTGCGCGACGGTGAGCCTGTGACGCCACCAGGGGGTGGAGCTCGGTCTCCCGTCCGGCGTCGAGGGCCAGGAGCAAGGCGGGTTCGCCGATCCAGCGNCCGGCCTCCGCGCGGACCGCGCGGTCTCGCGGTCGCAGGGCCCACGACGCCGCGCCGACGGCGACGGGCAGGGCGAGCAGCGCCAGGAGCGCGGGCATCATGTCGGGCAGCGCCACGACGCGCGCCACGACCCCTTCGATCAACACAACGGCGAGCGCCACNACGCCGACGCGGCCCGCCCATGCCATCCCGTTGCGCAGGCGTATCCGGCGCTCCGCACGTCGCAGGAGCGCGGCGATCGACGGGTCCGTGCTCAGAGCTTGTCCCATCCCTCGTGGGGTGTGTCGCGGATGAGCACGCGGACCTTCGTCCCCGGAGGAGCGGAGGTGTCGGCGCACGGCGCCCAGATGTTCTCGTTGTGCGCGGCATCCAGCGGGCACGCCAGGATCGCTTCGACTGAGAAGTTCCAGGTCAGGGAGATGACGTTCTTGTAGACATCAGCGGCGAAGTGACGCTCCCACGTCCGCGTGTCCGTGTAGACCCGTGACGCGGTGAACATGAACGGGGTGCGCACCATCGTCTCGTTGGTGGCCCGATTGAGGATCATGTCCTCGACGCGCCGGGGCTTTTTGAGCCCCTCCCAGATGACGTAGACGTAGCCTCCCTTCGCGTCCTCTGCGTACTTGCCCGTCTCGCGATCCGATTCNGTCTCGATCAGGCCGATGTCCTCGAGCCCGATCTTGAGCGCGCTCGGTACGCAGTCGATCAACAGCAGCGATTCGTGCGCCCGTCCACCCGCCGCCACGGCGATCAGCTCCAGNGCCCGGCTCGGNTCCAGGACCTCGCCCGTCACCTCGACCATCTCGTCGCCGTGCACGGTGACGCCCATCTCCTTGAGCTTCATCCGCAGGGCCGCCTTCGCGGTCGGGTCGTCGGATGCGGCCCCGGATGAACCGCCGCCGCGCGCCGCCATCTCCTCGATCCGGGCGAGGAGCTTCTCGTAGATGCCTCGCAGGTCCCGCCTCAGGGACTTCTCCGAATCGAGGATCATCCCCTCGATCTCCTCGCAGAGCTCGAGGACTTCGGCGATGCCGCGGGCGCCGGGGGGCTTTCGCATCCCGTTGCCGTCCGGCTTCTCGGGTGGTGGCGCCGTCTCCCGGGGGTCGAGCAAGGCCTCCAGCTTGTCGAGGCGATCCCTGAGGTCATGGACGTCTCGAGGGTCCCCGCCGTCCTGGAACCGGTCGATCACCACGATCAGGCTCGCCGCGACGGCGAGGGTGAGGACGAGTCCGACTACGAAGTTGCGCATGCTCTGCTCCCACGGGCGAGACCCCTGCTAAGAGCGGCAGGGGCGCTTGCCCGGTTCACGCGCAGCTTAACTGTGAGCGAAAACCGTGGGGCGGATCAGCTCTTCGACGGTTCGGGCTCATCCGCCGCCGCGGGCTCCTCTGCGGGGAGCGGCTTGGTGGCGAAGCCGAGTCCGTCCGGCCCGATGCCGACTTCGATCAGGGAGGCGTCCTTGAGGTTGCCTCGCAGGATCTCCTCCGCGAGCGGGTCCTCGAGGTAGCGTTCGATGGCGCGCCTGAGGGGGCGGGCACCGAACTCGCTCGAGTAGCCCTTGTCGAGGAGGAACTCCTTCGCATCCGCGGACAGGACGAGTTTCATGCTCTTCGCCTCCAGCCGCTCGTAGAGGTCTTGCAGCTGGATGTCCACGATGCCCTTGAGGTCGTCCCNCGTCAGGGACTGGAAGTAGATGAGGTCGTCTACGCGGTTCAAGAACTCCGGTCGGAAGAAGCGCTCAACCTCGCCCTTGAGCATGTTCTCCGTCTTCTGACCTTGTGCTTCCTTGTCGCCTGTCTGGAACCCGAGTCCGGATTGGTTCTTGAGGATCGAGGCACCGATGTTGGACGTCATGATCAGGACGACGTTGCGGAAGTCGATCTGGCGCCCGAAGGAATCCGTCAATCGCCCCTCTTCCATGATCTGGAGGAGCATGTTGAAGATGTCCGGGTGCGCCTTCTCGANCTCGTCGAGGAGCACGACTGAGTACGGCCGGCGGCGGACCTTCTCGGTGAGCTGGCCGCCCTCTTCGTAGCCGACATAGCCCGGAGGGGCGCCGACGAGCTTGGAGGAGTTGAAGTTCTCCATGTACTCGGACATGTCGATCTGGATCAGCGCCTCTTCGGTCCCGAACATGAACCGCGCGAGCTGCTTCGCGAGGTGCGTCTTACCGACGCCCGTAGGGCCGAGGAAAATGAACGAGCCCATCGGGCGTCGCGGGTCCTTCAAGCCCGAACGGGAGCGCCGCACGGCCTTGGCGATGGCGTGGATCGCTTCGTGCTGGGAGACCACCGTCTCGTGCAGCACGTCCTCCATCTTGAGCAGGCGCTGGGCCTCGCCCTGGTCGAGCCGCTGGAGCGGCACCCCGGTCATCTTGGAGACGGTCTCCGCGATGATCTCGGCGTCGACCACGAGGTCCTCGTTGCGCGACTTCTCCTTCCAGTCCTCCTGGAGCTGTTCCTTCTGCTTGCGCAGACGGTAGGCCTGGTCCCGTAGCTGGGCGGCGCGCTCGAAGTCTTGGTTGGCGACGGACTCTTCCTTCTCCTTGTCCAGCCGCGCGATCTCGGACTCGATNTCCTTCAGATCAGGTGGCTGGGTCATCGCGCTGAGACGAACGCGGGCACCAGCCTCATCCATGACGTCGATGGCCTTGTCTGGGAGGAAACGACCGCTGATGTAGCGGGTGGAGAACTCGACCGCGCTCTCCAGCGCTTCGTCGTTGTAGCGGACGCGGTGGTGCGCCTCGTAGCGGTCGCGGAGGCCCTTCAGGATGGCCAGCGCCTCGACCTTGGACGGGGGCTCGACCATGATCGTCTGGAAGCGCCGCTCAAGCGCGCCGTCCTTCTCGATGTACTTGCGGTACTCGTCGAGGGTGGTCGCGCCGATGCACTGGACCTCGCCGCGGGATAGGGCGGGCTTCAGGACGTTGGATGCGTCGATCGCGCCCTCGGCGCCGCCTGCGCCGACCAGCGTATGGAGCTCGTCGATGAACAGGATGACGTTGCGTGCGCGCCGGACCTCGGTCATCACGGCCTTGATGCGCTCCTCGAACTGACCGCGGTACTTGGTGCCCGCGACCATCATGGCGAGGTCGAGGACGACGATGCGCTTTTCGGTGAGAAGCTCGGGGACGTCGCCTGTGATGACGCACTGGGCCAGACCTTCGACGATCGCCGTCTTGCCGACGCCGGCTTCACCGAGGAGGACCGGGTTGTTCTTGGTGCGGCGGGACAGGATCTGTATGACCCGCTCGATTTCCTTGGCTCGGCCGATGACCGGGTCCAGCTTGGTCTCGCGCGCGAGTTCGGTCAGATCGCGACCGAAGGAGTCGAGGGCNGGCGTCTTGGACTTGCCGCCCGCAGCGCCGGCACCGCTGGTCGCGGGCGTGCCCTCGGACTTTTCAGCGTCCGACACCGGCAGCTCGGCGCCCAGGAAGTCCAGGACCTCTTCNCGCACCGTGTCCAGCTTCACGCCCAGGTTCTGGAGGACCTTGGCCGCCTTGCCGTCCTGCTCCTTGATCAGGCCCAGGAGGATGTGCTCGGTCCCGATGTAGTTGTGTCCGAGGTTCGAGGCCTCTTCGAGCGCCAGTTCGAGGACCTTCTTGGCCCGCGGAGTGAACGGGAGCTGGCCCATGGTGACCATGGACGGCCCCGTCTTGACGATCTTTTCCACCTCCTGGCGGATCTTCTTCAGGTCGATGTCGAGGTTCTTGAGGACGTTCGCTGCGACGCCCGAGCCCTCCTGGACCAACCCCAACAGGATGTGCTCGGTCCCGATGTACTCGTGGTTGAGACGCTGGGCCTCCTGACGGGCGAGGCCCATCACCTTGCGGGCACGATCAGTAAACCTGTCGAACATATCTTCTCCTCGATCGCCTCGGGGCCTGTGGACCACAACCCTGGCCCTTGATCTTCTTTCGGCAGCAAACGGCTCTGGGTACTGCGAAGTCTAACAACGTCACTAATTGGACTCTGGCCTGAACCATTCACGCAGCAGGGTTGCCCGGGCCACGTCGCGCTCTTCCGGCTCAAGTCGCTTGCCTTCCTGCGCTTGCAGGTGAGCGGGTTGGGTTGTGACGAAGAGTTCATTGACCTCGCCGACGCTCAAATTCGGCAGAAGCTGCAGGTTCACGCCCAGCCGCACGGCCGACAGCAGGTTGAGGGTCTCCTCCGACGACAGCTTGCGCGCGTAACGCAGGGTGCCCATCGAGCGCCACACCCTGTCCTCCAAGACCATGCGCTTCTCGTTGACGAGATGGGTTCGGACGCCCCGTTCGTACTCGACGATCTTCGGGACGATGTTCCCGAGGGTCTCGAGGATCTTGACCTCCGAGCGGCCCAGGGTCTGCTGGTTGGAGATCTGGATGACGTCGCCGATGGCCTTCGTGCCCTCGCCGTAGAAGCCGCGGACCGTGAGGCCCACCTTGGAGGCGGCCTGGTAGACCTTGTCCATCTGCTCCATCAAAACGAGCGCGGGGACATGCATCATCACGGAGATGCGCAAGCCCGTGCCCACGTTGGTGGGGCACGTCGTCAGGTATCCGTACTGCTCGCTCCACGCGTAGGGGATGTGCCCTTCGAGCTTTCGGTCCACCTCGACGGCGTGTCGCATGGCTTCGTCGAGGGACTGGCCCGAGCGGATGACCTGAATGCGTACGTGGTCTTCCTCATTGGTCATGATGCTGACGAATTCGGATGCCGCGAAGCTGACCCCACGGTCCCCGTCGCCGTTCACCAACTCCCTGCTGACCAGGTGGCGTTCGGCCAGCACCTGGCGCGTCAAATCGTCGAGGGCCAGGAGGTTGCAGTAGCGGACGGCGTCGGCCAGGGCGGCGGACTCGATCCAGGAGCGGAGCTGCGTTTCGAGCTCCCGACGGGTCGCGGAGGCGATCCGTCCGGGGAATGCGTATCCCTCGACGTTGCGGGCCAGGCGGATGCGGGTGGAGAGCACCACGTCCGAGTCCGGGCCCGGGACGCGCAGCCACTGACCGGCGTGCCTTGCGAGGTCAGCTGACTCCAAGATCAGGCTCCTGGTTCGATCCGAGGGTGCGGAGCGCGTCACGCAAGCGGGCTGCCCGCTCGTAGTCTTCTGCGCGGATGGCGTCATCCAACTCGGCGCGGATGTCGCTGCTGCGATCCTGCCGATGCGGCCGCTCTTCCATACGTTTGGGAATGCGCCCATGGTGCAGCGTGGCGCCGTGCAGACGCTCGAGCACGCCGTCGACCTCTACCTGGAAGTGGGCATAGCACTCCTGACAGCCGAACCGGCTGTTCTCCTTGAAGTCGTCCCAGGAGAGCCCGCACCCGGCACAGGCGCTGATAGCGATGGGCTGGGAGGGGGCAGGGAACGGGCCGATCTCCGGGCCGCCCAGGAGGTCCTGCATGTGTTCGACCAGATGGTCCGCCGCCTTCTTGATCACGCCGGGATCGATGACGAACCCCTTATCCGAGAGGCACGCATCGCAAACGGCGCGGGTGCGCTTCTCGCCGCCCACGACTTCCACGTAGTGGACGGTTGGCGGGTTTTCTCCGCAGGCTTCACAAAGCTCGGCCGGCATGGCGTTTTGGTCTCTGGGACCTCCTCAATGATCTATCGGGGCCCCGTGGCTCACCATACCAAGGGGGCTGCCGCGCTCCTAAGGCGCGACCACGAGTCTGTTATCGGGCCATTATCAGCGCAGATGGAAGGGTTTTGCTGCGCTTACCCGTGCGTGACAGAATATCACTTCTTGGCACCGCCGGACTTGCGGGGTGCGTCCCTTGGGGGCGCTGCGATGAACTTCTCGCGGGCTCTGGACCGGAGGACGTCGGCGCGCGCCCGGAGACCCGCCAGCATGTCCTGCTGGGTGCGCTCGTCTTCGACGAGCGCGGAGAAATCGTTCTTTTCCAGCGTCACGTGGACCGCCTGATGGTCTTGGGTCCCGCCGATTTCGGCCAGAGCGTCCACGAAGGGCGCATCCAGGGCGAAGCGCCAGGTGTCGTGGTAGACGAGGGCGGGCTTGTAGGGCTGCGCACCCGGGCCGCCGGGGCGGGGAATGATCAGGATCTCGTTGATGCCGCCGTAGCGGAACGGAACGGTCACCGGGGTGTCGCCGATTTCTCGCCGATTGAGGATGACGCGGGCGCCGGTGGGTTCGCTTTCGACCGTCAGGGTGCGGCTGGTGCATCCACACAGCAGCGCCAGGAGCAAAGCGAGGACGGACATCCCGGCCATGCCGGGACGTCCGTTTCGCCTTACGGAGAGAGAGGGATTCGAACCCTCGGTACCCGTAACCGGGTACACCGGATTAGCAATCCGGCGCGTTCGTCCACTCCGCCATCTCTCCCGTTGTCTTCTCAGTATCCGTCTCCCGACGGAGGGTGAGGGATTCGAACCCCCGGACCTCTCGGTCGCCGGTTTTCAAAACCGGTGCATTCGACCACTCTGCCAACCCTCCTGGCAGGTGCGCATTCTAAGAAGGCCGCGAGGAGCGGCAAGGTTGCCCGCTACGATGGATTCTATGCGAGAGATCTCCCGCCCCCCGCTGCTCCCGCGTCCTGTCGATGCTCACAAGGGGCAGTTCGGGCATCTATTGGTGATCGGGGGGAGCGTTGGCCTCGCCGGGGCCCCGCGCCTGGCGGCCTCTGCAGCGGCGGTGTCCGGTGTCGGATTGGTGACTCTGCTGGTGCCGACCCCTGTCCGCGCCGAGGCCGCTTCCGATCCGGCGCTGATGGTCCTGGGGGCGCCGGCGACGGCCGCCGGGACCTTGTCCTGGGCCGGGCTTGCGGCGGTCCGCATGGCGGTCGCGGGGCGGACCGCGGTGGTGATCGGTCCGGGGGCTGGTCGGCATCCGGGGACCGACGCGCTGCTGTGCCAGATCGTCGCCGAGGTCCCCCAGCCGATGGTTTGTGACGCTGACGCGCTCAACGCATGGGCGGAGGCCTCCAACCCGGCGCCGTCCGCGCCGCGTGTCTTCACGCCGCATCCGGGGGAGGCCGCCAGGCTGCTTCAGACGACCTCCGACGAGGTGCAGGCGGACCGGCCCGCGGCCGCGCTTGCCCTGCGCGCGCGCCTCGGTGGCGTCGTTGTGCTCAAGGGCGTCGAGACCCTGGTGACGGAGGGTGACGAGGTATACCGCAACCCCACGGGCCACCCCGGCCTCGCGACCGGCGGATCGGGCGACGTCCTTGCCGGCTTGATCGGGTCGTTGCTGGCGCAGGGCTTGTCACCCCTCGAGGCCGCCTGCGCGGGTGCGTGGATACACGGGCGCGCGTCGGACGAGCTGCGCTCGTCAACCGGGGAGCGGGGGCTGACGCCAGGAGCGTTGATTGAGCGACTGCCGCTGAGCTTCGCTGCCCTGGAGCGCTGAGGGATCAGGCTCACCCCAGGGGGGCGTCAGTCGTTGGGCATGACCGTGGGCAAGCCCGCGGCGCGCGCGGCCCGGCGGAACTCGGTGACCCGGCGCTTCACCCGCGAGAGCGGGCCCTCGGGATTCAGCGACCGCGCGGTTTCGCGGACCCGTCGGTCGCGGTTCCGACGTACGAGGCGCTTGACCAGGACCGTCGCCGCCCAGCGGGTCTGCAGGGTGGCGTGGGCGTGCCCCAAGGCCTCGAGATATACCGGCAGCAGGGCGGCCTCGTTCGCCAGCAGGCACTCCCGGAAGAGGGCCTGCGGCGCGGGCTTGCGTAGCATCGCCGCGAGTAACCCCTTCAGGTCTTTTGCCTCGACCATTCGCTTGTAGCGCCGGCTGCGCCATCCCGTCTCGGCCCGGCTGATCGCCTCGCCGATGTCCGCCTTGTGCTCCGCCCCGAACGCGATCTCGATGATCTGGCGGACGACGGCCCCGCTGTCTTCCAGCGTGGCGCTGACTCCGCGGCCGGCCTTGGAGATGGCGCGGAAGGTGCGGATCGCCGCGGGGTCCGCGCGGCGGTTACCGAAGCTGTCGGCCACCGTGGCGAGCGTGTGGACGGTGCCGTTCTTGCGCGTGAAATCCGCGGCCAGGCCCCGGAGACTGTCCATGTCCCGTGCGTGGGGTTGGGCGTCGCCGACGAGGACCACAATGCGCTTCGCCTTGCCTGCCCACGACATGTCGCGGACGGCCTTCTTCATCCCGTCGAGCACTGCTTCCGGGATGTCCCCGCCACCGTCTGCCTGGAGGCCGTCGAGGAAGTCGACGGCCTCGTAGTAATTGGGCGTCAGCGGGAGCTGGCGGGTCAGGTACTCGTCACCGCGATCTCGGTAGGTCACGACGCCGAGGCGGAAGTTCGGGACGAGTCCACCCACGGTCGTGATCATGCGGCTGATCTGGGTTCGCGCCTGCTGGATGACGTTCTCCATCGAACCCGTGCTGTCGATGACGACCACGATGTCGAGCCCGGACGTGCGCAGGCTGCGGACGTACCGACGGAAGGACTTTCCCCCGCCGTTGATCCCGCCGACCCCTGACAGGCCGTTGCCGAGACCGCCGCCCGCGAGCCCCGAGGAGAACGTGTCCAGGGGCGGGCCTTCGAGGGAGCCCGACGACGTATCCGGGAGGTCCATGTCGAGGGGATCATTGGGCAAGATCACCTCCTGCGGCTCCGTGACGTCGACCGGATCGGTCTCCTCTTCGACTTCAGGGTCCGGCTCGGTCGGCCTGTCCGCCTCGACCTCATCGGGCGTTTGCACGTCACGATTTTCGAAGCCGGCTTCAAAGGGAGGGGTCTCCCGTGGCTCCTGCACTGGCGTGGTGAGGAAGTTGAGGATGATGGCGAGGCAGATGTGGATCATGGCGGACAGGGCGAAGTACGGGGTCGCCCGTAGCTGTTCGACGAGGACGTCGTTGAACGTGGCGGGATGGAAGCGCGTCGCCTCCTCCGCGATCTCCTCCATGGTCCGTTGATCGAACGCAGGGACGGCGAACGCTGCCGCCGCCGCTGCCTCCTGTCGCCGATCCGTCTCTTCGTGCTCGGAACGCTGCCGCGCGCGTTCTTCTTCCCGCAGCACTCGCTGCCCGGCGCGACGCTCGAACCACGAACGCAGCCGGTCTCCGAGCCCCGGACCCGCCGGCGGCATCCCTGGCGGCGCCGCGGGCGGCGCCTCGTCGGTCGTCGTCGGGAGGATAGCTTGCGGGGAGTCGCCGCCGGTCTCGCGTTGGCTCTCGGACCGGAAGAACGGGTCGTCCTTCCACGACTCCCACGGATCGACCTCCAGGGGGATCGCCGCCACCTCAGGTTTGACGTCCGCCTGAGGCGCGGGCGCGACATTTGTCTCGATGTAGACGATCCGCACCGACCCGATGGTGATCTGGTCGCCCGTCTTGAGCGGATGGGCCTCCACCTTCTTGCCGTTGACCAAGGTGCCGCTATCGGAGAACAGGTCGAAGACCTCGAATCCGTCCTCTCCGCGCTGCACGATGCAGTGGCGGGCCTCGACCCCATCGGACGTCAGCGAGAGCTTGCAGTCCGGGTCACTGCCGATGGAGGTCGTCGCTCCCTCGATGGAGATGCGGAACTCCTGATTCTCGAGGATGACGAGGAGCTGGGCCTTGGGTACGCGGGAGGAGCTCATAGGTACGTGGACCATTCTGACGGACGACCGGGTCCTACGGAAGTAACGTCCGTGGAGTCGGCCCGTTGGCGTACTTTTCGGCAATCCGGGGGCCGCCGCAGCCGTGAATGGGTCAAGACTCGGGCCGCGCCGCGTCGGCGTTCCTATCGATCGCCTCCCGCATCTCCCTGAGGGCCCCCGATAGGCCGAGGAACACAGAGCGGGCGACGATCGCGTGGCCGATGTTGAGGTCGAGGACCCCGGGGATCACCGCGACCGGCCCCACATTCAGGTGGGTGAGGCCGTGGCCGACGTTCACCAGCAGATCGTGGTCCTGGGCGACGCGCGCTGCGTGCTGGAGCTGCTCCAGTTCGGCCGCCCGCTGGCCGTCGTCAGTGGCGTCGGCGTAGCGGCCTGTGTGCAGCTCGACGTGGGTCGCGCCGAGGTCGCGGGCGCGCTTCATCGTGTCTTCGTCGGGGTCCACGAACAGGGACACGGCGACGCCGTCGCCTTGCAGCTCCCGCGTGACGTCGCGGACACGTTCGGCGCCGCGCAGCAGGTCCAGGCCTCCCTCGGTGGTCAGCTCCTCGCGCTTCTCGGGGACCAGCGTCGCTTGGGCCGGCGCGACTTCCCGGCAGACGCGGACGATGTCTGGCGCGACGCTCATCTCGAAGTTGAACGGAATCTGGATGCGCTCCTTGACCCGCCGCATGTCGTCGTCGTTCACATGGCGACGGTCCTCGCGCAGGTGCAGCGTGATGCCATGGACGTGCCCTGATGTCTCCGAAAGCACCGCGGCTTCGGTGACGTCCGGGTAGGTGGTCCCGCGGGCCTGACGCAGCGTCGCGACATGGTCGAGGTTGACGTAGAGCTGGGGCATGGAGAGAAATTAGCAGCGTCGGGCTAGCCCCGCGACGGTTTACCCCCCCGACGTTGAATCGTCATGGGCGCGTCTCGTTACAATCCGGCGGATGCGCATCATCGCAGGTACCCACCGCGGTCGGCCGCTGCAGGCCCCAAAGGGGCGCGGGACCCGGCCGATCCTCGATCGGCAAAAGGAGTCCCTGTTCAACGTGCTCCGCGCATCGCTCCCTTGCTCGGGCGTCGTCGATGTGTTCGCGGGTAGCGGGGGCCTCGGTTTCGAGGCCCTCTCTCGTGGCGCCGAGCGGGCCACCTTCATCGAGCGCGGACGTCCGGCGGTGGTGGCGTTGGAACACAACGTGGCGAGCCTCGGTTTCGAGGGGCGCGCTCAGATCCTGGTGAGGGACGCGTTCGCCGTGGACCCGGCGGCCCTCCACCCCTTCGGGCTGCTGTTCCTCGACCCTCCGTTCCCGCTCTATCGCGACAGGGCCGAGCGCGTGCACACCTTGCTGGCGGGGTTACTGGCGGCGCCAGGCTGCGAGGACGGAGCGGTGGCCATGCTGCGCGTGCCTGCGGACGCCGTGGTGCCGGATTGGCCACAAGGGGTCCAGGAAGTGGAGCGCCGTCCCGCTGGTGAGAGCGTGATCATCCTGCTGCGCGGGGACCTCTGAGCCTTCCGAGCGGAAATCATTCCAGCCGGGATACATTCTGCGCCGATACCAAGAGCGCTGGAGATCCATCCCATGAAGTCGTCGCTGATTTGCACCATCCTCCTCGCCATGACCGTCGTCGCCCAGCCGAAGGGCGGGGTGGGGCAACAGAAGCCTCGCGGAGGCTGGTGGGGGAACCTTCTGTCAGAGAGGACGATGGAGTTGAGCCGGCTTGTGGACCGCCCAGAGGGGCTCCGCGGCCACTCGGTCAGCCTGGTCATCCAGCTCCGCGGCGAGGGGCGCATCGACAATCCCTTCCACACACGGTTCGAAGCCGAGACCTACATCAGCCTCGAAGCGTGGGGCGATGACGCCGAACTGTGGGTTCGGGAGGTCTACGACCGCCCCTTCCAGCACCTGTTCGTCAAGCGTGGTTCCGAGGTCGCCCGGACCCTCGATGGCGCGCCTGAGTACTCACGATGGGTGCTCACCGGTGAGGTGGCGGAGATCGTCAAGGGGATGCCGTGGATCGACGTTGCGTCCGCGCGACAACTGAAGGCACGGCTCGATGAGCCGTCTCTGGTGAACATCGTGAAGGGCTACATGTTGCGTGATCTGAAGCGCTGGGATGCGGCTGCTTCTGCGTTTCATGCCGCCGATGGCGTCACGCTGCCCCGGCATGTCCGGGCGATGATCGCCCGCGAGGAGGCCAAGGCCCTCGTGCGTGGGGGAAAGATGACGCTCGCGGTCAGCAGATTAGAGGCAGTCGTCCGCGTGGTGGGGGAGGACCCGCGGTCGGCCGCGCTCTTGAAGGCGTGGCGTGCTCGGCTGGAGAGGGCTCCGAGCAGGCACCGCCCGTCCAAACCGGCTCCGAAATCGGGGCCGGTTATCGAATCCAGGTAACGACTCGCTCGCACGGTTTTCCTGCTCGAGGGCCCGCCGCAGGCGGGAGAGCTGGAAAGCCGTGCTTTTTGCTGTCCGCCTGCGCGGGTACGCTCCTCCCATGAGTGAGAACGAACCCGAAGCGCCCGAGGCGCCTGAACCGCCGAAGGAAGAGCCCAAGTACATCGAGTTCGACCAGTTCGCCGCGGTCGAGTTGAAGGCGGGGAAGGTGCTCGAGGCCACGCACCATCCCGATGCGGATCGGTTGCTCGTGCTCAAGGTCGACGTGGGAGAGGAGTCACCGCGCCAGCTGTGCGCCGGCATCCGCGCTGACTGGGAGCCGGAGGCGCTGATAGGCAGGACCATCGTGGTGGTGGCGAACTTGAAACCGCGGAAGCTGCGCGGGCTCGAGAGCCAGGGGATGATGCTGGCCGTCAACGGCGTTGAGCGGGTGATCCCGGTCGGCGTCGATGGAGAGGTCGCTCCGGGCACCCGGGTGACCTGATCACCATGGCGGTGGACCGGGGAGGACAGGCTTGGCTGGAGGAGGTCCGGGTGCAGGACCTGGCCTTGCTGGAGAGCGTCGAGCTGTCCTTTTCCCGAGGCCTCAATGTGGTGTCGGGCGAGACGGGAGAGGGCAAGTCGTTGATCCTGTCCGCCATCACCCTGCTCCTCGGCGCGCGTGCCCAGAAGGGCCTCGTGCGACGAGGCGCCACGGGTGCGGTCGTTGAGGGGCGGTTTCGGCTGCAGGGGGTCGATCTGTCCGAGGTGACCGACCTCGTGGCCGCTGATGCGGAGGAGGTGTGCTTGCGGCGCGTCGTCGTCGCGGACGGAGCCAGCCGCGCGTATCTCGACGGCGCGCTCGTTCCCGTTCGACTCCTGGCGCGCCTTGGCGCGGCCTTGGTTGACGTGCATGGCCAGAAACACTCCCTGCTCCGCCCGTCGGAGCAGCGCGCGGTGCTCGACCGCTTTGCGGGCATCGAAGACGACGCCACTCGCTGGGGTGAATTACATGGCCAGCTCATGTCGGTCCGCGATGACATGAGGCGTTTGCAGGATGACGCGGCTGGCCACGCGGAACGACTGGAGTTCCTCCGGTTCCAGCTGAAAGAACTCGAGGACGCCGCGCCGATTGCAGGCGAGGAGTCGGAGCTCATGGCCCGTCTCAAGGTCCTCGGGGCGGCGGGCGATCTCCAGGACACCCTCGGGGCGGCGGCGGCGGCGCTGCAGGAGCGTGATGGCGCTGTGGGGGAGGAGTGCGCACGGCTCTGCCGACGGCTCGATGAGACCGGCGCCGCGGATGACGGGCCCTTGCGGGTGTTGTTCGAGCGGCTCAGATCACTCGGCATCGAGGCGGAGGACCTCGGCCGGGAGTGCGCATCGTTGCGGGACGATCTCGACGCCGATCCTAAGACGCTCGAACGGGTGGAGGCCCGGGTCGCGTTGCTGAGGGGGCTGGCGCGCCGGCATCACGTCGAGCCGGACGGGCTCTCGGATCGTGTGGAAGCGCTGCGAGGAGAGGTCTCCAGCCACGACGGCGGGGGGGACCCGGAGCAGGTGCTACGCCAGCAGGAGACCAGCCTGGTGGAGGCGCTGCGGGAGGTCGGGCGGCGCCTCTGGGTCGCGCGGCGGGACGCGGCGGAGAGGTTCGAGGCGGCGATCAAGCCGGCGCTGGCTGAGCTGAGGATGGAGCGGGCTCGGGTGCGGGTCTCCGTCGAGCCAGAGACGTGGTCGGAGGACCTGGACCCTGGGGAGGCCGGGGCAGACGGCCCGGGCCCGGTTGGGATTCTGGTCGCCGCGAACCCAGGAGAGCCGGAGCAACCTCTCGAGCGGGTGGCGTCCGGGGGCGAACTCGCGCGCATTCTGCTGGCCGTGAAGGGGGCGCTGGCTGGGGCCCATCGCATCCCTCTGCTGATCTTCGATGAGATCGACTCGGGGGTCGGTGGGCGCGTGGGTATGCCCTTTGGGAGACGCATCGCCGCCATCTCCCAGCACCACCAGGTCCTCGTCGTGACCCATTTGCCCCAGGTCGCCGCGTTCGCGGATCGCCACTTCTGTGTCCACAAAGAGGTCCGCGATGGCCGGACCCGCACCAACGTCGTCCCGCTGAAGGGCAAGGAGCGGGTGCGCGAGGTCGCGGCCATGCTCGGCGCTGCGGACGCTGGCCAAGCGGCGGAGGTCGCGGCCACCAAGCAGGCGAAGGCGCTCATTGAGGAGGCTGCGTCGTGAGGCCCGGCGTGCTGATCACCGAGCCATTCCTCAAGGAGACCGTGTGGGGCAGTGGTCGCCTGCAGTCCGGGTGGGGTAAGGACATGGGCCCGGACTCCAAGCTCGGCGAGGCGTGGGAGGTCTCCTGCCTTGACGGAGGAGAGAGCGGTGTCTTGGGGGGCGGCCCGAATCTGCGCCAACTCTATGAGCGCGATCCCGCGTGGTTTCGGGGAGACGAGGCCCCGTCCGGTCCCTTTCCGTTCCTGGTCAAGCTGATCGCCACGTCGGACGCACTGTCGCTGCAAGTGCATCCGGATGACGGAGACGCGCGACGTCTCGAGGGCGCGCCGCGAGGCAAGCACGAGGCCTGGCTGATCCTCGAAGCCGAACCAGGTGCGGTCCTCTACGCCGGGCTGGCTGAGGGTGTTGGCAAGGCGGAGCTCGGTGATGCGCTGCGTGCGCAGGATTCGGACGCGGTGCGCGGGCTGTTGCGGGAGGTGGCGGTAGAACCGGGCCAGGTGTTCGACATTGCGCCAGGGACGGTCCATGCGATCGGTCCCGGTCTGGTGTTGCTCGAGATCCAGCAGCCATCAGATATCACTTACCGCGTCTTCGACTGGGGTCGCGTCGGGCTCGACGGCAAGCCCCGTGAGCTTCAGGTCGCCAAGGCGCTCGATGTCATCAAGGAATCGGCTCGCCCGGTCCCCGTCTCCCGCGTGGGGACGTTGTCCGGCATGGACGGCGATATCCTGCTGCGGACCGCCGAATTCCGGCTGGAGCGTTGGAGGGTCGACGGCCAGGTGCGGGTCCCGGTGACGGAGCTTCTGACCTGTGTCTGCGTCGGCGGGGAGGGCATGGTGGCCGCGCTGAACGACGCGCCCCAGGCGCTCCTCAGGGGGAGGAGTTGTGTGATTCCCCGTGGTGTTAGCATGGCCACATTCGAAGGACGCGGCCTGGATATGGTGGTCGCGCTTCCGCCTGCCTGACAACGTGTCGGTAGCGGAGCCTTCTCGACCGGAGTGATTCCATGGACGAGAACGGGGGGCGCGGAGAGCGCCTGCACAAGGTCCTCGCTCGCGCTGGCGTTGCCAGCCGTCGCGATTGCGAGAAGCTCATTGCAGACGGCCGGGTCAGGGTCGACGGCGAGACCGTGACCAAGATGGGGTTGATCGTGGACCCGGAGACCCAGGCCATCAGCTTCGACGGCGAGGCCATCCGGGTTGAGCGCCCGGCCTACTACCTTGTCTTCAAACCTCGGGGCGTGGTCTGCACCACGCGCGATCAGTTCGACCGCAAGAGCGTTGTCGACCTCGTACGGGACTACGGTAACCGCCGGCTCTTTCCCGTCGGACGGATGGAGGAGGACTCGGAAGGGCTCATCCTGGTCACCAACGACGGGACGTTCGCGAACCGGGTACTCAGCTACAAGCACCCGCTGCGGCACCTCTACCACGTTCGGGTCCGCGGGCACCTCACCCAGGAGGCCCTCGACACCGTGCGTAAGGGGGTGTGGCTCTCGGATGGACGCAGCGGTCCCATGTGGGTGAAGGTCAGCCGATGGGGCAAGAAGGTCTCGACCCTCATGTGTTCGCCGGGGGCGCAGCAGCATCGGTTGCTGAGGCGTGTCTGGGCGCGGGCTGGCTTGTTTGTGGACAAGGTCGTGCGGGTCCGACTCGGGTCGCTCACGACCGAAGGGCTGAAGAAGGGCCAGTCTCGCCGCTTGAGCGAGCGGGAAGTCGAGGCGCTGCTTAATCCGTCCCCGGAGCACGTCGGTGTCGGGAGCACTCGGCCGCCCACCCGGCTCACGCCGTACAAGCAGAAAGAGCAGCGCAAGGCGAAGAAGTATGCGGCGCGGCGGCAGCGCAAGCGCGAGGACGCTGGCGGTGATCCGGGCCCGGGGCGGCGGGTGATCGGACCTTAGGGCCGCGGGGCCCTGTCGCTACCACTCCTTGCCGTAGAGCTGGTTGTATTCGTCTTCCGTGAGCGCGCGGAAGAACGGGTACGAGACGACCTCGGAGATGATCGGGACGATCCGGGCGCCTTCGCGTCGGACCACCCAGCGACGGCGACGCTTGATGCCGTTCATCTCTGCCTCGACCCAAATGCAGAAGGTCTTGGAGGTCGTCTTCAGGTACAGGCGCAGGTCGTTGAGGATGCTCTCGGTGAACGTGTTGACGTCTTCCTTGATCGCCTCCAGGTCTTCCCAGTAACCCGCAGACTCGTCTTCGTCTTCTTCTGTGGATTCGCGCGCGGCGCGGTCCGGGTCGCGGCGCCAGTTCTCGCCGAACTGATCCTGCATCTGTAATTGGTAGTCGCGTTGTTCGACGCCCTTCTCGTCGCGCTTGATGAAGATGTTCCGGCCGACGGACATCTCTTCTTCGCGCATCATGGCGCAGAGCACTGCCTCCGGGGCCGTGTTCACGTTGACGGCCAGGTCGCTCCAGACGGTGACGAAGTGCATGAGACCCTTGGCGATGTTCCCTTCCTCGTCGACCTGGTCGTAGATGATGCGTTCGTCGATCTCCGGGATCAGGGCGAGGTCGGCGGGGGTCAGGATCGTGCCCGACTTGGTGTTCGCGCGAGGTGTCGGCCCGAAGGACATGTCACCCTCTTCGCGCGATATGAACTTGACGATCGCGTCCGCGATCCGGCGCGCTTCCGATTCGTCGAGCTCCAGAGCCGTCCGCTCGCGGAACGTCTTCAGGAGGGTCGTGAGGCCTCCTTTGCGCCTCTCCTTGAGGGCGTCACTGCCTTTGAGAAGAAGAGGCAGTGGGTACTTGCGGTCCTCATCTTCGATGAAGATCCGGATATGCGGAAAGGCGTCCCGGCCCTCAGCCCCTTGGGCCTGGGTGCCTTGCTCGTAGTACGCCCGTTCCCCGTATGCGCTCGGATCGAATTCCTTCTGAATTCCCTGCTCTGAGCCCCACTCCTCGAACAGGTGGTCCACCTCTGCGCCGTCTTCGAGGTCCTGGCGGAGGTACGCCTCGGCCATCTGGTATCCGCCTCGCACCGCGACCTCCAAGAGGAAGTCGATGTCTGCATTGGTGGCCGCTTCCCACTCGATCCTGGCCATGTAGCGCGCATCGATGGCGATGATCGAGACCAGGAAGATCAAGATCATGGTGATGACCAGGATCGTGCCGCGTTCGCCTTGTCGAGGGTGCGTCATCGGGATATTCCGGGTTTCAGACGACAGGGGCACGCCTCTCATTCCCTATTACTCGTGGGAACCTTCTTCTTCGCCCCCATTACCCCGGCCGGGCTTGGGGGGCTTGATCACCCTCTGGTCGCCGCCCGGCCCGATGATCTCGTCGTCTGACGGAGGCAGGATGATCTCGGTGGCCTTGCTGCTGGTCGGGTTGATGATCTTCGGCCGCAGGAAGAACAGGAGGTTGCTCCGAGCCTCCAGGCTGTGAGTGCTCTTGAACAGGTATCCCAGGATGGGGATGTCCCCTAACAGGGGGACCTTCTCGTTGACCGCGATCTCCCGCGTTTGGATGAGGCCGCCGAGAACGACAGTGGCGCCGTCCTTGCAGTCCATCGTGGTGGTGACGTGCCGACTAGAGATGATCGGGTTGGAGGTCGATGCGCCGCCCGTGTCCACCGTGGTGATGCCGGTGACGTTCTCGACTCGCAGGTCGACGGCCATGCTGAGCCTGTCGCGGGACGTCAGCGTCGGCAGCACGCTGAGGTTCACCGCGACCTTCTTGAACTGGGTCGAAACGGTCTGGTTGCTGCCGCTGACGTTGACGGTGAAGTAGGGGACTTCCTCACCCGCGGAGATGGTGGCGATGTGTCCCGCCCGGACGGCGACGTTGGGCGCGTTGACCACGTCGATCTTGGTCAGCTGTGACAGGGCGGAGATCAGCAGGTCGATCTGGATGCCGTCCTTGATCGTGCCCAACTCCACGAGCGCGTTGGGCAGCAGGCCGGCGCTGACGATCCCAGGCAGCGGGGGGACACCGCCTCCCAGCAGTCCGCGATCGAACACGGTCTTGCTCGGGTCCAGCGGCTGTAGCGGACCCGCTGCGGGGTCCAGTGGACCATGGTCGTCGTGGTCGAGCATGAACCAGTCGATGCCGAGCCCGAACTCGTCCGATTCGACGACCTCGACCACGCGGGCCTCTATGAGGATCTGTGGGACACTGCTCAGCGTCGCCTCGACGAGACTGCACGCGGCTTCCACCTGCTCCAGTGACCCACGGAGGATGACGCTCTCGAGGCCGCCGCGTTTTGCCCAGGCGGGCCAGGGGGCCTTGCTATCAGCGTTAGGGTCGATGACGACCGGTGCCTTGGAGATGGTGCGCTCAACGGCGAGCCACTCGGGCGCCAGGACCAGGATGGTTTCGAGCATCGCGCCGGACCCCGGGCCCAGCCACATAATCCGCGACACCTTGCCGTCGGCGTGTTTGTAGTCCGGCCAGTTGTATGGCTCGGGCTTGTCTTTCAGGTGGGCGAGGGTGGGCGGTGCAGAGGCGATAGACACCGGCTTCTGGAAGATCGCGCCGACCGTATCTTGGACGGGATTGAGGCCGCACCCGGTAAGGCAGACAGCCGCGATAGCTACCAGACCGGGTGCGCGGCGCATCCGGTTGCTACTGGAGGTTCTTGATGACCTCGGTGGTGATGTCTGGGAGCTTCTTGCCCGCAACGGTGACGGCTCCAGTCTCGGCGACGAGATCGTAACCGCTGAGGCTGACGACGCGGCTGATTGCCCCACGCAGTTTCCTCGACGCGGCGACCTCAAGGAGACGCCTCTCGGCGGAACCTTCCTTGATGTTCTCTGTCTTGATCTTCTTGTACTCGTTCGTCGCGGCAAGCGCGCGACGCGTGCTGAGTACGGCGGGCTTGACCTTGAGCACGGTAGACCCGGTCTTGGCCGTGCTCGGGTGGTAAACCCGGAGGCCGTTGGTGATGCTGACCTTGACCTTGGTGTCCTGGGCTGGCGCGTAACCCATGACCAGCCCGGCGACCAGCGCGGCTGTGGCGATACCGAGGAGATGACGCATCCTCATGATCCCTTCTCTCTCTACTGCAGCCCCGTAAACCGCTCCAGGAACCTCAGTTCCCGTCACCTCCCGCAGGACTATCGCGCAGGGTCATACTACGTCGAGCCCGCCCCCAGGCCAACGGGAAGTTCGGTCGGAATCTTCAACGCTGGCAGGGCTTACGAACGGCAGGGGTGGCGTTGGGGTCACGGCCGGTTGGCATTTTCGGCCTCCGCCGACCAGGCGGTGACCCGATTGCCGCCCCATCTGCGGGCAGCCAACAGGGCCTGCCAGCATCGCGTGGTCAACTCTTCGGACGACTCCGCGTCGGCTCCGGTGAAGGTCGAGATGCCCGCTGAGGCGGTCAGGGTGCCGCCATCGCCGCTCGAGAAGCCTCGCCCCTCGATGGACTTGAGGATGCGCGCGGCCATGGCCGTCGCCCCTTCGGAATCCGTGTGGGGTAGCAGGAGGAAGAACTCCACGACGTTTTGCCGGGCAATATGGTCAATGTCCCTGGACTCACACAAGAGCAGCCCGGAGACGTCGTTGAGGATGCCGCGCAACTCCTGAGCGTCCCCCTGGCTCAGGGCTCCATCGTCATCGAAGCCGACCGCCACGCACGAAAGCGGAATGGAGAAGCGCCGCGCCTTCTTGAACTCTTCGGCGATCTTCAACTCCATGTACGGCTCGTTGTAAAGCCCCGTCAGTTTGTCCGTGATGTGCGCGATGAGCGGATTCTCGGACTGCACGCGGCCCTCCATGGCCTCGAGCATGCCTTGGAGTCCACCGTCTTCTGCCTCGCCATCGGCGGTGGTGGCGTGGAGGCTGCTCTCCTGGACGCAGCCGCGTACGAGGTCGGCAATCGCGCCCGGCGCGATGGGCCGCCGGTGAATGACATCCGCACCGCACAGCCGTGCCCGATGCTCGCCGTAGTCGTCGTCTTCATCGAGGAGCAGCATGACCTTCACAGTCGCCGTACGGGCGTCCTCTTTCAGGGCCTTCAGCACCTCGAAGCCGTTCTTGCGCGGCAGGAACACCTCCAGGACGGCTATGTCGGGGGGGGATTCTCCGCAGTGCTCCATGACCTCGGCGCCCGTTTCGCAGCGTGTGACCGTGAGCCCACGGTCCTCGAGCTCCGCCTGGCAGGCCTCGGCCCGTACGCGATCAAAGTCCCCCAAGACGACGGTCAGACCTTGTCCCATCCTTCACTTCTCCTCCGGAATGCCTGCGTTCGGACCCATTTGAACGTGCGTGCCCCAGCATCGCCAGCGCCTCGCGCTGTCTTTTTCGACCTTTCGAGGCAGGAATCTCAACCGATTACCCTGTCGGTTCGGATTCCGTGCCGATAGACAAGGTGGCGGATGAGTCAGCAAACTCCCCATGATGTCGGCTTCAAGCCGGAGCCGAACGAGCACCCCTCGTCCCGGGGGCGCCTCGGCCCGTACGCTACCTGGCCGTATTCCGAGCGCCGGGTTCATGAGGATCGACGCCTGTCCGGCACTCGCCTGTTCAGTCGATACATGCTTCGGGGGGGGCGGCTGCGCGGTCGCAGGCAGGGAGAGACGCAGAACGTCTACGTCGATCGCTACCGCTCGGGCGATCTGGCCCTCGCCGGGGCTATCCTTGTCCTCAACATCTTCGATGCCGGGTTCACCCTCGACTACCTGGGCAAGGGGGGGACGGAGGCCAACCCCATCGCGCGGTTCCTGATGGAGCAGGGAACGGGCTGGTTCGTGTTCAGCAAGGCAGTGGTCGTGGCCCTCTGTGTCCTCTTCCTGATGATGCACAAGACCTTCCATTTCGTCCGGCCCGCGCTGTGGGCGCTGTTCGGCTTCTACTCGTGCCTGCTCGTGTATCACATCTTCCTGCAGTTGACGGTCTCCCCGGTTCCGGGGGTGTAAGGGCTACCTTACGGAGCGGAGGGGACACTCCGCTAACCGATCCCGTAGAATCGTAGTCAACTCCTCGATCCCGAAGGTCTTCCGGCGCGTTGCCATGAGGGCCTGTCGGGCCCGGATGTTGCTTTACGTAACCCACATGTCTCCTCAGACCGATCCCCACCTCGAGATCAGGAGCGGCCCGCAAGTCCGCAGTTTTGCGCTCAGTAAGCGCGTCATTATTGGGCGCGGCGAGGACGCGGATATCCGGCTCGATGATCACAAGATCAGCCGCCTCCACTGCAGGCTCGAGCCCATCCCCGGCGGGGTGAAGATCACCGACCTCGGCAGCAGCAACGGGACCAGGGTGAACGGGCGCGACATTTCCCAGGTCATCCTGCGTTCGGGGGATGTGGCCACGATAGGTGGGGCGGAGTTGCGGTTGACCGCCGACACTGCAGCGCCGATAGCCTCGGAACCGGTCGTGTCCCCTGCTCATTCGTTGCGGCCCGAGGCGCCGAGCTCCGAGCCCGCGGGATCCTCCGACCCGCGCGCTTCGGCTGTGACGCCCCGGAAGCGCCGCCAGGTGAAGCAACTTCCGTCGGTAGCTGATGCGGGTGTGGCGCTTGACGCTCCTGCCGCATCGTTGGAGCCCGCTGCGCCCCGTCGCACCGCCACGGTTAGCTACCTGCCCACGCTCCTGCTCGTTGTCGGCGTGGGGGCGCTCATCGCTATCGTGATCGGTCTCAGCGGAGAGGATGAGGCCGCCTCCGCGGCAGCGCTCGAAAGGGAAGTCCGCGCGCTCGAGTCGGCAGGGGACATCAGCGGGGCCCTCGCCGCGGCCCAGCGTCTTCAGGTGCGCTATCCCAAAACTCCGGCCGCCGAGCGCACAGCCCCGGTCGTCGCTTTGCTCAGCGAGCGGCTGGAGCGGCGTCGCGAGGGCATAGCGGCACTCTCGCGCGTGCTCGATGATCGGGCGCTAGGCACCTTTGCGCTCGTTGAGAGGCGCCTCGTCGACGTCGGAGCCCGGTATGCTCCCGCGGTCACGCGCGCGGACGTCGATGGGAAGATCGCCGAGGCTCAGCGGTCGTTCGACCAGCGCTCGTCCACGTTCATGGCGGGCGTACGGGCGGAGGCGATGGCGCTCATGCAGTCTCGGGCCTTCGGCCCGGCGCTCGGCACCATCGCGCGAGCCGACGCGTCGGGACGTGCGTTCGGACGCGCCCGCGAAGAGCTCCAGAGCGTTCGCGACCTGATCGAACGGGAAGCGCGGGTGCGGTTCGGCGATCTCGTGCTCGAGCTCGGGCGCCAGTCGGTGGCCGTGGCGTTGAACCGGCTGAAGGCTGCGGAGGCGCAGTTCGCGGGGACGGTGCACGAAGGCGAGGTGCGCGCGCGCCGCGCCCTGCTCGAGGCAGAGATCTCACGAGCGGCTGCCAGGCCGGTCGTCGCAGAGGGGGCTGGGAAGCCCGCACCGCCGGTCGCGCCGGCCCCGGCGCCAGACCTGTTGAAGGCGCTCTCTAAGGCAGAGGGGCTCGTCGGGCGCCGGCGCTTCGCCGCGGCGGTCCCGGCATTCGAGGCCGTCTTGAAGCATGTCGCCGATCGCAACGAGCGCGACCGGCTGGAGCATCGGCTGGCCCGCGTTCGCGGTATGGCTGCGTCGGTCGACGCGGTTATCGGCAAGGTGAAAGCGCAGCCCGGCGCGTTCCGCGGCATCAAGGTTGGCAGCACGGTGACGGGGAACGTCACCGACGCGAACCGTGATGTGGTCACGATCTCTGTGGGCCCCGGCGCCACGGTCTTGTGGGACTGGGGGCGCATGACCGCTGCGCGGTTCGAGCGCCTCGTTATCCGTTCAGGGCTGGACGGAATGCCATCCGCGGAAGCGGCGACTGTGTTGCTCAACATGGGGGCTCCGGAGGCGGCGCTGCGGGTGCTGTCAAAGCGGTTTGACAAGGAGCCATCCCTGCGAGATCGCATGAGCGATCTCGTCGTGGAGGCGCGCGGCATGCCGGGGCTTCCGGTCGGCGGGTTTCACCTTCACGAGGGGAGCTTGCTGACCACCGAGGAGCGCGACGAGGCCGTGCTGATGGCGCAACTCGCCGGTCTCGAAGCGCAGGTGCGGGATGCCGTCCCTGACGCCTGGACGGCCGCGGCGGATCGGCTTCGAGGGTTCGGTGCGCGTGGTGAGAAGCGTCTCCAGAAGGCGCTTCACGCCAGACTCGACGGCTTCGCGCAGCGCCTGGAGTCCTTGCCGACGCTCCAGAAGACGCGGATCGCATCGCTGCGCCAGCATCTCCTCGGCGAGCTCGAAAAGCGTCGGGCCGCGGCGCTGGCCCTGATTTACGACTCCGACCGCTACCCGTACCCGAATCCAACGGAGCAGGTGAAGGCCGAGGTCGCTGATCTCGTCGCTCGGGTCCGCGAGATCTGGGCGACTCCGAGCAAGTGGTTGTTGTCCAGGGATGAAGAACTCCAGCTCTTGCATGGGGACGCGGAGGCCGTCACCGGCGTCCTCCAGAGCTTGGGCGAAACGGTCGCTGGTCCCGCCCGGCTCCTGGCCCTGGTCGACGGCCAGGTGGCCATGCCTCGGTACGACCCTGGGCAGGGCATCGTGGAGCACTGGGACGCAGTGCAAGCGCACAACGACGGTCTCCTCGAAGGGGCGGTACTGACGCAGCCAGAACGGGATTGTTATCGGGCTACCAACGAATATCGCGTCATGCTGGGGCTGCGAGCGGTCATGGGCCACGCGGCCCTCGTCAAGGCCGCACGCGGGCACAGCCAGGAGATGAAGGACAAGGGATACTTCTCCCATACGTCGCCGACCTCAGGACGGCAGTCGCCTGGCCAGCGCGCCCGCCTGGCGGGTTGGGGAGGTTCCGTTTCGGAGAACATCGCTCGTGGCCGCGCGGGGGGCCGCGCGGTCGTTGCCCAATGGTGCAACTCCTCCGGACACCACCGGAACATCCTGGGCAAGCGCTGGACCCACTTGGGCGCCGGCAGGTCCAAGGAGGGGAGCCATTGGACGCAGAACTTTGGCACCGGCCGCTCCAAGCCTCCGAAGCCTCGTGGCAAGCAGCCCCGGTGATTTGCCGGCGGTGTTTTCACTTCTGACCCCGGCATGATGGACGGGGNCCAGGCCCCATCGGTCGNGNCCGGNTGTTNNATAACCTATTTGCTCATATAGGTTTNGGNNGCCCGCGNGGAAAAAANGNGGGAATGCTTTGACTCTGCCCAAGGGCNGAGATAGGTTTCCCTTGGATCGTCCGCATGCGGGCGTTCTGACAATTCGGCACTGGCGCAAGCCGGTGCGGCTTCGCTGCACGAAAGGGCAAACCGGTCGAGAGGCCGGGACGCAAAGCCAAGGACCTTCGCTGGCGCTCGTTGGGAGCGACGGAAAGGCAGCCTGGCTACCGAAAGCAGGGAGAGCCGATCGCACGCGGTCGACTTCCCATGTGTAGCGTAGGGAAGGTCGGCCGTTTGTTGTTTGAATGGCTCCACCGACTCTCGCTCGCTTGGCTCCCTTCTCTCGGAAACGAGAACAAACGGAGGCAGGTCATGACGGCAACGGCGATGACGGTCGGAAAGCAGGCGACGGGTGAGAAGGTACGGCAGGGCACCATGGGGTTCGGTGAACCACCCGAGATCGAGAAGCTCTGGGTCGACTACAAGGAGACCCGGGACCCTCTGCTCCGCAACAAGCTGATCGAGCGTTACTACCCGCTCGTGCGCTACATCGGNGAGCGTCTCCTCTCGACGTTGCCGCGCAGTATCGAACTCGATGATCTGACGTCCGCTGGCTTCTTTGGCCTCATGGACGCCATCGATGGNTTCGACCTCACCCGTGGGATCAAGTTCAAGACCTACTGCACCACTCGCGTTCGCGGCTCGATCCTCGATGAGCTGCGCAGCCAGGATTGGGTGCCGCGCCTGGTCCGCTTGAAGGCCAACAAGATCTCCCGCGCGTGGAAGACACTCGAGGCGCGTTTCGGGCGTGAACCGACGGAGGTCGAGATGGCCGAATTGCTCGAGATCAGCGTCGAGGAATTCAAGGCGATGTCCGACGAGGCCAACCCCGTGACCATGTACAGCCTCTCGGACAAGTTCGACGATTCCCAAGCNGACGGGGGTATGGAGAAGTCGGACGTCATTGCGGACCGCCGTACCGAATCTCCCCTCGAGTGCCTCAACCGGCGTGATGCTCTCGAAGTGCTGACGCGCAATCTCGCCCAAAAGGAAAAGCGCATCATCATCCTGTATTACTACGAAGGACTGACCATGAAGGAGATCGGTCGGATCCTCGATCTCACCGAGTCGCGCGTTTGCCAGATCCACTCGAACGTGATCTCCCGCCTGAAGGAGCGCATCGCTCGTGGGCGGGGCGTTCCTTGCTGATCCTCGCCACGCGGGTGCCGCGGTGGGCGTATTTGCTCGCCGCGGCCACCGAGCTCGCCGTACTCTGGCTCCTCTCCGCGCAGCCCGGTGATGGGATCAGGGCCCAGTTACCTGGGCCGTCCGGCAATCTTCTCCACGTTGTCGCCAACGCCGTCCTCGCGTTCCTGCTCCTGCGCGCCTTCGTGGGATCGGGCGGCGACACTCCCGGTTCTGCAGAGGCTTGGCCGGGACTGCGTAGTGCCACCGGGGCGCGTGTCGTCGGGTTCGTCGCGCTCTGGGCGATTGTCGACGAGGCGCATCAGTTCTGGGTCCCTGGCCGGGTNTGNAGCGTNNTNGACATCTTCGCGGACGTNCTCGGNGGTGNCCTCGTGCTGGTCTGGCCNGGTNNGGGGNGCGGTCGNCCGCGNCGTTGGCCNGCNGCNCTGANCGTCGTGGNNGCCGCNCTCGCCGTNGCNATCTACGGATGGNNCGANGANCCNGCNNTGGATCNNNTCCTGCACNGGTTCCTCGAACGGATNNCCGGATAATCGGGAATCCCCGNGCGGGATCGCGTATTCCATAGGCGGCCCGCCTCACCCCGGGGAACCAACTCGCGGGGCGGCGAATGGCCNGAACTCCCTTTCCTGGCAAGGTTTACGGGAACTCATATGCGCTCTGTGCTGCTTTTTGTGGTTCTGACTGGCGTGGTTTGTGGCGGCGGCTTTCTCCTCGCCGAGGAGATCTTGCCCGGGGCATCGACTTTCCCGGCCCGTGATCTTCCGGCGCTGTTGCCCGATACCTGTGCCCTGCAGATTGCCCTGGATGGGGGCCCCTGCGCCCGTGGCGGCGACGGCTTGGCCTTGGCCGCTCTGCTGGCCGAGCCCGAGGTGGCGGCCTTTGTCGACCCCCTCTCGGCTGCCTTGAGGGGTGCCCTGGGGACCTTCGAGCCACAGGTGAAGCAGTATCTCGGCCTCACCATGGACGAGACCCTGCAGCTGCTCCGCTACCGTCTGACCGCGGCTTTCTGTGGCTTCGTCTCGCCCGAGGGTGGACAGCCCGCCGGCTTGCCGACACCGAACGCCGTCCTCACGCTCGAGTTCGAGAATGAGATCGAGATGGTGCAGCGGCTGATGTACGCGCTCGAGGAGGCCGTCCTGGCGTGGGGCGACGGTAGCTTCACGGACGATACGGTCGCCGGGCTCCCGGTGCGTCGCTACATCCCGGATCCCAAGAAGCCCGAGACCCCCACGGCCTGGTATCTGCTCGACGATCGTATGTTGCTGCTCGCTACCGATCGCCCGACGCTCGAGGGGATCGTCAAGCGGATCAAGAGCGGGTCCCAGGAGGGGAGCCTCGCTGCGTCGGGACGATTCAAGAGCGTCAGCGAGCGGGTCAACAGTCCCGGTGCGATCCTCAGCGTGTACGCGGACATTCCACAACTGATGGAACAGCTCGGGCCGGTCATGGGCAGCCCGGAGATGGTGGAGATGATCGCGTCGACGGGGCTCGATGCCGTCAAGTCGTTGGGATACGGCTTGTCTGTTGACGGCGCGGGGCTGCGTGATCGGTTGTTCGTGCAGGTGGATGACGGCCCGCTCCGCGAATCGCTGGAGAGCACCGCACCGTTGAAGGCGCACCATCTCGTGCCGCACACCGCTGGCCTGTACGGGTCAGGGTTGCTCGACTTCGCGGCGATGTGGAAGCGGGTCCATGCGCTGGCCGCCGAGCTGGACCCGGACACCGCGGGCAGCATGGAGGAGGGCCTCGCAGCGTTTGGAGACATGATCGGCGCTGATCCCGTCACCGACGTGATTGCCCGGCTCGGTCCCGAGTACGCGGTGGCTGGTTGGTGGTCCGGGCAGGCGCTCATTCCGGACGTCGGCTTGTTCATCGAGGTGCGAGAGCGCGACGCGTTCTCGAAGATCTTGGATCGAACGCTGGCGGCGCTCGACGTTCAGGTCTCGAGCTTTCAGCATCGTGGACACCCGGTGGGTGTGGTGGAGCTCGGTGCGTTAGGGCCACTTAGTTCGGCCGTACCTCAGCGACCGAGTTGGTTTTTCCTGGACGACTACCTGGTCGTGACGCTGTGGCCGCAGGCCGCCAAGAACCTCATTGATCACGTCGAGGGTGGTGGCGCTTCGCTCGCTGAGGCCCAGGCGTTCAAGCCGCTCCTGTCGCACCTCCGAGCGGATGATCCGAGGGCTGCTACGGCAGGCATCGGATGGTTGGACATGGAGGGGCTCGTCGCGTTCCTCTGCGATAACGGTGTGCCGATTGCCCAGTCGTTTCTCCCACCGAACGATATGGTCCCGGTCGATTGGGCCCTGTTCCCACAGACGGAGGCCATCACGCAACACCTGTTCGGGCTGATTGGCGGCTCCCAGTGGACAGCTGATGGCTATTACACCGAATACCACTCGCCGACGGGATACCTCGGACCCTACATGCTGAGCGTGGGGTTGGTGGGGCTCGTCGCGGTTCGCGAGCAGGAGGCCTCGCAAGCCAACTCGGATTGGGAGGCGCGGCAGCGCATACAGAAGCGCGGCGCCATCCCGTTCGACGCCGTGCCGACCTTGGAGGTGAAACCCAAGAGCGTCAAGAAGAAGGCCGGCGGCGACAAGAAGAAGGGTGGTGACAAGTGATGGCGGTCACGTTGCGATTGCTGTTCCTGGTCGTGCTCCTTGCGCCGGTCACGTGCGCGCAGATCGATGTCCCGGCCTTGCTCCCGAAGAGCACCCTCGTTCACGTGGAGATCACGCCGGGCCCGGTCAGGGACGGAGCGGCGGATCTGGCCATAGCCAACATCTGGAACGAGCTCGAGGTCCAGCGGTTCGCTGGTCCGCTCAAGGCGATACTCGATGCCCAGTTCGATCAGCTGGACGGCGCCATGCGGGAGCAGGTCGGACTCGGGTTCCGCGATCTGGTCTCGCTGTGGGAGACCCGGTTCACGTTCAGCTTGATCAGCGTCAAGCCTGGCGCGCCGGGGGATCCGGGTCTGACTCCGGACATGCTTTTGACGCTCGACCTTGGCGAAGGTGTCGACGTTACGCGCGGCGCGATCGACAAGCTCGAGCTGCTCGTCGCCGAGGGCCTTGGCGGCACGTTCTCCGACGGGAAGATCGCCGGGCGCACCGTGCGGGTCCTCCATATCGGGGATGCGGACGGGGTCTATTACACGCTCCACGAGACCACGCTCCTCGTCACCACCACCTCGTCCACCATGGAGCGTCTTCTCGGGGTGCTGGCGACCGGTTCGCCCTCCGAGTCGCTGTCGGAACACGGCGACTTCATCAAGGCCAGGGATCGTGTCCGCACGGACAAGACCGTCCTGTGGGCGTTCATGGAGTTGCAGGGACTCCTGGAGATCCTCTGGCTCAACCAGGCGCCTGACGTTCAGCGTGACTTCTCCGAGATCTTCATCACGGAGGCGTACCAGACCTTCTACTACGGCATGGATGTCGATGGTCGTGGCGTTCGCGAGCGTTTCTCGACCCGCTTGCCCGAGGATACGGATTGGACGCTGGCGCCCGGATCCGATGCCAAGGCCATTCGGCTCCCGGAGTTCTTGCCGGCGGAGACCGGCATGGTGACGTGTGGGGCCGTGCAGTTTGACGAGGCGTACGACCAGTTCATGCCGACGCTTGAGGAGCGCTATCCTCGCGAAGCGGCCACGGTGCGCGGACTGCTCGACACCCTGGGCCAGAAACTGGGCATCGATGTCCGCCGCGATCTGTTGCCTTCCCTGGGGCCGGAGTACGCCATCTACCTTTCGTGGCCCGGTGCGGCGGTGATCCCCGATGTCGGATTCGCGTTCGAGGTTCGGCGGTCGGCGCGGGAGAAGATCAGGGACACGATCTCGACGATCAAGACGGCGCTCGCGGGTGATGTGGAGATCAGGGAACTGACGTTTCGCGGGACGAAGATCCAATGGCTGGATCTCACCGCGATGGCTGATGCCGGTGACCTGGCGCGGCCAGGGCCGCACACTCTGAAGCCGAGCTTCGCGCTCGTAGGTGACTACCTGGTCATCACGCTGTGGCCTCAGTCGCTGAAGAACCTCATTCACGGGCTCGACAAAGGGACCCCGCGGCTGAAGGACGCCCCCGACTTCAAGCGCCTGCGCGCCGAGGTCAGCCCGGAGAGCGACGAGTCTTCCTTGTTCTATGTAGACCTCACGCGGGCGACGGGCTTTGTCCTCGACAACGCGACGCCGATCTTCCAGATGTTGGTGCCGCCGTCTTTGGGCCAGGGCGGAGTCGACTTGGCGGCGTTGCCGACGAGCAGGAGCGTCACGCGCCACATGTTTGGCATGCTCGGCGTCTCCCGTTGGGACGGCAAGAACGCGATGTATTCCGAGATGTATTCGCCATCCGGGGTGGTGCCGTCCTACGTGATGGCCGCCGGCGCGATGGCGTCCTGGCTTCTCCTTCGTTTCGACATGATGCTCGAGCCGGGCGCCTCGCCGTCCGGGGTGCTGAGCACCCCTTTTGTGACGGCAGTGCAGGCGCCCACACGGCCAGCGGGGCAGCTCCCCGGCGCGAAGGCCCGCGCCGATCTGGGGTTCATCGCGAGCCAGCTGCGCGCCTACGAAGCTTGGGAGGGGCATCTGCCACCGGAAAAGGAGTGGGCGAAGCTCCTCCAGACCGGCTCATCGAACCACCGCGCCCCATACGTTCCGAGTTCTCGGATGACGGACCCGTGGGGGCGTGCGTACCTCTTCAAGCCGGATGGGAAGGGGGGGTTCCAGGTCGCTACCTACGGATCCGATGGCAAGCCCGGAGGCGAGGGACCCGCCGCTGACGTTTGGGTGCAGTGATCCGGATCACCCCGCGGGTTCGCCGTACTTGAACGCGTGCCCCGTGTTGAAAACGACCACGGTTTCGTCCTCTCGTATCCAGCCGGCGGTCTTCAGCTGACGGGCGGCGGCGATGCAGGCCCCACCTTCCGGCGAGGCCTGTAATCCGAGGCGCGTGGCCATGGCGTGTGTATCAGCGAGCATGGGCCCTTCGTCGATGGCGACGGCGGTCCCGCCACTCTCGCGCAGAGCCCGCAAGATGAGGAAGTCCCCGAGCGCGCCCGGCACGCGGAGTCCGAACGCCGCGGTTGGCGCCGCCTGTTCCCAGGGGGGAGCGGTCTCCAGGCCTTGTTCGAACGCGCGGACCATGGGGGCGCAGCCCGCGCCTTGCACGCAGACCATGCGCGGCCGGTGGCCGTCGATCCAGCCGAGGGCTTCCATTTCGTCGAAGGCCTTCCACATGCCGATCAGCCCGGTTCCGCCGCCAGTGGGGTACACGACGACGTCGGGGAGCCGGCCCAGGTCATAGAGGAGCTCGTAGCCCATGACCTTCTTGCCCTCGACTCGGTACGGCTCCTTCAGCGTCGCCAGGCTGAACCAGTCTTCTTCCTTGTTGTCGGCGATCCAACGACCGGCGTCAGCGATCGTGCCGGGGATGCGGGTGACGTCGGCGCCGAGCGCGTCGCACTCGATTCCGATGGCCTCAGGAGTGGACTCGGGGATCGCGACGACGACGCGGATTCCGTGGAGCGCTCCGTATGCCGCGGCGGCGCCGCCGGCGTTCCCCGCGGAAGGTAGACACACCGTCCCGACGCCGAGCTCCTTCGCGCGCGCCATCGCGGCGGCCATCCCGCGCGCCTTGAATGACAGGGTCGGGTTCTGGGATTCGTCCTTCACCAAGAGCCCCGGGAGACCGAGGTCAGCACCTAGCTGCGCACCCGGGACCAGCGGCGTCGCGCCCTCACCCAGGCTCGGCGTTTCGATTCCGGATCGGGTGGGATAGAGCTCGTGACAGCGGACCTGTCCGGGCCGCCGGGAGAGGACCTCGGCGAGGGAGACCTTGCCCTGCTCGAGCGAATAGGCGGCCAGCAGAGGCCCTCCGCAATCAGCGCAGGTGTTCCATAGCTGGTCGGGGAGGTGGGACCGGTCGCAGCGTCCACAGCGGAGATCCTGGAGGAGGGTGCTCATGGGGGCTCATTGTAGACGCACCGCTTACGACGTACTGTCAGACATGCGCACAGGGCACCGTCTGTGGATCGATCTCCTGAACGCGCAGGAGCACTGGATCACGGATGCTTCCATGCTGACCGTGATCCCTGAGGACGTATGTGAGTTCGACTCGGCGCCGCAATGGTCGCAAAGCAAGGCGCTCGCGTATCTGCACAACAACGCCGCGGCGTTGCGCCTGAACTACCAGAAGCTCGAGGCGGGGGAGATGTTGGACGTCGACCTCATCAACCCCGTACTTTCGTCCGTGGACCTGCGCTTCGTCGACTGGCGCCACCGTCCGGATTGGCGTGAGGTCGCGGAAGACCGCCGTCGTCGCTCGGATCGTCTCTTTTTTCTCGGCCCTGCTTCCGCGACCGATGGGTGGAACCGCGGCACGTCGGCCATCCGCTATCTCGTCCAGCGTGCGATGTATCACTTTTGCCGCTACGCCGATCAGCGGCTGTCCGACCCTGCGTACCCAGGCGCGACGGCGGCCATGTTCCGCGTACTGCAGTGTCCGGCGACCTCGTGCAAGTCCCTCGTCGCGTGTCCGGTTGGCCAGCCTGCTCACTGCTCGGATCGTTGCCTAGAGGATACGGGTCGTCTAGAGGATTAGTTGCATGTCAGACGTCCACGATGCTTACGAAAATCCACTCGCCGGGCGGTACGCCAGCGACGCGATGAAGCGCACCTTCTCGGCGCGATTCCGCTTCACGACGTGGAGACGGTTGTGGGTCGCGCTGGCCGAGAGCGAGGCCGATCTCGGCCTCCCCATCACCGAAGCTCAACTCGACACGATGCGCGCTCACGCCGAGGACGTCCCTTTCGATCGTGCGAAGGCGCTGGAGGGTGAGCTCCGCCATGACGTCATGGCGCACATCTACGCGTTTCGTGAGCAGTGCCCCGATGCCGGCAAGGTGCTCCACCTGGGTGCGACCTCGTGCTTCGTGACGGACAACAGTGAGATCGTTCAGGTCCGTGAAGGGCTGCTGCTGGTCGCGCGCAAGATCCGTGCGATCATGCGCAACCTCCGAGGCTTCTGCCTGCAGTGGAAGGACCTGCCGACGGTTGGATACACGCACTTTCAGCCAGCACAATTCACCACCGTCGGTAAGCGCGCGGCCCTGTGGCTGCAGGATCTGCTCGAGGACCATCGGGAGATCACCCGGGCGCTCTTCGATCTGCGTTTCCGCGGGGTGAAGGGGACGACCGGTACCCAGGATTCGTTCCTCAAGCTGTTCGACGGCGACCACGAGAAGGTCGTCGCGCTCGACCTCAAGGTCGCGGAGAAGATGGGTTTCGAGAAGGTGTGGCCGCTCACCGGGCAGACCTACACCCGAAAGCAAGACAGCCGCGTCCTGGCCGCGTTGTCCGGGCTCGCCCAGTCGGCGGGGAAGATGTCATCGGACATCCGGTTGCTCTCCCATCTCCAGGAGGTGGAGGAGCCGTTCGGGAAGAAGCAGATCGGGTCCTCGGCGATGGCCTACAAGCGCAACCCGATGCGATCCGAACGGATCGCGGCGCTCAGCCGCTGGCTCATTACGCTCTCGCAGAACGCGCCGCTGACCATGTCTACCCAGTGGATGGAGCGGACCCTGGATGACTCAGCGAACCGTCGCCTAGCGTTAGGGGAGGGCTTCTTGTGCGCTGATGCGATCCTCGAATTGCTGCTCAACGTGAGCTCGGGGCTCGTCGTCCAGGAAGGTGTCATCGCGCGTCGCGTCCGCGAGCAGTTGCCGTTCATCGCGTCCGAAGAGGTCATGATGCAGGCGACGAAGGAGGGCGGTGATCGCCAGGAGCTGCACGAGGAGATCCGGACGGCCGCGTTGGCTGCGGCGGAGAAGCTCAAGACTGAGGGCGGGGAGAATGACTTCTTTGGTCGCATCGCCGATCATCCGCAGCTGGGTGCTGCGCTGCGCGCAGTGGAGGGTGATCTCGCGGCCAGTCGCTTCACGGGCCGCGCATCCGCGCAGGTGAGCGCGTTCGTGGAGGACGTGCTCGATCCCGAACTCGCGGCCTATCCGGAAGAGACCTTCGACGACGAAGTCTCTGTCTGATGGCGGCTTTCGCGGTGACCACCCGCACGCTCCCGACACGGATAGAAGGGTTGGCCGTGGGCATCGAACGGCTCGAGGAGTTGTGCCCGTCCGGTGTGGTGCTCGAGGCGACCTCCACGCAACCTCTTCCGGATGTGGCCGCCGCCATGGAGGCGTCGGGCAGGCCCGTCCTGGCCGTGATCGGTGGGTTGTTCGGCGTCGCCGATGCGGATCCTTTCGCCCCGCTCGACGCAGAGGACGGCCGCCGTGCCATCAGCGGTCTGCGGGCTACGGTCCCTGGGTGCGCACGCCTCTCGTGCGAACGACTCGTCGTGCCCATCTCATCGGCACCTGATGCGGAGCTGCCGAGGGAGCAGCTCGCGGACCGGCTCTGCAGGCGGCTCCATGGGCTCGTTTCGGCGGAGCCCGGGCTCCAGTATCTGCTGCTCGCATCGACGGAGTCCGGATCCCGGTTTGATCCGGAGGTGGCTGGGTGGGTCATGGATGATCTTTCCCATGCCAATGTCGGCGTCGCGCTCGACCAGCTGTCCGTCGCTGGGCACGAGCCGTGGTTCGCGGCGCTGGGGCCCCGGGTCGGCCTCGTCCTGCTCGGAGCAGGGCTCGCCGCGCGGTCGCTGAGCGCATCTTGCGGTGATCGCGTGCCGTGGGCGATCCGTGGGCCCTCAACCTGATAACATGCATTTGTCATGCGGTCAGACACTCCGGCCCCAGCGGACGAGGCTAACCCCCGCGTCATGATCACGGACGGTGGGCAAGAAGCTCCGGCTTTGCGTGCGCAGTTGGCGAGCGCGGTCGAGTCCGCCGATCGACTGCTGATCTACAGCCATCTCAACCCCGATCCGGATACCGTCGGCGCGGCCCTCGCGTTGCGGTTCCTCCTGCAGGAGCGTTACGGCAAGCGAGTCACCGCCTGTTACAGGGGCATCATCGGCCGCGCCGAGAACCAGACCCTGATGCAGATCCTGGGGGCCGATCTGAAGCACGCCTCGACGATCGATGAGGCGAGCTTCGACGGGATATTGCTCGTCGATTGCCAGCCAGACTACGGGTTTCTCCCGGAGGTGGGGCTGCCCGTGCTCGGCGTCATCGACCACCACCCGCTGTCGGCGGCTTCGAGCGGGGTCCCCTACGTCGATGTCCGTCCGGACTACGGCGCCACGTCGACCATCTTGGCGGAGTACCTCCAGGAGGCGGAGATCGAGCCCACGCGAGAGATCGCTACCGCGTTGTTCTACGGTGTGAAGACGGACACCAATGATCTGTCCCGCCGTACCGGAGCGTGGGACGTCGCCGCCTACGATTGGCTCCTCCCGCGGATCGATCGCCAGGCGCTTGCCCGAATCGAGACGCCGTCGTTGTCGCGTGAGTACTTCGAGTGCTTCGCCGCTGCGGTGGGACGGGCACGCACCTACAACAACGCCGTGATGACCGAGATCGGGCGCATGCCCTACTCGGACATGGTGGCGGAGGTCGCGGACCGGCTCATCCGGCTCGACGCCATGGACTGGTCGGTCTGCTTCGGCATGCACGGACAGCGGATCTACCTCAGCGTCCGCACCTCGCACCCGACGCGCGACGCCGGAGAACTGGTGAAGGCCGTCCTGCGGGACGAGGGCGTCGGCGGCGGACACGACACGATGGCCGCGGGCCGCGTTCAGCTCCTGGACGACTCGGATGAGACGTATATCCGCATCGTTACCGAGCTCTGGGATCGGTTTCTGACGGCCCTCGGAGAGGAACCGGACGGTGGTCGCGCGCTCGTCACTGACGGCGGCTATGAGACCCGGATCCACCCGTCCGAGGAGTAACCGGAGGCGTCCCGATCCCGGCGTCGTCCGTCTGCGGATACCATGGCCCCCGCCATGTATCTGACCCCACAGGGAACCGGCTGGATCGAAGTGATCTGCGGGAGCATGTTCTCCGGTAAGACGGAGGAGTTGATCCGTCGCCTGCGGCGGGCGCGGATCGCGCAGCAGAACGTGCGGATCTTCAAGCCGGCGATCGACCGTCGTTACGACGAAGGCGACATCGTCTCGCATTCGGATCAACGGATCCCCTCGCGCGTCGTCAGCCGGGCGGAGGAGATCCTCGATCACTGCCCGCTCTCGGTGCAGGTCGTGGGTATCGACGAGGCGCAGTTCTTCGAGCCGCTGCTGGTGGACGTATGCCGAGAGCTCGCCCGTCGCGGCATACGGGTGATCGTGGCGGGTCTCGAGCAGGACTACCGCGCAGCGCCCTTCGAGACGATTCAGGCGATGCTGGTGGAGGCGGAGTACGTCACAAAGAGCCTCGCTATCTGCGTTATCTGCGGTAACCCCGCTGTGCGCAATCAACGGCTGACCAAGAGGGGCGGACAGATCGTCATCGGAGGATCGGACACCTACGAGGCGCGGTGTCGGCGCTGCTTCCGTCCGAGTGAGGCCGAGCCCGACCTCTTCGCGGGGGAGGGCGGGGAACCCGAGTGACGCCCCGCGTCCTGGTCGTCGCCGGCGTGGACCCGCTCGCCTACTCGGGGCTGGGTGCAGACCTGCGTCACCTAGACGCCCTCCGCTGTCGGAGCGCCGGCGTCGCCACGGCGTGGACGACGCAGACGGTGGATCGCCTCTTGGAGGTGCGCCCGGTGAGCGCGGCGTCGGTCCGTGACGGGATCGCCGCGGCGCTCGTCGACGGACCTGTCGACGCGGTGAAGGTCGGGATGCTGCATCGCTCCGAGGTCGTCGACGCCGTGGCGGAGGCGCTCCACGGCGTCGATCTCCCGATCGTCGTCGACCCGGTCCTCGACGCTGGTGGTGGCGGCGCCCTCCTGGACGAGGCCGGCCGGGATGCGTTGCGTGAACGCCTGCTCCCGATGGCGACGCTGGTCGCGCCGAATCTCCCCGAGCTGCGTGCTCTGGGCCCGTCCCCGCAGGATCTGCTGGCGTTCGGTGTCGGGGCCGTCCTCGTCACCGGTGGCCACGCTGAGTCGGACGACCTGGTGGACGTCCTGGTCACGGCGGACGGGGAGCGCTCCATCCTCGGGCGTCGAGTCCACGGCGTCGATCCACGGGGCACAGGCTGCGCCCTCACCACCGCGATCGCGGCGTCGCTGGCGCGGGGGACCGACCTCGTGTCATCGGTGGAGGGCGCGATCAGCGCTGTCCGGGACGCGGTCGTGGGCTGCGCCGCGCGCGGGACCCGCCTCCTGGTGCTGGACTGATCAGGTCCGCGCGACTTGCTGGGTCAGGAGCAGGAAGATGCCGTAGGCGGCCAGCATCGCCATGCCTTCCCACCGTGAGATCTTCTTGCCGAATCGCATGACCGGCAGGAGCAAGACGGTCATGGCGAGCATGAGCCAGATGAGACGGTCTCGGGGGAGCGGGCCGACCGCGAGCCCGTCCGCGTTGATGATCGCGGCGGGACCGAGGACGAACAGGAGGTTGAATACGTTGGATCCGAGGATGTTGCCGATGGCGATTCCGTGGTGGCCCCGGAGCGCGGCGACCAGGGTGGTGGCGACCTCCGGTAGGGACGTGCCGATGGCGACGATGGTCGCCCCGACGGCGGCCTTGCTGAGTCCGAACTCGGTGGCGACCGCGGTGGCCCCGTCGACGACCAGGTGTGATCCGCCGATCAACATCCCGAGGCCGACCCCGACGAGCAGGGCGTTGCTGCCGATGGAGTCTGTCAACTCGGGTGATGCGTCGCTGGTTCCGCCGCGGCTTCGGGTCGCCCGGAGCACGTAGAGCGTCAGGAAAACCGCGAATCCGATGAGCAACCACGTCCCTTCCGTGCGCGAGATGGTGCTGTCCCAGGCGATGATCGGGATGACCGCGGTCGCGAGTATGGCGATGGGCAACTCGAGTCGGAGCACGGCGCGGTCGATGGGGATTGGCCGCACGATCGCGGCGAGCCCGAGGACGAGCCCGATGTTCGCGATGTTGGAGCCGACGAGGTTGCCGATGGCGATACCGGGTTCGTCCCGAAGACCGGCGACGATGGAGACGAGGAACTCCGGGGCGGAGGTCCCGAACGCTACAATCGTGGCGCCGATCGTGAGCGGGCGCATCCCCATTCGGAGCCCTATCTTGGAGGCTCCGCGCACCAGCGTCTCGGCCCCCGCGATGAGGAGCAAGAAGCCGCCGCCGAGCAATAGGAACGCTTGCGTGGTGTCCATCGGTCGCCAGAGGATACACGCAGAGACGGGACCGAGAGTCGCGGGCGGCGTGTCTTGTGCGAGTTCGCGACGTCGTGATAGCGTGCCGCACCCCGGGCGGAGGACCGCGGTCGGATGACCCTCCCCGCGATTCTTACGTCTTTTCTCACGACTTGATGGAGCGCTGCCATGCCCAGGATCGGGGTCGTCCTCGCCGGATGCGGATTCCTCGACGGATCGGAGATTCACGAGGCCGTACTGACGCTCTACCACCTGGATCGCTGCGGCGTGGACACGGAGTGCTTCGCTCCGGATCGCGATCAACTGCACGTCGTCAACCACGCGACCGGTGATCCGACTGACGAGGTGCGCAACGTGAGGGTAGAGGCGGCGCGCGTCGCCCGTGGACCCGTGGCCGACCTGGCCGATGCGCGGGCCTCCGCCCTCGACGCCGTGGTGATCCCTGGCGGCTTCGGCGTGGCCAAGAACCTTTCCGACTTCGCGCTCAAGGGCCCGGAGTGCGATGTCAATTCGGACCTCGTCCGGCTCATCGGTGAGGTGGTGGCGGCGGGCAAGCCTGTGGTCGCGATCTGCATTGCGCCGGCGATCCTCGCCGCTGTCTTGAAGCGCCAAGGGATCTCCGGGGTGACGCTCACCGTCGGTGATGACGCCGACACGGCGGGCGCGGTCGCTGACCTCGGGCAGGCCCATCAGCCCTGTGCGGTGGAGGAGATCTCGGTCGACGAAGCGAATCGAGTGATCTGTACGCCGGCTTACATGCTGGGTCCTGGCCCGGCCGCGGTGGGGGAGGGAATCGGTCGGGCGATCGACCAGATGATGGCGTGGCTCTGACGCAGAGCGCGAACGGAAGCTCGGGCTCTGCGTCGTGGTTTAGGGCGCCGCTGACTATAGGTCGTTGGCGGCCTCTGCCTTCTTCTTCTTACCCTCCAACGCGTCCTTGACGCGCTTGGCCAGGTCCTTCAGATGACGGGACGTCATCTCGTCAGCCGACGCTTTCTTGCGCGCCTGTTCGAGGGTCGCGGCGATGCGCTCGAGCTCGCCGCGGGTGAGCGCTGGGAGGTCGCTGGAGGCATCCGTCTTGTCCACCTCGGCGGTGAGCACCGCCACGTGAGCGCGCTGGAGGTTGCGCCGATACAGGTCGATCTGGACCGGAGCCTGGTCACATTCTGACCAGATGCCCTTGTGGACGTCAGCGAGCATCTCGTGGACCGGATACGCCTCGTCGCCAGCCATCGCTGCGTGTTCGGCCATGCGCTTGACCCTGCCCTCGTTGACGAGGGAGCGGAGCAGACGGCGCTGACCGGACAGGATCCGGTCGGCTGCACCGTTGGGTTCGAGACGCCAGAGGATGTCCGGATCAAGCAGCTCTTTTGGAGTGCGGAACGCGTGTTGGTTGAGGAACTCCACGGCTTCCTTCTGCCGCGCGCGATCCACTGGGTGGAAGACCCGGTCCGCGTCTCCGAAGCGCAGGTTCTTCTTCACCATGCCTCCGACGAGA
Source organism: Planctomycetota bacterium (assembly GCA_002683135.1). Lineage (GTDB taxonomy): Bacteria > Planctomycetota. The sequence goes on along the minus strand of NYSS01000032.1, from coordinate 8,797 downwards.
TTCGCCACGTGTCCCAGCTCCCGATTGCGCTGGTTGATGACCTGCTCGTACATGTTGCGCAGCAGCTCGTAGTCCTCACCGGGCTTGCACGTCGCCTTGACCAGGTAGCCGGCGACCCGGCGGAGGTTGCGTAGCCCGAGCATGGTCGCGCGAATCGGGTCGGAGCCGAGGTCTTCAGTCTGCTGCGTCGGGTCCTCGGACGCGTTGGGGGCGCCGAATCTCAGCTTGGGGTCGTCGAGCTGGGCGGCCAGGAGGGCGCGCTGTCCCTGCCCTTCAGACTTTGCGTCTCCGTATTGCTTGTAGCCCCACTGCACGGCAAAGAAGTCGTAAGGACCGATGGTGGGGATCGTCGCGGCGCCGTCACCTGGCTGGGCGACGTAGTTGAAGCGCCCGTAGTCCATGATGGACGCCTCCGTGCCCCACTGCTTGGTCCACACGGGATCGCGGAGCTGCTCGATGGTGTAGCTGTTCGATGCCTTCATGTTGTGCGGAAAACCGAGCGAATGACCGACCTCGTGCGCGACGACGTAGGCGAGCAGCTCGCCCATGAGGTCGTCCGGCAGCGGGAGCTGGCGCGCCCGCTCGTCACTCGGCGAAGCCTGGACGAAGTACCAGTCTCGGCAGAGCTTGAGCACGTTGTGGTACATGATGATGTCGGCCTCGAGGATCTCACCCGTGCGCGGGTCGTGCACGTGGGGTCCCATGGCGTTTTCGATGGTGGATGGGAGCCACCGGATGGCCGAGATACGCGCGTCTTCCGCGTCCCAGTCCGGGTCCTCGCCGTTGCTCGGCGGGTCCTTCGCGACGATGGCGTTACGGAAGCCGGCGCTCTCGAACGCGGGCTGCCACATCTCGATACCCCTCTTCACCCACTTGCGCCACTTCTGCGGCACGCCGCGGCCAACGTAGAACACGATGGGTTTCTTTGGCTCTGAGACCTCGGCGCTCGGGTCCTTCTTTTCGAGGCGCCAGCGGGTGATGTACTTGACGCGCTCGACCTCATGCTCGCCGGTCCCATATTCCTCGAAACCGACGGTGAAGAAGCCCACCCGGTCGTCGTGCTCGCGCGTCGTCATCGGGACGTCCGGCAGCTTCACCATGCTGTGATGCAGCAGGACGGTGACCGCTCCCTGACTCGGGTCGCTCCGCGCGCCTCGGCCTCCTCGCCGTCGCGGACTCGGGGACCGACGGGAGCCGCCGCGCTCCGCGCTGCCGCTCGATAGCTTGTAGGTGACGGTCACCTTCGATTCGATGTTCCCCGGGAAGGCTCGTACGCTCTCGACGAAGGTGCGCTTCTTGTCGGCGGACGACGCGTTGAGCTGTCGCTTTGCGCTGAACTCCGGCAGGTCGCCTTTGTAGAGCGTCGAGACCTCTATGACCGCGGACTTGTCCTTCCCCCAGGCTTTCACCGGGAAGCTGGTGATGATGGGTTCGAGAGATGTCGCGGCGACGGCACGCGCGACCGAGTCGCTGGTGCCCGAACGGATGCCGTACTTCACGTCCCTGAGCAGGACGTCCTCGTCCTTGAGCTCCCAGCGGACGACGCGGTTGCCGACGGAGGTCCCTCCGTATCCGTGCCCCGATTGCGTCTTGGCGATCTGTGTGACCCAGAGGAACGGCTTCCCGAATGCGGTCGCCGGGATCTCGTAGTACAGCTTGTCCTTGACGCGGTGGAACGAAAAGACGCCGGCGTCGCTCTGGGCTTCCTCCGTGATCAACTCGTCGTACGGTTTGATCTTGTCGCGTTCGCGGCTGCTCTCACTGCCGCGTTCGCGGCCGCGTTCTCCGGGCTGCGCGCACACGGGCACCGTCAAGACGGCCATCAGGACCACCAGCAGGGATCGATTCGGGGACATGGTTCGGTCTCTGGGTCTGTGGGGAGGCTACAGGGACCAGGGATTGTAGCGGGAACGTGGAGGTCCGGACGCGGGCTATACGAGCGCCAGCATGCGGTCCAGGGCGACCAGGGCGTGTTGCCGTGTCTCGCTGTCGACCGAGATCTGGTTCACCACGCGGCCTTCCACCAGGTTCTCCAGCACCCACAGGAGGTGGGCAGGGTCGACGCGGTACATCGTCGAGCACAGGCAGTTGATGCCGGAGAGGGAGACCACGGTCTTGTCCGGGTTCTCCCTGGCTAGGCGAGAGACGAGGTTGATCTCTGTGCCGATGGCCCACTTCGAGCCGGCCGCGGAGTCGGAGACGACCCGGATGATCTTCTCGGTTGACCCGTGCATGTCGGCTCTCTGTATGACGTCGAATGGGCACTCCGGGTGCGCGATGACGTTCACGTCGGGGATGCGTTCCCGTACTTGATCCACGTGCTCGGGAAGGAACTTCGTGTGGACGGAGCAGTGCCCCTTCCAAAGCAGCACACGCGCCTTGTCGCAGCCAGCTTCGAGATTCGTTTCCGGGAGGGCATGGGGGTCCCATATGGCCATGTCTTCCAGCGGGATACCGAGGTCGAAGCTGACGTTGCGTCCGAGGTGCTGGTCGGGCAGGAACAACAGGCGCTGGCCGTGCTCGAAGCCCCACTTGATCACGGCGTCGGCGTTGGAGGAGGTGCAGACCGCGCCGCCGTTGCGGCCGCAGAACGCCTTGATCGTCGCCGATGAGTTCATGTAGGTGATCGGCACGAGGTCATCTTGACGGCCACCGTCGGTCAACTCGGTCCAGGCCGTCTCGACCTGATCAGCGTTCGCCATGTCTGACATCGAGCAGCCCGCCGCGAGGTCCGGCAGGATGACGGCCACGTCGTCTCCCGTCAGCATGTCCGCCGATTCGGCCATGAAATGGACACCGCAGAAAATCACGTAGGCTGCGTCTCTCGCTTCCGCGGCCACCTTGGCGAGCTTGAAGGAGTCGCCCGTGTGGTCGGCGAACCGTATGACCTCGTCTACCTGATAGTGATGGCCGAGGATGAGAAGCCGTGAGCCGAGGCGCCGCCTCAGTTCCGCGATGCGCCGGAGCACTTCGTCCGTAGGGGCCTTTGAATCGAGTGGTGTGACGGTGGCTTCCATTCGGCGGCTTCTGGGGTAATGCGTTTGGAGCCAGTTGGTTACGACAATCCCCGTAGGATTGATCCTAACAGCGGGCGGAGTCATCATAAAGCGGAGGCCAGAATGGGGCCGCGTGAAGGGGGTTCTCCGCGATGATCGATCTCTCTGGAAGGTCTGCGTTCGTCACCGGCGGTAGTCGCGGCATCGGGCGGGCGTGCGTCGAGGCGTTCATCGGTGCGGGAGCGCGGGTCGTCCTGACGTGGGGGCACGACGAGGAGACCGCGCTCGATGCGGTGCGCGAGGTGCGAGAAGGGGGGGGCACGTGTGAGGCCGTCCAGCTCGACCTAGGGGACCCGGACAGCGCGCGGGATGCCGTCGGGCTCGCGCGGGAACACCTCGGGCGCATCGACATCCTGGTCAACAACGGGGGCATCTGGAACCCGCGTCCCGTGGACATCGTCGACCTCGATGACGCGGCCATCGACGAGATGCTCGGCGTGAATCTGAAGGGTGCGATGCAGGTGACGCGATACGCGGCCCCCGGCATGTGTGAGCAGCGATGGGGTCGGGTCGTGAACATCGGTTCTACCGCGGGTGTGCGAGGTGAGGCCGGGCACAGCCATTACGCTGCCTCGAAGGGAGCGCTCCTCGCATGGTCGCGAAGCCTCACCGGGGAGCTCGCGCCCAAGGGCGTGACATGCAACGTGGTGTCACCGGGCTGGGTTCACACCGACATGACTCGCCACGTCCTCGATCCCGACACGGTGGATGAGATCGAATCGGGCATCCCCACGGGGCGGCTGACACGGCCAGATGAAGTGGCTGCCGCTGTCCTGTTCTTGGCGTCACCTCAGGCGGGGCAGATCTCGGGCGTGAACCTCGACGTGAACGGCGGCGCCGTGTTCTCGTGACCGGGCTTCGCGCTTCGACGATCAGCCGTCGGAGAACAGGGCGGTGATCGTTCCTGCGTGCTGCCGTTCGATGACTTGACGGCGTTTCTTCAGCGTCGCGGTGAGGGTGCCGGTGTCGATGGAGAACGGCTCGCTGAGTACGTGGACTTTGCCGATGCGCTCGAAATTCCGGAAGCCACGTTGGCGCGAGATCAGGCGGGCGACCTCGGCCCTGAGGTGTGCGGTGGCGTCCTGGTCCTTGGCGATCGAGGCCTCGTCCGGCTTGCCGGGGAGGCCGAGGACGGATGCGACCGCGGCGGGATCTGGCACGACGAGGACGCCGAGGGTCTTTTGCCCATGCCCGACGATGACCGCGTCCTTGATGGATGGGGAGGAGCAGACCTCGGTCTCGATGGGCTCTGGTTCGACGTTCTCGCCACCCCGAAGGACGATCGTGTCCTTCGCACGGCCAGTGATCATGACATCGCCGTCCGAGGACAGCATCCCGACGTCGCCCGTGTCGAGCCAGCCCTCTCCGGGCAGGGCCGCTTGGGTGGCGACCGCGTTCTGGAAGTAGCCTTGCATGATCTGCGGGCCACGGGCCTGGATGACGCCGCGTTTGCCGTGGCCGACGTCTCTGCCCTCGTCGTCGACGATGCGTACTTCGGTCATGGGGACCGGCCGGCCGATTGTCCCGAGGATGTTGCGATCATGGGTGCGCAAGCAGATCACCGGGCTCGATTCGGTGAGGCCATAGCCGTTCAGGAGCAGGATCCCGGCGCGGTCGAGGAACTCGTCGACGTGCGCTGGCAGCGGTCCCCCGCCAGAGACGGCGGTCCCGATACATCCCCCTAAGGCGGCTCGGAGCTTCCTGTAGACCAGGGCATCGGCCATCTTGTGGGGGAGCCACGTGGCCGCCTGGGTCACGGCGTAGCCGAAGCGTTCCAGGTGGCCGGGCCGCGACATCTCACCGTCTCTGATGTGGTGGCCCTTACGTCTGCGTACGGCCGTGACGTATGCCTTGCTGCCTGCCAGGGCGGCGTTCACGAGCGCTCGCACCGGCCGGGGTTGCTTGTCCAGCGCAGAGATGAGGTTGACGTAGAACGTCTCCCAAAGGCGCGGGACTCCGCAGACGAACTCCGGGCGCACCTTGTGGAAGTCGTCCTTCAGCGTCCACTTGTTGCTGTAGTAGATCTCCACCCCCTGGTCGAGGACGACGTACTCCACCGCTCGCTCGAAGCTGTGCCAGGACGGCAGAAACGAGAGGAAGCGGTGATGCGGTCGGAAGCCGAGCATCTCCGGCAGCGCGACGATGTTGTGGGTGATGTTCTCGTGGGTGAGCATCACCCCCTTCGGGTTTCCGGTCGTCCCTGATGTGTAGATGATCGTCGCGAGGGAGGCGGGGTCGATGGCCGACGTCCGTTCGGAGATTTCGTTCGGGTTGGCCTTTAGTCGCCTTGTCCCGAGCTCGACGACGTCATCGAAGCTGTGGGTCCCCTGCGGCGCATCGCCGCTGAGCACGATGACCCACGAGAGTTGGTCGCGCGCTTCCCCGAGCTTCTCGACGTGCGCTTCCGATTCGACGATCGCGGCCGTGCAGCGGGCGTGACTGATACAGAACGAGACCTCACTCGGCGGCGCGTCGCCACCGCGGGGAACATCCACTGCGCCGACGGAGAGGAGCGCCAGGTCCGAGATCAACCAGAGGTCGGAGTTCTCGGCGATCAGTCCTACGTGATCGCCCGATTGGCAGCCCAGCTCGAGCAGCCCAGCCGCGAACTGGTCGACGACGCTCCACAGCTCGTCGTAGGTCAGGCGCTCATGCCGGCACGATCGATTGCCCACGAGCGCGAGGTCGCTTCCCCGGGATTCGGCGGCGCGCCGCAACCGCCCGGGGATACCGCCTCGCTCCGTGATCTGGCTCTGGTAGTCGGTCGTGATGGTCGTTCTCCTCGAAGCCCACTGTGGTGTCCCGCTGACTCGGGATACACCCGGCCCCCGTGTTACCGTTGGGCCGCGATGCGGGGGGCTCCTATTCTCACGAGGAGGAATCGGCGTGCAAGGTGATCTGGCCACCGCGCGGCTGAGGATTCGGGTGGTCTTGCCCATGGGACTGGCAGTTTTCGCCGTCGGTCTGCTCGGAGCGTGGGTTGAGGAGGGCCAGGACCCTCTGGACCTCCAGCCCTATCTCAGCGGCCCAGTCGCGGCGGGCCTGTTGGTCCAGGACAGCGCTCCCGAACCCGTGCGCCGCGCGGTCCTCACGATGGGGCCCCTCCCGCGCGGTCTGTTGGCGGCCGGCGTCGCGCTCCTGCTCTTCGTGGTTCTGGAGGGCGTCGTACGCCGGACATGGGACCATCCGAACGAGGTCGCCGCCTTGCTGCCCGCCACCTTGTTCGCAGTCCTGCCATCGCAAATGGCGTTTCAGCGTGTGGCCGGGGGCGTGACCCTACTGGCTGGCTTGCTTACGCTTCTGCTGGGGTGCTGGCTTGCGATGTCGAGGCGCCGGGCGGCCGCGGTCGTGGGCGCCGGGTTCGCGGGGCTGGCGGCGGCCGTGCACCCCGCGATGGTCGTGCTCGTTCCCGCTGTTATTCCGTGCCTGTGGCTGGCAGGCGGTCGGAAGGGATTCGGCGCGGTGGTCGGCGTGTCAGCGGTCGTCACGGGTGGAGTCCTGTGCGTGTTCGTCGGCGGGACCCTCGCGGCGCCGGCGATCAGCGAAACCGTCGCGCTGGAGCGGTCTCATTGGGCCCTGGAGTTGCTCGGCGCCGCACCGGCGCTGGCGCTCTGGTCACATCCGCGTGATCTGCTGCCGACGGGATTTGAGGCTTTGAGGGGCGACATCTGGCCCGTCGCCGTCGGGGCGGCAGCTTGGGGGCTGCTCGTTGCTTGGGCGATGTTGACGACAGGGATCGTGCGCAGCGCGGTTGTCGCTGGGCTCGCTGCCCTCGCAGGAGCGGCGCCGTTTGTCGTTCCGGCTTGGATCCCGGGCGACCGTGCCGTTGCCTTGCTGCCAGTGCTCTTCGGTCTGGTGCTGCTCGCGCAGACCCTGTCCGTGATCCGAGGTCCGCGCGCAAGGGACGTGGGCATCCTGGTGTGTCTGGCCATCGCTGGGATCGGGCTGTGGAGTAGCCGCGGGACGCACGACGGCCTGGAGACGCGTCGCCACGCATTCATGCCCGAGAACGCGACCCTCGGCTTCGTGCCGGTGCTCGAAGAGGACGCGGCTCGCCTGGTTCTCTTCGGGCTGGACGTTCTGGAGCAGGAGCGGGAGGAGTACGAGGCCGGGCGTCCCCGGGGGAGGCTGCCATCGTGGCGTATCGCCGCGGGGGGGGTCGCCAAGCAGAAGTTGCTGGTGCAGGGGCCGCCGGTGCTCGACAAGGGGCGCCTCCAGAAGCTCGCGGCGCGGCTGCGGGTCGCGATCGATGCCCAGCCCGATGGGCCGGAGGCGGATTTGCTGGACAAGCTCGATGGGCTTGATCTGACGATCATCGAGCTGACGCGCGAGCGTCGCTCGAGCTTGCCCGAGGAGTGGTATGCCTCGGTGCAGGTCCGGTTGCAGGAACTCGTCCCAGATGCGCAGGAGATGCTGTATGCGCTCCGGGACGGCAGCGTTCGGCACCCGCGGTTCCATAAGTTCCGATATAGCTTCACCGAGCTCGTCAGGGAGTGCGCTCTCTGGGCGACCGCCGTGGGTGATCTGCACTATTCGGTCCCTCTGCGGGAGGTCCTCGTCGAACTGACCCAGGGCCAGGAGCGAAACCACAGCCGTGCGCGGGCGATCCTGGGGCTCGAACTCCTCGAGATGAAGCGTTTGGAGGAGGCCAAGGAGCACCTGCAGGCTGCGGTGGAGCAACTCCCGCGGAACGATGTCCTCGGCGCCGTGGTGAAAGGCGCCCTGGCGACCACCCTGATCGCGGAAGGTGACAAGGCCCAGGCGCTCACGGAGCTCTCGGAGGCCTGGTCGGGCCTCTCGGCGGGGGTGGTCGGCGGTGAGGGCATGCTCCGGTTGGCGCAGCCCGCGTCCCGAGATTACTGGCTGCTCTCCGAGCTCCTCCTGTTGCGATACGAACTGGCCAAAGATCTCGATCCTGGGCTTAGGGAGCAGGCGCTTCGGGATGTGCTCGTGGCTCTCGAGCCCGCCCTCGACCTTGGGGTCCGTCGGGTGCCCGCGCTCGCGTTCTGGGGGCGCCTGAAGTACCTCCAGGGGGACGTGAAGGCCGCCCGGAGCGTCTTGCTCGAGATGCGCCGGCTCAGGCCCGCGAGCTTCGGAGAACGGGGCAGCGGTGCCCGTGGGCTCTTTGACGTGCCACGCTTCCGGCTGGCGGGGCTCAGGACCCTCACGGAGGTCCTCGACCCGGCGGCTGACGCCTCCCTCCTGCAGGCAATCGAGCAAGAGATCCGGGCGTTGGATCGGTACTAGTCCTTCACGCCTTGCGCGGCTCCTGTCTGAGTGCATAATCTCCGGAACGCGTCACAGCGGTGACGCGTTTTCCGCATGCCCAAGCGCGAAGATCTGTCGTCCATCCTGGTGCTCGGGAGCGGGCCGATCGTTATCGGTCAGGCCTGTGAGTTCGACTATTCGGGCACCCAGGCGATCAAGGCGCTGAAGGAAGAGGGCTACCGGGTCGTCCTGGTGAACTCCAATCCAGCGACGATCATGACCGACCCGGAGATGGCGGACGCCACATACGTCGAGCCCATCACCGCCGATTTCGTCGCCAAGGTCATCGCCGAGGAGCGGCCTGACGCCGTTCTCCCGACGCTCGGTGGGCAGACCGCCCTGAATATCGCGATCGAGTTGTCCGAGAGCGGCGTCCTCGATGAGCACGACGTGGAGATGATCGGCGCTACGGCCGAGGTGATCCACCGGGCCGAGGACCGCAGCGCCTTCAAGGCGACCATGGAGGAGTGCGG
>NYSS01000031.1 GCA_002683135.1 Planctomycetota bacterium | reverse complement strand
CGTCGGGCAGGTCCTCGCCGAGGAGCGAGCCGATGTCGCCGACGAGTCGGAGGAGGTACGGGCGCAGCGCGGTCATCGTCTGTTCTCGTCGTTTTCCCCACAGCCCGGCGAGCTCTTCGAGGACCTCGTCGCGCATGTCAGGCGGCACGAGCGTCTTCAGGACCCACGCGAGATTGCCGTCCGGGTTCATCGCGATGACACGGGTGCCGCTCCCGAAGTTGCGTGCCACCGAGGGGTCCACATCGATCCCGACAGTCCAGGGCGCCGCGGTCGCGATCGAGGCGATGCGACCCTGCAGTGCGAACGCTTCCCCTTCGACCGAATAGACGGGGTCACCGATGGAGAGGTCCGGCTTGATCTCGAATCGCGCCTCGACGCGATGCAGGCGCCTCGAGACGTGATCTCCGAGCCGTACCGAGAGCGTGCGGATACCGGGGACGTCCGCGAGCAAGACCGTGACGGTCGTCGCGACCGCCACGATGAAGCCGAGCCCGAGCCAGGCGCGGCCCTTCACGCGCGTTCTCGTTGCTGCTGTCGGTTGACGACCTCTTCCATGCTCGCTGCTCCGGGGCCCTCGGCGGCCCATGGGAGCATACGGGAGCCCACGCAGGAGATATGGGAATCGGGGAGAACAGCTCCGTCAACGCGAACCGGGCCGGGAACCTGATGGCTCCCGGCCCGGCCGCGCACAGGCAATGTGGAATTGCTCAGTTCACCGTCAGGCTATTGGACGGCGTGAGGGTGGCGGAGGAGAAGGAGGAGGTCGTTCCGCTGGTTGAAGCCTCGTAGATCGCGTTGTTGGCGGGATAGGTGGGCGAGCCGCCGATGAGTGAAGAGAAGGTCACATAGCTGCCTGCGGCGCCGTTACCCGGGCTGAAGCCGGTGACGGTCGGGGTTGCCCAGCCAGCGCCCACCGAGCGATTTTCGATGGAGACATTGCCGTTGGCCCAGAAGACCACGTCGAACGACGCGGTCGGCGGGTTGGGGACGCCCCACTCCGGCAGATTGGCGAAGCTGACGACCGTGTTGCCGCAGGCCTCACTCCAGTCGACGGTGCCGCCCACCGTCGGGTTCAGGTCGGACCAATGTCCGGCGATGCGTGGCGGTCCGCTCAGGAACTCGCCGGAGGTCGCGGTGAAGTCGTCGCTGCCAGAGGTGAAGGACACCGAGCCGTTGGAGTTCGCGTACACGGTGCTCGTCGTTGTGCCATAGAAGCTCACCGGGGTGCTCGTCGTAAAGGAGATGTTGTCGTCGTCTCCCAGGGTGAGGGCGGTCGGTGTCCCGGTGCCAGCGCCGATATCGAGCTGGCCGCCCGCGCTCAGGACGTAACCGTCCGGATGCGGCGCGTANATCTTGAGCATCTGCGCTGAATATTGAACGGCCGCGGTCGCGGTGTATGTGATGTTCTGATTCCCGATGTAGGGGATGAGCATCGGGACCGACCCGCCACCCCAGTAGCGGGTGCTCGTGTGATTGAGGTCGATGTGCCAGATCTGACCTCCCGCGGTCTCGATCGACTGGGGGGCGCTCTTCGGATAGAGGGCCCTGACCATGAAGCCGATGTTGAACAGGCCGCCGTTGACCAGGCTGAAGCAGGTGAACGTGCCGCTGTCACCGACGCACTTGGTCGTGATGGCGGGCTGGAACGCCGTTCCGATGGTGCCGTCGAAAGTGATCGACGACCACGCCTGGTTGGTCTGCCACTGCGGCGTCGGCGGGACCACGGGGCCGCACGCCGTCGAGTTCAGGAGCGACGCGCGGAATCCGCCGGGGCCGAACTGCGCGCGCATCCGAGCCTTCTGTCCCGCGGTGAAGACATTCATGCACGAGTCGTCGGTGTAGTCCATGTAGTTCTGGACCATGTCGAGCGAGCCACACGATGAGTGAGAGAGCGGGCAGCCGTAGTTCGCGCCGTCGGACGGGGGGGTGTCCGCGACGAGGTCATCCACGCCGCAGCCGCCGTCGCCCCAGATGTGGCGCAGGTTCAGGTAGTGTCCCACCTCGTGGGTGCAGGTGCGTCCCAGGTGAAACGGCGGGCTCGCCGTGCCGATGCGTCCGAAATACGCGTAGTCGTTGANGACGCCGTCGGTGTTCGCCGGCCCCCCGGGGAACTGGGCGTAACCAAGTAGTCCGCCGCTCAGGTTGCAGCACCAGATGTTGAGGTACTGGCTGGCTGGCCACGCATCGTGGCCGCCGCTTGACGTGAACTTCATGTTGTCGTTGCTGGAGAACGATGAGACCGACGTCGATGTGCGGGTGATGCCGCTGTGAGTGTTGCCCTGGGGGTCCTGATTCGCGAGACAGAACGCGATCTCGGTGTCGGCGGCGACGCCCTGGAACTGGGAGAGGGTCGCGCTCGCGTTCGAGTTGGTGCGGCGGAAGTCCTCNTTGAGGACNTCNATCTGGCTCTGNACCTGNGCNNTNGAGATGTTCTGCGTCGAGTTGGAGTAAATGACGTGAACGACAACGGGGATCGTGTACACGTTCGGTCCGCCGTGGTGCGTCCCGGCGTTTTGATACTGCTGGGTTTGCAGCTCAATCGCGGCCATCTTGGCGGCGAGGTCCGGATTCGCGTTCAGGAGCTGCTGGTGATGATGCATGGTGTCGCACGTGCGGTGTTGGACACCTTGCGCGAGCTGTTGAGCGCCCAATGAGGCGGTGATGCAAGCGGCAACGGCGAGTGATAGGAATCGACTCTTCATGGGATAAAAATCCTAGGGCAGATCAAAGGATTAGGGGTATTTGGTCGCCGGGCCGGCCCCCCCAACCTGAGGAACCGAAGCGGCCCCGCATTCACCGCATGACGGTGTCACGGCACACATGGAGAATACCGTGTCTGGCCCCCCCCGGAGCAAGGCCAATGCGCCTATCCGCGCGGGTTATTCGGGATCTGCAGTTGCGATCAGGCCGCGTGCGTTTCGTTTTGATCCCATTTGGGCCGCATGTGAGCTGATCGGAGTGGCATAGGATGCAGCGTCTGCAGCGATCGCGTGGTGAGTTTCATGCGACTCATTCTGAGGCGGCGCGAAGTTCGTGGTGCCGAGGACCACGGGCATGGCGAGGGACAACGGCATGGTGAATCCAGTTTTGCTGACGGCCGGTCGGGGAGACGGTTTTGAATCCGAGCACCGAGGCGCGTACTGCGTGCTGCGGGGTAGCGACGTCGTGGCTCGGGCAGGAGACGTCGACGCCCCGGTGTTCGTGCGCTCCGGGGCGAAGTGGCTGCAGGCATTGCCTGGCCTGCTGGCTGGTGTCGTCGAGCGATTTGGCCTCGAGGACCGCCACCTCGCCCTGATGTGTGCGTCCCACGGGGGTGAGCCCGAGCACGTGGCGGCTGCCGCCGAGATGCTGGAGCGGGCCGGCATCGGGTCCGAGCGCCTCGGTTGCGGTGCCCACGCTCCGCTCCACTCTCGCTCGGCCTTCCGGCTGAGGGCGGCGGGCGAGGAGCCGACGGTGCTACACAACAACTGCTCGGGCAAGCACGCCGGCATGCTGCTCGCGGCGCGCGCCCGCGGCGAGCAGCTCGACGGCTACCTGGACGTGGATCATCCGCTGCAGCGCGCCATTCATGACCTCGTGCAGGACTTGGCAGAGGTGGATACGCAGGCGTTGACCCATGCGGTGGATGGCTGCAGCGCGCCGACATGGGTGTTGCCCCTCATCGGTGCGGCGCGCGCTTTCAAGAATCACGGGACGCCGGCGAGCCGCCTGGGTCCGGCTGTGGCCGATGCCGCGTCTCGCCTTCATGCCGCGGTAGCTCACGATCCTCATATGGTCGGCGGTACTGACAGGTTCTGCTCGGCGCTGGTGCGCGTCACCTCAGGTCGCGTGCTGGGGAAGGTCGGTGCTGAGGGGTTCTATGGCGTGATGATCCCGGGCGCGGACGTCGGGGTCGCCTTGCATGTCGACTCGGGGGCGTGGCAGGCCAGCGAGCGCATCATGCCCCACCTGCTCCATCGTCACGGATTGCTGACGGAGACCGAGCTCGCGGCGCTCGACGCGCACGCCGGCCTGGTGCGTCGCAACTGGGCTGGGCACGTGGTCGGACATTTCCAGGTGCATCTGTGATGCCCGCATGACCGAGCGACGCGGTCGGCGCTTCGCTCAGAGGGAGGCGCTGCGTGGTCCCGAGATGTGTCGGATGCCTGAGGGCGCATTCGGGTCGAGCGCCAGGAAGGCCAGGTAGAACTGCAGTCCTACCAGGTTGGGATCGTTCGGCACCGACACCGTCCCTGAGGCCACCCCGGTCGCGTCGAGCGTGCCGCTAAAACCGCTGAAGTGCGGCTGCATCGGCATCATCGAATAAGACAGGATCGGCGAGAGCGCGAGGTGGATGATGCGCCCGTCACCGATCTGCACCGGCGGTGTCGTAGCGGTGGACAGCGCCGCCTGATACGCCAGACCGGCATCGGTCGGGCTCATGAAGCGGAGCTGCAAGGGGGCGCCGATTGTCGGGGTCCCGATGACGTCGACGCGAGGCGATTGATTGAGGACCATGGTCAGCGTCATCGATTGCCGGTCGGCGCTTACGAGGTGTGATAGGGACCCTGCCCCATCCGCGAGGGTCATGAGATCGGGGCCGTCTCCCAAGGGCACGGACACCGCTGCGGGGGAGAACGTGCCGCTGTCGTTGACGAGGATCTTGCCGACCGAGCTGCTCGGTCCGACCCAACCCGTGGCGAGGTCGTCATCTCCGTCCCCGTCGGCATCGAACGTGCAGATCGACTGGAGTTGACCGATGCCGGTGGGGAGCGGGACGGAGGACAACGTCGGAGATGTACCGCTGCCGTTGTTTGTCAGGGTCCAGAGTTCATTCGCGCCGAGCACGGAGAACAGGGTCGCGATATCGGGCGTGCCATCGGCGTTCCAGTCACCGAGGGCGAGGCTATGGGGCGCGCCGAGAGCGCCCACGGGCAAGGTCGCCGTCGCCGGGAAGCCGGTGGCCGACGTGGAGAGGACGAGGACGCCGAGCCCCGAGGCGAGCATGATCTCGTCCTTGCCGTCTCCCTCCAGGTCGCCGGCGATCCCGTGCGACGCGATGGTGGTGAGCTGGATCTGCGGCCCGGGTGCCATGCCTCCGGCGCCGTCACCGAACATGAGTCGGACGTGCGTCTGGCCGCCGATTGTTCCGTGGAGAGCGGCATCGGGATTCCCGTCGCCGTCGAAATCTCCGACCATCATGTGACTGACCCAGGTCGGCACGCCCTGAGTGACCGGGGCGGCGAGGTTACCGACTCCGTCATTGGTCAAGACGCAGAACATGGCGCCCGCACCTCCGATGCCGTTCTGCCGTCCCAGTGAGAGGACGTCCGGGTCTCCGTCCCTGTCGAGGTCGGCGACGGCGACGCCGTGCCCGCTCCAGGCCCCGGCTCCGATATGGATCGGCGGGAGCAAGTTCGTCATTCCGTCGTTTGACCTGAGGACTAGCCCACCGGGGTCGTCCGGGTCCCACAAGCCGCAGCCCGGGCTACCCGACAGGCATCCGTTGTCCTGTCCGCATATGAGGTCCATGTCGCCGTCCCCGTCCAGGTCCACTGGCGCGACCACGCGGGACGTGAGCGACGTTGTCTGTGACGGGAACGAGGCTGGGTAGGTGGCCGGCGCGAACAGGACCTGCGCCGGTACCGCCAGCGCCAGCGGGAGCACCAAAAGGGACGTTTGAATGCAGAACCGAACCGTGCTGCACATGGACCGGAAATCGGATGGCTGGGGGGACTGGGATGGGGATATGCGGAGGCGCCGAGGGGGCCTTCTATGAGGCCACGTCGGAGCTTATCACGACGCATTCGCCTCCCGATAGGGCGCTGTTACGCTTGGCGCATGGGTGAACAGCGTCACGGCAATCTCCTCGCTCGTGAGAGGAGTCCCTATCTGTTGCAGCATGCGCACAACCCGGTGGAGTGGCATCCCTGGGGCCCCGTAGCTTTCGAAAAAGCGCGCAGCTTGGGCCGGCCGATCTTCTTGAGCATCGGCTACAGCACGTGCCACTGGTGCCACGTCATGGAGCGGGAGTCCTTCGAGGACGAAGCGACCGCGGCGGTGATGAACCAGCTCTTCGTCAACATCAAGGTCGACCGTGAAGAGCGGCCCGACGTCGACCAGGTGTATATGCAGGCCGTGATGGCGATGACGGGCCAGGGCGGCTGGCCCTTGAGCGTCTGGCTGACGCCTGACCTGAAACCGTTTTACGGAGGCACGTACTTCCCACCGACCGCCCAGTGGGGGCGCCCTGGATTCGCCGACGCGCTGCGCGGCATCGCCGAGAGTTGGGACGGTCGCCGTCAGGACGTGCAGGCGAATGTGGGGCGTCTCATGGGGGCCCTGGAGGGTCGCGTGTCCGACGCCGGGGACGTGAGCTCCGGCCTCTCGGATCAGGCGGCCCGTGACCTGGAAGCCGCGTTTGACAGCAGGTGGGGCGGCTTCGGCAGCGCCCCCAAATTCCCTCGTCCAGCGGCGCTCGCGTTTCTGGCCCATCGTTGCGCGCGCACCGCGTGGGACGCGGGCAAGTCCATGCTCGAGACGACGCTGGAGATGATGTGGCGCGGCGGGATGTATGACCACGTCGGTGGCGGTTTCTCCCGTTACTCGACCGACGACAAGTGGCTGGTGCCGCACTTCGAGAAGATGCTGTACGACAACGCGTTGCTCGTCGACAGCTATCTCGATGGGCACCTCCTCTGCGGTCGCGCCGATTTCGCCGACGTCGCGCGGGACGTCCTCGAGTGGGTCGCGCGGGAGATGACCCACGAAGAGGGCGGCTTCTTCTGCGCCCAGGACGCGGACAGTGAGGGCGTGGAGGGGAAGTTCTACGTATTCGATGGCGCCGAAGTCGATCGCGTGATCGGGGACGATGCGGCCCTCTTCAGGCGGGTGTTCAGCGTCACCGACGGCGGCAACTTCGAGGGCCACAACATCCTCTGGTTCCAGCGGTCGGTGGCTGAGGTGGCGGCGTCGGAGGGGATGCCCGAAGCGGAGCTTCGCGGCCGCTATGCTTCATGGCGCAAGGCGCTCTATGACTACCGAGAGCAGCGCATCCGACCCGGTCTCGACGACAAGGTCCTGACATCGTGGAATGGCCTGATGATCAGCGCCTGCGCGCGGGCCGGGGCGGTCCTCGGCGAAGCTCGGTGGATTGAGGCCGCGGAGCGTGCCGCGCTCTTCATCAAGGAGCACATGCGCGACGAGAACGGGGTGCTCTTGCGGCGCTGGCGTGACGGTGAGGCGCGGTACGAAGCGTCGCTCGATGATCACGCCGCCTACGCCAACGGCTTGCTGGCGCTGTTCGAGGCCACGGGGCGAGCTTGTTGGCTCGCCGAAGCCAACAAGCTCGCCGACGAGATCGAGGACCGCTATGCGGACGCATCCGGGGGGTACTGGTTCGCGCCTCAGCGGGACGACCTGATCGTTCGCATGAAGGACTCTTACGACGGAGCCCTGCCATCGGGTAACAGCCTGACCGCGTTGCTGCTGGCGCGGCTGGGGGCGGCCCTCGACCGCGAGGAGCTCCGTGAACGATCGCTGCGAACGGTCCGGGCGTTCGCGGCCACGCTGGGGAGGGTCCCTGAGTCGGCGCCGCTCCTGCTCTGCGCCATGGTCGAGGCGACGGAGCCGCCGCGGACGTTGTTCGTGGTGGGCGATGGCTCCGATCCCTCCTTTGGGGAGGAGCTGGGTCGGGCCCATCGTGCGTTGATGCCCGGTCGGGTCATCATCCCGGTCACCGATCGGGAGAGGTCCGCGATCGATGCTCTCGGCGTTCCTCTTCATGACAAGTCGGCGCCAGCTGGAGCGACGGCCGCGTACCTCTGTGAGGACGCGGCCTGCCGCCCGTGGTGAGGCGGGTGCCAACCGCTGCTGATCAGTGCTCGTCGTAAAACGAGCCGTCGAGCCAGCTGCGCATGAACAGGTACGTGGGGAAGGAGTTGAGGAGACCGCCCAAGATCTTCGACTCCGCATTCGGGTACATCATCATGCGCGCGGCGATGACCGAGTAGTCGTTCGTGTCGTCGAAATCACACCACTGTCCCGACCCCTTCTGATGGAAGCGGGCCTGGTACTCGTAGAGCAGCCACGCCCGGTCCACGTCCACGCTCTGCCGCCACAGTAGGGCGGAGATGGCCATGGTCTCGGCGAGGTAGATGCCATGATGCGCGTTCGTTCCCTGGTGCACCTCGGGCTGCCCGTTTTGTGGCGGGAAGTACTCCTTGGTGATGTAGGGCATCCCCATCTGGGCCTGCGGGGTTGGCGTCGACAGGTGAACGCACGACGCTAACCAGTCACGTGTCCGCTGGAGCACCGGCAGGAACGAGAGGTCCGTTGAGATGATCGTGTAGCGGGCGATCGCCTTGAAGCAGATCGAGTGCATCCACGGGATCGCCTGCTGGTTGGCGCCCGGGTTCGATATGTATCCATTTCCACCGGACGCGAGTTCAAGCTGCTCGAAGTTCTGGCAGCCTGCCCGGGCCTCGCCGAGCGCCGCCGGATCCCCGAGGTAGTTGTAGAGGTCGACGAGGTTGGCGACCGACCATCCGAGGATGCGTGAGCCCCAGTAGCCAGTCCAGTTTCCGGGGCTGTGCCTCAAGAGGTAATCCTGCCCCTCGAGGGCCGCTTCGAAGGAGGCCTCGTCGCCGGTCGTCACGTAGTGCAGCAGCACCCCGTGGATCCAGTTGTGGCTGGCCTGACCGTTGACGAAGTTGCCGTGCCACCAGCCCTTCTCATAGAACTGGCAGCCGCGCCAGTCTTCGCTGGCGTCCGTGCTGTGGTTCTGGTCGTAGTCGCGACGGTGCCAGGCCATGTCGCGGGCGATGTCGTAGAGCTCATAGTTGCCGCCGCGGACCCACGCCATCATGACCATCAAGGGCCAGTCATA
Source organism: Planctomycetota bacterium (assembly GCA_002683135.1). Lineage (GTDB taxonomy): Bacteria > Planctomycetota. Next base: position 58,267 of record NYSS01000031.1, on the reverse strand, counting down.
GTGGAGGCCGCCGTAGCCGCCACCCCACACGATGTCCCCGTAGCTATCCCAGCCATAGAATTGACGGCCACCGTAGGTGCCCCCACGTTGGCGAAACTTGCGGAACCCGATCTTGCCGAGCCCCGAGCTCTGGAAGTCGGCCTCGTTGTCGTCCCACAGCATCTTGAACTGGCGCTCGATGCGGTCCCGACCCGCTTCACCCCAGACGCGTTTTGGAGCCATGAAGGCGCCGGTCGCGCCTGTCTGGGAGACCCACCAGCCGGGGGCGCGGCCCATGATGGGCCGGTTCGTGAGCTCGGCGATCTGGGCCACCCGATTGGGGCTGTGGGACCCTGTGTGGAAGGCGAACTTGACGCGGTGCGTCTTCCAGCGTCCGCCCTCGAAGCGGTAATTCGTCAGCGCGAGCGGATCGACGGGAGCGGTCGACGTGAGTGTCCCGTACTGCCCACGGTACTCCGGGCCGTTGCCCCACTCCGGCCACAGTCCGACCTCGATCTCGTTGTTGGTGACGCGGAAGGCCTTGGGGAAGTTCTCCCAGAAGCGGTCGACCGCGACGGTGACGCCGCCGTTCGATCCGGCGAGGTTGATGCCGCCGGCGTGGCGGTTGCCCGAAGACAGGATGGTCGAGCCCGCGCGCTCCTCGTAAGAGAAACCGGCGAGCGCGTCCGTCGGGTTCGGACCCCACTGGAAGGTCTGGTTGACCTCGAATCTGGACCCTGGGAGCTGCTGCACTCCGCTGGGCGTGACCACCTGGGACCCCGCGCCGACGACCGGTAGCCAGAGGTGGCAGTGATCGAAGTACTTGTTCGCCGCTGTCGCGCCGTAGAAGAGGCCATAGCGTCCGCTGTTCTGCAGACGGAAGTCGACGGTGACGTCGCGGCGCCCGCTGTGGAAGTAGTAGCGCAGGACGTAGCTGAGGTTGTTGCTGAGCGTGCCCTTCTGAACGATGACCGTCCTCACGGTGCTGACTTCTTGGATGTACGTCGCTGTGGGGGAGGCCGTCACCACGGCGCCGTTCTGGTCGGTCATCCGGATACCCCCACCCGGAGCGGCGACGATGGTTTGGTTGTCGACGATCACCTCATGGAACAGGTCGGTGGCCTGCCGGTTGACGGTGAACGATGTCCCTGGCTTCGGTGACACGACGAACCGATCGGCGAAGCTCTGGACCTGCATCTCTCCGTTTGGCTTCCAGCCGCCGGCGAGGTGATAGATCGCCGTGGAGTGAGGGGCGATGTCCGCCAGGAACGTGACCTGCACCCACTTGATGGACTTGGTCGTGTCGTCCCGTTGCCCGTCCCAGCGAGAGAGGGTCCGGTAATGGTGGGGGACGACGTCGCCATTGGGGTCGCGGACCGCCATGTGGACGGATTCCAGGCTGACGACAGGTTCCGGGAGCCGTGGGATGGGCACACCGAACGTGACGGGTTCTTGCGTGAGGGTCTGCGAGGTCGGGTTGTGGACCTCCAGGGGCAGGCCCTGTGCGAAGACGGGCACGCAGATCGCGAGCAGGACGACGGATAGGTGCGATAACGGCACTCGGTATCTCCGGTGAATTGTGGGGGAGGGCGTTCCTGCCGTAGCCTCGGCCAGGACCAAGGAGGGGCTACGACCGCGAGACCTGGACGCGCACACCGAGGGACGCGCGCGCCTGTTGTTCTTTTCGGCAGCGCGGAGCACGATCTGTATGGCCCGATAGGCGTCTCCCGAGGAAGGGGCTCCGTGGGTCGGGGAGCGGGCGCTCGTCACCGTCACAAGTCTGTGGTGAGAGGCGCCTTGGGTCCGCGTGAGGGAGATGGTGTTACCTGGGGGCAGTTGGATGGTCCTTGGGTATGGAGCGGGGATTCGCCGTTCATGATCGGAGCCTTCCCGTGCGTCGACTCATCGCGATTTGCCTCGTGGCGTCCTGCTGCCTTCTCCCGGCCCAGCGTCCGCCTGCTGCCAGCAACCGGGTGTCGCGTCCACCCGCGGGGAGAGGCGCCCCACCTCCAGCCTCGACCGCAGCTCATCGCACCGCGCAGAATCGAAAGGTGGCGGCCGGTCGTCGGCTGGAGGCCGAGAAGCGGCGCGGCGTCAGGGGGGAAGGAGACCGTGCGGAAGACCCGGAGGCCGGACCTCCTGTCGGTGGCGGGGTCCCGGAGCGTGGTCCGCTGCGACGGTTCGCGCCGGCGGAGCAGGCGCGCCGGCTCCGCGACTTCGTCGGCAAGCTGAACAACCGGATCGAGCGGACCCGGGACGAGTCCCGCGCCTGGGAGGTCACGGCGCTCGGTGGCGGTGTGGCGCGGCGCCTCAGGATCGATCACCTGGCCCTGACGCTCCCGGGGGGCGGGATGCGGCACCGCGTCATCCTGCGCCAGATGATCGCGGGGAAGCTCGAGCTCACAGAGCAACTCCTCATCGAGGAGACTCCTGGCGAGCGGCCAAGGGGCTGGCGATTGAGGCGCGGGGTGGTCGTGCCCTACGTCGGAAATGTGTTTCTTCATCCGGTCGGCGGACCCGGGCACCCGCTCGTACTGCATGACCTTCTGCCCTTTCATCCAAAGCGCTACGCGCTCGAGGTGGTCGGTGAAGGTGAGCGTGATGGGAGGCCGGTCCTCCACTTCAACGCCCGTCCGCGGGTGGGGCGCAGGGAATCACAGGGCCTGGTGTTCAGGAAGATCACCCGGCTGTTGGTTCGGTCGACCGCGCACTCGAAGGGGGTGATGACGCGAGATGTCGTCGCCTCGAAGCCGAAGCGGCGGGCTGGTCGGCTCGGATTCGACAAGCGGAGCGTGCAATTCCGTGGTCTCCCGGGGATCGCCGCGACGGTGAGCTTGATCGAGCGGAAGATCAATAGCAAACTGGATCCAGGGTTGTTCGACCCGGGACGGTTTCGCTAGGGCGTCGTGCGTTTCCCACGTACGACGGGAGCGCACGATGGACGATGCTGCACGGGATCTCAGGACATGGCGTAAGCGCGTCGCGCGCATCGTCCAGCGTGCCGAGGCGCAGCCGAAGCGCGGGGCGTTGCTGCTCCGGGATGACGTGGGGGAGCTCCTGGGAGAGCTCAAGCGCCTCGCCCGTGCTGAGCCGGCGGTCGTCCTCGAGGTCTTGCTGTTCTTGATGGAGCGGCTCTCTGAGGTCATCGGTGAGCTCGACGACGGCCCCGGTTTCGCGGCCGGATTCGTCCCGGAGATCATGGATCGAGTCCGCTCGGTGATACTCCATGACGCGAAGACGGGAGACTGCCGGGTCGATCACGCGTCGGCCGTCGAGCGCATGTTGCGCCTCTGGATCGACGACGCGGAAGGCTGGTACCAGGAGCTCGATGCCTTGCTCTTGGAGGCGACCGTCACGCCGGGGGGTGAATACGCCCTGCGTCGCAGGCTCATCGAACACATCGGTGACCTGCCCTTGTGCTTTCCGCCACCCCGGGGCGCCTCGGACGACCTCGCCCGCGCGCTGCTGCTGGCGGAGCGGCACCGCAGCGAGCGCTTGCTGGGAGAGGTGCTCGCCCGCTCTCAGCAGCACGAGTACTCGGTGATCGTCGCTCGTGATCATTATCGTCGGACGGGGGACGCGCTGGACCTCGCCGTCAGCTTGCATCGCTCCGGGTGTTCGGATGAGGCGATAACCGTGGCTCGCAAGGCTCTGGCGAGTCCGCGCAGCTATCAACGTCAGCGTCTACAGGAGCTGCTCGACGAGATGCTCGAGGGCTCGGAGCTGGACCAGGCGCGGGAGACGCGGCGGGAGCTCGAACGGCTGTTCGTCGACGATCCCTCCCGAAAGGGCTTCGCGGCCCTGAAGAAGGCGGTCACGAGCGATCAGTGGGTGCGGGTTCGGCGCCGAGTTCTGGGCCACCTGCAGAAGCATCAAAAGGCACCCACGCTGGTGTTCCAGCTCTACCTGGAAGAGGGTGAAGTGATCGAGGCGGATGGCCTCGTCGTAGTCCAGTCGGTCGAGCCGGACCGGCTCGTCGAGGGCGCTCTGGGCATCGCCCCCGACCGCCCCGCCATGGCGGCTGGATGGCTCTTGCTCGCGGCCCATCATCGGATGGCGAGGAAGACGACCTCCGTGTACAAGCAGGTCGTCCGCGATCTGACCATGGTGAAGGGCCTGGCGGAGAGCGGTAACGCGCGTGCCCAGTTCGAGCGTTCACTGGCTCGTTTTCGCGCGCGCTATGCTCGGCGGAGGAAGTTCCTCGCGCTCCTCGACGAAGCCGGTATGTGATCGATCATCGGGGCGGGGACCGGGATCTTCGGATCAGTCGCGCCGCCGTGCCCCGCTCTCCAAGCGGCGAACACGCGGCGTACGTCCTCCGCCGACGGAGGTCGCCCCGATCACAGGCGGACTCCAGCGCGGGATGATGAAGACTGGGCGGCCGGCGCGCCCTCAGGGCCCAACCAAGGGGCGTTATTCCGACGACGTCCTTGCCGCCTGTTATCGGTATCCTGTCGGAATGGACGAGGGGCAACGGGACCAGCTTGAGCGGGCCTTCCGTCACGGCGGGGCGCGCGCGCGGAACGGCTCGACGCTGTGGGCTCTGCTCGGAGTGTGCGCGATCTTGGCGATCGGGGCGTACTGGTTGTTGCAACGGGATGATCCGAGCGCCGTACTCCCACCGGTCCCGGAGACTCTCCCCGCGGCACCCGAACCGAAGCCCGCGGCGGCGGTCGGTTCAGGCGGGGTGGACTCTGACGTGTCGACGAGCGCGTTCGACTCCGACGCACAGGTCGTCGCGCTCTCGCGGACACAAACGCTGGTCGTTCGTCAGGCGCGGTCGCTGCTCGGCGATCTGGTGCCGCCGGCCCTCGCCAAGGGAGCGCTCGGCGCCGAAGTGCTCGCGCGGGTAGGTGAGCGCATAGACGCCGATTGGCGACGGGTGTTGACGATCCGATCCGAGTTTCAGGTCGGGGCCCACGCCCGCGCGCAAGAGGTCCTCGCCGCGGGGGGCTATAGGGAGTGGGAGGCGCGACCCATCCGCGTGCCCGATCCTGACACCCCTGGCCGTATGGTCGAGCGGCTGAGCACGCCCTACGACGGCCAGCGAGACGACGAGTTCATCTTGGCGGTCGCGGCCATCGAATCCGGTCGGCGGCTCCGTCATGTCGTGCGCCTCGTCCCGGATTCCGACGTCGCCTACTCCAAGCTCTTCTCGGAAAAGCAACGGCGCGAAGAGTCCGTGCGGGACGAGCTTCTAACCTGGCTGGGCACGAACCTCCGATAGCTGAGCCTCGAGCCTCTCTATGACCTCGGGTTTCGGGGGATTGGTCAGCATGATGGGCGTTCGGCGCCGCAGGAGATCCTCGGCGGTCAGCGCGTGGGTGCGCCGGGCGAGGTCGAGCAGTGCCGTGGTGTCGTCGGGCATGTGGTCGGGCATGTAGAGCCCTTCGGAGACGATGGGTGTGGTGCGCGACCGTGTCCCGTCGTCGATGGTCAGGCCGGCGGCCGCGGTCGCTCGCTCCAGTAACTCACGCGCGATTAGCCTCCATGTCGTCAACTTGCCGCCGATGACGTGGACCACGCCCGCGGGCTCCTCCCAGACCTGCTGCTCGCGGCTGGTGCTGGACGGATTAGCATGATCGTCTTCGGCGAGGGTGCGTACCCCGATGAAGGACGAGATCACGTCGTCACGGGAGAGGGTGCGATCTGCGAGAACCGTATTGGTCTCTTCCAGCAGATAGTCGATGTCGCGGTCCTCGACGGTGAGGCTCCGCGGATCGCCGGTCACGTCGCGCTCTGTGGTGCCGATCAGCGTGCGGCCGAAGAACGGGAGCACGAAGAACACCCGACCGTCGCTGCGCGCGTTGATAACAACAGCGTGCTCATTCGTGATCCTCGGCACGACCAGGTGGATGCCGCTGCTGAGCCTGGTGTGCGACTTTGCGTTCGGGTCGCGTGTCTTGCGGTAGGAGTCGGACCATGGCCCGACGGTGGCGATGACGCTCTTCGCGCGGACGGTGACGACGCCACCTTCGATGCGGTCGGTGACATCGACCTCGAAGCGTCCGACCGTTCCCCGTGGCGGGCCGGCCTCCGCTCGGGTGACCACGACGGCCCCGCTTCGCGAGGCGCACGCGCCGATCTCGGCGACCATTCGTGAGTCGTACGTCCGCCAGTCCCAGAACCTCCCACCCCCGCGCAATCCGCGTTGGTTGAGGTCGGGCTCCATGGCCCTGAGCCCCTCGCTGCTGTGCATGGAGCGCCGACGGGAGCGCGCTGGTCTGGCTAACAGGTCGTAGAGCCACAGCCCCATGCGCAACTTGAGCATCCCTCGGGACCCACCTCGGTAGACAGGGGCGAGGAAGGGGCAGGGGAGGACCAGCTCCGGTGCGAGTTTCTCAAGGACCTCGCGTTCGCGCAGCGCTTGCCGGACGAGCCCGAGTTCGTTGTGCTCCAGGTAGCGCAGCCCACCGTGGATCATCTTGCTGGATGCGCTGGATGTTCCGCTGGCGAGGTCGTCCCTCTCCACCAGGGCGACGGACAGCCCGTTCAGGGCGGCTTCCCGGGCGACACCGCATCCGAATGCTCCGCCGCCGACGACGAGCACGTCAAATTCCCGGTCGAGGTCTCCCAGCCGCATGTCCACGGGTCGATTATCGGCGGGAAAGGCGGGTCTGCCGCACGTTGAGGGTCGGATATGGGGATATTGGCATCAACGCATATTGATGTCATGATATGGATATGCCCCTCGCCCAGGTCTCCCGGCGTCTTCGCCTCCTCTCCGAGCCCCTTCGGCTGCGCATGCTGGCGCTCCTCGAAGCTGAGGAGCTGACGGTTACGGACCTGGTTCGCATCCTCAATTGCGGCCAGCCGAGCGTGTCCGGGCACCTGGGCCGTCTCGCCGAGGCCGGCTTGCTCCAGGACCGCCGCGAGGGGCGGTTCACGTACTACAGGGCGGACCTGCCCGGGCCGGGGGCAACGGACGCGGTGCTTCTGGCCGAGCTCCTGGCGCGGACCCGAGAGAGCGAGGAGGCGGCCAACGACCGCGCGGCCCTCGCGGAGGTCATGGTGGAGCGTCCGACGGCGACGCCGCCGGGGACGTTGGGGCGCGAAGCGCTGCCCGGTCGTACCTGGGAGGGCTTCGCGAGAGCGCTGCTGACCATGCTCCCCGCGGCGCGCATCGCAGACCTGGGGATCGGTCGCGGAGAGATCACCATGCTCCTGGCCGAACACGGTGAGTACGTGGTGGCGGTCGACCGTGACGAAGCCGTGCTCAGCGACGTCCGTCGGCGCGCGCGAGCCGCCGGCTTGGGGGATGAGCGCGTCAGCTTTCGCGTTGGCGACGTGGCGGACCCGCCGCTGGCGCCGGGGGAGGTCGATGTGTTCCTCATGAGCCAGGTGCTTCACGAGCTCGATGACCCCGCGGCGCCGCTCGCCGCTGCGCGGCGTCTGCTCGGCCCCGGCGGCCGCGTCGTGGTGCTCGATCTCCTCGCCCATCGGGAGACGTGGGTCCTCGACCGACTCGGGCATCGTCAGCTTGGCTTCAGCCAGGCGGCGTTACGACAGCTGCTCGAGGACGCGGGTTTTGTGGACGTGGATGTGCGCCGGGCCGGTCGTGACAAGAAGGCGCCGCACTTTGTCAGTCTCTTGGGATTCGGGAGGGTCTCTTCATGAGCGCTGAAAAGAACCCGTCCACCGTCGCGTTACATCGTGCGTTGTCCGAGCGCATCCTCGTCCTCGATGGCGCGATGGGGACCATGATCCAGGCGGAGCGTCTCGACGAAGAGGGCTTTCGTGGCGACCGGTTCAAAGACCACGATCGTCCGTTGCAAGGGTGCAACGACCTGCTCTCGATCACCCAGCCCGACGTGATCAGTCGGATCCACCAGCTTTATCTCGATGCGGGAGCGGACATCATCGAGACCAACACCTTCAACTCCACCTCGATTTCCCTCGCGGATTATGGGCTGGAGGACGCGGCGTACGACATCAATCTCCACGCCGCGCAGGTCGCCGGCGCCGCGGTGCGCGAGGTCGTCGGACGCGATCCCAGCCGCCCTCGCTTCGTCGCGGGGTCCCTCGGCCCCACCAATCGGACCGCGTCGTTGTCTCCCGAGGTCGAGGACCCGGCGTTCCGGGGCGTCACGTTCGATGAGCTCGTGCAGGCGTACTACGACGCGTCACGGGGGCTGTTGGATGGCGGGGTCCACCTGCTCATGCCCGAGACGACGTTCGACACCTTGAACCTCAAGGCGGCACTGTTCGCCATCGAGAAGGCGTTCGCTGATTCTGGCCGGGTCGTCCCGGTCCTGGCTTCGATCACGATCACCGACAGGAGCGGGCGTACCCTCAGCGGCCAGACGGTGGAGGCGTGTTGGCACTCGGTGCGCCATGCGCCCCTGCTCGGCGTCGGCGTCAACTGTGCCCTGGGCGCCGAAGAGATGGCACCTCACGTGCAGGAGCTCTCGCGCCTCGCTCCCATGCAGGTGTTCTGCTATCCGAACGCCGGTCTGCCCAACGAGATGGGGGAGTACGACCAGACGCCGGAGCACATGGCGGCGTTGCTCCGAGATTTCGCTCGCGAAGGATGGCTCAACCTCGTCGGCGGCTGCTGCGGCACCACCCCCGAACATATCGCCGCGATCGCCGATGCGGTGCGGGGCGAACGACCCCGGACGGTTCCCCAGGTCCCGCGTCGTACCAGCTGGTCCGGCCTCGAGCCGTACACGATCACCAAGGACACGCTGTTCACCGTCATTGGTGAGCGCACCAACGTGACCGGATCGCGGCGCTTTCGCAGTCTCATCAAGGACGGACGCTTCGAGGACGCGGTGGAGGTCGCGCGACAGCAGGTCCTGGGCGGCGCCAACGTGCTGGACGTCAACATGGACGAGGGCCTGCTCGACTCCGAGCAGGCCATGACCACGTTCCTGAATCAGATCGCGTCGGAACCCGACGTCGCGCGCATCCCGGTCATGGTCGACTCGTCGAAGTGGTCCGTTCTCGAGGCCGGCCTGAAGTGCTTGCAGGGGCGCTCGATCGTCAACTCCATCAGCTTGAAGGAGGGGGAGGGCCCGTTCCTGGAGCAAGCGCGCCTGGTGCGGCGCTACGGCGCGGCGGTCGTGGTCATGGCCTTCGACGAGGAGGGGCAGGCGACGTCGGTCGAGCGGCGGGTCGCCATCGCGGAGCGCGTGTGCCGTCTCCTCACCGCGGAGGCGGGCTTCTGCGCCGAGGACATCATCTTCGACCCCAACATCCTGACGGTGGCGACCGGCATCGAAGAGCACGACCGGTATGCGATCAACTTCATCGACGCGGTTCGGCTCATCAAGGAGCGCTGCCCGGGGATACGCATATCGTGCGGGGTCAGCAACGTATCGTTCTCGTTCCGTGGTAACGAGCCCGTGCGCCGCGCCATGCACAGCGCGTTCCTGTTCCACGCGATCGAAGCTGGCCTCGATATGGCCATCGTGAATGCCGGACAGCTCGATCTCTACGACGCCATCGACAAGGAGCTGCTGGGGTTGGTGGAAGATGTGCTGTTCGCTCGGCGCCCGGACGCCACCGAGCGCCTGACCTCGTATGCGCAGGAGCACCAAGGAGATCGGGAGGACGAGGTCGTCGCTCAGGCGTGGCGGGAGCTGCCGCTCGCGGCGCGCGTCGAGCACGCGTTGCTGAAGGGCGTGGCGGACTTCATCGAGGCGGATATGGATGAGGCCCTCGACGCCTACCCTGCGCCGCTCTCGATCATCGAGGGTCCGCTGATGGACGGCATGAACGTCGTCGGCGACCTGTTCGGAGCCGGCAAGATGTTCCTGCCCCAGGTCGTCAAGAGCGCCCGCGTCATGAAGAAGGCCGTCGCGCACATAGAGCCGTACATGGAGAAGGGCGGCGCCGCGTCCCGGGGCCGCATCGTCATGGCGACGGTCAAGGGCGACGTTCACGACATCGGAAAGAACATCGTCGGTGTCGTCCTTGCTTGCAACGGCTATGACATCGTCGACCTCGGTGTCATGGTCCCCGCCGAGCGGATCCTGGCCACCGCCCGCGAAGTCAGCGCGGACGTCGTCGGGTTGTCGGGGCTGATCACGCCGTCCCTCGACGAGATGGTGCACGTCGCATCCGAGATGCAGCGTCAGGGCCTTGAGCTGCCCTTGCTGATCGGGGGTGCGACGACGAGCGACAAGCACACGGCGGTCAAGATCGCGCCGGCGTACTTGCGCGAGACCCTCTACGTAAAGGACGCGTCGCGCTGCCCCGGCGTCGTCGAGAAGCTCATGAACGCGGAGGCGCGGTCGCAGTTCGACGTCGAGAACAGGGCGGCGCAGGGTCGCCTGCGGGAGCGCTACGAAGCCGATCGTGCACGGCGTTCGTTACTACCCCTGGGGAAGGCCCGGGCGCTGGGAGTGCCGTTCGGTGATCACGTGCCCGAGGCGCCGCCGCTCAACGACGTCACCACCCTCGATGTGTCTGTGGCCGAGCTGATCCCCTACATCGACTGGGCGCCCTTCTTTCATACCTGGGAGATCCGGGGGGCCACGGAGCGGCTGCTCGCCGACGACGCTGATCCCCAGGTGAAGGAGCTCAAGCGCGACGCGGACGCCATGCTCGCTCGCTTCTCGGGGGAGGGGCTGGTGTCGGTGCGTTGCGTTTACGGCTTCTTCCCGGCCGCGCGGGATGGGGACGACGTGGTCGTATATGACGAGGGCCGCGCCACGGAGCGCGCCCGATTCGCGTTTCCTCGCCGGCGGGAGGTGCCGCGCAAGAAGAGCGCGCCGGGAGCGTGTCCGAGCCTCTGCGACTTCATCGCCCCCGTCGACGGCCCGGCCGACTGGCTGGGCGCCTTCGTCGTGACCATCGAGCTCGACAGCGACATGCTCCAGCGGTTTGACGCCGATCACGATGACTACGGCTCGATCCTGGCGAAGGCGCTCGCGGATCGCCTCGCGGAGGCGTTCGCAGAGTACACGCACGAACGGATGCGCCGCAGCTGGTACGCCCCCGATGAGGACCTGTCACACGCTGACCTGCTGAAGGTTCGCTATCGTGGCATCCGGCCAGCGCCGGGGTACCCTGCGTGTCCGGAGCACGCGGATAAGCGGGCGCTGTTCGATATGCTCGGGGCCGAGGACATCGGCGTGACGCTCACCGAGAGCTTCGCCATGGCTCCGGCGTCATCCGTCTGCGCGTTCGTGTTTGGACATCCGGACAGCCGTTACTTCTCTGCCGTTTGATGAACCTCTCAGAATTCCGAAGTGCCTTCCCAGCGTTCGCCGACGGCGTCTGCTTCCTTGATTGGGCGGCGACCGGGTTGTTGCCCGAACCCGCTCGTCTGGCGATCCACCAATACGCGGATGAGCTCGCCTCCTGTTCGGGCGGCGAGAGCACGTGGATGCATGGTGTCCATGGCAAGACGCGGAGCGATGCCCGTGCGTTGGCGGCCCGCATGTTCGGTGCGCGGGCCGCGGACGTCGCCCTCGTGGAGAGCACCACCGCCGGGATCAACGCCGCCGCGCTGGTGTTGCCTGTGCGACCCGACGAGAACGTCGTGCTGATGTCCATCGACTATCTCGCGGTTTCGACACCGTGGAAGACGCGGGCTGCGCGGGAGGGATTTGAGCTGCGGTGGGTCGGGCACAGTGAGGGTGTCATCACCTCCGACGACATCCTCGCGTCCTGTGACGACCGGACGCGCGTGGTCGCGGTCTCGACCATCTGCTGGACCACGGGCGCGCTCATCGACCTCGACCAGCTTGCTCCTGCGTTGCGGGAGCGAGGTATCCACCTGGTCGTCGACGGCATTCAGACGTTCGGCGTCGTGCCCGTCGACGTGACCCGCACACCGGCCGCCGCCTGGTGTGTCGGCGGCCACAAGTGGCTCGCATCCGTGCTCGGGTCGGGCCTGATGTATGTCGATCCTGAGATCGCCGCGGCGTACCGGCCAGCGGCGATCGGTTTCTTGGCCGGGCGTCCGCCGCGCGGACAATGGTGGGAGTGGTTCAGCGACCCCGAGGCCTCACCTACGGACGAGGTCGAGTTTCCACCGGCCGGTCGGACCTGGGAGACCGGCGGGACCCCGTCCTACGCGGGGGCCATCGGACTGTTGCACTCGATGACCCTCCTCGAAGCCGTCGGCACGCAGGACATCCTCGATCACGTGCGCGGGCTGGGGACCCATCTCATCGCCGGGTTGGACCGTCTGGGCTTGTCCGTGCTCACGCCCCGCGACCCGGATCGGCGCGCCGGGATCATCGTGTTTCGCGTACCCGGCGACGGCGAGGCGCAACGCACCACCGCGGCCGCGTTGCAGAAGGCGGGCGTCGTTGTATCGGTGCGATTTGGAGGAGGTGTGGGCGGTATACGCGTCAGCCTTCATGGCCCCAATGACGAGGGCGATGTCGACCGCCTGCTCAGGGAGCTGGGCTGACGGGCTGGATCAGGTGCGGGCGCGCCGCCTCGACATCCGCAGGATGTGGTGAAGCTCCGGCGTCTTCTCTTGCGTCCTCGAGGCGACGCTCGCTCCGCGCGTCTTGGAGTTCTTCGCGGGCTGCCTCGGGATGGGGACGCCGTCCCCTGGACGCGGTTCCTGCTTCATGTTGGTCGGTTGCTCCGGCCGCACGTCGCGCGGCGTTGCAGACGATACCGCCCGGGCGTTCACTCGTGAACCCGTCCACGTAGGATCTCTCCCATGCTCCTCGATTCTCCCGAACGCGCGTTGCGGCGGGCGGTGCCAGATCTCGCCGCTCGATACGCCCCGCTGGACCTCGCGGAGCTGCCGACCCCGGTGAGGGTGCTGCCGGAGCTGGCAGATACCTGGGGATTGAGCGCGTTTTTCGTCAAGGACGACGCGGTTACGTCGGCGGCGTATGGCGGGACCAAGGTGCGGGCCCTGGAGTGGCTCCTGGGGGCTGCTCGACGTGCCGGGCGACAAGGCGTCGTGACCATCGGACCCTGGGGCAGCCACCATGCCGTGGCGACCGCAACCTTCGCCCGGAAATCCGAGCTCGGCTGTCGATTGGTGCTGTTTCCCCAGCCAGACGGGCCGGAGGTGGCTTGGGCGCGCACCCATTTGCCGGAGCTGGCTGCTTGTCATTGGTCTGGCTGGCTTGGGTTCCCGCTCCGTCTGCTGGCTGCACGATCACGGCGCCTCGGAGCAACGCGCCCATTTCCTATCGCCGCGGGGGGCACGAGTCCCGTGGGCGTGCTCGGCGCGGCGGAGGGTGCACTCGAGGTCGCGTATGCGATCAGGGTCGGCACCCTACCCTGCCCCGATGACGTCATCGTGGCGGCCGGATCGTGCGGCACAGCAGCCGGTTTGTTGCTCGGGTTCGGGCTCGCCGGGCCTCCTTATCCGCGTATCGTCGCTGTGCGCGTCACCTCGCGTGCGGTTGCGCGGTCGGGGCGGGTGCGCGCCCTGGCGCGCAAGGCCTCCCGCCTCGTCGTGTCTGCGGGTGGTCCGAAACCACGAGCCTTCCCGGAGTTGGCGTGGATCGATGATCTGGCGGGGGCTGGCTACGGGCATGCGACCGGAGTCGGCCGGGAGGTCGTCTCCATGGGGCGTGATCTGGCGGGGCTGGATCTTGAAACGACCTACACCGCCAAGGCCCTGTCTGTCGCGCATCTGAGACGTCTCGAGGGTCGAAGTGTCTTGTTCTGGAACACTTACGCTGGAGCGGTCACGGCCGATTGACGGAGCGCGGAGGCTGCATAACGGCTTGTTTATTGTGGAATCCCCGCAATTTCCAACGAGCGTGCGATCCATCTGGCGCATGAACGTCCCCTCGGCAGGGGGGCCGGAAACGACAGGCACGGGAAGAAGCGGCGCTGCAGCACGGCGCCGCGCCGAGGGTCAGAGCCGTTGGGGGACGGCTCTGACCCTCCTTTTGTTGGCGCAGCGGACCTACAATCCCGGCGTGGTCAAGGCTGCTGTCGTCGCGTTCATGCTCTGCGCCCTCACCGGTTGCGGGGAGCCCGTGGACGGTGTCATTCCCGGCCCACGGGACCCTGAAGAGCGCCTCAGTTTGCGTCTATCGCCGTATTTGCCGCTGCTCGAATCCCTGGACAGCGTCACGGTCCAGGAGGTGATCGGGGGCGACGAGCCCGTGGTATCCGGTCCTGAGCCCGCGAGTGCCCGTACGGACGTGCATCGTGTCGTGAGCAGCGCAGTCCTCGGTCGCGAGCAGACGATTCAACTGCGTGACGCGATCACCTCCCCCCGATCGTGGCGGCTCCAGGCGCCGGGTGTGCCGCCGTTGGCTGCGCCCTCCCGTGTACTCGTCATCCAGGCCGGGGAGCGGATGCTGAAGCTGACCCTCTATCAGGATGACGACCTGGCGGCATTCAGCGACGGGCGCGTCCACCACCGGGTGCGGCTGACCCTGTCGGATGCCGGGGCGGCTTCGATGGCATGGATCTACGCGGTTCCGCTGCTGCCCAAGTAGGCAGGGTGTCAGTGCGACGGTGGGTCGGTTGTCGTGTCTCTGCGCCACTTCCGCAGCTGAGCAAAACAGCACAATCCGCACTCTGAGCGGCCAGGCGATTGGCCCAAAGAAAGCAAAATAAGCGAAAAAACTGTCCGGTGGTCGGGGCCGGGGTACAGTCGTAGGCGGCCGCATCGCCGGCGTCTAATGCAGGAAAAGCACCTTGGCGAGATTCCTCACAACCCACCAGATTGCCGGGCTCCTCGGCGTCAGCGAGCGGACGGTCGCGAACTGGATTGACCGCGGGCATCTTGATGCCTTCAGGACCCCTGGTGGCCATCGTCGCGTCTCGCCTGGCGGCCTGCGCGAGTTTCTCTACAAGCGGAATATCCCGGTCCCGGAGGAGGTCTCCGAGGACATGCGCATCCTCATCGTCGAGGACGATCCGCTGGTGGCGCAGACGCTGCGGGGCTACCTGATCGGCGACAATCCGAATTACGACGTCACCGCGATCCAGGATGGGGTGTCGGCGCTGATCCATATTGGGAATCAGAAGCCCCACGTCGTCTTGCTCGACATCCTCATGCCGGGGATGGATGGACTCGAGGTGTGCCGCAAGATACGGGCCAACAAGGACTTAGATGCCGTCCACGTGATCTTCGTCACGGGTTACGCGGATCTCGATTCTGAGACAATCATGCGTGATACCGGCGCCGCCGAGGTCCTGCGCAAGCCTGTCAAGGGAGTGGACCTGCGAGACGCGGTCGCACGGGCGTTGGCGGAACGCTTCGGCGTTCGCGGCTGAGCCGCAGAACTTCGGTTCCCCTCATTCAATCCGCTGCTGCGCTGTCCTTGAGGGTTCCGACGAGGTCGCATTGGAAACTGGAGTCGTCGCGGCGGACCGTTCCGCCGAGGTCGCGGACGGCCGATGTGATGAGGGACGCTCCCGCGTCGCTGACCGCTTCAGCGAATTGCAGGCCGAGGCGCACATCGTGACCGCGTTTACCGCTCTCCGGGACGTGAAGAGGCGTCACCTCCCGGAGACCTCCGCTGTGCGAGGCCACGATAGCGACAGCGAGGATCAGCCGTTCGACAAGCGATGGCTCGGCCTGGAGTCGGGCCGTCTCGCCAAACATGCTGCCGAGCTGGGGCACCTGGGTGGCTTGGACCAGAGCCGTGGCGATGGTGCGAGGCTGCACCGTGGAGCCGTCGATCATGCGCGATCGCAAAGAGGCCATGGCGCGCGCGATCTCCTCGATCTTGCTGATGCTGGCTTGCAGCAGGGGGGCGTTCTGGAGCGCGACCTCGCTCTCGTTGCCCTGCAGGTCGTCCGCGATCCCGAAGAGCACGGTGAGGATGTTGCGCAGGTCGTGAGAGAGCCCCCCCAGGTCGCTGGAGAGGGCAGGTGGGGTGTGGCTGTCCATGCTGGTGAGGTGGGGATCAAGACGNGACATGGNCTAGCCTAAAGCAAAATTCCGGGATCTNCGGATAGCTCGTGAAAATCCGCGATTCCGTACCCTTCGCCTCAGTCCGCGACCAGGGCCTCGAGCCCTGGCACGACGCGGACGGAATCCGGAATCCCATCCGGACGTTCGGATGCCACGAGGATCGGGCGGATGCCCGCGCGCGTCGCCCCCGCGACATCGTCCCTCAGGCAGTCGCCGACATGAACGGTCTCCTCGGCGCCGGCGTTGGCGGCCACAAGGGCCGCCGCGAAGATCGAGGGGTGGGGTTTTCGCCAGCCGTGGTCCGAGGACACGAGGACGAAATCCACCAGGGTGCGGAGGCTCAGGCCGTCCAGGATCCCGTGCAGCGCGCCGTGCCAGTTGGAGACGATCCCGACGCGGATATGGCGTGCCCGGAGGTCGCGGAGCAGGGTCAGCGCCCCGGGGGCTGGCGCCCANGCCTTCGCCCCGTCGAACCAGGTGACCAGCCGGTGGAGCCATTCCTCGTGTCGAGCCATGAGATCGGGGAACGGGGCGGCCACCTCGGCTGTAAAGCGCCGCCACATCTCGCGCTCGTCGTCCTCGGAGGTGCGGAGGGCCTCCGGCGACGCNGTGGACGTCCTCAGGGCGGTCCAGCGGGCCGCCATGTGGGCACGGAACGCGTCCCGGTCAGGTTCGGCGCCGACAGCTTGCGCCTCGCGCAGATAGACATCGGGGATGTCGGCGGTCGGCAGCAGCAAGGTCGCGCCGGCGTCGAAGAGGACGGCACGGGCGTCGTACGGCATGGGCTGGTCAGGTTATACATTGGGGAGCACATTCCCACCCAGGAGAGCGTTCGTGCCCAAGTCCACAGGAAGAGGGATCGCCCCCGCCCGTCGCGTGCGCGACGTCAAGTACGCCGTGCGCGATGTGGTCGTGCTCGCGGAGCAGCTGGCGGCCGAAGGCCGACGGATGCTGTATCTCAACATCGGCGATCCGAATCCGTTCGGCTTCCGACCACCCGAGGCCATGCTCACCGCGGTCAAGGAGGCCATGGATGCGAACCACAACGGGTACGCGCCATCGGACGGCATCGACGTCGCCCTCGAGGCCATCGCTCGTGAGACCGCTCGCAAGAAGGTGCGGTCANCCGTCTACACGTGGACGGGGAGCGGCGCCAGCGAGGTCATCGACATGGCGCTGACTGCCCTGGTCAATCCGGGGGAGAACGTCCTCACGCCCTCGCCCGGATATCCCCTCTACACCGCGCTGCTCGCGAAGCTGGAAGCGGAGAACCGCCCGTACCAGCTGGATGAGGAGAACGGCTGGCAACCCGACGTTGACGACATCGCGTCACAGATCGACGAGCGGACGCGGGCGATCGTCGTCATCAATCCGAACAACCCCACCGGGTCGGTAGCGTCCGAGGAGACGCTGCGGGCGATCGTCGATCTGGCGGCGGAGCACGACCTCGTGGTGTTCGCGGACGAGATCTACGACCGCTTGCTGTTCGACGGCAAGGAGCACATCGCGCTCGGCAGCCTGCGGGACGACGCGACGGTGCTGACGCTCGGTGGATTGTCCAAGAACTGGATCGTGCCCGGCTTTCGCATCGGCTGGGGCGTCCTGGGTGGCGATCCGGATCGCCTCGGGGGCTACGTCGAGGCGATTCAGCAGCTGGGGCGCGCCCGGCTGTCCGCGAACCATCCGGAGCANTACGGCATCCCCGCGGCCATCGACGGTGACCAGTCCCATCTCGCGGCCATGATCACGGACCTGGAGGCCCGTCGTGACCTGGCCATGGACCGCCTCAATGGCATCGACGGCATCTCGTGTGTGGTCCCCGAAGGCGCGTTCTACGCGTTCCCGCGCCTGGATTTCGACGTGGCAGATGGCCCGTGGTGCGCTGATCTCATGCGCGAGACCGGCGTCGTCGTGGTGCCCGGGAGCGGGTTCGGTCAGAAGCCCGGGACCCAGCACTTCCGCATCGTCCTGTTGCCCCCCCTGGACGTGCTCTCNGATGCGTTCGACGGGATCGCGGCGTTCGCCGCCCGAACTACCTGAGCGAGATGTCCGAGGCCCTCACCACATGAAGGCGACGCTTCTCGGGATTGACGCCGGTACCACCGGTGTGACCGTCATCCTCTATGACGAGGAGCTGCGACCCCTGCGTCGCGCGTACTCGGAGTTCGCCCAGCACTACCCCCAGCCCGGACACGTGGAGCACGACGCCGCCGAGATCGGGGACGTGGTGCTGCGCCTCGTGCGAGAGGTCGCCGACGACCCACCCGCTCCCGTCGCCGGGGTCGGCATCACCAATCAACGGGAGACCCTCGTGGCGCTCGACGCCGACACGGGCCGACCGATCGCCCGCGCCATCGTGTGGCAATGCCGGCGCTCAGCCGCGATCTGCGCGCAGCTGCGGGACGACGGGCACGAGCCCGCGTACCGCCAGGCGACGGGCTTGCTGCTCGANCCGTACTTCTCCGGCACGAAGATGCGGTGGCTCCTCGAGAACGACGAGGCTGTGGGCGCGGCGGCCCGCGCCGGGCGCCTGCGGCTCGTCACCGTGGACGCCTTCCTGGTCCATCTGTTGACGGGCGGACGCGTGCTCGCGACCGATCCCACGAACGCGTCGCGCACCCTGGTCTACGACATTCATGCGCGCGCCTGGTCTGCTGATCTCATGGGCCCGCTCGGGGTCGACCCGGGGATGATGCCGGAGGTGCGTCCTTCAGCCGGTGATTTCGGNGTGACGGCCGCGGATCGCGTCGGGTTCGCGGCGCCGATCGCCGGCGTCGCGGGAGACCAGCAGGCGGCCTTGTTCGGTCAGGGATGTCACCAGCCGGGCACCGCCAAGAACACCTACGGCACCGGCTGCTTCTTCCTCGTCAACGCCGGGTCGGCTCCCCCCACAGCACCAGACGGAGTCCTCACTACCCTCGCCGCCGGGCCGAAGGGGGAGGCGGTCTATGCCCTGGAGGGGTCCGTGTTCGTGGCTGGCGCAGCCGTGCAGTGGCTCCGGGACGAGCTGGGGCTGATCGGAGACGCCGCCGAGACCGCCGCCCTCGCGGCGTCCCTGGATGACAACGGAGGGGTCTACCTGGTCCCCGCCTTCACCGGGCTCGGCGCCCCCTGGTGGGACCCGGACGCCCGCGGCGTCCTCTGCGGACTGACNCGGGGGTCGAGCCGCGCCCACATCGCGCGGGCGGCGCTCGAGTCCATCGCNTACCAGACGTCCGACCTGTTCGCGNTCTTGAAGGACGCGGCAGGCCACGCCGTCAACGAGCTGCGGGTCGACGGAGGAGCGGCGCGCAACGACTGGTTGATGCAGTTCCAGGCCGACGTGCTCGGTGTCCCCGTCACGCGGGGAGAGGACCTGGAGACGACCTGCCGCGGCGCGGCCTTGCTGGCGGGCTTCGAGGTCGGGGTGGTCTCCGATCCNCTTGGCGTCGCTGCGTTGGCGGAGGACCGATCGGTGTTTCAGCCGACCATGGATGANGCCGTCAGGGATGGATGCGTCGCGGAGTGGCACCGCGCCGTGCGTCGCGCGCGCTCCGACGTCGCTCCGTAACGACCGGGGGCGTCGTCTACTGGTAGACGAACCGGCGCCTGATGGGATCGTAGGTCACCCCACCCTGCGACTGCTGGGCCTGTCCGGTCCGACGACTCGGTCCGACCGTGTGAGGCACTCCGAGACCCGGCGCCTGGGCCGGCCCGATCCAGAAGCTGCGGTCCGACTTCTGGAAGCCGAAGTTCCCGAGCCGTACGCCGACCTGGTTCTTTTCCCAGTTGTAGAACGCACCGTCATTCCCGTAGGAGCGGTACGTCCGGTTGGACGCGAAGCGGTTGGCGTTCGCCTGACGTGGCCCGCGGAGTCCGCGGAGCCCGCGCAGCCCACGAGGCTGGCGCAGGTTCGCGTTGGCGCCGCCCAGGTTCGGGGTTCCGGAGCGGAGGATGACCGGATCAGCCGACGCCCGACGGCCGTTCGCGTACGACCCGGAGGAGGACGCGCATCCGGAGAGGATCAGGGCCAACGCACACACGATGATGGGGAGACGCATGGTGGGGAAACGATAGGTGTTCCCGCCCCCTCGCGTCAAGAGCCCCCTGTCTCTCGCCACCGGATCAGCGGTTCTTGTCCCGTTTGTCTTCCGATGGCCCGCCGCCCTTCCCCTTCTTCTTGTCCTTCTTCTTCCGCTCCAGCTCCTTCTCCCGGTCCAGATAGGACGTGCCCTTGGTGATCCAGTCCGGGGCCGCCTCGCCCTTCACGTAGTGCCCGAACCACTCCCGGACGCGCCAGTGGTAGTCGACCTGGTTGGGTTTCTCTCGCAAGCCGTGGTTCTCACCCTCGTACACGAGCATGACGAGCTGCTTGTCGGCGAGGCGGGCGGCGTTGTACATCTCGATGCCCTGGTGCCAGTCCACCGCGCCGTCCTTGTCGCCGAACGCGATCATCAGCGGCGTCTTCAGGGTGTCCATACCGAAGATGGGGGAGTTGGCCATGTAGGTCTCCACGTCTTGCCAGAACGGACGATCCATGCGGCCCTGGCTCTCGTGGAAGATGCGCGCATCCGTGCCACCGGAGTTCCAGTAGATGGACATGGACATGCTCATCATGTTGGTGAGCGGCGCCCCNGCCACACCNGCGGCGAACAGGTCGCTGCGGGTGACGATGAACGCGGTCTGGTANGCGCCCCACGANTGGCCCACNAGCCCGACCCGNTNCTCGTCCACGTCACCNTTCNNNATGACCGCNTTNACCGCCGGGACCACGCANTCGAGCGCCGACAGCCCCGGGTTCTGGGCCNGGTAGACGATGTCCGGCTGGTAGACGAAGTANCCNAGCGACGTGAACACCGTNGGGTTGTANGGGCGCCGCTCGGANGGCGCCGTGTACGCGTGCAGGTTCTGCGAGCGCTTCTCGTAGATGTACACGATCAGCGGGTAGGTCTTCCCGCGTTCGTAGCCCGCCGGGTAGAAGAGCGCCCCCTGCAGCGCCGCGCCCCGTTCACTTTCGTAGTCGATGAGCTCGGCGCCGGCGCTCCACGTGTAGTCCTTCTGCTGAGGGTTGGTCTCGGTGATCCGCCGGGGATCGGCCAGCTCCGGGCCGCTGACGAAGACGTCCGGAGAGTCATCCACCGCTTGCTCGCTGTAGACGAAGACGTCCGCGTTCTTGGCCTTCGCCAGGGCCCCAAGCCGTTTGTCCTTCATGCGCAGGACCTGCAGGGACCCGTCTGCGATGTGGAGCCGCGCGAATCCGGACTGCTTTGTCCGCTCACCGGTGACGGACAGGTAGACGGGCTCGCGCGTGTCCACCCACTCCTCGTCCGGGTCCAGGTCGAGCAGCCGATAGCGGGTCTGCGTCTCCGCGCCGCTGGTGAGGCGGCGTCCCTTGGACCCATCCAGCGGGATTTGCCAGATATCGAACCGCGAGTTCAGGAACACCGAGCGCGAGTCCTTGGCCCAGCCGGCCACGCCGTACGGCGGGTCCTCGTCCGTCAGTACACCTCGCTCGTCATTGATGAAGTCGCCTTGCAGGCCCTTTGTCAACGCACGCCGCGTGTCCGAGCGCAGGTCGTATGACCACCAGGCACCGTCCTTCACGTACAGCAGGTGGTTCCCGTCCGGGCTCGAACCGTACGCGAACTTGTGGCGTTTCAGGATCCGTTCGCGATTCCCCGTGCGCGTGTTGACCAGGTAGATGTCCGAGAGCTCAGGCCCGAACATGGCCTCGCGCTCGTGGCGGGTCGTGTCGCGGCCGACCGCGTAGGACCCGGTCTCGAGCGTCGTCGTGCTGTCGACGTCGTCGTCCGCGAGGCGCACGAAGAGCCCGTCGTCGAGCCACAGCGCGCACAGGTGGCTCTTGGACCGGTCCCGAGCCGCGTTCTTCTTCTGACGCGGGATGATGTACACGTCCTTGGCGTGCCAGACGTCGACCCCCGCCGGGTCGTCCAGGCTCTCTCGGAGGCTCTTCGCCTCGTTCTTTTTCCCGTCCTCGACCTTCGCCGACTCCTCGTCCTTGTCGTCCTTCTTCTCCTCCCGATCCTCNGCGTCCTCCTTCTCCGCCGGCGGGTGATCCCACGGGCGGATACCAAAGAAGACCGCGTCGGCCGCGTCGCGCCACGACACGACCCGCGACGTGATGCGCATGCCGTCGGGGAACTTGTTGTCGGCGCGATGGTCGTACACCGACTTCTTCGCCTCGCCGTCGAGGCCCCGCCACGCGACCACCACATGGCTCGGCTCCTCGTCAGCCTCCTCGNCGTGATCGGTGACGCGCAGGAACGCGANATCCGCGCCGTCGTCGCGCCATGACAGCCCCGTGTAGCGAGCCTTCTTCGAGTCGAGGACACGCAGGGNCCCGGTGGCCGCGTTCAACAGGGTGACGCNGCCGCCCACCATGTCCTCCGTGTCCACGATCATNGCCAGCAACGGTGCCTCCTCGCACCACGCGTAGGCGCCGATGTTGCCGAAGCACAGCTCCTCTCCGGTGCCCAGGTCGTGCACCACCAGGTCCGCGCCGCCCTTCTTGCGCCCCTTCGCTCGGTATCGCTTCATGGCGACCCGCGCGCCGTCCTCGCTGAAGCGGAACGCGGAGACCCCCGCCACCTCCAGGGTCTCTCCGTTGGCGAGCTCGCGTAACCGAAACCCGTCCTGGATCGGCTTCTTCGCCTTCTCCAGCTTCTCCCGCTCTTCCTCCGAGACGCCCACCAGGTAGCCCAACCAGCGCCCGTCTTCGGAGAACCGCGCGCCCTTCCCATAAGCGATAGCCTCCTTTTCGTCGGACGCGATCTGCCGCAGCCGCAGCTCGTCCTTCCCGTCACTGCGGGTCACCCCATAGGCCAGCCACTTCCCATCCGGAGACAATGATCCGGAGCCGCGCAGTGACTCCCACTGGCCGTAGTCCTTCGCGAGCAGCGGCTTCTTTTCTTGGGCGGGCAGCAGCGCGGCGAGCACAGAAAGGGCGAGGAGGGTTCGGGATACGGACACAGGAGCGCTCCAATAGGGGACGGGCTGGCGAGATGAGCCCGACAGCATACTGCGCCGCGCACACGAGAGCCCTCGCCGGGTAGGATCTCCACCATGGCCGCGCGCTCCGGACCCACACCGGAACCCAGCAGAGAGCAGTTCCTCGCCGCGNTGCACGACCGGCTCGTGGAGCGCGTGCGGTCCGACGATGGCAAGGGGNGCCTGGTCGAGCTCGCGTGCGGGAGCGGGCCGCTGACTCTGTTGCTCGCCGCCGCGCGGCCCGACCTCCAGATCATCGGCCTGGATCCCTCCACGGATCGCCTGCGTAAGGCCACCGAGGCCGCCACCCACATGGCCGTCACCGATCGGGTGCGCTTCGAGCGCGCCGATTTTTCCGTGCTCCCGCTCTCCGATGGGACCGCGTCCATCGTCGTCGGAGCGGGTGTCTTCGGCGCGGCCGTCAATCCGCGCGCCGTCGCCGCAGAGATCCATCGCGTCCTCGCCCCTGGCGGCGTGGCGGTCCTGGTCGAGGACGTGGCCGAGGCGGGCAATGCCGCGCATCGTGGCACCCTGCTCCCGTCGCTCAGCCGACCCGGCCGCGACGAAGACGCCGTTCGTGACGTCATCGCCCGCTCAGCTTTCCGCGCTGACGCGGCCTTCACGCGGCTCCCCGTCGGGAGCGACGACTCGTTCCTCGAGATCACTTTGAAGCGGCCCGTGCCGCCCCCGCGTGAGCCCACGTCCTGGCGCCTCTCGTGATCCACCCCGTCCGATAGCGCACGTGGCCCGCGCCAGCCTTGATCCTGAGCTTGCAGCTTCTACGATGAACCCTCACCTTCGGGGCGTGGCGCAGCCTGGCTAGCGCGCTTGAATGGGGTTCAAGAGGTCCCGAGTTCGAATCTCGGCGCCCCGACTTTCTTGAGAGGCCGGAGAGCTTTGGCTCTCCGGCCTCTCTGCGTTCGTCGTGTCGGCGCGCTCCGGCCTGCGGCCTGCGCGCATGCGGACTTCGCTGCGCTGCGTCCGCCCGTGATGTCGCGACGGCGCTGCGCGCCGCCGTCGCATCTCGGTGATCGNGCGCGTGGGGAAGACCGTCGCCGGGGCTCGTGTCCCAGGGGCCTCTGAAGGATACGATACACGGTGCATCTATGAGATGGATGGGACGTGATGGCGGATAAGCCGATGAAGCAGCCGAACCAACCAGAGGATGAGGCGATCGTGGGGGAGGGGGAAGAGGCNGGTTCTGTACCCGACTGGAGAATCCTGGCCAGTCGTCTGAAGGCGGTCTCCGAGCTCACTGCCGATTGCTGTTGGATGCGACTGGAATACCCCGATGGCCGCTCCTATCGCGAGTGGATCACCGGGTCGTTTGCGCGGTTGACGGGTTATGGCACCGAGGAGTTCTCCGATATCGGCCTGCAGAGGTTGGTGCATCCCGATGACCTCTCGTTTGCGCTCGGTCGGGTGAAGGGACCCGAGGGGATCTCGGAGCACGAGTTTCGCATCGTCACCAAGAGCGGGGAGGTGAGGTGGCTCGAGGAGCGCATGCGGGTCGAGCGGCGCGAGGACGGAGTCCTGATGGTGTTCGGGTCGACCCGTGACATCACGGTGCAGAAGACGGCGGAGGATGCGCTCAGGGAGTCCCGGGTTCAGCAGCACCAATCACAGAAGATGGAGGCTCTGGGCATGCTGGCGGGAGGTGTTGCCCACGACTTCAACAACCTCCTTACGGTGATCATGGGCAACGGCGAGCTCGTGCTCGAGAGCGAGGGGCTTGAGCCAGATCTGATGGACTGCGGGAAAGAGATGTGCGTGGCCGCCGAGCGGGCGGCGGAGCTGACTCGCCAGTTGCTGACCTTCAGCCGGCAACATCCCATGGTCCCTCGGGTGGCGGACCTCAACGGCCTGATCTCAGACACCATGAAGATGCTGAGGCGCCTGGTCCCGTCGAGCATTGACCTGGTGACGGCCCTGGATCCGGCATTGCCGCGCGTGAAGTTGGACGTGTCACAGTTCGAGCAGGTGCTGATAAACCTGGTAGTGAACGCGCGAGATGCACTCGGTGGGGCCGGGCGCATCGACATCGATACGCGGAGGGTGAGGATGAACCAGGAGCGCTTGTCCGGCTACGCGGAGGACCCCGAAGGAGAACACGTGCTTTTTCGGGTGAGAGACGATGGCTGTGGTATCGCTCCGGAGGACCTGCCCCGGATCTTCGAGCCCTTCTTCACCACCAAGGCCACGGGCAAGGGAACGGGATTCGGATTGGCCGCGGTGTACGGGACNGTNGCTCAGAGCGGCGGTTGGATTGATGTGGAGAGCGAATTAGGAGAAGGGACCTCCTTCTCGGTCTTCCTTCCGGTGGCGCTCGCAGAGCCTCAGGTCCAGGGAGTACGCCCCAGCCGGGCGCAGGAGACCACGGGGGGCAGTGAATCGGTCCTCATCGTGGAAGACGAGCATCGGGTTCGGCGCCTCCTGAACCGGACCCTGACTCGTCTCGGTTACCGGGTCATGGAGACCGGACGGCCCGCCGATGCCGTGGCCATGAGCGAGAATTACGAGGGAGAGATCCACCTCTTGCTGACCGACATGGTGATGCCTGAGATGAACGGTCGGGAGCTGGCCGCCCGGATCCGGGAAGGTCGACCGGATGTCCGGGTGCTCTACATGTCCGGTTACCCCGCAGACGATCAAGAGGGCGCCGAGCCCCTCGACGTGGACAACAACTTCATCGCCAAGCCCATGACGCTGCAGAACCTGGGTCGGATGGTCCGCAAGGTCCTCGAGAGCGGCGACGATGCTCCGAGTTGAACGCGTGTAACGACCGCGACCTGGGGCTGCGACGGCGCTTCGCGCTCGGGTACGTGTCCCTGCTGCTGCTGACGAGGTCCNAGCGGCCCGCGCCTACTCGACGGACAGGCGTTCTGGATATGATCGAGGTTCACTCGAATCGGAGGATCAGATGGTGATGCGGATCGCTGGCTTGGTGATGGTCGCGTGTCTGGCGCTGGGTGCGTCGGCGCCAGCGCAGCAGGGGGGCGGAGGTGCGGCGGGAAACAAGCCCGCGGTCAAGTCCACGACGCGCTACCTGATGCAGGAGTTCGGCAAGCTGGGCGCGACCATGGGCAAGAAGAACACGGACAAGGCGCGGGTCCTGTCCGGGCCCACGGCGGTGAAGCTCAAGCGCGGCCAGGCGCCCGGCAAGTCGTGGCGCATTGCCCTCGGCAAGCACCGGTTCAGGGTCAGCATCGAGGACGTGACCAAGCTCGATATCAAGGCGGCCCTCAAGCAGATCGAGCGGGTCCCGCCCCTTTACCGCCGCTGCTTTGAGATCGTCTCCGAGAAGGGCAAGGACGGCATCGCCTTCTACAAGGACCTGGGCGGCGCCGCGGCCCACGGGGGGCAGCAGTACCTGAACATCGTGCCGCGGGCTGGGGCCCTCGTCATGATTCACGAAGCCGGCCACGTCATGGAGCAGCGGGCCCGCGACGCAGAGAAGGACATCCTCGAACGCTGGCAGGAGGCCATCACCAAGGACAAGGTCTCCATCTCTCCCTACGGCGATCGGGTCGTTCACGAAGACCAGGCCGAGTTCGCCAGGGTCTACGCCCTGTGCCTCGACGCTGGCGCCGCGCAGTTGAAGAAGCTCCGCCAACGCTCGCCCGCCCGTTACGTTCTCTGGGAGCGCATGCTCAAGCTGGCGAAGGCGCGTCGCTGACGTCGGCGTTGACGCGACGCCGACGAGCGGGGTACGGTCGCCCCCGATGGCGTTGTAACGGCACGTTTGCGCCGTGTGTGGAGTCTCCGGGAACCGGAACGGATGGCGGAGCAGCCATCCAAGCTCGAGGAGCGAAGTCGGTGCTCAACATCCCTATTCTGCGTTGGGGCCAGCCCTACGAGAGCCTGGATTCGGACGACGTGGTGCACTTCTCCACGGGTGAGCCGCTCGCCAAGGTCGCCCAGGCGATCCCCGGACTCGTGGCGCGTGACATGCGCCGCGCCGCGCGCGCGCGCGATGTCCTGCGCGAGATCCCCACCGCCGACCTCATCGACATGATGAAGAAGGCGGGGGAGCTGTTCCTGAACGCCACCCTGCCCATGGGGGACGGGGAACAATCCCCCGACGACTTTGCGCATCACCAGTCCGCGACCACCGGTCTGCCGGAGCACATGTGCAAGGCGAACATGGCCAAGAACCACTTCGTCCTGCAGAACATGGACCGCATGCTCGACGCCCTGACCCGGGGACTCGATCTCGAGATCTTTTCGCGGGGCTACGGCAAGGAGGAGCGCGGGGTGGTGGTGAGCTACCAGGCCTGCTCGCCCGTCGTCGGCATGGTGCTGCCCTCCAATTCTCCAGGCGTCCACACCCTGTGGTTGCCGATCATCCCCATGCAGGTCGGCCTGGTGCTGAAGCCAGGGCCCCAGGAGCCGTGGACGCCCTATCGCATGGCCGCCGCGTTCTTCGAAGCAGGGGTGCCCCGCGAGGCCATCTCCATCTACCCCGGCGGCGCCGAGATGGGAGCCGCCATCGTCGACAAGTGCGACCGCACCATGCTCTTCGGAGGCAAGCCGACCGTGGACACCTATCGGGGTGATCCCCGAGTCCAGGTCCACGGTCCCGGGTTCAGCAAGGTGCTGCTGGGGGACGACGTCGTCGATGATTGGGAGAGCTACATCGACCTCATCTGTGACAGCGTGTTCCTGAACTCCGGCCGCGGTTGCATCAACTGCTCCGGCGTCTGGGCTTCGCGACACACGGAGGAGATCGCGGCGGCGATCGCTGAACGTCTCGGACCGATCGCCGCCAAGCCCCCGGAGGATCCCGAGGCCTCCCTCGCGGCGTTCACGGTTGAAGGCCAGGCCAAGGCCATCGCCGCTTCCATCGAGGACGACCTGAAGCAACCCGGCGTCCGCGACATGACGTCCTCGTTCGGCGCGCGCCTCGTCGAGCAGGAGCGCTGCGCCTACCTGCGCCCCTGGGTCGTCCACTGCACGTCTCCCGATCCCGCTATCGCGAACAAGGAGTTCATGTTCCCGTTCGTGACGGTGGTCCAGTGCCCGCAGGATCAGATGATCGACCGCATCGGCGGCACCCTGGTCGCCTCGGCCATCACCGACGACGCGAGCTGGACCCGTCAGTTGATGGACGCGACCCACATCGATCGCCTCAATATCGGTCCGATCCCCACCATCAAGCTGGACTGGCTCCAGCCCCACGAGGGCAACATCGTGGACTTCCTGTACCGGGCGCGCTCTTTCCAGATGCCGGAGGAGCGGTTTTAGACGCACTCGTTGGGGGAGGGGTACAGTGAAGTGGACCAAGGGAGATCGCCATGCTCCGCGTCACCTCTGTCCTCTGCCTGCTCGCGTTTCCCCTCTGCGCGCAGGAGTTGATCACTCTTCGGAGCGGAAATGGAACCGCTGGCGGGACGGATGCGAACATCACCGTCCTGCAGGGGCCCTTCGCCGCGCCGTTCACGGTAGCGGAGTACGCCACGGCGGTGGCCAGCATGCCCGCGGAGATCATCCCCAGCGGGAGCTTCGGCTGGGGACCGACGCTGTCCAATGACCCGGCGGCCCTGTGGATCTCGACCGCGCAAGCGGGCACCGGACCTCCGAGCCTCTACGCCATGCCGTTTAGCGTGACGACCGCCGTGATCACTCAGGCGACCATCAGCATCAACATGCATGTGGATGACTTCCTTGGTGACGTGATCAACTGGGGGATCGCCGTGAACGCCGTGCCCGTCCCCAACACGACCACGACGGCGGGTGCGACCTGGGTGAACGAGATTGGGTTTTCGAACCTCGCCATCACCGGCTTTGTGGCTGCCGGAGCCAACTACCTCTACCTGTACGTGAACAACACAGGCGTCACCGGCGCGGGCGGTATCCAGTTCAGCGCCACCATCGCGGTCTACCCACCTCCCGAGTACCAGACCAACTCGTTCATCGCGGGTTTGAACGTCAACGGCGTCTTCGGGACGTCGCACGTGCCCGCCGCGCCGACGCTGCTGACCGGGGCGACGGGGACCCTGTCTCTGGTCAGCACGGTCGCGGGGCAGCCGTGGGATCTCGGTGCCGGATCAGCGCCTCTGGTGCCTGCGAGCGCCGGTGCCGTCACGACGTCCGACGGTCAGATCGTGAACCTGGACCTGTCGGACCCGACCCTCAGCCTCTGGTTCAACTTTCTCCAGGGCCCTACGTTTCCCCCGGTGCTCATCATGTCGATCCCGTTTTCGATCCCCGTCGCGACGTCAATCTCCGCGCAGATGATCATCGTCAACCCGAGCATGTCTTCGGGGATCGCGCTCTCAGGGGCGACGCGCCTCACCATCCAGTAGGCACGCAAAGGGCGGGGAGCCGTCAGCCCCCCGCCCTTTGATGGATCGCGTGATGATCGCCCGTACTAGAAGACGGAGTACGGTCCGGTACCGGGGCCGCCGCCCGGGAAGAACGTCTTCGTCTGGAGTGCCAGATCGAAGGGGCTGTAGATCAGCTGCGCGAAGTCCTCGTAGACAGCGTCGGTGGCGTTGATGCCCGGGAACGGGGCCGAGAGGTCGATGTTGTTGGCGGGGCTGATGCCGCCGCCGGGGCCGATTCCGACGAGGGTGTCCACGGACAGCCCGAGGCCCAGACCCATCGTGTCCCACGACATCGTGATGCCGCCCGCGACCAGGTCGAGGATGGCGCAGAAGGTGTTTGCGTCGCCCGTCGAGGCGAAGTGCGGCACGGCGTTGAAGACCACCGTCACGGTGCCCGTGGCCGGGTCTTCCTGGTAGGTGATGGCGCCGGCGACGTTCGGCGAGAAGTCATCCCAGCAGGGCGCGATGCGCGGGTTGTTGGCGAGAAACTCCGCCTCGGTCGAGGTGAAGTCGGTGTCGCCTGCGACGAAGGTGATGTTGCCGTTGGAGTTGATCCAGAGGTCGCTGTAGGCGGTGCCATAGAACGTGAACAGGCCGTTCTGGATCAAGACCTGGAGCGTGGAGTCGTCGCCGTTCGGGCCGGGGTTGGCGGCGCCGGCGCACAGCAGGGCAGTGTTCGTGACCGTATGGGCCTGAGTGACCTCTGTGCCGCCGGGATAACCAGGTCCCGCGATGCCGTACTGGATGTGGCCGAGCACGCCCACGGGCAGGCTGGCGTTGACGGCGACGCTCCACTGACCGTTCGCGTCGGTCTGCGCGAAGGCGTTCCACGGGTTGTTCGGGGCGAGGCCGCCGGTGGCGTCGACGAAGAAGGTCGCCTGGCCGAGGCTGATGTCGACCGTGCCGGAGCCGAGGGGGACGCCGCCGATGGCCGCGGTCGGAGAGATCGCGCCGATGACTCCCGATCCGGAGAGGCCGCTGATCTCCATGGAGAGCCCGCCTTGGATGTTGGTCGCGACCATGGACGGCATGGAGGAGCCGGTGCCATTGATGGTGAAGTCGTTGTACAGGGGGGTGCCCGTCGTCTGCGCCATGGCCGGAACGGTCACGACGAGGAGCATGAGCGAGGTGATGGCGATCTTCATGTTGCTGTTTCTCTATGGGGAAATGGAGGAGGGCTCGGTCGGGAAGTCGGCGGCTATCTTAGCTGTTAACCGCCCGTTGGGTCTGTGCGCCTGGAATGACCGATGGGCCGCCGCTCCACGAGGTCGCAAATTGCCACAACCTGTTTGTAGATAGGGGGCACGTGACCGACCCGCTGTTCATGCTGCTCGATCCGATGCGCTATCGGAGCGAGAGCATGGTGATGGCGACGGCTGCGACGGCCGCTGCCATCACCAGCCCCACGAGGATGAAATCTCGTGCGCGGTAGCCCCCGGGCCCCATGACGATCACGTTGCACTGGGCGAACGGGGTTACGAAGTTGCAGCTGCATCCGTAGGCGACGGCGAGCAGCGCATCCCGGGGGTCTATGTGCACCATCCTGGCGGCCTCCACGGCCACGGGGCACATGATCGCCGCAGCCGCGGCGTTGCTCGACAGGTTGGACATGAGCCCGGCGAGGAGCAGCAGCGCGGCGTGAACGGCCGCCGGTCCGAAGATCTCGTGGAGATCCAGGCACCAGCCCGCCACCGCGCTCGCGATGCCTTGTTTCTCGAGCGCCGCGCCCAGAGGGAGGGTCCCCACGACCAGACACAGGACGGTCCAGTCGATGCTCTTCAGCACCGAGCGCCGCGCGATGCAGCCGGTCGCCACCATGAGTATGGCGCCGCCGATGGCGCTGATGGGAAGCGGGAAGTCAAAGAGGAACGTGGGCAGGATCGCGCCGAGGAGGATGGCGAACGCGAGCGGTGCCCTCGTTACGTTCTCATCTTGTGAGTGGTCGGTGAGCAGGACGAAGTCACGCCGCTCACGGAGGTCTCTCATGCTGCGCGCATCTCCCGCGACGAGCAGGGCATCACCCAGCTCGAGGGGGATGTCGGAGAGGCCCGTATGTACGGCCTCATTGCGACGCCAGAGCGCCAGGACGTTGACTCCGTGCCTGTTGCGGAAACGGAGCTCGCGCAGCGTGTGTCCGAGATTATCCGAATGCGGTGCGATCGCGGCCTCTCCGACGGTCAGCCCCTTGGCCAGCAAGGATCGAAGGGTTCGCGGATCGAGCAGCCCCATCTGCACGCCCTCTGTCTCCGCGAGACGCCACAGGGCTTCATCCGTGCCGTCCACAAAGACGCGATCTTCCGGCTGCAGGACCAGGTCAGGCTGCGGTGGGAGCCACGTGGACCCGACCGCACCCGGGCGCCGGACCAGCAGCGCCTCGACGCCGTAGCCTCGCAGATCGGCCTCCGCGATCGATTTTCCGTTGATCCCCGAGGTCTCGTTCACGCCGATCTCGACCAACCGCTCCGGTAGTCGGTAGATGGCGGCGGCCTCTTCGGGAGAGTGTCCGTGCCGGTCGTCGTTGGCCTCGGTGTGACCCGATGGCAGCAGGCGCCGCCCCACGAGGATCATCACCACCAAACCCACGATGGTGATGGGGACCCCGATGGGCGCGAAGTCGAGGACGCCGATGGTCTCGCCGTCGGCGTACGGCCCCTCGTTGAAGTAGCTAGCGACCAGGAAGTTCGGCGCGGTTCCGATCAGCGTGATGGTGCCTCCGAGCACCGCGCCGAACGAGAGAGGGATCAGCAGCCGAGCTGCCGGCACCCCGGACCGTCGCGACAACGCAACCCCCACGGGGAGCAGGATGGCCACGATCGCCACGTTGTTCATGAACGCCGCCAGGGTCGCCGAGGCGGTCATGATCAAGGTGACCAGTCGGATTTCGCTGTTGCCACCGACTCGCATGATGCCGCGGGCCATCAACGTGGCGACGCCGCTCTCCTGGAGTGCACCCCCGATCACCATGATGGCCGCGATGGCGATCAGGGCATGGTTGCCGAACCCGGAGAGCGCGTCATCGCCCGCGTCGAGCACGCCCGTGGAGAACAGCACCACCGGGATGGCGAGCGCCGTCATCGGACGCGGTATCCATCGCGTGATGAACAGGAACGTAGCGACCAGCAAGGTTGCCAGCGCGATCCATCCGTGGAGCTCCATGTGCGGCGGAATCCTAACGCCCCTCGCGCTCCATTGAAGCGTGATCCTGCGGGGGGATGGGCGACCGCCCTATCGGCCGGTGCGGGCTGGCCCCTATTTGTAGGTGAGGGTCAAGGGGACCCTCTCGCCCGGCTGAAGGTCCACGTCCTTCAACTTGGTTCGACCGTAGGTCTCGTGCCACGCCCAGATCTCGTACTTGCCGGCGGGGAGATTGTGGGTCGGGATCTCGAAGCTGCCGTCGCGCTCTGAGACGGCGAAGAACGGGTGATCGAAGATGGCGACCCGGCACGTCATCCATGGGTGGACGTCGCACTTGAACACCGCTGTCCCGACCTCGGCCTTGGCGAAATCCTTGCGGGGCGGACTCGTGCCCTTGGACGCCTGGGTCATGTTCCAGTCGCCGTTCAGCTTGGACTTGAAGTGGACGGTGTGACAGGTCGCGTCCGAGTTGCGGATGCGGAGCTTCTGGCCGATCTGAATCCCAAGGACGTGGGGCACGTAGCGGCAGGCGACCTGGTCGAGGATCATCCGCCCGCGCTTGGCGGGGTACTCACCGTCGGGGACGTCTTTGATCCACACGACCACGTTGGCCAGATTACCTTTGTCGTCGACCAGCACCCGTTGCGTGTACGGCTTGCGACCGGCGTTGGCGGCGTCGCAATTGGGATCGCACTTCATGTCGAGCGGTCGGTTCTTGCGCACCTTGCCGGCCAGGATCGTGTGACCGACGATGCGGCCGGTGGCCTTGGTCGCTGTCCGTTTCTCAAGCTCCTGGGCCCGCAGCGATATCCCCCCTGAGCACAGAACGCAACTCAACAGCACGAGACCAAAGGACTGTTGGAATTGCATGGTCAGCGCCTTTCCCTGTTCAGCAGAGCCGGGGTCCTGGTAGCACCGTTGATCATAGCAGCCTCGGGGCCACGCCCGCGCGCTCTGACGGGACGCCCCGCTGCGTCAGCGCGCGTCGGCCGCGCGCTGGGCCGCATAGACCTGGGTGAGCGCGGCGAGCTTCTCGGGGCGCTTCTTGGCCAGGTTGCGGGTCTCGAAGGGATCGCGCGCGAGGTCGTACAGCTCCCACGGGACGTTGCGCTTGTTACGCAGGATCTTCCAGTCGCCGTGGCGCAGGGATTCCCGTCGACGACCGGTGCCCCACACGATGTAAAACGTGCGGTCGGTCTGCGGCGCGTCCGAGGTCAGGTGGGTCCAGACGTCCTGGCCGTCTCCGGGAGGCGCCGCGGCGCCCGCGAGCTTGGCCAGGGTGGGCACCCAGTCGACCGCGTGCATGGGCTGGGCGACCTTTCGCGGCAGCAGTACCCTCGGCCAGCTGACCAGCGCGGGCACGCGATAGCCGCCCTCATAGACGTCCGTCTTCTTGCCGCGCAGGGGCTTGTTGGAACTGAAGTTCTTGAGCTTGGGATCGGGGGGTGGGTAGGCCCCGCCGCCGTGGTTTACCTGCGCCCCGTTGTCGGAGGTGAACACGACAATGGTGCGGCCTCGCTGTCCCGTGCGTTCGAGCGCGTCCACCATGCGCCCGATGGCGTGGTCCATGTGAGAGACGGCTGACGCGTACAGCCTCCTGTCGTCGCTCTTGATGTGCTGGTTCATGGCGTTCCAGCGGGCGTCGCGTTCGACCAGGGGGGTATGGACCGCGTGGAAGGGGACGAAGAAGAACCAAGGCTTCTTTGCGTCGTGGTGAGCTTCGATCCAGCGCACCGTCTCCTTGGTGGTCAGGTCGGTGACGTGGCCTTCTTCTTTGATGAGCTTGTGGTTGCGATGCCAGGTCACCGCGAAGGGACTGCCGATGCGGTATCGGTGGTCGTACATCCCGACGGCGCCGGCGAACGATCCGTGGCTGTGGTCGAAGCCGTGGTGGTTGGGCCCCCACTTGGGCTTGGATCCCAGGTGCCACTTGCCGCTCATGCCCGTGGCGTAGCCCGCGCCCTTCAGCATCGACGCCATGGTCGGTGTCCCCACGGGGAAGGCCAGGTCGTTGGATGCCTGGGTGCATCGCATGTTGAACCGGCTCGGGTAGCGGCCCGTCATCAACGCGACGCGGGTGGGCGTGCACTGCGGCTGCACGTAGTGGCAGTCGAGCTCGACCCCTGTCTCCGCGAGACGGTCCAGGTTGGGCGTCCGCATTTTCCCGTTGTGGTACCCGATGTCGTTCCATCCCAGATCGTCGGCGACGATCAGCAGGATGTTGGGGCGCTCGATCGGGGCGTCGCTGCGAGGGGGCCTGGCGGCCTTCTCCTTGAATCGGAACGGGGTCTTGCCGGTGATGTCGGTGCTGGTGATGGACGGGCACCAGTGTCGCTCGACGTGCTCGACCACCAGGTCGGTGCCGGCGAAGTGGTCCACGAACGGCCGCCGCCGGTGGTCGTACATGGTGTCGGTCATGTCGCGCATGAGCACGACGTTCTTGCCGACGTTGACCATCTGGCGGATGCCGAATGGCCGACCGAGGACGCACATGTTCAGGTGGACGCCGCAGAGGATCACGTTGTCGATGCCACGCGCCGCCAGCAGGTTGTAGGTCTCCTGTCCGTTGTCCGTGATGGCGTCGTCGGGGTGGATGTCGATGCTGGCGATCTGCCGTGACCAGGCCTCGCGGATGGTGCATTTCTTGTCACAGTCGCACCCCATGTCCGTGTCGTCGATGGGCATGCCCGGCTCTCGCTTGGGATCGGGCCAGCACCAGGTGGTGCCCCATCTCTCAGACTCAGACAACGGGACCGGGGACTTGGCGAACGGCGCGGCCTTCGCCCGCGCCCGCTGCGGTGAGCCGTCGTAGAACGAGACGACCGAGCTGGGGCCGTGGATGATGAAGATCCCGCGATCGCGCGCCGCGGAGATCATGTCGTTCATGGGCCCCGCCAGCTCCGCCACCCGCCGCGCGGCGCCCTCGCACCAGTGGTCGTCCCACATGTCGCAGACGATCAGCGCGGTCTTGGCCGGCTCCCACCTGAAGACCCGCTCTCGCGCGTGGTTGCGGACGTGCAAGAGCATGCCCGATGACGAGTCCGGTGCTGTGTAGACACAGGCGCTCGCCGCCACCAGCACTCCGGCGCAGATCAGCAGGGATCGCGCCATGGATCAGCCGAAGGACGGCGGCGCGAATCCCTTGCGGTAGGCGCGCTTCACCAAGGTCTTGGTGGCCTCTTCGTTGTTGGTGAACGCCAGCTTGGACTTGTCCCAGCGCAGCTCCTTGCCGGGGAAGCGCGTCGCCTTGACGGCGAGGAGCGCCGGCTCCGTGATACGAACGGCGTCCTTGAACGGCGTGCGCAGCTCGGTCTTCTTGCCCAGGCAGTTATCGACCCAGGCGTGCCAGTGGTTGAGCTTGGGGAAGCCCGGGAGGTCGGGCATGTCCAACCCCTTGGTCATCTTGCCGTCGCGCCAGATCTCGAGGCGCCCGCCGGCGCCGAGGATGAGGGTGCCCCCTTCACACACCACCAGCGTGCAGTTGCCGTCGAGCCATGCGTTCGCCGGGAGACCGAGGGCCGCCCGCGAGGCCGCCTGGCCGCTGTCGTTGTAGTGGAGGGTGAAGGACCGCTTCGCGAACTTGTCGGAGTCGACCGCGTAGGTGATCTGGGACGAGCATGGGTGGGTGTGGAAGTGCTCGTCGGGGGCTGAAGCGCAGCGCGTCTGCACGGCGACGGGGGAGGTGAGGTCGTCGTACGCGAACATGATCACGTCGAGGATGTGGCAAGCCCAGTCGCCCAGCCCGTTGGTGCCGTACTCCCACCATGAGCGCCACTTGATGGGCGCCAGGTCCTTGCGATACGGCGCGTCGGCGCAGGGTCCCAGCCACAGGTTCCAGTCCAGGTGCTTGGGCGGCGCGCTCGGTTCGTGGAGCTTGCGCTCGTAGTTGAAGTAGCGGCCCGGGTTCGGCGACCCGGTCCAGCAGTGCGCCTCGATGGCCTTGCCCAGCTGCCCTTGGCGCAGGATCTCCACGGCCGCCCGGCGGCCCGGATACACCATGCGTTGGTCCCCGAGCTGGGTCACCAGCCCCGGCCTCTGGGCCAGGGCGTTCTCCATCATCACCAGCTCTTCCAGCTCGTGCACGAGCGGCTTCTGTCCGTACACGTGCTTGCCGTGCTTCATCGCCGTCAGCATGATCGGCGCGTGCGAGTGGTCAGGGGTCGACACGATCACGGCGTCGAACTTGTCCGCGTGGTTCGCGAAGACCTCGCGGTAGTCGCTCCCCGTGAACGCGTCCGGCAGATCCTTCGATGCCTTCGCCAGCGCGTTCGCGTCGACGTCGCAGAGCCCGACGATCTCGGCGTCCGGGTGGCTGCCGACCTGGTTTCGGTCCGCCTGGCCGATGGTGCCGACCACGCCGATGGAGAGGACGCGGAGCTTCGCCGAGCCGCCGG
Organism: Planctomycetota bacterium; assembly: GCA_002683135.1. Lineage (GTDB taxonomy): Bacteria > Planctomycetota. The sequence continues at coordinate 21,635 of NYSS01000031.1, read as the reverse complement.
ACCAGAACCCGGGTCCGGATCCCAGGGATGCAAGACCGATGCCCGCGGCGGCGGAGGAGCCCAGAAACTGACGTCGTGTTGGTGGTGTCTTCATGGCCAGACCAACCTACTTCCTGGCGTTGGGTTTGGCGAGGGCAGCGGTCGGCCGTTCGCGGACGCCGGTGAAGATGCCTAGCGCTTCTTCGGGCCTGGATCGACGAGGCGTCGCGCCTTCAAGTCGTACCTCTGGCCGTGCTTGATGACGACGTGGTCCAGCTTTCCAGCTACCACGGGTATGCGGCGATCGTAGAACAGGGCGTTGCGGTCGGGACGGGAGAAGACCTCGGCGACCGTACCTCGGACGATGATCGACGACGCCTCGTCCAGTCCGATCCCGAGCAGCTCCGGGTAGGTGTCGACCAGCGCCGTCATGTCGGGGAGCCGGTTCCTCTGGGTGAAGTGCTGGTCGATGCCGACGCCCGTGAGGAACCCGAGGCCGATCTCGTAGCCCTCCGCCATGGAGTCGCGGTTCCCCAGGGGGTTGCCGCGTGCCATGTAGGACCCCTGGATGGAGGCACCCGCGGAGGAGCCCCCGATCACCCCGCCCCGCGCGAGGACGTCGTGCATGAGCTTGTGCGCCGTCGTGTTCTGGTAGGAGTCCACCAGGTTCCACTGCCGCCCACCACCGAACCAAACGCCCTTCGCGCGCCTGAGCTTGTTCAGGAGCTCCTCGTCCGTGTCGGCGGCTCGGCGGCTCTTGGTGTGTACCCAGTCCACGTCCTTCGCCCCCGCACGTCGCCATGAGTCGAGGATACGGGGGGCGGGCTCGATGCGCTCTTGCTCCTCGCACGGGATGTACACCAGCGGCGCATCCGGACCCCCGGCGAGCGCGATGAACTTCTCCATGAGCCCGGGGGGGAGGCCGCCGCCGCCGACGATGATCAACGTGCCCTTCTTCACGTCAGGCGGCTCGGGGGAGTACGCCGGGAACTTGGGATAGGCGCGCGCCTGGGCGCTCCGGCTCAACGCCATGAGGTCAGCGAGCTTCCGTGGACGATAGGCGCGTGCGGCGCGGCGTCTCCCACGACGAGCTTCGCCCCTCCGCCGCGTGGTGGCGGGACGGCGGCGCTGGCTGGCGGGGGATTCGTTGCGGTTGATGCGCTCGACGCGCAGCTTCCGTTTCGCCGAACCGAGGACGCAGCCATACACGCTCCCCGTACCGAGCACGTCGATCCAGCGTTGATGGAGGATCATGGCGGTCCCTGCGTCGACGCCGATCCCCACCAGGGATCGGCGCGCATCGAGGACGCCGAGCAGGCGTTCGCGGCGCTTCTTGCCTGTGTAGTGGTCGTCGATCACCGCCCCCGGGATCAGGTCCAGGCCGCTACCGACCGTGGCCTTCGTGTCGCCGTTCGTGATCATGGTCCGGGTCATGGCGCGCGTGACGGCTCCGTTGCCGCCGACGACCCCGCCGCGACCTACGATGTCCCGCAGCGCCGGCTCCACCGGAGTTCCCCGGTACGCCGCGACGAACGCCGCGGGATCGGAGCCCGTGATCCAGGCGCCGGTGGCGGCGCGGAGCGGCGCCACGAAGCCGTCCGCGCGGGCGGCGTCGGGCGTGGCCGTGTGCAGAGCTGTGAGCTTCGCCGCCTTGACGCCGCGGCTCTCGAACCGTGCGCGCTCCGCTGCGGTCGGTGGGCTCGCCCCCAACAGGACAACGCGCGCCTCTTCGCCTCCGGCCATGGCGACGAACCCGTCGTACACCGCAGCGGCCAGCCCGCCGCCGCCACCGACGATGAACGTGCCGCGCAGGCGTGGGATCGGCGTGGGTGCGTTCGGGTCGTACTGGGCGGGCAGGGAGGTCGCGACGGCGATCAGGCATGCGAAGGCGAGGGTACGCATGCCGCGATCGTACCGGGCCCGTGGCCGGGGATACAGCGGTGGCTACGCGGGCACCGTGAGCAGGTACACCGGTCGCTGTCAGCCGTGGGACGACCCGATGCCGCGCCGGTCGCGTTTCGCCCGGTCCTCCAGGCGATTCCTGTTTCGTTACGGCAGCCTGGACTACTATGAAGGGTAGCGTCGCTCTAGGAGGCAGATCATCCAGCCTCCCTGTCATCTCCCTTTGCTGTTTCTTCTGAGAGAGACAATGCGAAACGTGTACCGAACCGCAGCCGTTCTTCTCTTCCTCACGTCCGCCGTGGTGGGGCAGATCTCCTATCCTGACTTCAGCAGCATCGCCGGGCTGGACCTGAATATGAACGCCGCGCAGTCGGGCAACGTTCTGAGGGTGACGCCATCGGTGATCTCCCAGCGAGGCTCCGTGTGGACGCAGACCCCGTACCCGGTCGCGTTCGGATTCGACATGGCGTTCCAGTTCCAGATCACGACGCCGGCGGCGGGCGGCGGGGACGGCATGGCCTTCGTCATCCACAACGACCCGCGTCTCACGACCGCGATCGGAAACCACGCGAGCGCGCTCGGCTACGGTGCGTTCGTGAGCGCGGCTCCAGGGACGGCCATCGCCAACTCCCTCGCCATCGAGATCGACACCTACTCAGGGTCGTTCGGGGGCTTCGCGGACAGCAGCGGCAACGAGGTCAGCATCCACACCGGCGGTACCGGCGACAACAGCCAGTCCGAGGGGCTGTCGATCGGTCGCGTGACGCCGACCGCGAACCTCAGCGATGGACAGCCTCACGTCATGCGTATTCGCTACGTTCCCGGCACGCTCGAGGTGTACGTGGATGACCTCACGACCCCGGCGCTCTCGGTGCCCTATGACTTCGCGACCGGTGGTACGCACATCCTGCCCGGCACGCCCGTGGGCGGCCTCAACCTCATGGGCGGCACCTCCGCGCTCATCGGCTTCACCGCTTCGACGGGCGGCGCGTGGGAGAACCACGATGTCCTCTGGTGGTCGACGGCTGTTTACGAGACCAACGACGCCGCCGGGTCCCTGGACCTGGACGGCCTCCAGTCCAGCGGCTTCAGCGCCGCGGCATTGTCGGCGTGCGTCGGCCAGACCAGCGTGCTCAATTCGAGTGGTACCGGTGCTTACGAGGTAGGCATCGCCTACGCCCCCGCCGTTCCGGGCGGCGTACTGACCACGGCCGGCGGGCAGATCGTGAACCTGAACATCTTCGACCCGTCGCTGGTCTATCTGAACGGAGGCAGCGTTCTGTCGCTGGCACCGCATCCGGGCGCGTTCTCCATACCTGTGACGTTTCCGTCCCCCTTGGTCGGTTCGGCGCAGCAGATGACGATGGACGCGGGGCATGCGGATGGCTTCCAGCTGTCGCAGGTTCCAGAGGTCACGATCGTCACGGGCGGCGTCGCTCCGACCCCGATGACGCTCACGCTCGGGGACGACGCGACCGTGCAGGTCGTCCTCTCGACGACCAACCCGTGCGCGGCCACGGTGAGTTTCTACGGCACGGCGTACTCAGACTTCTACGTCAACTCCAACGGTGACGTCAGCTTCACGAGCGGCCACACCGACTTCACCGCGACCTCCGGCGAGTGGCAGACGCTGATGCCGCGCATCGGCATCCTGGGCGACCTCGAGCCGAACAACTTCGGCACCGTCACTGTCACCAACAACGGCAGCACGGGCATCGGAGACTGGGTCACGGTCGCCTACGCATCCGTCACTGAATGGGGCACTGGGGGGCTGGGCGTCACGAGCTACAACATCGAGCTCCACGGTCCGAACGGCCACGAGATCGGCGGGTTCACCACCGACGGCACCTGGGGCGTCACGCCCGTCGTCGGCGGCATCTCCCTCGGCGCCGGCGGCACCCATCCTCCCCTGGTCGGCTTCGACGCGCTCAACGGGACCGGCCTCCAGCTCAACGCCAACGCCACCGACAGCGTCATCGACGAGAACACGGGGGGCATGCTGGTGAACACGACGGGCTGGACGTCGCTCCAGTTCCCGCTATTCGATGGCTCGTCGTATGTGGTGCAGTAGCTGACGCTCGTGCGCAGCTCACATGGGGGTTTCCTCCGCTCGGTCGGGCCGGCGATCATCGTCGGTTCGGTCGTTCTGGGGCCCGGGACGATCCTGGCCGCGACCAAGACCGGGTGCGCGTTCGGCTACGACCTGGTCTGGCTGGTGGGCGGCGTCGGCCTGTTGATGTTCGGTATGACGGCGCTCTCGGCCCGCCTGGGAGTGACGTGCGAGGGGACACCCTGTGACGAGCTGGCGCGCCACGCAGGGCGCCCTGTCGCGGCGCTGGTCGGCGTGGTGTTGTTCCTGGTCGTCGCCTGTTTCCAGTTCAGCAACAACATCGGCGTGCTGGCGGCGATCACGCCGTTCGTCGACGGGACGGGGTCGTGGCCCATCGCCGTGCTCGTTGGGTTGAACGTCGCGGTGATCCTCGCCCTGTTCCGGTTCCGTCGGCTGTACCGGCCCGTCGAGGTCTTGATGAAGGCGCTCGTGCTGCTGATGGTCGTCGGCTTCGCCGGCAACATGATCATCGTGAGGCCGTCCCTGTCGGCGACGGCGGGGGGGCTGGTCCCGCGGCTGCCGGAGACGACGGGCGCGGGATTCGTTCCCGTGATCGGGCTGGTTGCGACGACGTTCTCCGTGGCGGGGGCGTTCTTCCAGGCCTACCTGGTGCGCAAGCGCGGGTGGACCGCGGCCAACCTCCGGCAGGGCCTCGTCGACTCCGCCGTCGGTATCGGTGTCCTGGCCGCGGTCACCGCCATGATCATGATCACGTCGGCGGCGGTGCTCCACGGCAGCGTCGCCCCGGGCGACCTGAAGGGAGCGGACCACGTCGCGCATGTGCTCGAACCGCTGCTTGGCGGCGGCGCCAAGGCCCTGTTCTGCGTCGGCTTGATGGCCGGCGCCCTGTCGTCGTTCCTCGTCAACGCCATGATCGGCGGCACCGTGTTGTCCGATGGGCTGGGCCTGGGCAGTGACGTGGACGGCCGGTGGCCGCGCCTGTTCACCGTGGCGGCGTTGCTGGTGGGGATGGGGGTGGCGATCCCCGTCCACCAGTCCGGGCAGAAGCCCGTGGACCTCATCGTGTTCGCCCAGGCCCTCACCGTGCTCGGCAACCCGCTCCTTGCCGGGACGCTCCTGTGGCTCGCGTTCCGTCGCCCTTCTCCGACATGGCTGCGCGCGCTGGTGACGGCCGGTGTCGTCGTCACCGTCGTGTTGGCCTGGCGGAAGGGCGTCGGGCTCTGGGGCTGATTCAGGCGAGCCAGCGGTCGCGGTGCTCAGCCACGAACCCGTCGTCCGCCAGGTGCGGATAGGCGGCGCACACCCGGTCGATCTCCTCCGCCTGACCGGGGGAGAGGCCCGCGGAGGGGTCGAGGCAGCGCGTCGTCGCGAGCAGGCCCTGCCGATGCAGGATCTCGTGGATGCCGGCGATGCAGCCGGCGTACCCGTTGCGCGCGTCAAAGAACGCGGCGTTGCAGTCGGTGACCTCCTGCGCCCGGATCATCAGATGCGGGGGGATGGCCTCACCGGAGGCGACGACCGTGTGGATCTCGTCGAGCAGGGCGACGGCTCCGCGGGTCCAGACGGCCCAGTGGCCGAGCAATCCACCGACGAACGGGGCGGTCAGCAGGTCGTGCACGATGGTGTCGTCGTTGCCGGTGTAGAGGGCGATGTCGTCACGGCCGCTCTCCTGGACCGCCCGCACCACGTCCAGGGTCTGGTAGCGATCGAACGGGGCGACCTTGATCGCCCGTACGCACGGGAGGTCGGCGAACTTGCGCCAGAACGGATACTCGAGGACGCGCCCGCCGATCGCCGGTTGCAGGTAGAAGCCGAAGATCGGGATGACCTCACCGACCGCCCGTGTGTGGGCGACCAGGGCGTCGTCGTCGGCGTCCTTCAACGCCGCCAGGTTGAGCAGCCCGAGCTCGTAGCCCAGATCGCGGGCGAGGGACGCCTCGGCGATCGCCTGCGCGGTCGCTCCGCACACCCCCGCCACCTTGATGATGTCTCGCTCTGCGACGGCGTCGGCGGCGAGCTCGAGCACGGGCTGTAACAGGCCGTGTTCGCGGATGGCGAACTGGGTCGTGTGGACGCCGACCGCGACTCCGCCAACTCCCGCGTCGGCGTAGTAGCGGGTCAGGGCCCGTTGCGAGCGCTCGTCGAGCTTGCCTTCGGTCGTCAACGCCAGCGGGTGGGCGGGGATGACGACCCCGCGTCGCAGGCGCGCGGCGGTTTCTCGTGCCATCGGCGCCGCGTCGGTCAAAACACACCGTCCCGCGATTCGAAGTGGGTGGGCAGGTCCCACGACTCGCCGTCGTTTCCGACCCACTCGGCGACGTGCTGTATCAGGTCGTCCAGGGGCATGGTCGCCGGTCCGAGGAGCTCGTGGGCGCGCGCGGCCGAGCTCAACAACGCGGTGGGTTGTTCTTGCCCGGTGAACCGAGGTGAGCGTCCGAACTGCTCGCCGAAACCGGTAGCCACGTCGCGTACGCAGACACGCTCGAGCCCGGTCACGTTGATGACGGTGGGCGGCGAGGTGGCGAGGTTGAGGCTGCGCAGGGCCATGGCGTTGGCATCACCTTGCCAGATGACGTTGGCGTAGCCCATGGTGAGGTCGATGGGGTCGCCGTTCTTCACCTTGCGCGCGATGTCCACGAGGACGCCGTAGCGCAGGTCGACGGCATAGTTGAGCCGGAATTGGGTGACCGGGGTGCCGAGGTCGCGTGACGCGGCCTCGAACGCGCGCTCCCGTGCCAGGACCGACCGGGCGTATTCGCCGACGGGTGCGGGCGGGGTGTCCTCTGTCGCGCCGCCGCTCCCGACGTCGACGAGGGGGTAGACGTTGCCGCTGGAGAACACGACCGTCCGGACGCCGCCGTAACGTTCGGCGACGCGCTCGGGCATCTGTGCGTTCATGGCCCAGGTGGCGGCCGGGTCGTCCGTTGTCCCGAACTTCTGGCCGGCGAGGAACAGCATCGCCCCGGCGTCTGGCAGCCCCTTCACCTGTTCAGGGTCGAGGAGGTCGGCTCGATGCGTGTCGATGCCCTCTGCGCCGAGCGGCGCTTCTATATCTGGATTGCTGAAGCGCGCGACGGCGATCACCCGGGACGTGGACCCGGCCTGATCCAGGGCGCGCCGCGCCATCCGCGCCAGGCTCGGCCCCATCTTCCCGCCGGCGCCCAGGATCAGCAGGTCACCGTCGAGGGGCGCCAGCTCGTCCACGACCTGCGGCGTCGGGCGCGACAGGTGCTCCTCGAGCGTTGCGACGTCGGTGGGGGTCACGTCTCTCTCCTCTTCCCCGTTGTTCCCTGAGGCCCGGGACATGGCGCGGGTCTCCCTGCGCTCCGAATTCTACAGCCGGCTGACCGTCTCGCCCCGGGTACACTCCGCGCGATGCGCTTCGCCATCTGTAACGAGACCTACGAGGACTGGCCGTTCGAGCGCGTCTGCGACGACATCGCCGCCTGCGGCTACGAGGGCGTGGAGGTGGCGCCGTTCACCCTGGGGCCTGATCCCGCGGCGCTCACCGAGGCCCACGCCGCGGCGCTGGGGGAGGTGGCGCGCAAGGCGGGCCTGGAGGTTTGCGGGCTCCACTGGCTGTTGGTGAAGCCCGAGGGCTTGCACCTGACCACGTCGGATGACGCTGTTCGCGGACGGACGGTCGGGTTCCTGCAGCACCTGGCGCGGATCTGTGGCGCCCTCGGGGGTTCGGTCATGGTCCTCGGGAGTCCGCGCCAGCGCAGCGTGCTCGACGGGGAGGCTTACGCCGATGCCTTCCACCGTGCGGCCGATGCCTGCCGCGCGGTGTGCGAGGTGGCGGGTCCGCTCGGGGTCACCCTGGCGTTCGAGCCCCTGACCCCGGAAGACACCAACTTCCTCGCCAGCGCTGACGAGGCCGCGCGGCTGATGCGCGTCGTCGACCACGACGCGTGCAAGATGCACCTGGACGTGCGGGCCATGTGCTCCGAGACCCGGCCAATCCCCGAGCTCATCGCGACCCACGGGGGCGACCTCGCCCACTTCCACGCCAACGACAAGAACCTGCGCGGGCCCGGTACCGGGGACGTGGACTACGCACCGATCGCGAGGGCGCTCCACGACGTGGGCTACGACGGGTGGGTCTCGGTGGAGGTGTTCGACTACGCCCCCGACGGGCCGACGGTGGCGCGCGAGAGCCTCGAGTACCTGCGTCGGGTGTTCGCCTAACGCCGCGCGTTCAGCGTGTAGTACGCCACCGGGTGCAGCAGGGGGTCGCCGTCCCGGGAGCGGACGCCGTTCCCCGTCAACTCGTGGACGTGTCCGACGCGTAAGCCTTCGACGGTGATGTGAACCGTCTTGCCGTCGGCGTCGAGCGAGGCTTTGACGATCCTGGGCGTCTCGTGATCGACCTCGGGGCTGCCGTACACCTTCTGGTAGCGGTAAGTGTAAGACGTCATGGCGTAGGAGCGGACGTCGGTGGCGGTCTTCGGATCGACGGGCTTGGTGAACAGCAGGGCGAAGCCGTCCTTCTCGATCCGCATCTCGTCGATCTCGAACGGCATCTTGGACGTCCAGCGAAGACGCTGGAGCGCGTAGGGCTTGGTGCCGCGGGTGGGCCAGCCGCGGCTGCATCCCCCGGCGACCAGGTGGCCGTCGCGGGTCATGCCCATACCGATGAGGCCGGTGGCATAGCCCTGACGGAATGGGAAGCAGGCGCCCTGGTAGACGCCGTTCACCTTCTCCAGATACAGCCGCATCACCAGGCAGAGGGTGTAGTCCGACACGAACAGTTGGTTTTCGAACGGGCCGAACGCGCCGCCCGAGTCGTCCAGGACGATGGCGGATGCGGACTGGCCCATCTTCTTGTACGGGAGCACGATGGACGTGGGCATCAGCTCGGGGACGTTCTTGACCTCGTTGTACTGACGGACATCGCGCCCGCCGTTGGGGACCTTGGGGGCCGGTCCCAGATGAGGCGCGTGCTCGTACCACTTGAACGAGATGGGGTGCCCCAGGAAGGCGCCGGGGCGCAGGTGCTTGAGTCCGCAGGAGCCGTTCCATGGTCCCTGGCTCTCCGTATAGAACATGTCCCCTTCGGCGTTCATGCCCAGCCCCCCCGGGCTGCGCACGCCGCTGCAGGTGGGGATGGTCCGGCCGTCGGGGGTGATGCGTTGCACCCATCCACGGAAGAGGCGTTCGGATGTGTACGACCTGGTCAGGCAGTGGGCGATCCAGAGGTTGCCGTCCCTGTCGAACTTCGAGCCGTAGGTGAACTCGTGGTAGTCGCCGAACCCCCAGGCGTTGCTGACGGTCTCGAACAGATCGGCGCGGCCGTCACCGTCCTCGTCCACCAGCCGGGTGACCTCGCCCTGTTGCGTCGCGTAGAGGGCGCCGTCCTTGTACGCGAGGCCCAGAATCTCGTGCAGGCCGCTGGCGAACAGGCTGTAGTCGGGCACCCGGTTGGCGCGGCTGAGGCCGGTGGTGATGAACACGTCGCCGCGCCGGGTGGAGATGGCGACGCGGTCGTCGGGCATGCGCGCGAACGCGGTCGCCTCGACCGTGGTGCTCCACGGCGTGAGCAGGTCCTCGAGCGCGTAGTAGATGTTCTCCCGTCCTGCCAGGCCGGCGTCGACGGGGGTGACCCCGGCGGCCTCGACCTGGGCGAACAGCGCGGGCGAGAGGGCCAGCAGGATGATCACGAAGCGGACTACCATCGGTAGGTCACCTCCAGGGTCTTGGTGCCGGCTGCGATGGGCACGCGCGTGGATCTCATGCCGTTCTCCTCGGTGACGATGGCGGTCGCCCCCTTCACCGTGACGTTGAGCTTGGTGTCGCCCACGGGAGCGTGTGCCAGCCGCAGGGACAGCCCCTCGGGCGGTGGCCCGTCGAATGTGAGGGTGCGGACGATCCCGGCGCCGTCTTGGAGACCGCGGGTGTGGTCTGAGACGAGCATGTCGCCGACGTGGTATCGCAACGTGGGGCGCCGGACAGGGTCCTTGTCCAGGCGGTAGCCGCGGAAGCGCGTCTTGGCCGGGCCCTTGGGGGTGGTCCACGACGGTCCTTGGGGCAGCTTGATCACGTCGTGCCCGCGGGGCCCGGCGCTCCCCGAGCTCTGCCCCGTCCAGTGGGGACGGGCGTCGAGGAAGCGTCCCTTCCACAACAACGCGTAGCGGATGTTCTCGGCGTCGAACGCGACGTGCGTGCGCTCCGGATGGGCGATGGCGATGCCGCGGTATCCGACGTCGCGCAGCTTGCCGCGGTAGACGATCGCTTCGCCGCCGACGGTGAGCTCGTGGTTCTGACGGCTGACGCCCACGGGCTTGAGCGCGCGGCGCCCATCGGACAGGTAGGCCCAGATCGCCGCGAACTGCCTGTTCAGGTCGCCGTCGAGCACCTCGGCGTGGGGCAGGTAGCTCGGCATGCGTGTGCCGGGGAGGAACCTGCCCGGGTCGCGGATCCATCGCTGAAACCAGTCTTCATGGATGCGCTCGGTGACGTCGGTGAGGTCCACCATCTGCATGGTCGGGCCTTCGCCGTCGTGAAAGTGATGGCAGGCGACGCAGTTGAACCCGTTGACCGCGCCGACGAGCTGGCGCCCCGCGGCCCGTTGGGTCGCCGGGTCGTCCGTTGACTGCGGCGGCGTGGCCGCGCGGCGGTCCGTGGTCACCAGGTCGTCCGCGAATTCAGCGAGGTTCGCGTCACCGAAGCGCGGCATGCGGGTATGGAACAGGGGGCGCATGGACGCGCCTTCGCTGAGGACACGGGTGAGCCAAGGGCGCTTGAGCTTGTCGCCGACGCCGGTCAGGCGGGGCGGGATGCGGCCTTCGGTGCCCTGGTTGTGCCCGCCGGATGTGAACCACGACTCGCGCTCGTCAGTCGGTCCACCGACGCCGTCCCGTTCGTGGCATGCGTAGCAGTTGAGAGACGCGATCTTCCGCGTGACCCGAGCGGCGGGTTGGGGGTCGGACGGTGAGGTTCTTAGCCAGCTGAGGGCGGCGCTGACAGCCCGCCGTTGATCAGGGGAGAGGCGAAAGTCCGGCGTCTCTCCGGCGCCGCTGTCCTGGGAGAGGCACCCCTGCTCTGCCCGCAGCGCTCGCAGCGCCGGCACATCGGCGGGACGTGTGGCCTCGCGCTCGGCGCGATGGCACGAGGCGCATCCCTGAGAGGTGAACAGCTCCTTGCCGCGGGCGGCGCGCTCCGCGTCGACCACGAAGGGCGTCGGCACGGGCACGGGCTCCTTGGTGCTGCGCAGGGCGCTCTGGGGGACGGGGACGCGGGCCATCCCGGGGGCCTGCCACGAGACCTCGAGGACCCGGTTCTTCACCCGTTGGAAGTAGGTGACTTCGATGGGATGCCAGCCCTTGGTGAGCTGAATGGAGCCGTCCTTCTCCACGGCCTTCTGGTTGCGCCGGTGTCCGTCGTTGTCGACGACGAGTTGCTCATTGATCCGCAGCTGGGTGCCGTCGTCGGAGCGGAGGAAGAACCGGTAAGAGCCTGCAGCGGGGGCCTCGATGAACCCCTCGAAGCGCAGGGCGAAGTCGTTACCCCGCCTGGCCACCTCGGGATCGAAGCCGTCCGCCATGCCGGTCCGCCGCAGCTCGGTGGAGAAGTAGGGGGCGAGGCTCTCCAGGCGTCCGTGATAGAGGGAGTAGCGCAGGGTCCCCGGGACCCGGGTGTCCTTCAGCAGGTAGTGGGAGATGTCGTCCGCCTCGCGGCCCGTGAGCTTCATGTCGGGCATGCGGCCGGACGGTCGCACGTCGAGGGGCCGCCGCAGGAAGTGGGTGAGGGCGGCGAAGGTGTACTTGTCTTCGAGGCGCGCTGGCAGCGGCACCGACTGGGCCTTCAGGGCATCGGCGCCGTCACGACGGGGCGCGTGGCACGCGACGCAACCGACCTCATGGAAGAGGCGCTCTCCCCGAGCCGCAGATCCCAGGTCCGGCGCCTGACGCTGTGGGCGGCGGCGGGTCCGTGACATCAACCAGTGGACGATGTCCTCGGCCTGGTCCCGCGCGACCCCGTGGGGCATGGTGGTCCCGGGCTTGGTGCCTTGCGGGTCGCTGATGAACGCGGTCATCCAGCGCGGGTCGGCCCGTTCGCCGACGCGGCCGAGGTCCGGCGCGGACTTGGGCAGCAGGTGGCCGGACGCGTCGCCGGCGGCGTGACAAGCGGTGCAGCCCAGCTCGCCCAGCAGGAGCAAGCCTCGTTCCACGTCTGTCGCGGCCGCGGCTGACGCCGCGACGAAGGGCGATTGTGCGGCGGTGGTCCCCACCAGGATAATGAGGGCGCCGAGGAGGGTCTTCACATGCATGGAACGAGGAGCTTAGCCGAGATCGACCCCGAATCGGGTCCGAGTTCACGAGAGGCCGGTCAGGAGTCGTCCGTGGAGCGTCCGGACCGCCGGATCCGATCAAGGCGCGCCGAGAGGCGCTTCACCACGTCGGGGTTCTCGACGTAGACGTTGGCCGACTCCGCCGGGTCGGCGTCGAGGTCGAAGAGCTGGCCAGCGGGCGCGTCGGCAGGGGGCTTGTACTTCGTGAAGCCGCCCGATCTCTTGCCGAGGATGAGCTTCCAGCTGCCTTGGCGGATGGCGAACAGCCCGTTGCCGGAGTGGTGGACCAGGTGGTCGCGAACGGGCTCCTCGGTGGCGCCGCCCAGCAGCACCGCCGAGAGATCGAAGCTGTCCTCGGCGGCGGCGGGTGGGACCGTGCACCCGGTGAGGGTCGCCAGGGAGCGGTACAGATCGGTGTGCACCCATGGCTGGGCGGAGCTCCTTCCGGCGGGCACATGGCCGGGCCAGCGGGCGACGAAGGGGACACGGTGTCCGCCCTCCCACGCGTCACTCTTCAGCCCGCGCCAGGGGCGTGACGGGTCATGGCCGAACCGCCTCTTTACCGAGCCGACGGGGCCAGACATGCCGGTTCCGTCGCGCTGCGGTGAGCCGTTGTCTGAGGTGAACAGGACCAGCGTGTTCTCCGCGAGTTGGGTGCGATCGAGGGCCGCGAGGATCTGGCCCACCGTCCAGTCGACCTCGTGGACGAAGTCTCCGTAGTCGCCCGCCTTGGACTTGCCGCGCATATGGGGCGACGTCGCGATGGGTGTGTGCGGCGCTGTCAGCGGCACGTAGAGGAAGAACGGTTTGGTCGGCTCATCGCCGAGGCTGTCGATCCAGCTGGCGGCGCGCTGGGCGAGGGTCGGGAGAACGACGGAGAGGTCCCAGCCCGGCGTCGCCGGGCCCGCGTGTCCGAACATGCCCTTCGGTTTGCTGGCGGTCGGCTTCGCCGTCACGCGGTCGTCTTGGATGAACGCGTACGGTGGGAAGTTGGGGACGTCGTCGCCGAAGTAGTGATCGAACCCGTGGGCGAGCGGGCCGCCCCGGGTCGGTCGCGACCAGTCGATGCGCTTGGCGAAGCCAGCGCGGCGCTTCGCGGGGATCGTGTGACCCTTGAAGACGTCGGTGATGTGGGCGTCCTGGTCGATGGGCCAGTCCCATCCCAGGTGCCACTTGCCGATGCACGCCGTGCGGTAGCCCTTGTCCCGCAGGAGCTCGGGCAGGGTCAGCCGGTCATGCTCGAGCAGAGGCGGGTCCCACGGCCACAGGACGCCGCGCTTCAGCTTCGTCCGCCATGCATAGCGACCGGTCAGGATCCCGTAGCGGGTCGGTGTGCAGACGCTCGAAGGAGAGTGGGCGTCGGTGAGGCGCAGGCCTTCTGCGGCGAGCCGGTCGATGTGCGGCGTCGGGATCTTGGACGCGTCGTTGAAGCAACCGGGATCGCCGTATCCGAGGTCGTCGGCGAGGATGAGGACGATGTTCGGCGGGGGCGCGGTCTGCGCGACGAGGGGCGCCGTGCAGGCCACCATGATCAGGATGAGGCTGCGCATGCCGTGATCGTACGGGATGGGCGCGGCGCCCGTTGAGATGGGCCGTGCGTGCTAACCTCGCGGCCGATGCGTTCGTTCATCCTCGTCTCTATCGGCCTCGCGGCGCTGTTTGTCTCCTGTGATGGCAGCCCCGATTCGCCTTCGTCCGACCGGGCCGATGTGGCGTCCGCGGCGACGTTCGTGGGGCGCGGACGCTGCGCGGCGTGCCACGCCGAGGAGGACGCCGCGTGGCAGGGGTCCCATCATGACCTCGCCATGCAGCCGGCGACGAAGGGCAACGTGCTGGGCGATTTCAAGGATCGCAAGCTGGAGCACTTCGGTACGACGTCGACCATGTTCGAGCGGGATGGGAAGTTCTGGGTTCACACCGACGGGCCGGACGGCGAGCTGGCGGACTTCGAGGTGGCGTACGCGTTCGGTGTCACGCCGCTGCAGCAGTACCTGGTCAAGTTTCCCGGCGGTCGTATGCAGTCGTTGCCGCTCTGCTGGGACACGCGACCCAAGGGCGACGGCGGGCAGCGCTGGTACCACCTGTATTCGGACGAGGCCATCCCGCACACCGACATCCTCCATTGGACGGGGGCGAATCAGAACTGGAACTTCATGTGCGCGGACTGCCACTCCACCGGCCTGTCGCGTAACTACGACCTGGAGACCAACAGCTTCGACACCCGCTGGTCGGAGATCGACGTGAGCTGCGAGGCGTGCCACGGGCCCGGGTCCGATCACGTCGTCTGGGCCGAAGAGAGGGCGGCGGCGGGAGCGCAGGGGGCTTACGAAGGGACGGCTGAACAGATGGGGCTCGTCGCGTCGCTGCGGGGTCTCGCCGATGCGCGCTGGGTCNTCGACAAGGCGACCGGGCAGGCGAAGCGTGAGGGGCCCCCGCCGTCGNCGNACCAGNTNACCGCNTGCGCGCGATGNCATGCCCGNCGCACCATGATCACCGAGGACGTGCACGGGCAGGCGCTACTGGACAAGCTGGTGCCCGCGTTGCTGCGGGAGGGGCTCTATCACGCTGACGGGCAGATCAGCGACGAGGTGTACGTCTGGGGTTCCTTCGCCCAGAGCAAGATGCACGCGCAGGGGGTCGTGTGCACGGATTGCCACGAGCCCCACGGGCTCGGGATGAGGTCCGAGGGCAACACCCTGTGCTACCGCTGTCATCTCCCTGACCGCTTCGACACGGTGGAGCACCACTTTCACGAGCCTGGGACTCCGGGTGCTCAGTGCGTGAACTGCCACATGCCGTCGAAGCACTACATGGGGGTCGACGCCCGTCGTGACCACAGCTTGCGGGTGCCGCGTCCGGACCTGACGGAGAAGCTCGGGACGCCGAACGCCTGCAACGGCTGCCACGCGGAGAAGCCGGCATCATGGGCGACCGCCGCCGTCGACCGGTGGTACGAAAAGCCCAAGCGTCCGGCGCACTTCGGGGAGGTGCTCCACGCAGCGCGAAACGGGGCGTCCGACGCTGCCACGCGCCTGCTGGCGCTCGCGCAGGACCCGGAAGCGACGGGGATCGTGCGCGCCACGGCCACGGCCGAGCTGGGGCAGCGTGGTGACCCCGAGACCCTGTCCGCGGTGGAGAGCGGCGCCGTCGATCCGGATCCGCTGGTACGCCTCGCCGCCGCGAGGCTGTTGTCCATGCTGCCGTTTGACGTGTGTGCCCGCATCGGCGATCCGATGATGGACGACCCCGTGCGTGCGGTTCGCATCGAGGCGGCGCGGCGCCTCGCCTCAGTCCCGGACGGCATGCTGTCGGGAGTGTCACGGGCGGCGCGGGAGCGGGGTATCGAGGCCTACGTCGAGGCGCAGATGGTCAACGCTGACCGCGCCTTCGCCCACGAGAACATCGGGCTGCTCCGCGCCGAGCAGGGCAGGCTGGATGACGCGGTGGCGGCTTACCGAACGGCGCTGCGCCTGGACTCCAACGCGCGCAACGCGTGGGCGAACCTGGCTGATGCGCACCGTGAGCTCGGTGACGACGACGCTTCGGTGCGGGTCCTGCGCGACGGGCTGGCCCGCTTACCGGACGCCGCCGGCCTCCACCACGCGCTCGGGCTCGCGCTGGTGCGGGTGAAGCAATATCGCCAGGCGATCCTGCCGCTCGCCAGGGCCTGGTCCCTCGACCGTGGCGTGGCCAGGCACGGATACATGTACGGGGTCGCGCTGATGTCCACAGGTCAGGGCCGGGACGCCCTGGATGTCCTCGAGGCCGTCCATGAGGCGCACCCGACCGATCGGGAGGTCCTGCAGGCGCTCGTGACCATCGCTCGGGACCTGGACGAGGTCGCGCGCGCGCTCCGGCACGCCCGTACATGGCAGAAGCTCGATCCGCTGGACACAGCTCTCCAGGCCCAGATCCAACAGCTGGAGCTTCGCCTCCGCGGTGGGAGGTAGGCCTGGGGCTCGTCGCGCCCCGTCGGGCCATTGCGGGTTCTCTGCACCACGGTTGCGGGGGAGGCGATCAGGGTGAGAACATGTAGATGTGGACTGCGGCCCGAGGTTCTGGCCCGTGTGTCATCTAGCTATACTCCCGCCCCACTCGCTCCAACCCGCCGCGACAGATGTGCGCGGATGCCATTGAATCGGGACCCAGATCATGACCCAGGTCTTCGTACCCAGAGAAATACAGGACGGGGAATCGCGAGTTGCCGCGACCCCCGAGACCGTCAAGCGCCTCAAGAAACTTGGCCTCGACGTGACCGTCGAGACGGGCGCCGGCGCCGCCAGCCACATCAGCGACGACGGCTACGGGGGAGCGGGAGCTTCCCTGGTGGACGCAGCGTCGGGCTGGGCCGGGGCTGACCTCGTCCTGAAGGTCAATCCTCCGGAGCAGGGAGAGGTGGACCGCATGAAGCCGGGCGCCCTCCTCGTGTCGTTCGTGTGGTCTGTCCATGACCCGGACCTCGCCGCCCGGCTGGCCGACCGCAAGGTGTCGGTCCTGGCCATGGAGGCGGTCCCCCGCATCTCCCGCGCGCAGAAGATGGACGCCCTGTCGTCGCAAGCGAACCTGGCAGGATACAAGGCGGTGCTCATGGGCGCCGACGCGCTCGCCCGCATCATGCCCATGATGGTCACCGCGGCGGGGACGCTGAAGCCCGCCAGGGTGGTGGTCATGGGGGCGGGGGTCGCCGGTCTGCAGGCGATCGCGACTGCCAAGCGCCTCGGCGCCATCGTCGAGGCCTCCGACATACGTCCCGAGGTGAAGGAGCAGATCGAGTCGTTGGGCGGCACGTTCATCGAGACGGTCGAGGCTTCCGGTGAGGGGGGCTACGCCAAGGAGCTCACCGACGAGCAGAAGCAGCGCCAGCAAGAGATCATCGAGAGTCACCTCGTGGAGGCTGACATGGTGATCTGCACCGCGCTGATCCCGGGTCGCAAGGCGCCCATCCTCGTGCCGGCGCACGTGGTCGAGAAGATGAGGCACGGATCGGTGATCGTCGACCTCGCCGTGACACAAGGGGGCAACTGCGAGCTGGCCGAGCCGGGCCGGGTTACCAGGCATGGCGTCACCATCATCGGTGAGCCGAACGTGCCCGCCATGCTGGCCACCGATTCGAGCAACGTGTACGCGCGCAACATCCTGGCGCTCGTCATGGATGTGGTGGACAAGAACGAAGGCGGCGCCATCAAGCTGGACCTCGAGGACGAGGTCGTCGACGGCGCGCTCATCATTCAGGACGGTGAGGTCCGCCACGGGCCGACCAGGGAAGCGATCGATAACCGAGGGGTGTCCGCGTCATGATGGTCTTTCTCATTGTCTTCGTGCTGGCGATCTTCCTCGGCTTCGAGTTGATCACCAAGGTGCCGCCGACGTTGCACACGCCCCTGATGTCCGGCGCCAACGCGATCTCCGGGATCACCATAGTGGGCGCCCTCACCTGCGCTTACTTCACCAAGTCACCGTTCATGGCCAACGCCCTGGGGTTCGTCGCCATCGCCACCGCGAGCGTCAACGTGGTCGGCGGTTTCATGGTGACTGATCGCATGCTGACCATGTTCGGCAGCAAGAAGGAGGAGAAGTGATGGGTGGGGCCTGGTTCGAGGTCGCTTATCTCGTCGCGATCGTCCTCTTCATCTTCGGGATCAAGCAGCTCGGCAAGGTCCGCACGGCGAAGAACGGCAACCGGCTGGCGTCGCTCGCCATGCTGCTGGTCGTGATCGGCGCGGTGGGACAGCTGAGCGAACGCCCTCAATCTGGTGTTGGCGCTGGTGTGGACTGGGGTTGGATCATCGCCGGCGTGATCGTGGGCGGGGGGATCGGCGCGGTCGTGGCCAAGAAGGTCCAGATGACCGAGATGCCGGAGATGGTCGCCTTGTTCAACGGCTCCGGGGGCGCCGCCTCCGTCTTCGTGGTGCTGTCGTTCCTGGCGAACGAGATCTCGACCACGCTGAAGGCCCTCCCGGACAGCGTAAGTCTGGCAGACAAGATGGGCTGGGACACGACCCTGGCCCTTGCCCTGTCGATCCTCATCGGCGGGGTGACGTTGACGGGCTCCGTCGTCGCGTACGGCAAGCTCTCGGGCAAGGTGACGGGCGACGCGGTCGTCTACGACATGCAACACCAGATCAACGGCGGCCTGATCCTGGCCGCGCTGGTGCTGACCGCGTTGATCGGGTGGGTGTTGGGCCCGGGCGCCGCCATGTCGGTGTCCGTGTTCCTGGCGCTCCTGTCCCTGGGGCTGGGTGTCCTCCTGGTGCTCCCCATCGGCGGGGCAGACATGCCCGTCGTCATCTCGCTGTTGAACTCGTACTCGGGCATCGCGGCGGCGATGACCGGTTTCGTGCTGAAGAGCCCCGTGCTGATCGTGTCGGGGGCGCTCGTCGGTGCGTCGGGCCTGATCCTGACGAACATCATGTGCAAGGCCATGAACCGCTCGCTCCTGAGCGTCCTGCTCGGTGGATTCGGCCAGACCGCGGGGTCGGGGAGCAGCGAGGATGCTCGCGAGTACAGCAACGTGAAGAGCGTGGGCCCCGAAGAACTCGCCATGATGCTGGAGGGTGTCTCGTCGGTGATCTTCGTCCCCGGTTACGGGCTCGCGGTCGCGCAGGCGCAGCACGTCACCCGCGAACTGGGGGACTTCCTCGAGGCGCAGGGCGCTCAAGTGAAGTATGCGATCCACCCCGTCGCCGGGCGCATGCCGGGGCACATGAACGTGTTACTGGCTGAGGCCAGCGTTCCCTACGAGCAGCTCGTCGAGATGGACGAGATCAACCCCGAGTTCAAGAGCACGGACGTGGTGGTCGTTCTCGGCGCGAACGACGTGGTGAATCCGGCGGCCCTCGACGATCCGGAGAGCCCCCTCGCGGGCATGCCGATCCTCAACGTCCACGATGCGCGACAGGTCATCGTCGTGAAGCGGTCCCTCAGTCCTGGCTACGCAGGCGTGCGGAACCCGCTGTTCGAGGCGGACAATGCGCACATGCTCTTCTCCGACGCCAAGGTCGCTTTGCAAGAGACCTTGAACGAGCTCAAGGAGACGGTCGGGGCGTAGTGAGGTGGGGCACCCGGAGGTGCCGTCCCGGCGGGATGGACGACCGCATATTTCCCGCAATCCGATTCCTCCATCTACTCGGTCAACTGATCGGGTTAGCATGGCGGGCCCAACAGGGAGGGCCCGCCATGTTCCTTCGACTCGTTCTCGCCTCCGTCGTGTTCCTGGCGTTCGTTCCTGCTCAGGGCACTTCGTCCGACGCCGTTGGCACCTTCGCCATCGTCAACGCGAAGATCATCACCATGGATGACCGCGTCCCGCGCGCGGACGCCCTGGTCGCGCGCGGTGAGTGGATCGTCGCCGTCGGTACGGTTGAGGAGGTCCAACCGTATATCGGTGCCGAGACCAAGGTGATCGACGCCAAGGGCCGGCTCGTCGTGCCTGGTTTCAACGACAGTCATTCGCACTTCGGCGGCGGTTCCAGTGGCCTGCGACGGCTGAATCTCTACGGCGTCGACAGCCTCGCCAAGGTGCTGGCGCTCGTGAAGGAGGCGGTGGATCAGGCCGAGCCGGGTGAGTGGATCTCGGGTTCGCGATACGACCACACCCTGTGGGGCGAGGCCTGGCCGACCAGGGAGGACCTGGACCGCGTCTCCCCGGACAACCCGGTCGTGCTCGGGCGCGCGAGCGGTCACTCCGTGTGGGTGAACTCGTTGGCGCTCAAACTCTCGGGTGTCACCAAGGACACGAAAGACCCGCGCGCCGGGGAGATTCAGCGCGATCCGGAGACCGGTGAGGCGACAGGCATCCTGTTGGAGTCCGCTTCGGGGCTCGTGCGTCGCCGGGGACGGGGCCCGCGGCTCACCCGTGAGGAGCGCAAACAGCGCCAGAAGGATGACCTCATCGCCGGGTTTGCGCACGCCGCGGAGCGCGGCGTGACGAGCGTCCAGACGTCCAGCAGCCTGGCCGAGATGAAGGTCGTTCGCGAGCTGCGGGACGAGGGGAAGCTCACGGTTCGATGGACCGGCTGGTTGCAGCTGCGCCAGGCGCGGTGGCTGCACGAGCAGGGCGTCATGACCGGGCAGGGGGATGACTGGGTGCGGGTCGGGTTCCTGAAGGGTTACATCGACGGGACCCTGGGGGATGGGACGGCCGCCATGTTCGAG
Organism: Planctomycetota bacterium; assembly: GCA_002683135.1. Lineage (GTDB taxonomy): Bacteria > Planctomycetota. The sequence continues at coordinate 1,239 of NYSS01000031.1, read as the reverse complement.
TCGTTTGTCGACCGCAAGGACTTCCTCGGCTTGCCGCGGATGACCCAGGAAGAGATCGACGAAGCGGTCGTCGAGGCTGACCGGCTTGGTTTTCAGATGGGTATTCACGCCATCGGAGACAAGGGCGTCCACATGGTGTTGAACGCCTACGAGAAGGCCGCCAACGTCAACGGCACCAAGGGCCGTCGGCACCGCGTGGAGCACGCCCAGGTGATTCACAAGGACGACCTGCGTCGCTTCGGCAAGCTGGGCGTCGTCGCCAGCATGCAGCCCACCCATTGCACGACGGACATGCGGTTCGCCGAGACGCGTATCGGGCGGTTGCGCTGTCGCACCGCGTATCCCTGGCGGAGCCTTCTGGACGGGGGAGCGCGGCTGGCGTTCGGCACCGACTGGTCCGTCGAGCCCCTCGACCCCATGCGCGGCGTCTTCAGCGGCGTCTCCCGCACCAACATCCAGCGCATGGAGCCGAAGACGGGCTGGTTCCCCGAGCAGCGCCTGACCATGTGGGAGACGATCCACGCCTACACGTTGGGGAGCGCCTACGGCGAGCACAGGGAGTCGGTCAAGGGATCGCTGGCCCCGGGGCGCCTGTGCGATCTCGTGATGACGGATCAGGATCTCTTCACGATCGAACCCGCCAAGATCCTCGAGACCGGGGTCGCTCTGACCGTGGTCGGGGGGCGGGTCGTCTACGACGCCTCCAAGTGAAGCGAAGCGGGCCCGAACGCGCGGGGCCCCGCTGACCGAGGTCGACGGGGCCCGTGGCGCGACGGACGCGGAGCCTAGAGGCTGTCCGCGTGGTCCGTCAGGTAGGACTTCACCCCGTCGTCGGACGGGGTCATGCCGGCCTTGCCGGTCGCCCAACCCGCGGGGCAGACCTCGCCGTTCTCCTTGAAGAACTGCACGCCGTCGATGGCGCGGAGGAGCTCGTCCATGTCGCGACCCAACGGCAGGTTGTTGACCAGCGCGTGCCAGCACACCCCGTCCGGGTCGACGAGGAACGTGCCGCGCGCGGAGAACCCGCTGTCGGCGTGGACCACGTCGTAGTCCTGAGACATCTGCTTGGTCGTGTCCGCGAGGAGCGGATACTTGACCGGGCCGATGCCGCCTTCGTTGATGGCGGTGTCCCGCCAGCGCGCGTGAGTCTCCGCGTCATCCATGGAAACGCCCAGGACCTGGACGCCTCGCTTTTCGAACTCATCCATGCGATGGTCGAAAGCGATGAGCTCGGAGGGT
>NYSS01000030.1 GCA_002683135.1 Planctomycetota bacterium | reverse complement strand
ATGTGGACCGTCGGGAAGAACAGCTTCTTCGGCCATCGGGTCGGCATCTCGAGCGCCATGGGGTGGATCTTCTTCTTGCCCTTCTTGAGCTTGAAGACCGCGAAGCCCCAGTCTCTGTACCCAGGCAATTTCTCGAACGTGCCGTCGGGCAGCCGGAAGCGCTTATCGAGGCGCGCGAAGTCCGCGACCGTTGGCACGAACGAGGCCTCGAACGAACCGACCGAGACGACCTCTAGCTGTTGCTCGCTGGGCCGCACCGCGCGTAAGTCTGTCGCCGATTTGGAGCGCGGTCTTGGAAATCCCCGGTGAGCGTCGGCGAAGAAGCCGTTGTATTCCTCCAGGTTGATGAAGGTGACCGCCTTCTCCCCAGAGCCGACCGGGACGGGCAGGGGCAGGATCATGGCGACGTCCGCCGACGTCTCCAGGGTCATGCTGTAAACGATGAACTGGTGCCCCTTCCGGGACTCCCGAGCAAAGATGTTGGTCTCGGCGACGCGATCGACGGGTCCGGAAAAGCAGCACATGGCGTTTCTCCTCACTGAGGCGCTCAGGGTAACGGGTTCAGGCACGCCCAGGGCGAGGGGTTGGACGCGCGGACTGGTCGGGGGTTCCGGAGACGCCTTATTTTAAGGGCCCGGAATGCAGACAGGGCCCGCCTCCCTCTCCTGGGGATGCGGGCCCTGTCCGGGTCGTGGAGCAGCGGTGTCTACTGCTCGACGATGGTGACGGTCTGGCTGGTCTTGGTCGTCGGGACGACGTTCATCATCGTCTGCGTCCCACCCGTCGGCCACGTGACGTGGACGTGATAGGCGCGAGACGGAGTCAGCCCGCCGAAGTGTAGGGCCTTGGGGTCATCGGCGCCCGCGCCGCGACCACTACCAACCCAGTGCCACATCACGTCGGCGCCTGTCGCCGCGTCTTCAATGTGCACCTTGGCGCCGATGGCGTCGGGGGAGGAGCCACCCATGGCGGCGCCCTTTCCGAGCAGCTTGACCATGAGGTAACGGAAGTTGTTGCCCAGGTCATTTTGGTACATGACGTTGGTGGCGGCCTCGTTGCCGACGAAGACGTCCATGTCGCCGTCGCCGTCGACGTCACCGGCACAACAGAGGCGTCCGTCGCTGCCGTCATTGACGGTGCCACCCGCCGCGGCTGCGACGTTGGTGAATTCGGGGATGCCGTCGCCACCGACCTGGTCTCCCTGGTTGCGGTAGAGGACGTTGTCCCCGTTGCATGCCAGGTAGATGTCCCGCATGCCGTCATTGTCGAAGTCAGCGATGACGACGTCGTAGGCGTTCGCGGCGGTGTCGCACCCTGCGGTGGCGGCCACGTCGACGAAGTTACCTGCGCCGTCGTTCTGCCAGAACTGGTTGGCCCCTCCAGCGCCGCCCGAGGCCACGAACATGTCCAGGTCGCCGTCGTTGTCGAGGTCGGCCATGGTGATCCCGCCGTTCGACGTTGAGGTGTCCGACGAGAAGCCGGACTGACCGACGCCGGCCATGTCGGTGAACGCGCCGCTGCCGTCGTTCATGTACTGCATGCTGGGTGCGGAGTCACCGATGACCACGTCCATCATGCCGTTGCCGTCGAGGTCGCCGACGCAGACCCAGCGCGGGGCGGCGATGCCGATCCCGAGGGGAGTCCCGGGGACCGGGCTGAAGCCGGACAGTCCGCCGTTGCTGAGCAGCTCATGCCCCGACATGCTCGTGTCGACGGCGAAGAGATCGTTCCATCCGTCGGCGTTGTAGTCCAGCCATGACGCGCCCTGAGGTGCGCCGCTGACGGCGGCGGTGGCGGTGCCGGTCACGTCGACGAAGTTGCCCGCGCCGTCGTTCTGCCACAGGGTCGACCCGTTGACCGTATCAGTCGTCCACAGGTCGAGGTCGCCGTCGCCGTCGTAATCACCCCAGGTGGCGGCTTCGTTGCCGGCGAAGCCACCAGGGGCAGCCGTCGCCGTGACGTCGGTGTAGACGCCGGAGCCGTCGTTCTTCCAGAGGCGGTTGGTCTCGCCGACGAACAGGTCGAGGTCGCCGTCGTTATCGACGTCGACGAAGCTGCCTCCGGAGACGCTGCCGGCGTCGCCGACGTTGGCCGTAACGGTGTTGTCGGTCCAGGGGATCGACGGGGCTGTGGCGTCATGGGTGACGGACAGGGTCCCGCCGTTCCAGTCGGTGGAGGTGTCGAGCGTCTGCGGGTTACCGGCGTCGTCGGTCGCGCGGACCTCGAACGCGGTGGTCCCTCCGGTGGGGACGCTCCAGTTGATGACGAACGAGCCCAGCGCATCAGACGTGGCGGTCGCGGCGGGTGTTCCGCTCACGATGACCTCGACGTTGGTGGCTGGATCGGCGACACCGGTGACCAGCTGGCCGGTGACGTTGACCGGTGTCGGCATCGGGTCGACGACGGCGTCGTTCGGCGCCACGGTGTCCTTGGTGGCGCTCGTCCCGGCGTAGACCCCGGTGTTTCCGGCGACGTCCGTGATCTCCAACGAGATGGAGATCATGCCGTCGGCGAACCCGCTGAGGTTTGAGCCCGAGATGGTCGCGGCGCCGCCCGAGGCGGGCACGCTGAACGGGCCGAAGCGCCGCTCCATGTTCTCGTCACCCGACAGGCGGGCGCCGGTGTAGACCAGGGTGGCGATCTCAGTGCCGTCCATCGATCCGTCGTAGGTGACCGTGCAGGAAACCGAGGTGACGGTCTGGGCGTTGATGAAGTCGGCGGGGTTCGCCGCGCTCATCGGAACGCCGATCGAACTGGGAGCGCTGGGCTTCGCGGTGTCCTTGGTCGGGTTGGTGCCGGTGGCGAACACGCCCTGATTGCCGGCCGGGTCGGTCGCCGTCATGGAGACCGTCAACGTGCCGTCGAGCAGGGTGGACAGATTCGGCCAGTCGATGACGAGGACGCCGCCGTGGAACGGCGCGACGCGCCCGGTGACCGAGGCGGTGGTGGAGGCGGAGTCCGTGATGCTGACGTCGATGATCTCCGAGCCGAGGTAGGTGTTCGGCAGAGTGAGGAACATCCGCGCGTTACTGGCGTTGTTTGTGTTGACGATGTCTTGCGGGTTTCCGGGGCCAGCCACGATATGGGCTGACGTGTACGGATCGGGCAGGACCGTGTCCTTGCGAGCGGTGGTGCCGAACATCGAGGTGAGGTTCATGCTGGCGTCGAGGACGCTGACTTGAACGAGTACGTCGCCCTGCGGGAGGCTGGACGCGTCGATGCCGGTGAAGCTCAGCGTGCCGACTCCCGCGGGAGCGGTCATGGACGCGGAGTTCACCGCGCCGCCGAGCGTGACGGTGACCGTATCGGTGGTCGTCGAGCCGGCGTCGAACCCGACGTCGACCTGGACGGCGCCCTGGCTACCCGCGTTGATGAAGTTGGTGGGGTTAGCTGGGGTCGTCCACACGTGAGCCGTCAGCGGCGCCGGCGATCCGACCGTGTCCTTCGTGGCCGGGGTGCCCGTGAACGTGGCCCCGTTATGCTGCCCGTCGGTGATGTGGAGCGTCAGTGTAATGGCGCCATCGGCGAGGCGACCGGCGTTGATGCCTGAGAAGGTCGCCATGCCGCCACCAGCCGGAACAGCTGTCGGACCGAACGAAGCGACCACGGGTAGGTCGCTGCTGGAGTCCGTGAGGCTGAGGATGGCGGTCTCCGTGCCGGTCATCGAGGCGTCGTAGTTGACCACCACGTCGACCGCGGTGTCGGTCTGGTTGTTGATGACGTTGGCTGGGTTGGATGCGCCGACCGGGATCGCGATAGATGTCGGGCCTGCGGGGGGCGTCGTGTCCTTGAAGCAGGGTGTTCCGGTGAAGTTCACCGAGTTGCCCGCCGGGTCCATGACGTCCACCGAGATCGTGACCGTGCCGTCGCTGAGCGCCGCCGCGTTGATGTGGCCGATCTGGATCGTGCCTCCGTAGGTGGGGGCGAGGATCGAGTGCGAAATAGAGGCGCCGCCCGCCAGCGTCACCGTGACTTGCTCCAGGCCCCGGTAGTCGCTTGGCAGATCGACGTCGATGACGACGTTGTTGAGGTTCGTCAGGTTGATGAAATGGGCGTCGTTCGTCGCGCCCGGGGCGACCGATGCGCTGGTCGGCACCGAAGGAGCGATGGTGTCCTTCAGGGCCTGCGTGCCGTCGAAGATCGACTGATTGCCGTTCGCGTCCTCGACGGTGATCTGCACGGAGACGGGGCCGTCCGCGAGGAGAGACCCGTCCATGCCGGCGAAGCTGAGGCTGCCCGATCCGCTCGGCGCGCTCATGGGGCCGGCCGTCACGTTGAACGCGCCGCCAGTGAGCATCACCCAGACCTGGTCCGTGTTGACCGAGGCCGACCCGAGCGTGACACCGACGTCGATGCTCGGCTCGTTGTGGAAGTTGATGAAGTTCGCGGGGCTCATCGTGCTGCCCAGGACGCCGGCGACGGTCGCGGTGCCGGGCGCCGTCACGTCCTTTGTGCCGATGGTGCCGGCGAACGTGGCGGGGTTACCCGCTGCGTCCTCGACCTCAATCGACACGTCGACGCTGCCGTCCGGGATCACCGTCGCGTCCATCGGACCGAAGGTGAAGGTGCTGCCGCCAGCGGCGGCGCCCGCGATCGGGCCGTATGTCACGGACGGTGAGCTCTGACCCTGGGGCGTGAGCGTGACGGTGTACTGCTCGCCGCCGCTGAGGGCGGTGGACGGGAACGATGCCTGTACCCGCGTCGAGGCCACGCTGTTCTCGTTGATGACGTTCGCCGGATTGGACGGGCCGACGGCGATGCCCACCGAGGTGGGGGCGCCGGATCCGATCGTGTCCTTGGTGGCGGTCCACGACGGGAACGCGGCGGGGTTGCCCGCCTCATCGACGACCTCCACCGAGACCGTCACGGATCCGTCCGCGAGCGCGGCAGCGTTGACCTGCGCGGTCCCCGAAGAGCCGCTTTCAGCGATCGCCATCCACGCGGATGCCGCGTTGCTGGCGCCGGTGTCCGTGAGGACGCATCGCCAGGTGACGTTGCCTTCGTAGGAGTCGGGGAACGCGACCGAGACGAGGGTCGTCGGCGCGGTCGTCCCGTTGATGTAACCCTGCGGGTTCGACCCGCTGGTGGCGACGAACGCGTTGCTCGGCGACCCCGCGGCGATGGTGTCCTTGGTCGCCGGGATTCCGGTGTACGTCGCGGTGTTCTGGTTCACGTCTTCCACGTTGACGGACACGATGACCGGGCCGTCGAACATGTTCGTGGTGTTGATGCCCGAGAAGCTCATGCTTCCGGAGCTTGACGGCGCGGTGGCCGGCGCCGTGGTGCTGACGAAGGCTGATCCAGAGAGCGTGACCGTCACCTGATCCGTCGCGATGGTGCCGGCTCCGAAGCCGACGTCCACCTGGACGCTGCCCGTGGTCGTGGCGTTGATGAAGTTGGCTGGGTTGGTCGACCCTCCGGCGACAACGGCGCTGGTGGGCATCGCGGGGGGCACCACGTCCTTGGTGGCGGTGGTGCCAAGATAGGACGCCGTGTTTCCGGCCGGGTCCATGACGTCGAGTCGGATGTCGACAGAGCCGTCCGAAATCGAGGTCGTGTTCATGGGGCCGAAGACGAAGGAGGTGCCGCCAATGGGGCCGCCCGAGATGGGGCCGTACGAGACGGCCGGGCTGCTCGAGCCCTGTGGCGTCAACGTGACCGAGAACTGTTCGCCTCCGCCGAGGGCGCCGCTGCCGAACGTCGCGGCGACCCGCACGCCGGTCTCGCTGTGCATGTTGATGACGCTGGCCGCGTTGCTGGTCCCGGCCTGAACCGTCAGGTTCGAGGGCGCGCCCGGGACCATGGTGTCCTTGATGGCGCTCGGGTCCGTGTAGCTGGTCGGGTTTCCGGCGGTATCCGTGGCGCTCCAGGTGACGGTGATCGGGCCGTCCGCGAGACCTGACAGGTCCATGGTGATCGACTGGGAGCCGCCGGCGACTTCCGACTTGAAGGTCGAAGAACTGGCGGAGGCTCCGACCGAGTCGGTGCACGCGATCTGCCAGTAGACACCCTGCTCGTAGGGGGCGGGGAATTCGAGATCGATCCTCGCCGAGGCCGCGCTCGAGGCGTTGATGAAGCCCTGCGGGTTGAACGGCCCGGAAGCGATGGAGATGTTCGTCACGGGAGCCGGAGCGACCGAGTCCTTGAACGGTGTCGCGTTGGAGATGTCCGACTGGTTGGCGAACCCGTCGGTCGCCCAGCACTGGAGGCCGAACGAACCGTTCTTAAGGGCGCCGAGGTCCAGTCCGGCGAATGAGATCGCGCTGCCGCCGTTGGGGGCCGTGACGGTTTGGGTCAGAGTGGTCACGCCGTCGGTCGCGACGAAGGTCATCGACCGCGATGCATCGTTGCCCGAACCTGCCTGCGTCTCGACCGTCGCGGACGAGACGTTGAAGCTGTTCACCAGGTCGACGCCGTTCATCGAACCGCTGGCAATGCGGACGAACGGTGGCGTCGTCGGGGCGACCGTGCCCTTGTCGGCGACGCTCGTCGCGCCTGTCCACGTGTTGCCTGCGGCGTCCGTGATCGTGGCCCATACGGTGATGTTGCCGTCGTACAGGGCCTCTGTGTTGGTGGGTCCAACGGAGACCATCCCAGGACCATTCGCCGACGTTGGCGAGCTGTAGGCCTGAATTCCGGCGGTCTCGAAGTGCGCGGTCACGCCGTCGTTCTGGGCGGTCTGTGCGTCGCAGGTGACGTCCACGTACACCTGGGCCTCAGATGCGATGTTGATGATGCCGGGCGGGTTGTGGAGGCCCTGGGAGACGAAGGTCGCGATCGCTTGACCGATGATCGTGTCCTTGGTCGGCGCCGTACCGGAGAAGCTGATCCGGTTGCCGCTCGTATCTTCTACATAAGTGTTGAGCGCGATCGGGCCTTCGGTGAAGGCGCTGGCGTCGATGTCTGTGAAGTCCATCTCGAAGGTGTTGGGGCCCTCGGGCATGAGCACCGGGCTGGGTCCCACCGTGACCGAGGTAGATCCGTCGGTCAGCTCGATGGAGAGGGTGTCCTCTGTCGTGAACGCGTTGTTGAGGACGGCGCGCACGGTGACCGAGGTCTGGCTCGCCGCGTTGATGAAGCCCTCGGGATTCGATCCGCCTTGTGCGACGTGAACCGTCGTGGGGGAGGGGACCGTGACGTCCTTGGTGGCGGGCGTTCCAACGAACGCGGCCTGGTTGCCGCCGGGGTCGGTGACGAACACGGTGACGGTGGCCGGACCTTCGTCAAGACCAGAGGTGTCGATGTTGTTCGCGTCGACGGTGCCGGCCCCTTCGGGAGCAGACAACGCCGCGCTCGTGACGGTGTTGCCCGTGTTGTCCGAGATCTCGACCACGAAGGAGAGGGAATCGTCTGCGTCCGCAGCCCAGACGGTTGTCACGGTGGTGCTACCGACGTTGACGAGGTTGATCACGTTCGCCATCGCGGTGCCGTTTGGCTGCGGGCCGCTTGGCCAGGCCGCGACCGACGACGCAACCGGCGTCGAGTAAAATGCCGTGTCCTTGAGGATCGTCCCCAGGTTGATCTGTCCGCTCGAGCCGCCGGGGCCCGTGACCTCCGCCAGTATGGAATGGGGGCCGTCGGGAAGCGCGCGTGCGTTCATGGGGCCGACCTTGGTCGAACCGCCACCTTCTGGGGCCGTGGTCTCGGCCGTCACGAAGTCCCCCGTCGGCTCGCCGAGCGTGATCGTCACGGTGGTGTTGGACCTTGATTCAGGTCCGAACTCCACGTGCACCCAGAGGTCACTCTGGTTGTTCTGGTTGATCACGTTCTGAGGGTTGGTGGAAGAGACCGGGACGTAGCCCGCGGTCGGTGCCGCTGGAGGGCCGTCCGCTCCGAGGCCAGTTCCACTGCCGCCGCCGCAAGCGGCGAGGGCGAATACCAGGGCGACCAGGACGGCCCAGGTCTGGGTGTCCCGACGAAAGTGCGCGATCCGCGTACTCATGAGTGCTGTTTCCTTCTCCGGTCGTTGCCGACGGGCTTCCCTTCCCGCCCGGCGAGCGCCGACGCCTGACCTGACTTGCTCCCAGGCATCCGTTGTCACAGCACGGATTGCCGGTTCGTGGGGAGCAGCATGCTCATCGGGATTTCAATCGGGGAGACCGGCCGCGCGGCTTGAGTCCGGCAGGCTGGAAAACGCAATTTCTGCAGCTTCCGGGTGCATTTGGCACGTATCGCGTCGGAGTGTGGGAATTATCGACGGTGCGCGCCGCTGATCAGCGCACGGGCATGCTGCGGCGGATAGCTGCGAGCGTGCCCTGGACCCGGCCCCGATTCGGGGTGGGTGGGCGGGCTTTTAAAGGCCGTCCTCCCGGTCAGCGGACAGGGACGAGGACCGTGGTGCCGAGGCTGATGCGCTTGACCTCAGGTAACTCGAGGGTCACCGGTTGGCCTGTGCCGAGGGACGTCGTGAAGCGTCGCAGGCGGACCAGGTCGGCCTTCTGCAGGCGCACCTCTACCTGGGCGGCCTCGTAGGCGCGGACTCGGGCCCAGTAGCTGGCGAGCTCGGCGTGGAGTACCCGCGCCTTGGGGATGAGATGCTGGAGCTCTTCCTTGCGGGCGAAGGTCACGAGGTCGTCCCGTGCGCGGTCTCGCAAGGTGTCGGATCGCGCCCCCATGCGTCGCACGAGGCGGTTGACCTGCGCGTGAATTCGGCGTCCTCGTTTGGCCCTGCCCTCGTCTGCCTTGAGCCTCGCGTATTGGTCGAGGGTGTACCACTTGCTCTTGTAACGGACGTAGCCTAGCTCCTTCATGGCGTCGGTCTTATTGAGCCAGCGCCCGGCTACCTTGCGTTCGCCCAGGAGCGTTCGTGCTTGTGTGTGGTCTGGCGCGATCGCGATGATTTTCTTCGCGACCATGCGCATTTCGCCGAACAACTTGACCTCGCGGCACCACGAGGCCAACGCGAGCAAGCCGCCCGCGTCGTCGTCCGCGACCTTGGCGAGGCGGGTGCGGTATTCCGCGCGGGCCGCGGCGTACGGATCAGGACCGCGCTGCGCGTGGACGTGTAGGGATACCGCGAGGAAAGCGAGGACGCTCAGTAGCCGGACCATCGAGTGACTCCGATCGGGAACGGCTGCTCTGCTGGGGTCCCCGAGACGCCCATGATAACTGGCTGGAACGGCGAAGTGCGACATGATCGAGGGTGACGGGCGGGGTTCCTAATCCGTCTGTGCGGGGACGCGAGCCAGCAGAAGGAGGGGGACGATGGCCAAGGCCGCGGCCGCGAGATAGGGGGCCTCGGCGCCGATCCCAAAGTACAGGAAGGCGGCGAGAAGCGGCCCCCCTGCGCGGCCTAGGGCGCCGACGGAACGGTAGGACCCCATGGCCAACCCTTGCGTCGCGCCGACGGTGCGCAGGCTGACCATGGCGGACAGCGTTGGGCTGAGGAATCCGACGCCCACGGCGAGCAGGCTCAGGCCGAGCCACAATGACCACGCGCCCCAGCCCAAGCCAACGGCCGCGCACAGCGCGTAAGCCGGAATCAGGATCACCATCCCGCGTAACGCGAGCGCCCGTTCACCCGTTCGTTTGACCATGCGTCGCACGAGGCCGCCTTGAACGAAGGCCGAGCAGAGGCCTAGCCAGACCATGCACGCGGCCGACCAGCCCGGCCCGTAGCCCAGCTGATCCGAGAGGAGAAACACCAGGGTCGCCTCGAATCCGGCGAACCCGAGCATGAACAGCAGGTACGCGAGGTTCAGTGTCGGGATGTCGGGCCCGAGGTCGGAGCGGAACAGGCGCAGAGGGTTGGCGGTTCGCGTCGCACCGCCACGAGCGCGCTTCTCGCTCGGTAGGGTCTCTCCGAATCGTCGCGCTAGCCAGATCAGGTTCAGCACGGACAACGCGGCCGCGGCTGCCGCGGGGACGGAGAACGGGTTGAGTGACCAGGCCGCGCCCGGTGTGGGCTTGGGAACCCAGTCGAAGGCGTAGAGGCCGCCCAGCGCGGGCCCGATGATGAACCCCAGGCCGATCGCGGCCCCCATCATGCCCATGGCGCGGGAGCGGTTTTCCTCGCTCGAGAGGTCAGCGACCGCAGCGCTCGCGACGCTTATGTTCCCTGACGCCAGCGCACAGACGACTCGAGACACCAGGAACACCTCGAAGCTGCCCGAGAACATCCACACGACGTAGCCCGAGAGGTTCATCGTGACGGTCATGAGCAGCACCGGACGCCTGCCGATGCGGTCCGACAGCCGCCCCCAGAACGGGGTCACCACGAACTGGATGATGGAGTACAGCCCCGCGAGCATGCCGCCGAACAGGGCCGCGTGGCGGCGCGGATCGTCGACGCCGAAGGTCGCGTCCAGCCAACCATCCAGGCTGCTCAGCAACCCGCCGCTCTCCTGGCCGTAAAACTCCAGGAGCTTGGCGAACATGGGGAAGACGATGCTGAACCCCACGAGGTCGAGGAAAAGGACCAGGAGGATCGCGCCGTTGGACGGTTGCCGGGTGGATGGGGGCATGCTCAAGACGGGCTCTACTCGGAGTTCCTTGCTTTCTCGGGCTGATCCCCGATCGGGCCGGGGTGATCGTTGGGGGGCGGCAAGATGCTGACAACGCCGGGCGCATTCTGCCACAAGATTCGTGTGCTTCTTCGCCGCCTTGCTGACGACTGGGCGGGGCGTTGCTCGCGGTGCTAGAATGCACCCATGACGCGCCTCCTGCTCCTCTTCATCTTGACGTCCTGCGCCGCCGAGCAGAGTGTCAAACCGGGCATCAACGATTCCTTCCTGGCGCAGCGGTCTGTCGCCACGTGGCAGGAGCGATTCGAGGTCGAGAGTAGGGAAATCTGGACCGATCGTGAGCGCCTCGTCGATGCGGTAGACGTGTTTCGCGGAGCCGACGTGGCGGACATCGGTGCAGGCACGGGGTTCATCGCGCGGATGTTCGCCGATCGTGTCGGCGACTTGGGTCAGGTCTACGCGGTCGACTTGATGCCGTACTTCGTCTCGCATATTCGCGATGGCGCCATCGCCAACGGATACGCAAATCTCGTCGCGGTCCAGTGCACGGAGCGATCAGTCGAGCTGCCGGCGAACTCAGTCGACATCGTCTTCACGTGCGACACGTACCATCACTTCGAGTACCCATCGGATTCCCTCGCCTCGATCTGGAACGCTCTGCGGCCAGGAGGTCGGCTCGTCGTGGTCGACTTCATCCGCATCCCCGGTGTCTCGCGCCCCTTCGTGCTCGGTCACGTGCGCGCGGGTGAAGAGGTGGTGACGCGTGAAATCCAAGAGGCGGGCTTCGAGAAGATCGGCGAGGACCGGTTCTTGCAAGAGAACTACATCCTGCACTTCCGGAAGCGATTCTAGGTCCAGAGCGCGTCGACCAGGGCCGGTAGGATGGCGTCCGCGGCGCCCGCTAGCCGATAGCTGACCACGTCGGATAGGGGGGTCTGCTCGGGGTTGATCTCCACGGTCGTGCCGCCGGCGAGGCGCGCGGCGTGCACAGGCTCGCAGATGTAGGGGAACATAGCTGTCGTCCCGACCGCGATCACCACCTCGGGCGGGGCGCCGACCAGCTCTGCGTAAAGGCGCGCGACCTTATCCGGCGGCAGCATCTCCTCGAACAGCACGACGTCGGGACGCAGCAGTCCACCACACGAGCACCTCGGGGCCCCGTCAATCCCATCCCAGTCTGGCTCGGCGCCGATCGCTGCGCAGGCCTGGCATGTCGTCCTGCGCAGGTTTCCGTGTATGTCGATGACGTTCTGGCTACCCGCGGCCTCGTGCAGACCGTCCACGTTCTGTGTCAACAGGACGAAGCGGTCGAAGCGCTGTTCGAGCGCGACGAGCGCGTGGTGACCAGCGTTGGGTGTGGCGCTGCGGGCCGCCAGCGCCAGGTCCTTGATCGCCCGCCAGGTTCGATCCGGGTCGTCGCGGAGGGTCGGGGCGGAGAGGGCCTCGACCGTGCGATCACCTTCCTCCGGGTCGTCGTAGATCCCGCCCTGGCCGCGGTATGTGGGGATCCCCGATGCGGCGGATATGCCGGCGCCCGTCACCACGCCCAGGGAGCCCGCAGAGCGCAGTGCTTCCGTGAGGGAGTCGCTGATCTCGAAGACCATACAGAGAGGTTAACCCTGTATGGAGATGAGGGGAGACGTCAGCATCCTCCGGGTACGAGGCCGCGGCTCGGGGCTGCTAACATCGTGCCGTGCAATTCGCCTCCGCCACCAGCTCGTTGTCAGAAGGTCCGGACGCGATCCGTGACGTCATCGACCAGGTCAACTCGCAGATCGAGGCTGACAGCGTCGACCTCGCGTTCGTGTTCGTGTCCCATCATGACCTCGCGCTGTGGGACGACCTGGGGAACCGATTGCGCGCTGCGTTCCCGGGGGCCGTCACGCTGGGGTGCACCGCCGAGGGCTGCATCGGTGACGGCCGAGAGCTCGAGGGGCAGTCCTCCGTATCCTTGATGGTTGCGGCGATGCCTGGTGTCCAGGTCGACCCCTTCCACCTGTCGCAGGAAGGCATGGAGGAGGCGGAGTGGACGCAAGACCTCCCGGATCACCAGATGAACCCGGTCTTCGTCACCCTGGGTGAACCCTTTTCTATCGATATGCGGCGTGTGGTGGACGCGTTCGAGGCGGGGTACGCGGGCCGCCCTATCCTGGGCGGCATGGCGAGCGCCGGTCAGCGCCCGGGGGAGAACCGGCTGCTGCTTGATGGCGTCGTCTACGAAGACGGGCTCGCAGGGCTGGCCCTCCATGGCGCCCTCGAGGTGACGCCGGTCGTGTCGCAGGGGTGCCGGCCGATCGGGTCTCCATATGTCGTGACCCAGGGTGAGGCCAACGTCATCCGGCGTCTGCGGAACCGTCCGGCCATGGATGTCCTGCAGGAGATGGCGGGCGGGCTATCGTCGGAGGATCAGGCGCTGCTTCAGCACGGCGTCTTCATTGGCCGCGCCATCGATGAGTACAAGCGTTCGTTTGATCGCGGCGACTTCCTGATCCAGGCCATCATCGACGCTGACAAGGAAAGTGGTGCGCTCGCGATCGCGGGGGAAGCGAAGACGGGGACCACCGTCCAGTTCCACGTTCGCGACGCCGCGTCAGCCGACGAGGACCTCCGCGCCATGCTGGGGCCGTTCGGGCACAAGCGGTATGCCGGCGCGTTGCTGTTCTCGTGCAACGGCCGGGGCACGCGCATGTGGGATGCGCCGGGGCATGACGTGGGTGTCTTGCAACAGGAGGTCGGCGCGCTGCCGGTCGCGGGTTGCTTCTGTGCGGGCGAGATCGGGCCGATCGGTGGTCGCAACTTCATGCACGGGTACACCGCCGTTCTGGGGCTGTTTCGTTCGCCCGATCCCTGACGGCGTCGCCTCCTCGGTCACTTGAAGGGGAGGTAGAGCTGTTGTTCGTCGCCCTCGCCGACCAGGCTCGAGATGCCGATCCCGAGGAGGCGGATCGGGCGCTCGCCGACCTCGGTCAGGGCGAGTAGCTCCACGCCCTCGCGGACCAGGTCATCGCGGGTCTGTACGGGCAGCTCGAGCGTCCGGCTGCGCGTCGCGATGGTGAAGTCGGCGTACTTCACCTTGAGGTTCACCGTGCGTCCGCTCGTCTCGGCGCGCAGCAGCCGCCCTTCCAGCGTCGCCGCCAATCGTTCGAGTTCGCTGACGACGTCGTCGCGGGACACGATATCGGTGGCGAATGTGTCCTCCACGCTCTGCGACTTGCGGACGCTGTCGATGCGTACCGGGCGCCGGTCTATGCCGCGCGCGATCTGGTGAAACCAGTGGCCGGCTTTGCCGAAGGTCTTCGTCAACTCGGCCTCCGTGTAGCTGAGGAAATCCGAGCAGACCTTGATCCCGTGCTCATGGCAGTGTCGCTCGGTGACGCGGCCGATGCCCGGGACCTTGCGGACGGGGAGGTTCTCTACGAACCCCGCGACGTCCTGGGGCCGGATGACGAAGATCCCGTCCGGCTTACGCATATCGGACGCGATCTTGGCGAGGAACTTATTTGGCGCGATCCCTGCCGACGCCGTCAGGCCGGTCTCTTGGTGGATGCGCCGTCGGACCTCCTCGGCGACCCGTGTAGCCGACGGCTCACCGAGCGCGTTGCTGGTTACATCCAGGTAGGCCTCGTCGAGGCTCAGGGGCTCCACCAGGTCAGTCACCGAGTGGAACACCGCCCTCACCTGCTTCGAGACGGCGGAGTAGCGCGGAAAGTCAGGGCGCAGAAACACGCCGTGCGGACACTTACGGTAGGCATGGGAAGAGGGCATGGCCGAGTGCACGCCGAAGGTGCGTGCCTCGTACGACGCTGCGCAGACAACGCCGCGACTGTCTGGAGGCCCTCCGACGATGACCGGTTTGCCGCGGAGCTCCGGGCGGTCGCGCTGTTCTACGGATGCATAGAACGCGTCCATGTCGACGTGGATGATCTTGCGCGGCGCGTGAGCTGCCATCGGGATCAGTATAGGCTCGTCGACCGCAACACTCCGCGCCGTCCCTTTCGATCCGCGCACTAACTCCACTCGGGGGGGGGAGAACGGGTACGGTCGAGGACTCAGACTTCGCTGAATCGGAGCGCGACCAAGGATGACCCACGAAGAGATGCAGCTGGCAGACGACCCCAAGGTGTCCGTGCAGCTCTTGCGGGAGCGGTCGATGGAGACCCCGGTGCTCGTCTTCAAGAACAGCCCGATCTGCCCTGTGAGCACGATGGCGGAGGGCAACCTGCGGTCCTGGCTGGCCGCGCGGGGCGCCGCGCCGCTCGTGGTCTGCGTTGTCGACGTCATCTCGGAGCGCGGCCTCGCGCGCGGCCTCACGGCGGAGCTGGGTATCCGACACGAGTCACCGCAGGCGCTCTTGTTCAAGGGAGGGGAGCTCTGCTGGCACGACAGCCACGGCGGCTTGACTGAGGATACGTTCGCCGCCGCAGTGGGTGACGACTGACGGGCAACGGGCCAGGTGTCCGGCCCCCTATCCCTCGGATGGGGCGGGTCAGGTGGCCTTTTCGCCGCTCGAGGCGTAGGTGATGACCGCTTCGGCGCACAGCCGGTCACCGACCCAGACCTTGGCTTCCCCGCGCCCGATTAGCCGCCGGAACCGGACCTTGCGGGCGACGATCCGCAGCTCGTCACCCGGGAGGACCGGAGAATGGAACCGCGACTCGTCCCGCGCGAGGAAGAACAGGTGCTCGACCTCGAAATTGAACCAGTAGAGGACGATCAAGGCCTGAGCCATGGTCTCGACGAGCAGCACGCCGGGCATCACGGGTCGTCCAGGAAAGTGCCCCTCGAACCAGGGCTCGGATGCCTCGACGGTTCGATGCGCGACGACCTCGTCTTCGCTGCCCTCGGAGACGGAGTCGAGAAACAGAAAAGGCGGGCGGTGCGGGAGGATGGCCTCGATGGCCTGGCGGTCGAGTTGGGATGGTCGTTCCATGACGGGGAAGCCTGTGAGGCATATGCTACCCCGATGCTCCCGAGGTTGTTCTTGGCGATGTTGGCGTTCGCGGTGTTCTTGCCGGCGCAAGACCGGGTCGTGACTGGCAAGGCCGTCGCAGGGGACAATGATGAGCCCGTCGCGAACGCGCGGGTGAGTCTTCACGGGGGGGTTCAGCGCGGTCGCGAACGGGAGGCCCTCGGGGAGATGACGACCGGGCCTGACGGGGCGTTCCGGTTCGCCGGGTTGGCGCGCGGCCCGCTGATGATCCAGGTGGTCGCGGGAGGGTATGCCCGCGTCGGCCGCTTCCTCAACGGCGACGAGGCCAGCGCCGACCTCGTGATTCAACTCGCGCCCGGCCGCGACGCGATCGGGACCGTGACCGACGGAGCTACTGGAGCACCCATCGCGGGGGCGAGGGTCGCGTCCGAGTTCTTCGAGGTCGCGGCCGATGGTGACGGCGAGTTCATCGTCCAGGGGCTCCCTCGGGGCGCCGTGGAGGAGCTGGCGTTGGAGTTTTCGGCGCCCGGCTATGTGCCGCAGGACATCCCCGTTCCGGCTGGAAACAAGACGCTTAATCTCGATGTGAAGCTGGAATACGGCCGTGTCCTCGCGGTGCGGGTGATGAACGACGTGGGCGAGCCCATGTCGGGTGTCCGCGTGCGCGGCCGCTTACCCACGGCGATCGCTTATTCGGGAATCGAGCGCGCGGACTTCTCGGCGGAGACCGGCCCCGACGGTGTCGCGGTCGTATCCGGATTGCCGCCGGGGCTTCCCGTTGCGGTCGAGGCCGAGGGGTCATTCCCCGGCACGCAGACCGTGGTGACCGTGCCCGTCCTGGCCCCACGGGGTGGCGGACGGCCCAGGTCCATCCTCGAGCTCGTCGCCAGCGACCGTCGTCGCGCTGCCGTCAGGGTCATGGATGGATATGGCCGCCCGATCACGGGGGCTGAAGTTCGGGTGTTGCCCCTGCTCGCGCCGCTCTTGAACTTCGGTGGCGGCACCGATCGAAGCGATGACCGGGGTGGCGTCAGGATCGGAATCACCGACGACGCGGGCGTGGCGATGTGGGAGAAGCTGCCGGCGTCGCGACTGACGTTCGAGGTCCGCGCGGTCGGGTGGCGCACGAAGATGGTCGTCATGGAGGCCGGACACGGCATCGTGAACGTGTCCGAGGTGGTCATGGACCCGGACCCCGACCCCCCGGGCAAAGACCTGCACTGGGGTTTGTCCCTCGCCGATGCGTTTCGCCGTGCGGTGTCGGAGGACCTTCCGGTGATGATCTCCATGGCGATGGATAACGAGCGCGCCAACGACTGGATGGCGGGGCATCATTTCCACGACCCGGAGATCGTCCGCGTCACCCGTGAGTTGCCGATCATCCTCGCCAACGTGTTCGGCGCGGGAGGAGTCTCTTCGCCCGTCGCGCACACCGAGGAGGGGGGCCTGTGCAGTCGGTATGGGCGCATCCCTTGCGCGATCCACCAGGCCAGCGAGGGGTGGTGCGTCGATGAGTTCATCGGGCAGGGGGTCTCGTTCCAGGTCCCGCGTCACATCCTCGTCGGGCCGGATGGCGAGGTGATGATGCACCGCACGTATTACCTGAGCGAGCGGGATCTCGTGCGCATGGTGATCCGAGCGATTCGTCACGTGAAACCCTCTCGCGCGGTCACGCTGGCTCGGCGTCGCCTCTCCCGCCTTCGTCATCGCCTCGTAGACCGCCGCGTGGCCGCCTGCGCAGCGGCAGCAGAAGATCTCGTGGCGCTAGTGAACTCGGGCGACGAGTACGCGGTTGCCCTGCTCGCGGACCTGGTCTCGATCGGCGTGCTTCCGTCGGTGCGCAGGGACATCGCAGCAGGGATCATCGTGGATGCCGTGGCCTTCCCGGACAGCGGCCTGCGGCCGCTCGTCACGGATCCGGATCCAATTGTCCGACAGGTGGCGGTCGCTCGCACCGCCGGCGCCCGCGATTCGGATGCGGTCGTGCGTCTGCTCGCGGCGGCGATCATTGATCCGGATCACTCGGTGGCGGAGTCTGCGCGGATCGCCATCGGTATAGGGACGCGGGCCGACGGGTTGGTCGTATTGCGCCCGCAGGAGGGCAACCGGTGGCGGCTCCTCGCGGGGCTCCTTCGCGGGCGTCCTGCCAAGGAGGTCGCCGGCCTCCAGGAGGTCCTTCGCAAGGGCGGCGGGATCGGACGGAATCGGCTCCTCCGGCTGCTCGTGGGTGCGGCGTCAACGGATGAGTCCGCATGGAAACTCGTGCGCAAGCAAGCCAGCAGGAACAGCCTCGAGGCGGTGCCGGCGCTCCGCGCTCTGCGCTCCGCGCCGCCCAGCAACCGGGCCGACGCTCTGTCCCAACTCGCGGAGCTCCACTTCGGATCGTCGAGCGCGCTTCGGCGCGAGGAGGCCATGCGGCTGGCGGCGACCGTTCGTAGCACGCAGGCGTTCGCCTTGCTGGGTGAAGGCTTGGAGGACTGGGAGCCTGGAGTTCAGGTGGCCGCCGCCCTCGGATTGCTGACGACGCGGCATGGAGGGTGCGCTCCCGTTCTGCTCAGGTATCTTGACGACCCGATCCATGGGGACGAGATCCGAACGGTGCTGAGCGCCGTGCGGGGTGGCGGAGCGCCGGGCGACACAGAGGGATGGCGTCGGTGGTTCGTGCTCGAAGGCATGCTCGTCGGCGATGGAGGGGGCGGAACACCATGACGAACGAAGGACCCTCGTTCGACGCGGACGAGAACCTGAAGCGCATCCTGGCATCGCCGACGTATCGGCGGGCCGAGGATGACCAGGATTTCCTGAAGAGCCCGCGGCTGCGGCCGACCCGGCTCTCCATGGAGCTCCTCAAGGCTGAGATCGTTCAGGAGCGGGAGGGGATCAACTCCACGATCGTGCTCTTTGGTGGCACGCGCATCATCGAGGAGTCGGCCGCCCGTGAGCGCCTCGATCAGGCGAAGGCGAGGCTCGCGGATGCTCCCGACGACGCCAAGCTGGCGCGCGCGGTTCGCATCGCCGAACGCATCCTCACCAAGAGCCCCTTCTATGAGGAGGCGAGACGTTTCGCGCGCCTGGTCTCCGAGCAGCAGACCTCCGAGGGGAAGCGGGAGAACGTCATCGTGACGGGGGGCGGCCCAGGGATCATGGAGGCGGGAAATCGCGGGGCGCAAGAGGCCGGGTCTTTGTCCATCGGGCTCAATATCACGCTGCCCCACGAGCAGGCCCCCAACCCCTACATCTCTCCCGAGCTGTGCTTCCAGTTTCATTACTTCGCGATTCGCAAGATGCACTTCCTCATGCGCGCGCGCGCGATGCTGGCGTTCCCGGGGGGATTCGGGACGATGGATGAGCTCTTCGAGACCCTCACCCTGGTCCAGACGAGCACCATGCGACCCATACCGATCATCCTGTTCGGTCAGGACTACTGGCGCCGCATCGTAGATTTCGACGCGTTCGTGGAGGAGGGGACGATCGACCCCGAAGACTTGGACATCTTCTCCTTCGCCGAGACCGCAGAAGAGGCCTGGCAGATCATCACCAGTTGGTACGAAGAGCACGGCCCGCCGGTGACGAGCCCGATCACGAGGTGAGCGACGCCTCGGCTACCTGCGGGGGGTACGGGATCTAGTACGATGTAGGAGTCGTTCCAACTCCCATCCTCTGGATGCTGTACATGAAGATCTCCGCCGCTGTATTTCTTCTGGCGCTCGCGCTGCCGGCCCAGCAGGTGACCGTCAACGGCATGACCGGTCACGTCGATGTCCCCATGTTGTCGACGCTGACGCTCCAGTTGTCCGGTCCTGCGGGGCTTCCGCATTACTGGGGGGTCAACACCGACCCGGGCCCATCGAGCGTGTTCGGGGTCTCGGTCCCGCTCGGCATCACCCCCAGCCTGCTGGATCTCGGCATGGGTGCGCCGATGCATCCGTCCGGTTCGCGGACCTGGAGCGTCGGGGTGCCCCAAGAGCCCTCCCTCGTCGACTTGACGGCATATACGGCGGCGCTGTTCCTGGACCCCTCGGCCCCTTTTGGCGTCTCGGTGACCAACGCGGTCTCGTTCACGTTGACGGGCAACGCCGACGCGGGACCCGACGTCGCGACCTTCGTGAACGATGGGATCGTGCTCTCCGGAGCTGGCAATCGTGACCCCTTTACGGGGATGCTGCCATCAGGCACGACGTTCCAGTGGTCCGTGATCTCGGGGCCCGCTGGTGCGACGACCGCCATCGACGAATCACAGGGCGAGTTCCCAGCGTTCATGGCGGATACGCCGGGGCTGTACACCGTGCGGGCCGACGTCGCAGGGGCCGGCATCCTCGGATCGGACACATGCGAGGTGTACGTCTATGACTTCCGGTGGAATCACGACCCGACGGGGGACTTCGCGACGACCTTCATCGGGCTGTCGGGGACGGCGGCGGGCCCCCCCGGCTGGTCCGTGTCCGTTGATGGCACGCCGGTCATCACCACCTTCGGGGACCAGTGGTTTGCGGGCGTGATCACGGCCAGCGGTGTCATGGAGACGTTGGTCGCGGAGCTGACGACTCCGGGCGGCCAGCATCTGCGCGTGCCCCGCTCGATTACGGTGGGGAGCGGGCTTCCGCTGACCGCGCCCGTGAGTCAGTCCGTGGGCGTTCGCCTTCGATCTGGGGGCCTGGATGGCCTGGAGCCGCTCATCGAGGCCGAGCTCGCCAACCTGGACTACAACGCCATCGTGACGAGCATCGGGACGATCAACGCGGTGAACGGGGCGCCGTTCTTCAGCGCCAACATCACCCCGACCAACGGCAGCCTGGACACGTCCAACATCGAGTTCGAGTTGATCCCCGACAACGGCCACGTGGACATCGCGGTGACGTTCCATAACGTCCACGTCGACGTCGACGTCAACGGCGTGGTCGTGTTCGTGAGCTACAGCGATCAGGCATCGATCGACGCGTCGTCCGCGACGATGACCGGCGAGCTGACCTTCGTACCTGGGGCCAACGGCGCCCTGGAGATTCAGCTCGTGAATCCCCAGGCGACGCTCAACAACTTCAACTTCACGCTGTCGAGCTTCCTCAACGGCCTCGTACAGATCGGGTTCATCCAGGACGCCATCCGAGACACGGTGGAATCGTCTCTCGAGTCCACGGCGCCTGACATCGTCGCGTACATCAATCCGCTGCTCACGGACTTCGCGTTCAATCTCGACCTCTCCCAGTACGGCATCCCCGTCCAGGTCGAGTTCCCGATGGACACGGCGTCTTATGACACGGACGGCGTGACGCTGTGCAACACCTCGCGGGCTCTGCCCCTGACCATCGGCCCTGAGTCTCCGCCTCTCGACCGTTACCGTGAATCCCCAGCGACCGCCCTCACGTATCCATTGACGACGACCACGGGGGTCTCCTACGGCTTCAGCCTTTGCATCAATGACGACCTGTTCAACCAGCTCCTCGCGGCGTTCGTTACGTCCGGGTCCCTCGATCTGGATGTCACGGGCACGCTCGGGACGGGGCCGCAGGCGCTCACGTTGACGGCGGGGTTCATGCACCTGCTCGTGCCGGGTTTCGGCTTCGGCAAGATCGATCCGAACATGCCGCTTACGTTGCGGTTGCGGCACGCGAACGCGCCGGTCGTGGAGTTCACGCCGGGTGTCTCTGATCACGCGAAGCTGCATATCGGCGGCGTTCGGATCGACATCGACGCGGAGCCGCAGCCGGGTGTTTTTCTCCCCGTCGCTTCCGTCACGGTCTCCGGTAGCGCGAACGCTTCCGTCACGGTCGCCCCCGGCACCACCGACGTGGGCCTCACCATCGATGGCAGCTCCATCGCGACCACGTTCTCCATCCGCCGACAGATGGCGGGCAGCAACCCCGGTCCGGCGCTCCAGGGCCTGTCGTTCCTCATGCAGTTTCTGTTGCCAGCGATCGTCGAGCCCGTCGCCATGGTGTCTATCCCGTCCCCGCCCATCGGGGCCGCGTCCGTCCTTGGCGTGACAGGCTCAATGGCGTGGCCGGATTACATGTGCGCCTACTTCAACGTCCAGTAGGCCGGCGCTTCGAGCGCCGCCTGCTGATTGAGCCCCGTAGCGGGCTCCCGTAACATCTCGGACCCGATGCGCCCGGCCGGGTCGGTCGCCGTCGCGTCGGGAGGGAGCACATCACCTGCGACGCTCTCCGGAGTCGATTCAACGTGTCCTTCTTGTAGGCGCGGTCCTGCTGTTCGCGGGCTGCGGTGGGCCGCCACCGCCGATTCCGCCGGCCTCTTCGAGCACCCTGCGGGAACCCTTGCGCCTCATCGGGCGCTGCATGGGGACGACCTGGAGCGTGCGCGTGCGCGCGTCAGACGTGGGGGACGAGGCCGGGCTCCGAGGAGCGATCGCCCAGGCGCTCGAGTCGGTAGAGGAGGAGATGTCCCATTATCGCCCGGCGTCGCGTCTCTCGCGGTTCAACCGCCACGTCGCGCCGACCTGGTTTTCAGTGTCGCCCGTGTTCGCCCAGCTCGTGGGCCGGGCGGAGCAGGTCTGGCGGGAGACGGGGGGCGCGTTCGATGTGACCTGCGCTCCCCTCATCGATCTGTGGGGCTTCGGCCCGAAGGGCGCCGTCGCGCGCGTCCCGACAGATGGGGAGATCGCCGCCGCCATGAGCCGAGTTGGCGTCCGTCATCTTGAGTCGCGGGAGGATCCACCGGCCCTGAAGAAGGACCTCCCCGGGCTCGAGTTGAACCTCTCGGCGATTGCCAAGGGCCACGGCGCCGATCGCGTTGGGCAGCTCCTGGACACTCGCGGCATCCACGACTGGTTGGTGGAGGTTGGCGGAGAGCTCGCGATCGCCGGCGAGAAGGCGCCCGGCGTCTCCTGGACCATCGCGATCGAGCGTCCGACGGCTTCCGGTCGCCTCGACCACGAGGCGCTCGAGGTCACGGATGTGGCCGTCGCCACCTCCGGTGACTATCACATCTTCTGGAGGGATGAGGGCCAGCGGTTTTCCCACATCATCGACCCGCGAGTTGGCCGGCCGGTGACCCACGACACGGCGAGCGTCTCCGTCTTCGCCGGCACCTGTGCGGAGGCGGACGCCTGGGCCACAGCATTCCTCGTCCTTGGGGCAGAGGAGGCGCTCAAGGTCGCTGACTCGCTCGATCTGGCGGCGACCTTCGTCGTCCGCGCCACCGCGGAGCGCTTCGATGTGAAGACGTCGTCCGCGTATCGGCGGCGTTACGGAGACCGGTGAGCCGCCCGGGCGAGGCTCGCTAACCCGTGGGGTTGACGGGCTCGTGAGCGAGCAGCAGCGTCGCGAGTGCGGCGGCGGCGCCGAGGAGGATCAAGAGGACGATCATGTTGACGAACGTGGAGAGGCGTGTCGCCTGATCGAACCGTTCGGCGACCACGAAGTTCTCCTGTGATCCGGCGCTGCTCTGCACGCGGGTGCGCAACGACACGGTGCGCGGATGCAGCACGAGCCAGCCGTACAGGGTCGCCGTGAGGGCGAGGCCCGTGAGCCCCATGAATGTCCAGGTCGGGACCCGGATCGCCTCTGCGAACAGCGCGCCGCCGGCCCCGATGAGCATGACGATGCCGGAGAGCAGGCTGATGAAATAGTAGCGGGTGTGAATCCGATCCATCACTTCGGCCGTCCGACCCGGGCCCAGGTTACGACCCACCACGGGAGAGACGACGAAGTTGTGGAAGATCAGAGCCCCGACCCACGCCGCGAGACCGACGATGGTGGCGAATACCGCAAGGACGTCCATGGCGCGGGGATGATAGCAAGGAAACCCAGCGTCGTGAGGCGGAAGGCCCCTACCGGATCGTGAATCGGTAGATGGTCGTCGACTGGTATTGCTCCCCTGGGCGCAGGACGGTCGAGGGGAACTCCGGCTTGTTGGGGGAGTCCGGATAGTGCTGGGGTTCGAGACAGCACCCGCCGTGTTTGTCGTACGTTTGCCGGTCTGCGCCCTTCACGCCATCGAGGAAGTTGCCGCTGTAGAACTGGATACCGGGCTCTGTGCTGGCGACCTCGAGCACCCGGCCGGACTTCGGATCGGAGAGCTCCGCGTGGGGGCGCAGGACCCCAGCCTCGCCGTCGACTACCCAGTTGTGGTCGTAGCCTCCCGGGACGCTCATGATCCTGTCGCCGATCACCACGGGGCTGGTGAAATCGAGAGGGGTCGTCGCGACCGAATCGACCTTGCCTGTAGTGATGGCGGTCTCGTCGGCGGGCGTGTAGCGGTTGGCGTAGAGCTTGAGCACGTGGTCCAGGACGGTGCCTCCGGGGCCGGCCAGGTTCCAGTAGCTGTGGTGTGTCAGGTTGACGTGGGTCGCCTTGTCTGTGATGGCCTCGTAGTCGATGCGCAGCTCGTTCCGGTTGTTGAGGAGGTAGGTGCACGTGGCGTGGACGTTACCTGGGTAGCCCTCTTCTCCGTCCTTGGAGAGGCGGCTGAATGCAACTCCCGCGGCGCCCTCCTTGCGAACGATCACCGCCTTCCAGACTTGTCTGTCGAAGCCATTCTCACCGCCGTGGAGGTGGTGCGGGGCGTTATTGGTCGCCAGCGTGTATCCCTGGCCGTCGAGCGCGAACTTTCCGTTCGCGATGCGGTTGCAGTACCGACCGGTGATACACCCGAAGTACGGGTGCCGTTCGAGATACGGGTCGAGGGAGTCGAATCCGAGCACGACGCGAGCGCTCCGACCCGCGCGGTCGGGCGTCTCGACGTTGGTGACGATGCCACCCCACGTGATGATGCTGACCCGTACACCGGCGTTGTTGGTGATGGTGTATTGGTCGATCGGTGTGCCGTCCTTGAGTGCACCATAGGGCGCCTTCTCGACCGAGATGTTGGCGGCGGGCATGGGGACGGTCTCGCGTGTTTCTTTGTGTTCGCACGCGCCGAGGATGAGGGCGGCGATGACGTAGGGGAGGATGCGGATCATGGTGCGGTCTCCTGGGAGCGGCACAGGTTAACAAGGATGGGGGCGGGCTGTGTTAGGGTGATCGCCATGCTCGCGAGGCCGTTGTCCGTAGTCGTTTTGGTGTCCATCGCCGCCGCCGTTACCACGGCCGTCCCCGTGCCTGGCTCGGTGAACCCGAGCCCCATGACAGCCGCCGCGGAGGCGTGGCTCGACAGCCTCTCGGAGTCACTTAGAGAGCAGGGGAACCGCGCGCTCGATGACAAGGAGCGGACGAACTGGCACTTCGTGCCGCGTCAGCGAAAAGGCGTCAGCTTGAAAGAGATGGACGCGAATCAGCGCCGCGCAGCGCACGCCCTTTTGCGCAGCGCCCTGTCCTCGCAGGGCTACCTCAAGGCCAAGGCCATCATGGAACTTGAGGCCGTGCTGTTTGCGCTGGAGTCACGTCCGGATCGGCCTGCGCGCCACCGCGATCCTGAGCTCTACTGGTTCATGGTGTTCGGGGAACCGTCGACCGAGAAGCCCTGGGCCTGGCGGGTGGAGGGTCATCACTTATCCCTCAACTTCACCGTTGTCGGTGGCCGCATGATCGCGTTCGCCCCCGCCTTCTTCGGGGCGAACCCCGGGGAGGTGCGGTCGGGGCGTCACGCGGGGCTGCGCGTCCTCTCCGAAGAGGAGGACCTGGCTCGCGCGCTGCTGCTGTCGCTGACGGACCCACAGCGCGAGACCGCGAAGATCTCGGAGAAGGCGCCGCGTGACATCATCCTCGCTCCCGGGCGTGCGGCGGTGTCCCTACCGCCACCGCACGGGGTCTCAGGGGAGGCTCTGGATGGTCCTCAGCGGGACCGCCTGAAACAGCTGGTGAGCGTTCACGCGCGGGTGCTCCGTGACGGGTCGTACGACCGGGAGATGGCTCGCATGGAGACCGCTGGGGGCATCGACAAGCTCCGCTTTGGCTGGGCCGGGAGCGCGGCGCTTGGCGAGGGCCACTACTATCGAGTCGTCGGGCCGACGTTGATCATCGAGTACGACAACGTGCAGAACGCCGCCAATCATGTGCACGTGGTTTGGCGGGACCCCGAGAACGACTTCGGCGGGGATGTCTTGCGGCGGCACCGCGCATCCCACAAGTGATCCGTGACCTCTCTCCCGGGGTCCGAGGCGCTTACTTGGTCACGTAGCTGAATCGCTGGCCGCCGATGGACGCTTCCACCATGAGTCCCACCTTGGACATGGTGAAGACGGCGACTCCGTGGCTGTAATCGGCGGTGGTGGAGGCTCCCACCGCTACTGCGACGGCGGAGGCTTGGGCGGAGAGCTCAAAGCGGCCCTGCTTGAACATGCGCACGGAGGCGGGGCTCCGAAAGAAGATCAGCTCGCGATACTTCTGTCCGCCGATCTGCAGGCCGACGGTGGCCTGTGACAGGGAGCAGTAGCCGACGGCCTCCCCACCTTGGTAGAGCTGCCCGTCACCGTAGGCGGCACCGACGATGAACCCACCCTTTCCGACGCCGGGGAACACGGCGTAGGCAGCGGATTCGGCGAAGAACCCTTCAAGGCCTTTGACGCGCTTGAAGTCGTTGATCGCGTACTGGCATTCGTCGTCGAGGGCCCGTTCGCCCGCGGCGGTGTTCGGGGACGTGCTGCAGCCGGGGAGCAGTATCAGACCGAGCATCAGGGCGATCACAAACGGCGTCCGCATGGTTCTTCTCCTGTTCATGACCTCGATGGCGGTGGAGGTGAGCGTACGACGGATTTTAACGTCGTGTCGGCCGGGCGTCCTCGCACGGATCGTTGGTGCGCGACGCGGGGATCTCCGTGGATAACGCCTCTGGGGTTGTCCCTCCCATCGACCGCGCGTGATTCGAGGCGTTTGGCGGGTTTCGAGGCGGCGCGGCGCTCCTACAATGGCCGACTATGAAGGCGCTGTATGTGGAGGAGCACGGTGGCCCCGAGGTCCTGAAGCTCGGTGAACGGCCGCTCCCAGAGATCCGTGGCGACGAGGTCCTGGTGAAGGTGCGTGCCGCGGGCATGAACCACCTGGACGTCTGGGTCCGGCGGGGCGTCCCCGGGCACGCGTTTCCGCTGCCCATGGTGCTCGGTTGCGATGGTGCGGGAGAGGTCACCCAGGTGGGGGATCTGGTGTCGGGGGTCTCTGCGGGCGACCGCGTAGCGATCTCGCCCGGCTTCGGCCCGGCCGGGACAGAGGAGAGCCTCTCGGGGCGCCATCACCTCAATCACCGATATGGGATCTTCGGTGAGACGCGTGATGGGACCTGCGCGGAGTACGTCTCCGTGCCGGCGGCGAACCTGTTGCCGATGCCAGAGGGCATGACCTTTGAGGACGCCGCTGCGATCCCGCTGGCGGCGCTGACCGCTCACCACATGATCGCCCATCGCGCGCGGGTTCGGCCGGGGATGGACGTGCTCGTCCACGCGGCGGGATCTGGCGTGTCGATCTACGCCATCCAGTGCGCCCGGTTGTACGGGGCGCGCGTCTTCGCGACGTCATCGTCCGATGACAAGCTGGAGCGCGCCCGCGCGCTCGGTGCCGAAGTCCTGATCAACTACGAGCGCGAGGACTGGGTGGCGCGCGTCAAGGAGATGACCGCCCGCAGGGGAGTCGACGTCGTCATCGATCATGTCGGGGAGTCGACCTTCTCGGGTTCGCTGCGCAGCCTGGCCCGTGGTGGCTCGGTCGTGACCTGTGGCGCGACGTCGGGGCCGAAGCTCGAGGCCGACCTGCGACTGATCTTCTTCAAGAGCCTCTCCATCCTCGGCTCCACCATGGGTGGGATGGGGGAGATGCTGCAGGTCTGGCGGCTCGCGTGCCGCGGGCAGATCCGTCCGGTGGTCGACCGCGTGCTGCCGCTCTCGCGAGCGGCTGAGGGCCATCGCGTGCTCGAGGAGCGCGCCGTGTTCGGCAAGGTGATCCTTGTCCCTGGAGAGTGATGTGAGCTACGAGACGATAGAAGTTCGGAGCACGGACGAAGGATGGGCGGAGGTCGTCTTCAACCGACCGGACGTGCTGAATGCCCTGAACCTGCAGATGGTGAAAGACCTCTCGGCTGCGCTCGAGGCGCTCGCCGGTGACGCCAGCGTCCGCGGTCTGATCTTTCACGGTGCCGGTGACAAGGCGTTCGTCGCTGGGGCCGATATCTCTGAGCTCGTGGAGCGCAAGGTCGATGACGCGTTGATGGCCATCAACGCGGGCTTGTTTCAGAAGCTCGAAGATTTCCCGCGGCCGACCATCGCCGCGATCCGCGGCTATTGCCTCGGCGGCGGGTCCGAGCTGGCGCTCGCGTGCGATCTCCGGTACGGCTCGGACGACACGGTGATGGGCCAGCCAGAGGTGAAGCTGGGCATTATCCCCGGGGCCGGTGCGCCGCATCGGTTGACGGGGGTCGTCGGCACCGGGATGGCACGGGAGCTCATCTTCACCGGCCGGCTCGTCAAGGCGGAGGAGTGTGCTCGCATCGGCCTGTTGAATCGCGTGGTCGCGGTGGAGAGCCTGCTGGACGAGGCTCGAAACACCATGCGAGCGATCCTGAAGAACTCCGACCTCGCGGTCCGTCTGGCCAAGGTCGCTCTCAACGCGGCGTCCAACAGCGTCGACCGCCGTCACATGATGTTGGAGTGCATCTCTCAAGGGATCACCTTCGAGAGCGAGGACAAGCGGGAGCGCATGACCCGCTTCCTCGAACGAAAGAAGGCCAAGGAAGAGCGCGGAGACGGATGACCGATCTCTCCACTCTCCCGACGGACATCCACGTCCACATTCAGCCCTGGGGCATGATGAACCCCAGCGCATTCGAGACGATCCGCAAGAACCGGCCGGACTACGCCCTGATCGAGCGCCTCATGGACGACCCGGGGGCGCTGGTCGGATGGTTGGATGAGACGGGGATCGGGCGGATTGGGATGATCAACTACGTCGCGCCCGACATCATGGGTTTCACCCACGCGGTCAATCCCTGGGCCGCGCGGTATCGGGACGGCGCCGCGGGCCGGGTCATCGCGTTCGGTGGCATTCACCCGCCGGCGTGCGACGACGTGGACGAGGAGATGCGTCGGATCGTCGACGATTGGCGGCTCGACGCGCTCAAGATTCATCCTCCGCATCAGGCGCTCTCGCCCGACGCCTATGTCACGGGTGACTGCCCCGAGCTGGCGAGAGTGTATGAGGCTTGCCAGGAGGCCGGCTTGCCGGTGATGTTCCATACGGGCACGAGCATCTTCCCTGGAGCCCGCAGCCGCCTCGGGCGGGCGCTGGTGCTCGATGACGTGGCCGTGGACTTCCCCGAGTTGAAGATCATCCTCGCCCACGGCGGGCGGCCGCTGTGGATGGCCGAGGCGTTCTTCCTCCTCCGGCGGCACCGCAACGTGTACATGGACATCTCGGGGATTCCCCCGGCTAAGCTGCTTGACTACTTTCCCCGTCTCGAAGAGATCAGCAACAAGGCGTTGTTCGGTACGGACTGGCCGTCACCGGGCGTGAAGGATCTGCGTGCGAACCTGGATACCTTCATGAAGCTGCCCCTCACTGACGAGGCGAAGGACCGGATCACGCGGGCGAACGCGCTCGCGTTGTTCCCCATTGACTGACGGGTTGAACGAACACATGACCATCCAGAATGTCACCGTCCTCGGATCCGGGACCATGGGGGCTGGCATCGCCCAGACCGCGATCGTCGCGGGCTTCGACACGACGCTCTACGACATCGAAGACGGCCTCCTTGAGAAGGCGCGTGCCCAGATCAGCAAGCGCATGGACCGCCAGGTGGAGAAGGGGCGCCTGGATGCGCCCCGGGCGGCCGAAGCTATGGGTCGGCTGTCGACGTCGTCCGATCTGGATGCCGCGGTCAAGGAGGCGGACTACCTGATCGAGGCCGTGCCGGAGAAGCTGGAGCTCAAGCGAGAGATCTTCGGTCGCTGCGAGGGCTCTGCTCCTGCCCATTGCGTCTTCGGGACCAATACGTCGACCTTGATGATCTCGTCCATCGCGGAGTCGCTCTCCGACAAGGGGCGCCTCATCGGCATTCACTTCTTTAATCCCGTCCCCGTGATGAAGCTCATCGAGGTGGTCATGGGCCCGGACTCATCCAACACGAGCTACGTGGCCACGCTCGAGGTCGCGCAGAAGATGAGAAAGGAGACCGTGAAGGTGGCGGAGTCGCCTGGCTTCACCACGTCTCGCATCAATGCGCTCATTGGCAATGAGTCATTCCGCATGTTGGAGGCCGGAGTGGCGTCGGCTTCGGATATCGACAAGGCGCTGAAGCTGGGGCTCAACCATCCCATGGGGCCGTTCGAGATGGTCGACCTCGTCGGCCTGGATGCGCGCCTCAATAACCTGCGCGCCCTTTACGCCGCATTGGGTGACGAGGCATACCGCCCAAGCCCCTTGCTGGAGCGCCTCGTGGAAGACGGGCGGCTGGGGAGAAAGAGCGGCCAAGGGGTCTATCGCTACGACGATTCGGGACAGCGAATTGTCGGCAGTGACGACGTGAGCCCTTGAATGCGCTCCGGGGCCGCCGGCGACTCCGGCGCGATACCACTCCGCCTTGCGAGTCAGCATGGTGCAGGTCATGAAGCCGCCATATGACCAGCCTGTGACGGGGCGCTGCGTCTTGCCATCGAGCGAGGTGTAGTACAGGTGCTTGTGCAGGGGGTCGAGCTATGTCCTTTTCTGAACGCAGGATAGGGCGGTCTCCGGCGACGGCACGACGACTGCCCCAGGCATGCTGAAATACCACGCTAGGTGGGCGTGCCGGTGGTAGCCTGATAGGCCCTTTATCCCTTTTTTGAGTTTGCTTGACGTCGTGACTCCAGGCGCGATTCCCTTTCGCCTGAAGTTTGTGCCTGACCCTCAGGCCTGGATGTCAATGATCCGTTCTTCCGTTTCTTCCCAACGAGGATTCATTCACATGAAGTCTGCTATTGCAATGTTCGTCGCGTTTATCGCGATGGCCGGGCTGGTGACGGCCCAAGAGGAATTCGATTGCGGCGTCACGATCGGTAGTAGTTCGGGCACCGCGAACTCGGCTGCGGCCGGCGGTTGGACCTACCCCGCTGGCTGGGGTGAAGATCCGTTGGCNGGCGCTGGCGGNGACAACGCCTGGCGTCCATGGANTAATGGTACCGGCTCCGGCGGCACCGGACCGAGCGCCGGCAACGGCGGCGGCGGCGTCTACATGTACGTCGAGACGTCCAGCGGAGCCGGGAACGTCGGTGTGCAGGCCTCCCTTTACACCCCGGCCACGAGCGCCGGCAACATGGACTTCGCCTACCACATGCTCGGCGCGACCCAGGGCACGCTGACGGTGGAAGAAGACCTCGGCGGCGTCTGGACGAGCGTGTTCTCGGTCACTGGTGATCAGGGTGGTGCGTGGATCAACTCCGGCCCCATCGCCATCACCGGCACCCAGGTTCGCTTCCGGTACTCCGCCGGTGGCGGATTCACCGGCGATTGCGCCATCGACACCGTCAACCTCCCGGGCGTCACTCCGGCAACCGCCACGTACTCCGCCAACAACGCGGATGCGAGCCTCGACATCAACGGATCAGCGGCGGCCACCATCTGTGAAGGCGACACCGCGTCGATCAACGCGTCGATCAACGCAGCCAACGCCGGCGCCCTGCACGACATCGGCTACAGCACTANCCCGATCGTCTCCGCTTGCAACGGCGGCNTTNCGTTGATCGATGACTCCNTCAACCTCGACCTGGGGACCACGTCCTCGATCTACGGTGGCATGTCCCCCAACCTGCAGCCCTTCGGCTTGGGATTCGGTGGCAGCGACATGTCGATCGTCGTCGCGCCTGCGGCAGGCATCGCCACGCACAACCTGCAGATGGGCGCCCTGGATGCGACCGACCCGGATGGCATCTCCATGAGCGCCACGGCGAGCCTCGTCGCCGTCCTGACCGGGGTCAACCCGAGCCTCTCGCTCGGC
Organism: Planctomycetota bacterium; assembly: GCA_002683135.1. Taxonomy (GTDB): domain Bacteria; phylum Planctomycetota. The sequence continues at coordinate 34,490 of NYSS01000030.1, read as the reverse complement.
GACGACGCCANCGTTCGGATCAGCACCTGCAACNCGGGCTGGACCAACGTCGACTTCTACGGCACGTCATACGACCACGTCNNNGTGAACTCCAACGGCGACATCTCCTTCACCGCCGGTCACACCNNCTTCCAACCGTCTGCGGCCNNNTNCACGAGTCAGATGCCGCGCNNCGGCATCCACGCTGACCTTTCGCCGAACNNGGGGGGCACCGTCGACTACGTGCAGCTCGCGGACGGNTTCCGCGTGGACTACGCGAACGTTCCGGGGTTCGGCAGCTCGGGCATCCAGTCCTGGAGCATCGAGGTTTCGGCCAGCGCTGGCGCGGAAGTCTCCAACATCCTGACCGACGGCCTGTTCGCCGCTTCGGCCTCGATCCTCGGCATCAGCAATGGCTCCGCGGGAACGGGCGCCGTGGGCGTGCTCGGCGGTGGTTTCATGAATGCCGTCGTCTTCGACTCGAGCCCGATCAACGTCGGCCTGGCCACCGACAACTGGGTTGACTTCAGCGCAGCCACGCTGCCGTCGGGTGCAGGAACGACCTACACTGGTGTCAACTTCGCCGGGGCCGACGGCTCCTCCGCGATCACTTTCTAGTCCTGACACCGACTCGGCTTGTTTCGGCAAGCTTGATAGAAGCGGGCCGACACGACGGCTGGTGGGACTCCACCAGCCGTCGCGTCGCGTTGTACGAGGTAGAACTTCAAGCCGATCAAGGCGTACCCCTACATCGACTTCGCATCGCGGCCCGCGAAGCTCGTCGATGGTCGTGGTCGTTATCCGATGGCNGGCCAGCCATGCAGCGTCGTNCGGGTCGGGGTGTTCGACGTCGCGAACANGAAGACNGTGTGGCTCGANACNGACGTGAAGCGTGACCAGTACCTCACGAACGTGACGTGGCATCCTTCAGACGGGCGTCTGGTCTCTCAGGTGACCAAGGGGGCGTTCGACATGCCGTCGTTCCTCCGGTTCTCACCCGACAAGCGGGGGCTCTACTGGGAGACGTCCGGCCGTCCGTGATCCCGAACTCCACGCGGGACACGGCCACCCCATGCGTGAGATCGGCGCTGCCGTCCGACGTCACGCCAACGTGGTCCTTTTGGCCGTGGAGCACATAGATGTCGTGAGCCTTCACGTAGGCCGTGTGCTGCTCGTCCGGGGCAGTCGCCGTGGCGAGCGGCTCGGCGTTTGANCCGGGCTCGCGGCACCGCGGCAGCGGAGNGTCTCAGCCCTCGCCCTGCTCGCCGCGATGCTCCTCCCAGGTGGCGAGGAGCTTCTCGAGCGTCGCCTCAGTGACACCTTCGCGGCGGTTCACCGGAATCAACCGGTCCGAGCAGCGTTCGTCTGACAGACGCAACAGATCGGCGGGGTTGGGGTCGTCGTCGACCCAGTAGAACGCCTCGTCGAACTGGATCGAGGATGCCTTGCCGAGGGCGCGACGGAATGGGACATACGCGGCATCGACGCCGAGGTGCTTGGCTATCCGCGCGGCGTGGTGCTCTTCCAGGGACGACAGGATCCGGAGCTCGAAGCTGTCGCGTACGCGATTGACGAATTCCTGGGCGAACGGCGCCATCTCCATCTCGCCGCCTTTCTCGAGGAGGAGGGTGCCGACGATGTCCAGATAGAGGATGGGCTTGCTCATAGCTCGCGCACGAGGTTAGAGGCGGGAGCGTCCGGGCTCAAGCCTCAGCTTGGTGGACGCGCCGCCGGAGGCGGAGCAACGGCAGGAGCAGGGCGACTCCGAGGATGCTCTGCGGCAGGAGAAACCAGAGCACCAGGGAAGGAGAAGTTCCCATCGCAAGCGGTACGCAGGCGATCAGCGGCGCCATGAGCAGCGGCGCTCGCAGCGTCGGAGAGGTCTCTTCCCAGATCCCCCTCAGGGTCCCGGCATTTCGCGGCTTGACCGCTGCCAGCCCCGTCCGAGCGCGCCACCGCGCGTGGTAGAAGCCGTGGATGTTGGAGCCTTGCCTGAACAGGTAGAGGCATCCGAGGACTGACCACTTGGTGGCGTTCTCGGCGATCGAGCTGTCGACCAGGACTTCGTCGCCTCCTGCATGGAGGGTCGCCAGGGAGCGGATCCCCAGCACGAGGAGGCCGAGATCGAAGAGGACGAACAGGGCCATGCCCCGATGGTGTTGCTCGCCGCTGGGCCCGAGGCCCCGATGGCGGCGGTCCGCCTCCTCCAGGTAGATCGCCTTTTGATAGACGTCGACCAGCCGGCCAGTGAACCACCAGCCTCCAAGCCAGAGTGAGATGCCGCCTGCCGCCCAGATCATGTTCGTTGCGTACCTTTGGAAACGAGAGTGCTGACCCACCAGTATATCGGATGGGGGCGTTCTCGAACTCGCGCCCTGGCATGCGGTTCCTGGATGTTTGTGGCGCCCGCCTCACGGCTTCCTCGGGGCTGGACAAGGCCGCTGACTTCGCGACGATCGAGGTGGGCGCCGCCGCATGAGGCGCGATTCAACCCCAGGAGGAGGACGGATGCCTGGCTACACACTCGTGACCGAGGCGACCCGCATTCCGGTTCCGGGCGGCAAGCTCATCGAGGAGCTGTTCGGCCGCGTAAACACGGGAACCGATGGCTTTTCGCTTGCGCACATGATCGCCCCCGTGGGGTGGTCTGAGCCCGCCCAGACCCCGGAGTTCGGTGAGCTCACCGTCATGCTGCGCGGGAAGATGCGCCTCGAACTAGGGGATGGCACGGTGGACCTGGAGGCCGGTCAGGCGCTCTGGTCCGAGGCGGGCCAACAGGTTCGCTACAGCAACCCGTTCGACGACGAGAACGAGTACTACTCGTTGTGTATCCCCGCGTTCAGTCCGGACACGGTACACCGCACCTGACGGGGCGCGTCGCGCCGCGCTCCTCTCCAGAGTTTCGTTCAGTCCGGCTGGCGGTCGATGAGGATCGCTTCATCGATCTCGAACGTCTGTTCGAGCGATTCCGCCACTTCGCGGGCGCAGGCCTCGCCGGCGGGTTGGAACAAGGTCACCTCACCGCTGGTCGTAGCGAAGCTCTCGACCCGGATCAGCAGGGTGGTTTGCCGCGACTTGGGGTCCTCGCTGAAGACGTCATAGGTCTTGCGGGACCATCCGGTCGCGATGAGCTTGAGGCCGTGCTTTTGTGTCGCGTCCTCGAGGATGCGATCGAGCTTCTCGGCGTCCGAGGGTTCTTGTGTTCTGACCATGGTTTGCTGGAACGAGGGATTCGAGAATCCTACACTGTGCTCCTCCCTTTTCTCGCCGCCAGGAGCCGATTGGTTTTGCCATGAAGTGGATCCGCCGCCTCTTTCTTGTCGTTTTGCTGTTCGCTGGCCTGCTGGTCGCGGGCATGTTCTTCGCGGACAGCCTCGCTGAGGCGGGGATTGAGGCCGCGGGTGCCCAGGCTCTCGGCGTGAAGACAGCGGTCGAAGCATGCGATGTGGGGTTCCTCTCTGGGACGTTCGCGATGAGAGGGCTGAGGGTCGCCAATCCTGAGGGCTTTGGCGATGCGGCGTTCCTGGCCCTCGCAGACGCATCCGTTGCGGTGTCCGGGTGGACGTTGATGTCGGACACGATCGAGCTCCCGTCTCTCACCCTCAACGGGATTCGGGTCAACCTCGTTCACGGGGTCGGGGGTTCGAATTACGGCGCGCTCATGAAGAACCTGGAGAAGTTCCAGGGATCGGGCAGCCAGCCAGCGCCCGAGGCGCCAGCTGGCGGCGCGGCGCCTGGCGAGGGGGAGCCGAGCTCCGTCGACGCCTCCGACGAAGAGGGGAAGCGATTCGTCATCAGGCGCCTGCTTGTCGAGGACGTGGTGGTGAATGTCGTTCCGTTAAAGGAGCTCTTCACCGAGGTCTCGATCCCGATCGACAGGATTGAATTGAAAGATGTCGGCTCGGACAGCGACAAGGGCGTCCTCTTGGCGGACGTGGCTGGAATCGTCGTCGAGGCCATCCTGTCCAGGGCGAGCGTCAGCAGTGCCCTGCCTGCGGTGGTGGGCGATGCGCTTCAGGGGCAGCTCGGGCAGCTGTCCGGGCTCAGCGGCGCAGGCGCCAAGATGCTTGACGACCTGGGCAAGCAGATCGGTGGGGTTCCGAGCGGGGTTGGCGACGCGCTCAAGGGGCTCACCAAGAGGCTGCCCGGCCTCGGCAAGTGATCACTGGACCGTGAAGACTGGCCCCGGGATGATCGTCTTGACGCCATCTGGTGCGCCCGCATCGAGGCTGACGGCGGCGCTGTAGACGTTCCACCCGACGAGCGACGCCAGGTTCGGGATCGCCAGGGTCGAGCTGGCGGCACCCGAGGGGGAGAGAACCCCGGCGGGTTGCAGCAGGATTCCGTTGCCCGGCGTCGTGGTCAGCTGGGCGACCGCGTCGAAGGTCAGCGGGACCGTGCGACCGCTCGACAGGGGGATGCCGGGGGTCGCCGAGAGCGCCAGGCCCATGATGTATGAGAGGCCACCGTCACCCTGGGCATCGAGATCAATGGACAGGGACGTTCCGATCACGGGTGCCGCGCTGAGGGAGAGCGACGGCTCGCGGATGACGATCCCCTGGTTCGCCGTCACCCCGGCGAGGGTCTGCACCCGGCCCGACGGCCAGATGACCTCGATTCGGTCGACCTGAGTCGCGGCGCCGAGGCCGAAGTGCAGCTCCATCGGGGAGCCCGTGAGGTAGCCGATTCCAGAGCGCACCTGCTGCTCCTGTGTGACCGTGCCGGTGGTGACCCGTACACGGGCCCCGAGGCCGTCGCTGTTGCTCGCGACCCCCCGGGTTCGGATGCGCAGCCAGTTGCCCGTCGCGCCGTTGTTCTGCAGGAGCTCGAGCGCGGCGGGCGGGGTTCCGGCGCCGCCGGTGTTGCTGACGAGCAACGCGTTGAGGATGTCCAGGCGACCGTCGAGGTCGAAGTCGGCGACGACGGATGAGTACTGCGCCCACGCTGTCCCCGTTCCGGTGGCGGAGGTCACGTTCGTCCATGGGGAGGCGCTCGCCACCGGCGCGGCCGGGTTTCGCCAGAGCAGGTTCGATCCACTGCCGTGCACGACGTGCAGATCGGGCCAGGCGTCGTTGTCGTAGTCGAGGAACTCGCAGGCCCACCCGATGGAGGGGACCTGCCCGACCCCGAGCTGATTCTGCATCTCCACGTACTGCTGGGTGGACGGATCCCACACGATGAAGACGTGGTCGGCGCCCGAGTCGGTGCAGAAGACGTCCTGGCCGCCATCGTTGAAGGCGTCGATGAAGTCGAGGCCCATTCCGCACACGCCTTGTTGTGCGTTGATGGCCAGGCTGACCTCGGTGAAGGCGCCATTCCCGTCGTTGCGGTAGACGGCGTTCGGCGGCTGACTGGTGCCCTTGTCGTTCGCGCAGAAAATGTCGGGCCAACCATCCAGGTTGTAGTCGAACCACATGGTGGCGAGGGTGAGCCCCATCTCGCCGACCCCCGCGGCCGTGGTGACGTCAATGAAGTATCCGTCCCCCAGGTTGTTGTAGAGCCGGTTAGGCGTGTAGGTGTTCGCGACGTTCGTGCGGACGCCGAGGTAGAGGTCTACCCAGCCATCGCGGTCATAGTCTCCGAAGGTGGCGGCCCACGTGTGCGATGCGAAGTCCACGCCCCGGGCAGCCGCTTCTTCCGTGAATGTCCCCGTGCCGTCGTTGATGAAGAGCTGGTTGGGGATGAAGTTGTTGCAGACGTAGATGTCCTGATCACCGTCGTTATCGACGTCCGCCGGTGTCATCTGGCGGCAGAGACCGGCGACGCCCAGCCCAGCGCTGGCGGTCTGATCCGAGAACGACATGGCGCCATCATTGCGGAAGTACCGAAATGCCTGAGCGGGCTGCTCCGGGAAGACGATGTCGAGGTCGCCGTCGCCGTCGAAGTCGCCGACGCACCACCCTTGGCCGAGGAACACGAATGGCCGTGGGGCCATGGTCAACCCGGAGGTGGAGGTGACGTTATTGAACGACTGCGCGGGCAACGCGCAGACGACGAGCGCGAGCGTGGCGACGAGTCGTCTCATGTGCAGGGGGTCCGGCGAACCAAGTAAGGATACCACCCGGGTGATCGTCGAAGAAACCCAACTTGCCGAGCAGGTTAGCGCTTGCGCCAGACGTAGATGCGCATCGGGGGAATGTTCCAGAAGCCCTGGTGCATCTCCCCGCGCCCGAAGACCGGATCGGCGAGTCGACGGACCTCGCTGCGGAACTGGTAGGCGACAAAGCGACCACCCGGGACGAGCGCCGCGCGGACCCGTTCCAGCGTCTCCCTCGCCTCCTGCTTCGGGAGAGTGGAGAACGGTATGCCGGATACGACCAGGTCCGCTGACGATTCGCCGATAGACGCCAGGGCCTCTCCGATCTCGATGGCTGGGCCTCGGTGGATGGTGAGGCGGGGGTCGCGGATGTCGCGCTGCAGCGTGCGGAGATAGAGCGGGTTGATCTCTATCCCGAGGAGCTTCGTGTCGGGCGTGGCTTCGGCGAGCATCTGCTTGGTGATGACACCGGTGCCCGGACCGAGCTCGACGATGACCCGGGAGCCCGCTGCATCACCGAGACGCATGATCCGACGGACCAGCGTTCGTGAACTCGGCACCACCGATCCGACCTCGCGCGGGTTCTTCAGGAACCCCGCGAGGAACGTGAGCGAGCGTCGAGACTTGGCCGGCGGTGATGGTGTGCTGGTTGGCATTGGGCGGTGATGGTACCGGACGGCGGGGGCTCCTGCCTCTACACTCAGGGCGTGTCTCAACTCGCCCAGATCGCCGAGGAGGTGCTCGATGACGTCCTGCGGGCGATCGACGTGCGCGGCCCTGGCATGCGATCGGTGCTCGAGCCCGTCGCGTCCGTGGTTCGTGCTGCCGCATCATCCGCCCCGCGCCTCGTCGTCATCAGCGTGGGGAAGGCCGCTGGCCCGCTCCTCGATGCGTGGCTAAGCGTCTCGACCGATGACCCGGCGGAGACCGGCGTGTGTGTCGGTTCACCTCCGAAGGCGCTGCCTGATGGGTTCTCCCAAGTCCCCGGGTGCCATCCGGTGCCGGGACCTCAAAGCCTGGAGGCGGCGGATCTGATCCTCGGTTTGCTCGAGGCTGCAGACGCGGCGACGCGGGTTGTGTTCCTGCTGTCGGGTGGCGCGTCGGCGATGGTGGAGCGGCCCCTGTGGGAGGACGTGTCCTTGGGGGACCTGGCGGTGGTGCACGGGGCGCTGGTCGGATGCGGTGCGACGATCGGGGAGATCAACACGGTGCGGAAGCACCTGTCGGCGACCAAGGGCGGTCGGCTAGCGCAGGTCGCCGCTCCGGCGCGCCTGTTCACCGTGATGGTGTCGGACGTGCCGAGCGACAACCCGCATCTCGTCGCGTCGGGACCGACCCTCCCGGACCCGACGACGGTGGATCAATGCTGTGCGGTGATCGAGCGCCATGGGATCCTCGACGTCTTGCCCGAATCCGTGCGGCGTCGGATCACCGCGCGGGACATTCCGGAGACCCCCAAGCCCGAATCCATGGCTCCCGCGGACGCCTTCACGGTGTTGGGCAGCCATGACGCCATGGTGGCGGCGCATTCGTTCGCCGAGGCGCGCGGATTTGTGGCGCGCATCGCCACGCTGACTGATGAGTGGCCCGTGGAGAACGCGGCCGAGGAGCTGGTCCTCAGACTTCGATCTCTGAAAGAGCAGCACCCCGATTCTCCTGTCGCCTTGATCGCCGACGGGGAGGTGCTGTCGCCTGTTCAGGGCCCTGGGGTCGGGGGGCGCAACCAGGCGTTCGTGCTCGCCTGTGCGTCCCTGATCGCTGGCGATCCTGTGTGTGTGCTGTCCGCTGGCACCGATGGCATCGACGGGAACAGCGCCGCCGCCGGGGGATGGGTTGACGGGGAAACCGTCGCGCGCGCCGAGGCGTTGGGGCTCGACGGCGCCGCATACGCGGCCCGCTCCGACAGTCACGCCTTCCTCGACGCGCTCGGGCAGACGGTCGTCACGGGCCCGACGGGAAACAACGTTCGTGACCTGAGGATCCTGCTCGCCGAGTAATATGTTCGCCCCTCGAAGGAGTCGAACCCATGTCCCGTATCTTGATCGTCCTGCTCGCCCTTGGTGGCGTCGTTTCCGCTCAGGGCCCGCTCACGCCGATCCAGACAGTGAGCCTGTCGCGCGTGTCTGCTCCCGTCGTCAGCCCTGACGGCAAGCTGGTCGCGTTCTATCGATCGTCGCCGCGCATGGCGGGGGATGCTCCGGGTGGCCACTACCGCCACCTGTGGGTCACGGGGTCCGGCGGTAAACCCGGAGACGGGCGCCGCCTCATCGGTGGCAAGCGCGCCGTGAGCGGCGCCGCGTTTCGGCCGGACGGAACGGCCATCACNTACCTGGACATGCGGGATGCGCCCCATCGGGAGGTCTTCGCGCTGCCGCTCGACGGCGGGGAGCCCGTGCGGGTCACGCGGTCAAAGGGAGGCGTTGGGTCGTACAAGTGGAGCCCGGACGGGCGCATGATCGCGTTCACGTCGTCCGACCCGCAGCCGAAGGCGCGGTCCAAGGCCCGCAAGATGGGNTTTCGNCAACAGATGTTCGAGGAGGACTGGACCCACACGAGCCTGTGGATCTGGGACGTCNGCGCGGGNGCGGCGCGNCGGCTGACCGAAGGCACCAACGTGCTNGGNTACGAGTGGGCNGCGGACGGNTCGAAGCTCGCGATCTCCGCATCTCCGCGGAACCTCGTCGACGACTCCTACATGTTCGCGCGGCTGTGGTCCGTCGATGTGGCGTCCGGGNAGANGACNAANCTGGTGGAGAACCCCGGCAAGNTGGGNGCGTTCGCGTGGTCGCCGGANGGNGCGCGNCTCGCCTATATCAGCGCACAGAANCCGCGTGATCCCCACGCCGGCATGCTCTACATCCTTGACGGGNCGGGGAAGGTGACCCCCTTCAATGACGGGTTCAAGGGGGCCTTCCACACGGTTCGCTGGTCAAAGGAGGGCGCGGTCGAGGGCGTCCTGAGCCGGGGAGTGCACACCTTGCAGTATCGCGTGCTCTCCAATGGCGACTTCCAGGAACGGGCGACAGGGGTCGCTTGTCGGGAGATCGTCATGGCTTCGGACGGGGTCGGCTACGGCGCGGGTTCCAGCGGATCCCACCCCGAGGAGCTGTTCCGTTTCGCCGGGGACGGCGCCCCCGTGCGCATGACCGACTCAAACCCGTGGCTGGGGGAGNTCACGCTCGGCAAGCAGACCGTCGAGACGTTCACNGCTCGGGACGGGCTCCAGATCGAGGGNCTCCTCATGCANCCGGTGAAGCGCGCGGCTGGCGCCCGGCACCCGATGGTCATCGTCGCCCACGGCGGTCCTGAATCACACCACTCCAACGGATGGCTGACGTCATACGGGAACTGGGGTCAGATCCTCGCCGGTCGCGGCTATTACGTCTGGTACCCGAACTACCGCGCGAGCACCGGGTACGGGGTGAGATTCGTGATGGCCGACCACGGAGACCCCATGGGCGGAGAGTTCAACGATCACATCGACGCGGTCAAGCACTTCGTCGACAAGGGGATGGTCGATGCCGAGCGCGTGGGGATCGGCGGCGGCTCATACGGCGGCTACACGGCCGCATGGGCCGCGACGCGCCACACGGATGTGTTCGCGGCNGCGGTCAGCTTCGTTCCGTTCGTCGACATCAAGACCAAGTGGATGACGAGCGACATCCCGTGGGAGTTCTACTACGTCCACTACGAAGAGAAGTGGCCGTGGCAGCAGGAGGAGTTCCTCGCCGAGCGCAGCCCGCTGTCCTATGCGTCGAAGTGCCGCACTCCGCTGCTCCTCCTCGGTGGAGACCGGGACCCGCGGGTGCATCCGAGCCAGCCGCACATGCTCTATCGCGCGGTCAAGATGGCGACCACGACTCCGTGTCGCTACATCCGCTACCCCGGCGAGGGGCACGGCAACCGCGTGAACACGAACCGGTATGACTACCTGATCCGCACGCTGCGNTGGTTNGANNACTACCTNAAGCCGGGNGACCACAGGATGGACCCGCCGCCCCCTGTCGACCTGGACTACTCCTCGTGGTCGTCGACGGCCAAGTAGGGGCTCCGCGGATCCGGGCTAACCGATCCGTAGCCAGATGGCGTTGCTCGTCACGACGCCCGATGTCCCGGTGGACGTGGCCTGGGCCGAGAACTCCGCCCCGATGATGGCGGGGACGTTGGGCACGTTGATGGGCAACGAGAAGCCGCCGGTCGCATCGAGAGGCAGCGGGCCGATGGGTGACCCTCCCGTGGCGATCTGAGCGAGGGCGGAGGCGACGTCGAGCCAGACGGGGCAGGCCGAGGACCCAGGCAGGATGATGGGGGACGCGGACATGCCGGAGGCCAGGTAGAACGCGACGAACCCGCCAGGATGCCCGTTGGCCGCGACGACGTTGAAGGAGGTTCCGATCGTGGGGGGACCGGAGAGCGTCATCGAGAACTCTGTGGCGCCGCCGAAGGAGACGGGACAGCCGTATCCACTCGAGACGACAGCGACCCCTGCCGGCGCGGTGAAGGTCACGACGAGGAGCGGCCGGTACACCGTCCAAATGTGCTCTCGTGAGCGGAAGCGCTTGGCCTCAGGCGTGACGAGATTCGNTCCCTTCAGCAACCAGCCGAAGTTCGTCGAGGGGGTGTTCAGCCAGCCCTGAACGTCGCTGACCATCTGCGCGCTCGACCATGCATACGCTCCCCCCTGGTTGACGGGCGTGGTCGCGCTTGGAGTCCCGTTGAAGTCGCCTCCCGGGGTCGTCCAACTGGTGGTGTTGAAGAAGGAGTGGAGCCAAGTCGCGTCACCGGGCTGGGCCGGAGCGCCGCCCCCGCCGCCGTTCGCGAAACCGCCGCCTCCCGCGGAGGAGGCGCCTTCTCCCCAGTCCTGAGAAGCGGTGTGCAGCGACACGTTGACAATCCCGGCTATCGTCATGTCCATGTTGAGGCGCAGCTCCGCTGACTGGATTGAAGAGCCCGGGGGTAGATTGCCGGCCACGTCGAATGCGATGAGCGCGCGTCGATCCGACCCACCGGAGGTCTTGCCCACGAAGAGCCCCTGGCCCGATCCGTTGCTCAGCGCGCCGCTGAAGTGCTGGTAGAGCGTGTTGTCCTTGGCTGCGGGGAGGAGAGCCGTCTGGACCTGGGCGGGCGCGGCGACAGAGACCACGATGACGGCGAACACGAGGCGGTAGCTCATCTATGCACTCCAGTGGATTCTCGAGACATCGGGGTGGTGGCGTGCCCGGTCCGGGCGCTTTCTCCATCCTACGCGNCTNNTCCNGGNGNCCTTCANNGGTTTTTCGANGTTANCGGCTCAGATCACTGAGGCGGTACGCGCGCAGNGCNCCNTGNACNGCGTTNTGCAGTTGATCGTCGCTGCGNCCGCCCTGGATGACGTCGGTCCACGTGGGTGGAGGATCGGAGAGGGTAAGGCGTGAGATNAGCGTCGGTTCGACGTAGGCGGCGTGTCGTGCGGGGACCGTGAGGGCCCCATGGGCGTGGAGGTGAATGGGTGAACCTGGCAGTTCGGCCGCTAGCCACCGTGCTGACGCGAGGATGTCCTCGGCGCGCATGCCCACGTATGAGCGTCCGAGCAGGTACGCCATGTACACGTCCACGCCGTCCTGACCCTGCCCGCGGTGATAGGTCTGGCCGGACTGGCGCGTCTCGCCGCTCCCGCGCACATCGACGGCGCATACGGCGTGGCCTTTGCCCAGGAGCTGGGCGGCGATCCCATCTGGGCCGAAGGCTGCGTGCTTGCCTCGTGCATCGACGACGAGGGTGACGTGGCCGGGCTCGCCGTTCTCCGGGCGGGCGAGGATCGCTGGGATGTGCAGCCCCCGCGTGTCCGAGAGATGGATGGCCTCGACCCGTTCGCCCGTCGTCTTCCGGCTGACGACCTGCAGGGCGGGGATCCCTGCGAGTTCACGAATGTCCGCGATCCGCCTCACGGAGTTCTTGTTCAGCGGCGCCCGGCTCTCCTCGAGCTTGGCGAGCCGCTCACGTGCGAGGTCGTAGACGCTGCGTGCCCCGGGTTCGCGCATCACCTGTCCATGGCGCGTACAGAGGATCTCCTGCTGCGTGAGGATCTTGAGGTCGGCTGGCTCGGTGATGTGCTCGTCGCGTCCGGCGAGCCATCGCAACATCCAGCGCACCGCGGCTTCGCGGAGTGGCCTCGCGTAGCCGTGCTTTGCGTCGTGTTCGACGAGCTCGATGCGCTCGGGGTGCCCGAGCCGGGAGTAGAGGCGCTTCGCCGTGCGAAACGACGCCCAGGTCCCGCGGATGTCGAAGAAGTCCCTGGTCGCGGCGCAGATCAGCGTCGGTGTCGGCGCCCGCATCGTCAGGTAGTCGGCGTGGTCCATGTGCCACGCGAGCTGCCCAAAGATGTTCTGCTCCGCGTCCTGCGGACCGAGGTCGAGGATCCGCTCGTACAGGTCGGTGATGTAGCAGCTCGGCGACGCGGCCTTGATGCGGTCATCGAGGGCGACGAGGTAGGCGGTCTGGGTGCCGCCGCCGCTGTTCCCCATGCAGCCGAGGCGTTCACCGTCGATGTCTGGGCGCTGTACCAGATAGTCGAGGCAGCGCATGGCATCCCAGATCTCGTGAGTAGCCGTGTTGGTGCCGAGGAGGATGCACCCGACGCCTGCGTGGGTGTGGGCATGGGTACCCCACATACGCACGCCGCCCTTGTCGTTGAGCAGCTGTACGCGCTCGCCCTGATCGACAGGGTCGAAGATGAACGCGGCGATGCCGTTGATGGCGAGGAGCGCGCATGCCCGTTGGTAGAGCTCGGATCCCTTGCCCTCACGAGAGTGTCCGCAGGGGACCAGTACGGCAGGCCACGGCCCCCGGTGTCGGTCCTCGCGCGGCAGGAACAGGGCTCCGGTTACGAGGAAGCCGGGGCGGCTTTCGAGGGTGATCTTGTCGACCCCATAGAGGGGCTTGTCCACGTGCCCGACAACGCTCGCGTTGAGCGGTGTCCGCGTCGGGAACCCACCAAGGGCGTCGACGAATTGCTCGCGGAGTTGCGTCTGCCACGTCCGGATCTGGTCGACCGTTCTTCGTTCCCGGTGCGCTCTTTGCCATCGCGTTTGCTCACGGGCCGCTGCGGCCCTCAGCAGGCGGTGGGTCATGTCCTTGCGGGCGCCGCCGTCGATCTTGTCCGGGAGAACGGACTGTCCCTGCGCATGCCCGCGCGGGCACGGGAGGGCTGCAATGGTCACCGCGAGCAATACGGGGAGTAAGGAACGTGGAGATATCATCCAGAGCACGCCAGGAGATCGGGGCATCGCGATATTGTCGCCCCCTCCCTATTCGGGTGGGGGTGGGGTTAAGGACCCTAGTGTAGGCGCGGAACGCCGTCGTCGTCGGATCGCCCCCTGATACGATCCTCGCGGCCGAGATGACATCCGCCGTGGGGGCGTCTGCCGTCCGCCCGGGGAGAGGGAGCTGAGGACCCGATGATCGAACGCGACATCTTTGTCCGCCGACTCGATGGGTTGCTCGAGGTTGAGGGCGTCTCGGACTGGGGGCCCAATGGGCTTCAGGTTCAGGGCGTCGCTGAGATCGAGCGCGTGGTCACCGGGGTGACGGCCTCCCTCGAGCTCATCGAGGCGGCCCGGGACCGTGGCGCGCAGGCGCTGGTTGTCCACCATGGCATCTTCTGGGGACATCAGAGCCCGGTCCTCGTCGGCTCGTTGCTCAAGCGCGTGCGGGCGCTGCTCGATGCGGGGATCACGCTCTGCGGTTACCACCTGCCGCTTGATCGCCACCCTGACGTCGGCAACAACGCACCGGCGCTACGCGAACTCGGCTGCACGGACCTGGAGCCGTTTGCTCATGCCAAGGGCGTGTCCGTCGGCTGGAAGGGGCGCTTCGAGACGCCGATCACGCCCGATGATCTCCTGTCTCGCATCAGCGACGTCTATGGCGTGAAAGCTCCGACCGCCTTCCTTGACGGGCCCGCCGAAATCCGGACGCTCGGGCTCGTCTCCGGCGCCGCCCAGGGCGAGCTCAGCACCGCGGTCGGAGAAGGCCTCGACGCGTTCATGACAGGGGAGGTCTCGGAATACAACTTCCACCTCGCGAAGGAGGAGGGCATCCACCATGTCTCCATCGGTCATCACGCGTCCGAGCGCATTGGGCCCAGGTGTCTGGCGCGGTGGATTGGCGAGAACCTGGGGGTCGAGGCGGAGTTCATCGACGTGCCCAACCCGATCTGACGCTCTTCGGCGGGGAACACGGATCGAGTTGGCTTACAGGGGGGTACCATTCCGACATGGACCCGGCAGGTAGGACAGCGCTCGTCACGGGAGGTGGCACCGGCATCGGTCGGGCCGTCGCCCTCGAGCTTGCTCGCTCAGGCGCGCGGGTGGGCTTGCTGGGGCGGAGGCCTGAGCCCATCCAGCGGGTGGCAACCGAGATCGCGTCCCAGGATGGGGAGGCGTTGCCGGTTCCATGCGACATCACGGACGACCGGCAGGTCACCTCGGCGGTCGCGATGGTGCGCGCGGCGCTGGGACCCATCGAGATCCTCGTCAACAACGCTGGTCGCGCTCACTCGGCGCCGATCGGCAAGGTCGATGACGTGACGTTCGATGAGTTGATCGCCCTCAATGTCCGCGCCGTATGGGTCATGGTCCGCGCCGTCGTGGGCGATATGCGCGCCTCTGGATGGGGCCGCATCGTCAACGTCGCGAGCGTCGCGGCGCATCGGGGTTGGCGCTACACGGCGCCGTACACCGCCAGCAAGCACGCGGTCGGTGCGCTCACCCGTTCGTTGGCTGCCGAGCTCAAGTGCGACGGGATCACCGTCAACGCGGTCTGCCCGGGTTACGTCGACACGCCGATCGTCGACCGCGCGGCGCAGGTGATCGCTGATCGCACGGATCGGACCGAAGCGGAGGCTCGGGGGTCTCTCGCCTCGTTGAATCCCCTGGGGAGGTTCGTGACACCGGAAGAGGTCGCGGGCGCTGTCCTGGGGCTGTTGCGTCCAGAAGCGAGCGCCATGGCGGGGCACTCACTGATCATCGACGGCGGAAGTCAGCCTGTCTGAGAGGAGCTTGATGGGAATCACGGTCGCGGTGATGCAGACAGATCCGAAGCTCGGCGACGTCGAGGGGAACCTCGAAGACATCGTCGATGCGGTGCAGAGGATCAGCTGCGATCTCATGGTCTTGCCCGAGTGTGCGCTTCAGGGTTACGGATACGACCAGCCCCGCGAAGCTGGTGCCATCGCGCAGCCGGTTCCCGGGCCTGCCACGGAGGCCGTCGCTGATGTCTGCCGACGCATGAAGCGCCACGCCGTCTTCGGCATGATCGAGTCGGATGGCGATCGCTACTACAACACCGCGGTTCTCATCGGACCGGATGGGATCGTCGGCAAGTATCGCAAGATGCACCTCCCCTTCCTCGGAGTCGATCGGTTCACCTGGCCCGGTGATCTTGGCTTCCCGGTGTTCGAGACACCGTTGGGTCGTATCGGGCTCCTCATCTGTTTCGACCTGAGCTTCCCCGAGGCCGCGCGGGCGCTGAAGCTCGGCGGCGCGCAGATCATCTGCGTTCCGACGAACTGGCCAGAGGCGGCGGAGGTGTCGTGCGTTCATGCCCCCATGGTGCGTGCGCAGGAGAACCACGTCTGGCTCGTGACGGCGAATCGCGTGGGAACCGAAGCGGGGACGACGTTCCGGGGGGAGAGTCGGATCTGCGACCCGGATGGCCGCATCCTCGAGGAGAGCGGGTGGGGCATGGGCTCCATCAGCGCCGAGTTCGAACCCCTGGACGCCGATCGCAATCGCATCGTCATCCGTCCCGGCGAGTACGAAATCGATCGCATCATGAGCCGGCGTCCGGATCACTACGGTGCTCTTAGCGAGGGGACGTCGCGGGGGACGCTGGAGCAGGACCCGGCTCCGGCTCCGTAGATCCCGCGCCGCCGGCCCTTGTCGTTCATGTCATAGTCCGTTCTTGGGGAAGAGGGAAAGGCCGGCAGAGGCCTGCTCGGTGTTCATGAAGAGACTCATTTGCCTGCTCTTGCTCGTCGCCCTGTCGCCGGCACAAGGGGACCCGGCCGCTGGTGTCCCCACGCAAGTCCGCGCGCTCTTTGCCCAGAAGTGCAGTCAGTGCCACGGCGGGGATCTCGTACGTCCGAAGGGGCGCTTCGGGTACGCGGAGGATCTCGCACGGATCGCGAAGAGATACGTGAAGGCAGGTGACGCGGATGAGTCCGAGCTCTGGTGGTACCTGATCGGGGAGCAGGAGCAGATGCCGCCAAAGAACGCCAAGAATGGTCCGCTGTCGCTCAGCGACCTCGCCCTGGTGAGATGGTGGATCCGCGATGGGGCCAAGGCTCCCCTGGCAGACGCGAGCTCGGCGACTCCCGCGGTGGAGGGCTCACCGTCCTTGGTCGCGAAGAGCCACGTCCTGTTCGTTCACTTTCCGATCGCCCTGGTCTTCGCTGCCTTGCTGGCAGAGGCCTTGTTCATGTGGCGCGGGGGCCTGGGGGTCTGTAATACGGGGCGGTTTTGTATCACCTTCGCTGCCCTGAGTGCGTGCGTCACGGCCTTCACGGGGTGGTCCGCAGCCGAGTCCTGGTCACCAGGCCGTGTCGAGACCCACCGATGGCTGGCGGTCGCCGCGCTCTGTACGTCTACCCTGGCGGCGCTGGTGTGCCCCCTGGCGGCGCGGCGCGGGGGCTGGCCTCGGCGTTCTTACCGCCTCTTGCTCGTGGTGGCGGCTGCCCTGGTGATGCTCGCCGGGCATCAGGGCGGCCTCCTGGTCCACGGACGGGGGTATTTCGACCTCTGAGCAGCGAATCTCGCCTCGGGGTTCAGGTGAGGGCTGGCGCCGCGTAGGATCCCCGTCCCGTTCGATGACAAGGGTGGCCGCAAGGCCCCTTCGCTCACGCCGCCCCAGGAGATCTTCATGACGCTGTTCCGCCGGCCGCTCGTTGCCTTGTTCGCGTTCGCCGTTCTTTGTGGATTCGCCTCTCCCGCGCTTGCACAGAAGCACAAGGAACTCGGGCGTATGTGGACGTTCGAGAACGTCCCCCTCGACTTCATGAAGGAGGCCTACGGCTTCGAGCCATCTCAGCAGTGGTTGGATCACGCACGCATGTCGTCGCTCAGGTACGGGAACGGCTGCTCTGCGTCATTCGTTTCGCCTCGTGGTCTCATCATGACCAACAACCACTGCACGCGTGACAACGTCGTCTCCGTCTCTCCCGAGGACAAGGATTGGCTCAACAACGGCTTCTTCGCCAACAGCCTGGCCGAAGAGGTGCCGGTGCCCGGTCTCGTCGTGCGGCAGCTGGTCAAGATGACCAACGTCACCGAGCGCGTACAGAAGGGTGAGAGCGCCAAGGACATCGAGGCGGCGGCAAAAGAGAAGGACGAGAACCTGGAGGCGCAGGTGGTCTCCCTGTACCAGGGCGGCATGTACCAGCTCTATCAGTACAAGGTCTTCAGGGACATTCGCCTGGTTGCGTTCCCGCATCTGCAGGCGGCGAAGTTCGGTGGCGATCCGGACAACTTCACGTTCCCGCGCTACAGCCTCGACTATGCGTTCATGCGCGCGTACGAGGACGGCAAGCCAGCGGACACGTCCAAGCACCACTTTGGCTGGAGAACGGAAGGGCCGAACGACGGCGAGGCCGTGTTCGTGACCGGCAATCCTGGTTCGACGGGCCGCCTTAACACCGTGGCGCAGATGGAGTTCCTGCGCGACGCGGAGTATCCGCTCATTCTCGCCAACAGCATCAAGCGGCCCCTCGGCCAGCTCTATTCGCGCGAAAAGGGTCACAAGGACAAGGGGGAGCCGGTTCCCCCCAAGCTCACCGAGGAGATCCTCGGGCTCGAGAATGCACGCAAGGCTTACACCGGTTTCCTCGACGGGCTCAAGAACGAGGCCGTCATGGATGTCAAGCGGAAGGCGGAGAAGGCCATCCGCGAGAAGGTCGACGCCGACGCCGGTCTTAAGGAAAAGTACGGAGACGCGTGGACCCGCCTCGAGGAGATCTGCGCGGAAAAGACGTTGCTGGTCGCGGATCGCCCGAGCGGCTGGCGAAACAAGTTCGGCAGCCTCCAGAGCGAGGAGAAGAAGGTCGCCAAGAGCGTCGGCGAGGCGTTCTTCGCCGTGTACGGCACCGAGATCCCGCCGGACGCCACGTTCACCCTGCGCATCTCGGACGGCGTCGTCCGTGGCTTCCCGATGAACGGAACGATCGCTCCTTGGTTTACCTCCCTGTACGGCCTGTACGGCCGGCACACGGAGTTCGGGGGTAAGGACCCGTTCAACATGCCCGAGGTCTGGATGAAGCGCCTGCATGACCTCGACCTCAAGACGCGGGTCAATCTCGTCAGCACCAATGACATTGTCGGTGGCAACTCCGGCAGCCCCATGATCGATACCAAGGGGCGTATCGTCGGGCTGGTGTTCGACGGCAACATCGAGAGTCTCGGGAACAAGTTCGTGTTCACCGACGACGTGCCGCGTACGGTCTCAGTCCATCCGCACATCATCATCGAGTCCCTGCGGAAGGTGTACGACCGGCCCAAGCTCGCTGACGAGATCGAGGGCAAGGGCAAGGGCTACAAGTAGCCGCGAGAGCTGCTTGCGAGACTTGGGGGCTGGATGGCACCGCCCCCGGGTCTACTGCCCTGCGGCACCCATTCCGTGCCGCATGGGCACGGGAAATCGACCAGGAGATCTCGCGCGCCGAGGCCCTCGCCAGCCGGGGAAGCAGCCACAAGAAGCGCTTGTTCTGAGAGGCACCGGAGACCTCGGGCCCCGCTCCTGCTATCTCTGGGGGCCGTGGATCCTGTGTACAAGAGCCCCCAGAACGCTGCGGTTCCCCCCGCGCGGCCCGACGAGTTCTCGCCGATCCCGATCGGATCGATGCGGGTGTGGCCGCCCGTGGTCCTGGCGCCGATGGCCGGCGTCACCAACTACCCCTTCCGGGCCATCTGCCGTCGCTTTGGTGCGGGGCTGTATGTCAGCGAGATGATCACGGCGCGGCCGCTGGTAGAGGGGCAGCGGAAGACGCTCAAGCTCGCCGACTTCGGTCCCGACGAGTCGCCGAGAAGCCTGCAGTTGTACGGCGTAGATCCCCACTACGTGGGCGAGGCGGTGAAGCGGCTGGTGGAGGAAGGCCGGATCGACCACATCGACATGAACTTCGGATGTCCCGTGCGCAAGGTGACCCGCAAGGGCGGCGGCTCAGCGATCCCCATCAAGCGCAGCCTGCTGCGGAACATCGTCCGGGCGGCGGTCCAGTCGGCCGGCTCGGTGCCGTTGACGATCAAGTTCCGTATGGGCATCGACGACGACCTGCTCACTTATCTCGACGCCGGTCGAATCGGGGAGGGAGAGGGTTGCGCGGCCGTCTCGTTGCACGCGCGGACGGCGGCGCAGCTCTACGACGGGGACGCTCGATGGGAGGCGATCGCGCGGCTGAAGGAGGCGGTCACCTCGATCCCGGTCCTTGGCAACGGAGATGTGTGGGAGGCCTGGGACGGGCTCCGGATGATGCGTGAGACCGGCTGCGACGGCGTCGTCGTCGGTCGCGGATGTCTCGGCCGCCCCTGGTTATTTCGTGACCTCGCGGATGTCTTCGAAGGGAACGAACCGCAGGACCCGCCCCGTTTCGGGGAGATCGCTCAGATCATGCTGGACCACGCGACGCGCCTCGCGGAGTGGTTGGAGGAGGATCACGCGGTGAAGATGTTCCGGCGCCACGCATCCTGGTACACGAAGGGCTTCCCCAATAGCGCGGCGCTGCGCCAGCGACTGGTCAGGATCGTAACCCTGGAGGATCTGAAGGCGGCGCTCGATGATGTCGACGCGGACACGCCGTTCCCCCCGTCGGCTATGCGGGTGCCGCGCGGAAAGTCCTCGGGTAGGCAGGAGGTTAGCCTCCCTGACGGCTGGCTTGAGGACCCGGACGATCCGACTCCGCCGGGGGCGGACGCGGAGATCCTCACCACGGGGGGCTGAAAGATCCGCTCGGCGAGGGCGGCGGCAATACACGTCCCCAGGCCTCGGTCAGACCTGCGCCTCGGGACCGCCGACCCAGCTTGGCGTGGTCAATGTGCTCTCCACTTCGTGCGCCGGGATCGGTGGTCCCCCTGGGACGCCGTGCTTCAGGCTCCGGAGCCAGTGACGTGCGCTGGCCTGGCGTTGGAGTCGTTAGACTGGCGTCATGTCACGCGTTGTCTATCTGATCGCCTTGCTGACCGTCCTGGGGGGGCTCCCCGCCCAGGATCCGCCCGCTGATCTCTGTGGCCGTTACGTCAACGAAGACGGCTTCCGGGTGCTGTACCTGTGGGGGACGCCGGAGCAGCGCGGCTTCGCCCAGGGGTGGCTACTGGCGGACGTGATCGTCCGCAACCTCGATGCCGACCTGACCAAGCTCATGGGGCGGGCTCGCAAGAACCAGTACGAGGAGCGGTTGATCAAGACGGTCGTCCCCCGGTTCGCGTTCTCCGCGGATGAGGAGGCGGAGCTGGCGGGGATGCTGAAGGGGATCGAGGCGCGGCTCCCGCAAGAGGAGCGCCGGATCGGGCTCCTTGGCCGCGCGCTCAGCCTCGCCGACCTG
Source organism: Planctomycetota bacterium (assembly GCA_002683135.1). Lineage (GTDB taxonomy): Bacteria > Planctomycetota. Next base: position 13,905 of record NYSS01000030.1, on the reverse strand, counting down.
AAGGCAACGAACACGGTCGGTGACTGGATGTCGCTCGGCTGCTCGACGTTCGTCGTCGACGGCACATACACGAAGGACGGGGCCCCGGCGGTCGCCCGCAACTTCGACTTCCCGGGGTTTCGCATGGTCCTCGACGATCAGCACATCGTCGTGCACGCGCCGGACGGTGACTCGCTTGGGTGGGTAGGGGTCAGCTATCCGGGCAGCGTCGCGACCATGACCGCGTTGAATTCTGATGGGGTGTTCATCTCGATTCACGACGTCATGGTCATCCCGAGCCTCCTGGCGCCCTTCCGTCCCAATGTCCCGCGGTTGTGTGCCCTGCGCCGGGTGATGCGAGATGTCTCGTCGGTCGGCGCCATCGCGAGCGTTCACGAGCGGTTGAAGTCGTGGAAGACGATGTACGGCAACAACTTCATGGTGGTTACGCCGGGGGCGAACAAGGGCGATCCGTTCGCTGGCGTGTTCGAGTACGACAGCCGCTACAAGGCGACCGATGGAGTCCACCTGCGGGTGACGGACCACCTGGACTCCAAGGGCCAGCCGTTTCTCCTCTGCACCAATCACCATCGCGTACGTAAGCCGCGCAGGGACGATCCGGAGAAGCTCTGCCGTCGCTACAACGGCCTCCGCGACGCGGTCGTGGGCATCGACTCGAGCGCCGGCGTCAAGGTCAGCGCGGAGCGCTTGTTCGAGGTCCTGTCCGTCGCGGCTTTCCCGAAAAACGATCAGCCTCAGGCACGGTATCGTCACGGGACGACCCATCAGGCAGTCGCCTTTACGGGCTCCAAGGAGCTCTGGGTCCGACTCGGCGTCGTGGGCAAGAACATCCGCCAGATCACGCCACGCCGCGTGAAGGTCTCGGAGGCGTTGGCGGCGGCGAAGGCCTTTTCCAGCAAGCGTTGATCGCCGTAGCGCAGCGGTTCACCCGGTGGCGTGGTACGTTCCTCGCCTGCGGAGCAGGGACATGGAATTCGACGCATTCAAGCTAGATCGATCGAAGGACGGCCTGGTCACGATCACGCTGAACCGGCCGGAGCGGCGTAACGCCCTGACCTTCGAGACCTACCGGCAGCTGTGCGACTTTTTCGAGTCGGAGCGCCGCGTCGACGCGACACGGGTGGTGATGCTGACGGGGGAAGGGCAGGGGTTCTGTTCCGGCGGCGACGTGCACGAGATCATCGGCGCGTTGCGGGACGCGCCCATGCGCGAGGTCCTCGAGTTCGCGTGGATGACCGGAGAGCTGATTCAGAACATCCGGGAGTTCGACCGCCCGGTGATCGCGGCCATCAACGGTACGTGCGTCGGGGCGGGCGCGGTGATCGCCCTCGCCTGTGACTTCCGCGTGTTGGCCGAAGACGCGTCCATCGGCTTCATCTTCACCAAGGTGGGGCTCGCCGGATCCGACATGGGCGCGGCCTACCTGTTGCCGCGCGTCGTCGGGATGGCCCACGCCACCGAGATCCTCATGCTCGGCGAGCCGGTTGACGCGGAGAAGGCCATGAGGATCGGCCTCGCGAATGAAACGGTCCCCGCCGCCGACGTGGTCGCCGCGGCGAAGGCGATCGCGAGCAAGCTGCTCGCGGGTCCGCCTCTCGGCTTGCGGGTCACCAAGCGCATGCTCAACAACGAGTGGAACATGGACCTCGCGTCCGGCATCGAGTCGGAGGCGCAGGCCCAGGCGCTGCTCATGATGGGCGAGGATCACACCGAGTACTTCCGCGCGTTCTCCGAGAAGCGGAAGCCCGAGTTCCGGGGCAAGTAGGCGTGGACTTCGGGCTGAGTGAACAGGACGCCGCGGTGCAGGCGGCGGTGCGCGCGTTCGCGGCGGAGCACCTCGCGCCCGCGGCCCGTCGGGCCGACGAGGAGGGGGCGTTCGATGGGACGCGGGTCCCCTTGCTGGGGGAGGCCGGGTTGCTCGGCGGCCCCATCGACCCGGCGCACGGCGGTCGCGGCTGGACACACGTCCAGTGGGCCCTGGCGCTGATGGAGCTCGGCGCGGTGGACTCGTCGTGGCGTGGTTTCGCCACCGTGCAGACGTGTCTGTGCGGGATGCTGATCGAGCGGTTCGGGACCGACGCCCAGAGGTCCGCGCTGCTCCCCGGGCTCACGTCGGGGCGCGCGATCTTCGCGTACGCCCTCACCGAACCGGAGGCCGGGACCGACGTGGCGTCCCTGCGCACGACCGCGACGGCGGACGGGGACGGCTGGCAGCTCCATGGCACCAAGCACTGGATCACCAACGGCGGCGTGGCGGATCACATCGTTGTGTTCGCTAACGCTGACCCGGACGCGGGCAAGAACGGTATGGCCTGCTTCCTCGTCGCCGGCGATGCTGCGGGGCTCAAGCGTGAACCCATGGAGGGCCAGGAGCTGGGACACCGGGCCTCCGACCACGCGACGCTGAAGTTCGACGGGGTTCGCGTCGGACCTGATGACGTGGTGGGTGGTGTGGGCGGTGGATTTGATGTCGCCATGGGGGGGCTGGGGGAGGGTCGACTGGGCGTCGCGGCTGGCGCGGTCGGCATACAGCAGGCCGCGCTCGACGCGTGCCTCGATTGGACCCGTACGCGTCGCCAGTTCGGGCGCCGCATCGGGGACTTCCAGCTGGTGCAGTCGGACCTGGCCGAGATGCACGCCGCGCTCGAGTCGACGCGCCTCCTGACGCTGAAGGCGGCGTGGCAACGGGACCACGGCGAGGACAACCACCGCGCGGTGTCCGTGGCAAAATGGGCCGCCTGCGAGGCTGCGGTGATGGCTGCCGACAAGGCCGTGCTCTTGCACGGGGCGCGGGGTTACACCAGCGCCTACCCGGTGGAGCGGTTGCTGAGGGACGCCAAGGGGCTGCAGATCTACGAAGGCACGGCGCACATTCAACGCATCATCATCGCCCGCGATCTCTTGGGAAAGGAGTCGCGATGAACTCTCCGTTCTGGAATCCGAAGAACGAGAACCTGCCTCGCGCAGACCTGGAGCGACTCCAGGTCGCGAAGCTGCGCCGGTTGCTCGTTGACGCATCGGAGCGCAGCGCGTTCCATCGGCGCAAGCTGGATGAGGCCGCGGTCACCGCGGACTCCATCACCTCGATTGACGACCTGCGTCGCATCCCGTTCACGACCCGTGACGAGTGGATGGAAGCCCAGGACGCGAACCCGATGTTCGGCGACCTGCTCGCTCGCCCACGGGAAGACGCGATCCGGTACCACCTGACGTCCGGCACATCGGGCCGCAATCCTCTCCGCGTGCTGGATTCGCGCAAGGACTGGCAGTGGATCTCCGAGTGCTGGGCTTATGGGTTCTGGGCTGCGGGTGTGCGGCCGACGGACACGGTGTTCTTCGCGTTTTCTTACGGGTCGTTCATCGGTTTCTGGGGCGCCCACTATTGCTGCGAACGGATCGGGTCGCTGGTCATTCCGTCGGGCAACATGTCCACCGACATGCGCGTCCGCCAGATCGCCGAAATGGATGTGACGACCGTCTGCGCGACCCCTACCTACGCGCTGCGGCTCGCGCAGGCCGCGTCCGAGCAGGGGGTCGACCTGGCGGGATCCGCCGTCGACAAGGTCATCGTGTCCGGGGAGCCCGCGGGCAGCATCCCCGAGACCAAGGCGCTCATCGAGCGGCACTGGGGCGCCAAGTGCTTCGACACCGCCGGCATGACCGAGCTCGGCACGATCTGCATGTTCGAGTGTTCGCATCAGCCGGGGGGCATGCACGTCATCGACGATCACTACATCGAGGAGGTGATCAATCCGGATACCGGAGACCCGGTCGGTTACGGGGAGCGTGGTGAGCGAGTCGTGACCTCCTTCGGTCGCGCCATGATCCCCGTGTTGCGCTACAAGACCCGCGACCTGGTCGTCAAGGTGCCCCACGACACATGCTCGTGCGGCCGCACCTTCGACATCTACGAGGGCGGTATTCAGGGCCGCGTGGACGACATGCTGCTCATCCGCGGGACCAATGTCTATCCGCGCGCCATCGAATCGATCGTGCGGTCGTTCGATGCCGTGGACGAATTTCAGATCCTCGTGGAGACCATCGACAACGTCGACGAGTTGACCGTTCGCGTGGAGATGAAGCCCGGGTCGAGCGTGACCTTCGGAGATATTTGCGGTGAGCTCCAAGAGGACCTGAAGGAGCACCATGAGATGCTTCGCATGAATGTCGCCGAGGCCGAGCGGGGCTCGTTGCCCCGGTTTGAGCTCAAGGCCAAGCGCGTCGTTGACAACCGGAGGACGAAGGCATGAGCGTTCCCGACACCGATCTGCTCGGGCAGCCGCTGACCGAATTGGAGCAGGAGGTCGCGCGCGTGCACGCGTCGCTGGAGGCGCTGGCCCGTCGCGACGATCTGCCGCCGTGCGTCGCCGCGGGTGCGCGCCACGCGCTCGCCGCGACGTGGCAGGTCATGAATGATCTGGATCTACCCTGCGGTCAACCCGAGGACGTGTGAGGGGGGTCTCCCTCGACCCGGTTCGCCCCTTCATCAAGTGGGCAGGGGGCAAGCAGGCGCTCGTGGCCGACCTGGTCGGCCGTTTCCCTGAGCGCTTCGAACGCTACTTCGAGCCGTTCCTCGGCGGCGGCTCGGTCTTCCTCTCGCTGCGCCCGCCGAACGCGGTCCTGGCTGATCAGAACCGCTGGCTGGTCGACACCTACAGGGCCGTGCGTTGGAGCTGGCGCCGCGTCGTGGCGGAGCTCGAGGCGCTGCCGAACACGCGCCGAGACTATCTCCAGATTCGCGCTCGCGATCCGTGGTCGCTTGCCCTGGCGGAGCGCGCGGCACAGTTCATCTATCTCAACAAGACAGGGTTCCGCGGGTTGTTCCGGGTGAATCGAGCGGGCCGCTTCAACGTCCCGTACGGCGAGTATGACCGTCGCACCCACGACCCCGATCAACTCCGGGATGTGGCCCGTGCGCTCCGCGGGGTGACGCTGCGCTGCGGTGACTTCGAGTCTGCCCTCTCCGATGTCACGGCGCGAGACTTCGTCTATCTCGATCCTCCATACGTCAAGCAAGGTGGCCACGCGGACTTCAATCGCTACACGGCTGACCAGTTTCGCCAACGGGACCATGAGCGCCTGGCGGAAACCTGCCGCGAGCTCTCCGCTCGAGGTGTCCGGTGGCTCCTGAGTCAGTCCGATACGGAGACGGTCCGCAGTTTGTATGAGGGTTTCGCGATGGAGCGCGTCGCGGCTCGTCGTGAGATCAACCTGAACAGCCGTCGCCGTGACGTGGACGAACTCCTGATACGGAGCTGGTGAGGAGCGAGGTCGGGCCGACGGCGGCTCAGCCTCTCCTACAGGGGGAGGACCCGCTCGAAGACCGGAGGGGATCCGGGGATGATGACCTGCACGCGCAGGCTGCGCGCGCCCGGCTTACGTTCGATGGGTTGGGATATGGGCAAGGGGAGATCCGCCCCGATGCCGCGCGAAGGGAGGGGGAGGCGTTGGTGGTGGAGCACCCCCCCCTGTGCGTCGAGGACGTCGATACGCACGTAGGGTCCCCACGAGTGGAACCCGCCGGCGAGGGCGTGTCCGCGTGATGCGCGAAGCCCGATGTCGATCCACGCGCCCGGCGGGTCGATGCTGATCTCGGCGGTGACCGTGTCCGCCGTTCGCATGCCGTCTTGGGCTCGCGGTCGGGAGAGCAGCTCTTCAACCAGGTCGTCCGGCGCTGGCCACTCGAACCGAATGCGATCGCTCGCGCTGGCGATGACGCGCTCCTCGAGGATCAGCCCCCAGTCGACGTGCTCGCCGTCCGTGGCCGCGAGCTTCGCTGCCATGAGGGCTTCACGAGCCGCGGGGAGATCCGTCGCGTGTGCTGCCTCTCGCATCTTGCGCAGGCTGGCCTCGATGAGCTCGAGCTTAGGGGCCCACTCTGGAGTCATGCGCTGCAGCGCCGCCGACACGCGGCCTCGGAGCGCTGTCGACTCCATGCTCCCTCCGGGGTCGAGCATGGTGCGGAGGATCGGCGCGACGTAAGCGGGGTCCGATTCTCGGCCGAGCCGATGGGTGACGGCGAAGCGGATCATGGGATGCCCCAGCGGGGTCCCCATGCGCAGGTACAGGTCGGCGTGGATGCCTGACTCGGGGTGGTCCTTGCCGGCGATCCAGGCGGCCAGGAGCGCCTCGGGGCCGGTGTCCGCGCACGTGATGACTGAGCCGAGAGTGGCCAGCGCCTTGTCGTCACCGAGGGCTGCCCGTGCGGCGAGATGCCAGCGGCCCGATTCGGGGTTGGCAGGCCGCACGGTCCTGAGGCGTTCTGCTCCGCGTGTGTCGCCGAGCAGTGCCAGTCCCGCGAGCGCCGCGTCGGCGACCTCGATGTCACTGTCCTGCGCGAGCTCGGTGAGCAGCGTGCGGTTGCCAGGTTGGTCGCCGAGGGTGACCCACGCGGCGACCTGGATGCGCAGCGCGGAGTCCGGGTGACCGGAGAGGTCCTTGAGCAGGGGGAACGCGATCTCGGGGCTGAGCAGGGCCAGCAGGCGCAGGGCCAGGTGCCCGTTCGAGTCGTTCGGGTTTTCCCGAACCAGCGCGGCGAGTCGTGCGGAGGCCCGAGGGTCCCCGTTGTAGACCCCCACCGAGTGGCGTTGCAGGCGAGAGATGCGGGTGCCGGCCTCGCCACTTGCCTGCCGCCGGGTAGGGGTGATGCTGTCCGCTCGCGCGAGTCGGCGAAATGCCGCTGCCTGTGCGCGCAGCTTGGCCAGCACCGGCGGGTCCTCGAGGGCGAGGTCGTGTGCCTCCGGATCCTTGGCTGACAGGTCGTACAGCCGCTCGATGCCCGCCCCATGATCGCGCACGAGCTTCCATCGTTTCTCCACGAGGGAGTCGAGGCTCTCGCCGTCGCGGATGAACTGGACGTACGCGTAGCCTGAGGGCGGGGTGACGTCGCCTCGCCGGTCCTCCGGTAACAGGTGGCTGATCAAGCTGTGTCCGTGCCGCGGGCCATCGGCCTTTACTGCGAGGAGCTCTTCCAGGGTCGGGAGGACGTCGATGAGCTCTACCGGATCGGCAACACGACGGGCGGGCGCGCCGGGGACACGCATGATCAAGGGAACGTGGATCTGCTGCTCCCATAGGCCCGTGCCGTGGTCGGACATGCCGTATTCGCCCAGGGATTCGCCGTGGTCGCCGTCGATGACGACGACGGTCCGGTCCCAGGACGGTCGCGCGCGCATCCACTCGAGAAATTGTCCGAGGTGGTGATCCACCCACGCGATCTCGGCGTCATATCGGTCGTTGTCCGAGTCGGAGCGGTGTGATGCTCGGAAGGAGCTGGTCGCGGGGTGCGGGCGGTAGGGCTCGTGCGGATCGAAGAGGTGGATGAATGAGATCGTCGGCGCGTCTCCGTTGGCCTCCATGAGCCCTCGCGCGTGGGCGAAGACCCGCGACGCGTCGGGGTGCTGTGCGCGGCCGAGGGTCGCGATCCCCTCCAGCCCAGGGATCAGATAGGGCATGACGCGATCGACGTAGCCGCGTTGCAGGGGCGTAACGGCGACTAACCCACGTCCCTCGCGGAGGCCAGTGAGGAGTGGACCGAGGTCCTTCGGTGGGGCCCCCCTGCGGTCGGAGTAGAAGGACGGGTACCGGCTCGTCAGCATTGAGAGGAAGGACAGTGAGCTCGACGGATGTTGGGCGTAGGCCCGGTCGAATACCACGCTCTCCTTCGCGAAGGCGTCGATGGCGGGGCTCGTCTTGCGGGCATAGCCGTACGTGGAAAGGCGGTCGGCGCGCAGGGTGTCGATGATGATCCACACGACATTGAATTGCCGCCGACCGGGGAAGGCCGCGTCGAGCACCGCGGGCGGAGCCTGCGGGATCGGTCCTGCGGCCAGCAATCCGCCCCCTCCTTCCGCAGCATCTACGGGCGCGATGCGTTGCAGGATCGGTCCGGCGGTTCGTGACCAGACGAGGAGGACCCGGCGGGCCCACGGGTCGCGACCGGGGAGCACCTCCGTCGCGGCGAGAATGGGCAGCAGGACGAGCGCCGCCAGCCCCGTAACTCCGAGCGTGCGTCCCGTGCGGGGAAGCGACGTTGCACAGCCATATCCCACGCAAGCGGTCAGGGCGAGGCAGGCGAGGCGGAGCGCGTGATGGAACGGAGGGTAGAGCCCGGCCATCGCCTTGGCGTCGACGACGGCGCAGCCGACGGCGATCGCGAGGGTGGCCGCGACGAGGGTGATTCGCGGTGGGTGTTCTCGGGATCTGACCCACGCCGCGGCGACGACGGCGACACCGGCATAGGTCACCAGCGCGACGGCGAGTCGCAGCAACCCGATCATCGAGACTTGCGAGACTTGCGCTCCAGTCAAGAGGTCGAGCGCCAGCAAGATGAGCGGAATCGCGATGGGGGCGGCGAGAAGCACGGACCGCAGTCCCCGGCGGTTCGTCAGCCGCTCGAGCATCACGCCGATCCCTAGCAGGGAGGCCGCTCCGGCGCCAGCGGCGAGGCTGCCGAACGCGAGCATGGCGAGCCCCGACACGGTCCGTCCGCCGACCGAGCTGATGATCAGATCTCCGGCGGCGAACCCGTCGAGCAGACACGCCGCGATCCCTGCGACGGCGGCCGCGGCGGTCAGCCGCGTCGTTTCGGTGGGCTGGTCGTTCATTGCCAAGGCTCAACCAACTCTATCGTGAAGCGGCAGGGGTGACGTGGCGGATGCGGCCATCGGCCGTCAGGGAGTCGGGACGGCGGCCACGCCCTCGATCTCGACGACGGCGCCGGGGTCGTAGAGCCCTGGCACCGGGAGGAGGGTCATGGCCGGATAGACCTTGCCCAGGGCCTCGCGCCACGCAGCGCCCACGGCCTTCGCCTCGGTTCGCCACGCCTCGACGTCAGTCACGAGGATGGTCAGCTTGACCAGGTCCTCGGGTTGTCCACCGGCGGCCTCGAGCGTCGCTCGAAGGTTCCGCAGCGTTACTCCGACCTGCGCGACCAGGTCGCCGGGATGCAGGATGGCGCGCCGCGAGTCGAACGCGACGTGCCCCGCCAGGAAGACCAGCCGGCGGCCTGGCGNGATGCGTACGGCGTCCGAGTAGCCCGCCGGATCAGAGAAGCCAGGCGCATTGAAGGTTTCGTTGTTCACCGTGTCGCTCCATCGAGGGTCCGCAGGATCGCGCGCACGGGCGACGAGTCGGCGCCGCTGATCTTCAGCGGCAGCGCGACCAGCTCGTACCGCCCTTCAGCGACGCCCGAGAGGTCGACGCTCTCGAGGATCGCCACGTCGCCTTCGAACAGNGCTTTGTGGGCGTCCAGGGNCTTGCTCTTCATCGGGTCCATGGANGGCGTGTCGATGCCGATCAATTTGAGCCCGCCGTCAGCCGCTGCCCGCGCGACCTCGACGGACACGTAGGTGAACCCATCGTCCCACGTGTCGTCCGTTGGNGGTTGAGGGGTGCGGAAGAGCAGCCGTTCTTCCGCCGCCAGGTCGAGGCCCTCGAGGTCGTCGAGGCGGATCGCATCACGGTGTCTGGCGTGGACCACGCGGCACGGTCCGATGTACTTCCCGAGGTCGACCTGGTCGAGGGTCGGCGCGTCGTCGACGAAGTGGGACGGCGCGTCCGTGTGCGCTCCCGTGTGCGCCGACAGGGTGATCGTAGAGGTGTTGCATGCGCATCCGTCGGCCATGGACATCACCCACGTTCGGGAGAACGCGGTGTCACCCGGCCAGACCGCCGTCTCCTCGGAGACGAGGCGGGAGATGTCGATGATCTCGCCCATGGGGACGAGTCTATCGCAGGNCGCGTTGCTTGAGGATCTTGACGATCTCATCTACTACCGAGCGGCACTCATCTTCGGTGACGAAGAAGTGTGGTCCGAGGCGGATGCCGGCCTCTGGTCGGTAGTCGCAGACGAAGTCGCGCCGGTTCAGCTCGTCGCAGACGGCCTTGCCATCGGGGGAGTTGAGGGCGACCGTGCCGCCCCGGTGTTCCTGGTCCTCAGGGCAGGTGACCGGGATGTCCGCTGCCGCCGCCGCGTCAAGGAGCGTCTGGGTCAGGTGCAGGGACCTGGCCCGGATCCGGTCGACGCCGATCTCGCGGATCATCTCGTAGCCGGTCTTGGCCGCGAACAAGGCGGGGACGTGGGGGGTCCCGTTGAGGAAGCGATAGGCCAGCTCGCCCCATTTCGTCGCGCCGCGTTCGAAGTCGAAGGGCCGGGCGTGTGCCTGCCACCCCGTGTACGTGGGCTTGAGCTGCTCTGCGACGTCGGGCCTGACGTAGAGGTAGCCCGCCCCCGGTCCGCCGCAGAGCCACTTCACAGATCCGCCGACGGCCATGTCCACGTCGAGGGCCTGGAGATCCACCGGGACGCAGCCGGCGGANTGGTAGATGTCGAGGATGACCATGGCGCCGACCTCGTGGGCGCGCTTGACGATGGCCGCCGCGTCCTGGATGTANGACGAACGGAAGAGGACATGGGAGACCGGGACGATGAGGGTCTCTTCNTCGATGGCCTCGAGCAGGCGATCCAGGTCGACAGAGACGCCGTCGTCGGATCCGGGGACCTCAACGACGCGGGCGCCGCGCCGCCGCTGCTCCTCCATGATGTACATCACGGAGGGGAAGTTCATGTCGGTGTAGACGATCTTGTTGCGCGGCGCATCGAACGTGAGGCAAGAGAGGATGACCGACTCGGCGACAGAGACGTTCTGATGCATGGAGATCGTCCCATGCNGTGCGTTGAGGATGTCGCATANCAGATCACCGACCGTCACTGGCATGTCCCACCAGCCGTCGTCGTCGAGCCACGCGCGGACACCGCGTTGGTCCCACTGGTCCATGAACGCACCGAGCTGATCACGGACGCCGCGCGGCATGGGTCCGAGGCTGTTGGAGTTCAGGTACACGGTGCGCTCGAGGATCGGGAACTCCTCCCGCCAGCGCAGCAGGTCGTCGTTCACGAGGCCCGTCTCTGGATCGCGTTGACGAACCCGTAGAGCCGATTCAGGCGCACCTCGTCGTTGTCCCGTTGGTAGATGTGGATCAGGTTCGCCATCATGCGGCGCAGCATGTCACGGTCGGATACCGGTCGCAGGTAGTCCTCCCGCCACGAGTGGCGAAAGCCCGCGAGCATGGCGCGGCAATTCTCGCGTGCGAGGATGCGCCCGCCGCCGAAGGGATCCACGTAGAAGGCGTCCTCCCCTCGCTCGAGCTTCACGAGGAAATGGCAGGGCATCCCGACGCCGCGCATGATCAGGCCGGCGCGGCGTCCGACGATCATGTAGACCGCGGATAGGGAGATGGGGATGCCGACGCGTCGCTGGAGGACATCGTCGATGTAAGAGTTGCCCGGGTCGTAGTAGTCCTCGGCGTTTCCGGAGAAGGNCTCCTCTTCGCCCAGGACCCGACCGAGGGACTCGGCGACCTGACGGGGCGTCTTCGCGCCCTCCAGTTCGGCGCTCAGNCGCTCTGCGAGACGAGCGAATTCGTCGCGGATGTCGTCCAACTCCAATTGCGGCTTCTCGACGGATGCGAGCAGCAGGCAGGCCTCTTCGAGATCGCAGCGATCGTCGGCGAGGAGTTCGTGCAGGCACGCGGCGACCTCTTCCGACTTCAGCTTGTGGTGCAGCAGGCGCGCCCGTGATCGGAGCCGGGGGTCGTCGCTGGCGGCGGCGCGCTCGAGCGCGGCCAGGCCGTCAGGCCCCANCTCTCGGAGGCGAGCCTCCACGGCCAGCCGGACCGTGGCGTCGTCGTCTCGCAGAAGTTCCAGGAGGGAAGAGATTTCGTTGTTGGCCAATGCGCTGTGTCCTGATCCCGGTCTGGCTGATGGCCGGGAGCCCCCAAGTATGGGTATGCGCCGGGGGGGCGTTCAAGTCTTCATGGACTCTTCTAAGTCGACCCCCAGGCCATCAGCCATCCGGTTGATGTAGTTGAAGTAGGAGGTGACTTGTGCGACGTCCAGGATGGCCGCGTCATCGAGCCCTACGGATTTCAGGGGTTTCAGGTCGTCAGGAGACATGTCGGCGGGCTTGAGAGTGAGCTTCTCCGCCCATGTACACAGCGCCTCCTCGCGGGGGGAGAGTCCGGCCGTGCGCCAGTCCTTTTTGACGGCCGCGACCTTGTCGGCGTCCTCGATCTCCAACTGGAGATCGTGCCCGTGGGCCTCCGCTCAGTAGAAGCAGTCGTTCACCTGGGAGACGACCGTGGCGACCATCTCGCGCTCGGCCCGGGAGAGGCCGGATTCGCCGAACATGACCACCCGGTAGAGGTCCATGCTCGCCTGCATCTGGCGTGGCCGCAGGCTCATCAGCCTGACGATGTTCCAGACCTTGTTGGCGCGCGCGAGGGCCTCTTCATACAGCCGCCCGAGGAGGCCTCTCGGCTGCTCCTCGGGCGCGACGGTCTTGATCCAGGCCATGGCGGGCTAGAAGCCCGGGACCTGCGCGGCCTTCTTGTAGCAGNNGNNGCAGAGGNCGAAGGCGNNCAGGAAGCACNNGGNCACNNCGNACANGNTGCCCTCCCCCGCCGCCCANGTCNNGTGGTTNTTCAGCATGGCGAACACGAGCACGAACGACATGTANGTGTTGTGCTTGGAGCGNCCGCCNGCGAGCTTNACCAGNGCNCCNTCCGGNGCNTCNCCGTTCTTGATGGCGGTGATGATCTTCTGCTGCGCCGGCCAGATACGCATCCACACGTTGAAGGCCATGAACGTGCCGTACATGGCGCCGATGTGGATGAGAGCGCCCCGGTAGCCGACCTCGGAGATGGCCTCGCGGTAGAAGACGAACAGGCCGGAGGTGAGTAGCCATCCACCCCAGAACGCGGCTTGCGGTGCCGCGAGCACGGTCTTCGCCAGCATGTCGTAGACGATCACGCCGCCGAAGGTGATGGCGATCATCACGAAGGGAAGAGCACCCCAATGTGATTCGCCGTCATGCCACATCAGCTTCCCGTGATAGAAGGAGATCGCGATCAAGAGGAACCCCGAGACCCAGGTCCACAGGGCTCCGTAGCGGAACCAGTACAGGGTGCGGGGCAGCAGCTCCGGTACGACTTTCTTCTTCGACTCGGCGTCCAAGGTCGGCGCGAACGCCGAATTCACCCAGTTGAAGAAGTAGAGCAGGCCGATCCAGGTGATACCCGCGATCACATGGACCCATCGGAAGATGCCATCCAAGTACGGCTGGAGCTCGTCCATCGCGTTTTCCCTCCTCGGAAACGTCGTTGGGCAGACAGTGACGCCATACCTGACGGTTGTCAAGATTGCGTCAAGCCATCGCCCTACCTGGAGAAGTGAAACTCCAGCGGCTGCGGTTCTTTCCCGTCTTCGATCGTGATCTCCACGCTTGTTTCGCCCGCGGCCGCGTGTCGCGCTTCGATGGTGTAGGTGCCGGGGGGCAGCGCACGGGGGAAGGTCCACCGTCCCTCGTCGTCGGTGACGGCGAAGTACGGGTGGGGCATGACGTGGACCCACGCGTTCATCCAGTTATGAATGTCGCACCTGGCGATAATGCCCATCTGCGGTGTCCTGAACTGCCACCTGACCTCAGAGCCCTTGCTGCTCGTCGACTTGTTGAAGCCCTGGCCACTCTTGCGCGTATTGACGTTGTGAACCGTCGCGTCGCTGTTGCGAAAGATAACGGGTTGGTAGGCGCGGACCCCGATGACGTGGGGGACGTAGACGCAGTTTTCCTGGTTGATGACGACGGGCTCGGTCTCGTAGTCGAACGTCCAGGGGTCGAGCCCCTGGGTCACGTGGACGAACACGTCGCGCAGGCCGCCGGAGGGACCGACCACGTACTTCTCCGACTTGAGCCCCTTGCCCGCTTCCGCGCAGTACGGATCGGACCCCATGCCGATGGGGGCCCGCTTCGGCGCTTCGCCGTCCCAGCGGGCCGCACCGAACAGCGTTGCGCCTCTGGCCAGGGCGGCCGCGTCTGGCTCGTTGACGGTGATCTCGGGGTATGC
>NYSS01000029.1 GCA_002683135.1 Planctomycetota bacterium | reverse complement strand
CCCTCGGCAAGCCGATCTTCTCCGGCCCGCAACCCGGCGAGAAGCTGCCTCCGTTCAAGGCCGTCGGGCTCTCCGGGGCGCGGGAGGGACAGGACTTCGACGCTGTCACGATCGCGGGCGACAAGCTCCACTTGCTGATCTTCGCCAAGGAGGCGCGTACGTTTGGACGCTTCCTCACAGAGCTCGCGCGGCAACTTGAGGCGATCGAACGCAACTCGAAGCGGGAGTGGGAGATGTCTTTCATCGTCGTCAACGACGACCCGAACGACGTCCAGAAGAATTTCGAAGCGATCAAGCGTCGGCTCCCCGCCACCGTGATAACGGGACTGTCGAAGGACGGATCGGACGGCCCACCGGCGTACGGCCTCGACCGCACCCTCACCGCGACGGTCATCGTCGCCAAGGACGGCAAGGTCGTGCACAACCTGCCCTACGCGAGCGACGCCTTCTACTCACAACCCCACATCCTCGGCGCGATCGCCGGCGCGATGGGCATCGACCACGCCGCCCTGCGCAAGCTCATCGGCGACCGCCCGGGTGACCAGATCACGTCCGTCGCCCGCAGAAAAGCGGCGCGCGGACCACTCACGCCCGAGCAGCGTGCCTTCCGCAAAGAAATCGGTCAGAAGGTCGTGGCCGGCGAGATCACCCGCGAAGAGGCCGCGAAGCTGTACCGCGAGAAGTACGGTGAGTCGTGGAAGAGCGCGTCACAGAGGCCGAAGCCCAAGCCGGCGAGCGCTCCGATCAACAGTCAGTGCCCGGTGGCCAACAAGGCCGTCAGCGCCGGCTCACCCACCACCCAGTACCGTGGCCGCACCGTCGCGTTCTGCTGCAACAACTGCAAGGCCAAGTTCGAATCGGACCCGGGCAAGTACGCGGCGGCGCTCCGCCGCCGATAGATCTGCCAGGGGACCTGACCCCATGAAGCCGATCACAGCACTCCTCGGCACAGGGCTGGCCCTCGCAGCCCTCGTGGGGGCTACCCACGACGGCCCCCACACCGCCGCGGCGACGCGTTCGCAGTTGTTCGCCGACGGCCGGGCGACCGCGGTCATCGACTTCGAGAACGACCTGATCCCCGTGTTCACCAAGGTCGGCTGCAACGCCGGGGGATGTCACGGCGCGGCGATCGGCCGCGGCGGCTTCCACCTGTCGCTGCTCGGGGGCAATCCGCGCCAGGACTACGAGACCATCGTCCACGAGTTCGGTGGACGACGAGTCAATCTCGCCCGCCCGGACGAGAGCCTCCTGTTCATGAAGCCCACCGGCCTCGTATCCCACGGGGGCAAGCAGGTGCTGGCCGAGGACGCCGAAGGGGCAGCTCTCCTCCTGGCGTGGATCGAGCAGGGCGCGCCATTCGAGAGCCAACGCAAGCTGAAGTCGGTGGCGATCACGCCGCGCACGCAGGCATTCAAGGCGGTCGGGTCCTCCGTCCCGTTGAAGGCCACCGCGCGCTATTCGGACGGCAGCGAACGGGACGTGACCCGTTGGACGGTCTTCGAGGCCGAGGACGCATCGGCCGTCACCATCGACGAGCACGCTGCCCATGCCACCGTCAATCGCCGTGGCCGCCACATCGTCGTCGCGCGCTACCTCAACCAGGTCACCCCCATCGAGCTGTTCGTCCCGCTCGGAGACGACCCGGTCGACCTCTCCAAGGAGCCGCGACGCTCCTTCATCGATGACGAGATCCTGCAGACGCTCGGGAGCTTGCGCGTCCAGCCGTCCGCCATGGCCGATGANGCNACCTTCCATCGNCGNGCAACNCTGGACCTCACCGGGCGGCTCCCATCCCCNGAAGANGTGGACTCCTACGTCGCNCACGNATCNGCNGAGAAGCGNGAACAACTCGTCGACCGGCTGCTCGCATCCGACGCCTTCATCGAGTCGTGGGCCATGCACCTGGGACGACTGCTCCGTCTGCGCAGCCAGAAAGACAAGGACAAGACCCCCATCACCCCGAAGGCGGTCCGCACCTACCACGGCTGGATCGCCGACCGGCTACGGGAAGGGACCGGCTACAACGAGATCGCGCAGGCGCTGCTCACCGGAACCGGCGACACCGAAACGGTCGGACCGGCGGGCTTCTACAACACCACCGAAGATCCGCTGCTCCAGACGGAGTTCATGACCGAGGCCTTGCTCGGNAGNCGCATGCGCTGCGCCAACTGNCACAACCACCCGCTGGACAAATGGACGCANGATGACTTCCACGGCTTGACCGCGATCTTCGCCAAGGTCGCTCGCGGTGCCACGGTGCGCCTCAGCCCCCTGGGCAAGGCCATCCACCCGCAGACCGGCAAGCCCGCGCGGATGAAGGTCCCGGGTGAGCGGTTCCTCCCCAAAGACACCAAGGATGGACGGGCCGCGCTCGCCGAATGGGTCACGTCAGAGGACAACCCCTACTTCGCCAAGGCGATCGTCAACCGTCTCTGGCAGACCATGATGGGGCGCGGCCTGGTGGAGCCGGTCGACGACTTCCGCGCCACCAATCCTGCGACCCATCCGGCGCTGCTGGATCGCCTGGCCGATGACTTTGTGGCGCACGGCTTCGATCTACGGCACACGCTGAAGACGATCGCATTGAGCGCGGCGTACGCTCGTAGCAGCAAGGCGACGCCGTCGAACGCCAGCGACGACCGCTACTACTCCCACGCCATCAAGAAGCCCCTCGAGCCCGCCGTGCTGGCCGATGCCATCTCCGACGTCACGGGGGTACCCGGACGCTACGGAGACGAGCCCCTCGGCACGCGAGCGGTCCAGCTCGCCGACGCCAGCGTCCGGAGCGATGCTCTCGATATCCTCGGGCGCTGCGCACGGGAGGATTCCTGCGAAGGCGCTCCAGCGCCGACAGGCGCGCTCCCGCGCAAGCTGCATCTCTTCAACGGAGACCTGCTGAACGCGCGCATCTCCAATCCCCATGGCCGACTTCAGGCGATGCTGCGGGCGGGCACCGCCCCGGCGGTCATCGTGCGGGAGCACTATCGGATCGCCCTCGGGCGGCGGCCGAGTTCGGACGAAGCCAGGTTCTGGCAAGAGCGGGTCGCACAAGCCACCTCGGACGACGACCGGCGCGCCGTGCTCGAAGACTTCGTCTGGGGGCTCCTCTCGTCCAACGAGTTCCAGACCAACCACTGAGGGTGCGTGCAGCGATGAGCCACGAAAGCGATCAAGGATTGGGCCGACGGGAGTTCCTCCGCCTCTCGGCCGCCGGACTCGGGGGACTGGGCTTGGGCCCCGGCCTGTTCCCGCAGTCCCATTCCGGGCTGCTCATGCCCGCCGCCCCGACGTGGCGCCCTGGCAAGGCCAAGGCCTGCATCCTGATCTGGCTCGACGGCGGCGCGAGCCACCTGGAGACCTTCGATCCCAAGCCTCAGGCGCCGTCCGAGGTCCGCGGGCCCTTCGCTTCAATCAAGACGAAAGTGCCCGGCGTACGGATCAACGAGCACATGCCGCGAACCGCCGCCATGCTCGACAAGATCGCCGTCGTGCGCTCCATGACCTCACCCTTNGGCGTGCACAACTTCGGCGTGCANTACGTCATGACGGGACANCGGCCGACGCCTGCCGTGGACTACGCNACCATGGGCTCGGTTGTCGCCCACGTGCGCNCGGTGGTNCAGAAGCGCGACCTCGGNGTGCTCCCTTCCAACATCGCCATTCCCGATCTGGTTTCGCGGGATGGCGCCACCCTCGGCGAGGGCTTCCTGCCTCCCACCGCCAGCCCATTCGCGCTGGGTAGCGACCCCGGGCGCAGGGACTTCGCGGTGCGCGACCTCGATTTCCGTGACGGGCTCGGAGAGAAACGCACCGAGAGACGTCGACGCTTCGCAGACGCCTTCGATCGATTCCACGGGAAGAACGACGCGACGCCCGGGCCGAAGACCGACCCCGATCTCCAGCGCGCCTACGATCTCGTCGTGTCGAAAGAGGCGAAGCGCGCGTTCGACCTATCGAAAGAGAAGCCAGCTGTCCGCAAGCAATACGGCATCGACCATCGCGCCAACGTCCACGACGGGAACAACATCGGCCAGCAGTGCCTCCTGGCCCGGCGACTGGTGGAGCGTGGGGTTCCGTTCGTGACGGTGAACAACACCGGCTGGGACAATCATGTGAATCTCGCGACCTACGGGAACCGACATCCGGGGGACCCCAAGGACGAGGGCACTCATGCCCTGGTTCCCGGTTTCGACAAGGCGTTCAGCGGACTGGTCCAGGACCTCGATGAGCGCGGGATGCTCGACGAGACCCTGGTAGTCGTCATGACCGAATTCGGCCGCACGCCGAAGATCAACGCGGCCGGCGGCCGGGACCATTGGCCCAACTGCTTCAGCGCCGCGCTCGCCGGCGGGGGTGTTCCGGGAGGTGCCGTGATCGGGGCGAGCGACGACCTCGGCGAGTTCGTCAAGGATCGACCGATCACGCCGTCCGACATGGCGGCGACGATCTATACGCTGCTCGGCATCGAACCGGGGCTCGAGCTCAAGACCGCCGGCGGCCGACCGATCCGGATCGCACCCAACGGCGCGGTGCCGATCAAGGAACTGATCTGAGCATGAGGCCCTCGACCCTCGTGGGTCTCGCGCTCGTCCTCGCGGCCAGCGCCGCCGCACCCGCGCAGGATCCGGCGGTGAACTTCGTCAGCGACATCTGGCCAGTCCTCGAGAGCCGGTGCACCAAATGCCACCACGCGCCCCATCGTCTCGCAGACGGTCGCATGAAGCGGCCAAAGGGTCGCGTGAGACTCGACTCGGTCGAAGCGATCCGGGCCAGCAAGCGCGGCAAGCTCATCGTCCCCGGTGATCCGGACGGCTCGCTCCTGCTCGACGTGATCTCCTTGCCGGGGGACCACGACGATCGCATGCCCCCCGCCGCTGAAGGGGCCCCCCTGAGCCAGGCTGAAATCGCGCGCATCAAGCAGTGGATCACTCAGGGCGCTCCCTTCGGCAGCTGGACGGGCGCCACGAAGAACACCGACGAATCAAAGGGCGTTGAATCGGACGCCCAGGCCAACAAGACGCAACCACCCATCACCGCGCTTGCCTTCACTCCCGACGGCGAATCCGTCGTGGCGGCGTCGCAACGCGGGCTCCAGGTGCTGCGCTGGCCCGGGCTCACCCTGGCCAGGACGATCCCGCTCCGGGCCTCCAACCTCCATGACCTGGCGTTTTCCCCGGCCGGGGACCGCGTCGCCATCGGTGGCGGCGACCCATCGGAGGCGGGCCTCGTGGAGCTCCTCTCGTGGCCACAGGGCGAGTCCGTTCGACAGGTCGGGGATCACGACGACTCGGTCTTCGCCGGCGCGTTCCGCGACGACTCCGCGCTGCTGTCCGCCGGCTTCGACAAGCGCATCGTGCTCTGGGACCTCCAGGCCGGCACAGCTATGCGCGACTTCAAGGGGCACTCGCGCGGTGTGACTGCCCTGTGCTGGCTTTCAGACAGGAAGACCTTCGTCAGCGGCAGCATCGATCAGTCGCTCCGGGTCTGGAACGCCGACACGGGCGAGTTGATCCGCAGCCTGAGCCAGCACACCGGATCGATTCACGCCCTCGCGCTGCGCCCGAGCACCGATGGCCTCCCGATGGTCGCGTCCTCCGCCACGGATCGCACGATCCGGTTCTGGCAACCGACGATCGGTCGCATGGTGCGCTACGTCCGTCTTCCCTCCGAAGCCCTGTCCATCGCCTGGATCAACGGCGAGACCATCATCGCCTCCTGCGGTGACGGCAAGCTGCGGGTGGTCAACGCGTTCACCGTCCAGATCGAGCGGGAGCTTCCCGCCGTCGACAAGCTCGGCTATTCCCTCGCCGTGCATCCCACCGACGGAAGCGTCGCGGTGGGTGGTTTGAACGGCGAGGTTCGGCGCGTGGTCATCGGCCAGGGGAAACAATAGGAACGGACTCGACCTGCCCCCTGTATTGCGGCATGCCGTCTTGAGCTACTCGCCTGCGGCTATCGGTTGGCGGGGCGCCCGTCGGAACACCGGCGCATGAGGGCCTCGAGTGGGCCGCGCCCGAAGCGCTTCTTCCACAGGTGGCAGGCCGTGATGGCGACGGACAGGAAGACCGCCACGCGCGTCCACCCGGCGACGAGGCCCTCGCCGGGTGGGAAACCCACCAGGTCGAAGAGGCCCTGCCGGCTGCCGCCGCCGACGAGGATGTGGACGATGTAGATCGTGAACGTCATCTGGCCGGTGGCGATCAACGGCGCCATCCAGCGCCGCGAGGGCCACATCGCGGCCACCGACATGCTGAGGCACAGGAACACGACGGCCTGGCAGCCCGCGGTCAGCACGTAGAGCGGCATCGAACCGTCGCGATTGATGGTGGTCAGGAACAGGGCGGTCCCGTCGTCCGTGAGCTGGCGGACGGACCACCAGGCGAGGAACGAGACGCCCATCACGAAGAGCGATCCGCCGAGCACGCGCCGCCGCACCTCGACCCGGTCCACGCCGATCCGCACGACCCACATACCGATCAGGATGAAGGCCAGCCAGGGGAAGACCGGGTACTGCCCGTCCAGGAGCACCTCCGTGAGCTGGCGGACGGGGTTCCAGTAGGCGAGCTCCCACATCCGCAGGGGGTCCTCCCACCCCACGTCGAGGTCAGTGCTCGGCGGCTCCCCGTACAGGAGCTGGTACGCCACCCCGACGGCCATCACACCGATCGCCGTCCCCAGGAGCGCCCGCGGCCGCGTGCGCGCGAAGAGCACGCCGAACGCGAGGAAGAAGGCGTAGTAGTGGAGGATGCTGAATTCCCAGAGGGTGCTCGAGTGCCACAGGTGCCCGACCACCCACAGGAAGAGGGCTCGCTTCAGCACCGTGCGGCGCTTGCGCGACAGCGTCTCGGCGTCGTCCGTGGGCTTGAACATCAGGCCCAGCCCGGCGCCCGCCACCACGGCGAGCATCGCCGAGGCCCGGCCCCACCACATCCGCTGCCCCCACGCGAGCAAGAACGGACCGTCCTCGATCATGCCCGGCTTCGAGAAGTCGAAGGCGACCTGCAGCACCATGTCGACCACGACCACTCCGAACACCGCGACGAAGCGGGCGAGGTCGTAGCCGGGCATTCGGTGGGCTGTGGGGTCCGAGCGCACGCCCGCAGCTTAGTGGCTCGCGCGTGCCTTGTGGAGTAGATGATGCTGACCCTCGATGCTGGCGCGACGTACAGAGGGCCGGCGCACCGACTCAACTAGGACGGCGGCTCAATGCTCACCCGGCAACTACCGGATTGCCGTTTCCATACCGCGTTTCTAAGCGACTTACGGCAAGGCCTCGCTCCTGCTTGCTGATGCGTATGTGCACCCGTAACGTGTTTGCGTTGTCGGGCGTTTTTCCCGAGCGCTTCCCATCGCCTCGTTGACAACGACCGATCATCCCGTCGCACACCTAACCACCGGAGTATCCATCCATGAGCATCTACCTCGTCGCGCAAGTCGACATCAAGGACAAGGAACGATTTCTCGACTATCAGAACGCCGTCCTTCCGTTTCTCGAAGAGAAGCAGGTCGACGTACTGGCCGTGGACGACAGCCCCGCCACCATCGAAGGCGAGGAATCCGGCAAGCGCATGGTGATCATCCGCTTCGACAGCAGAGAAGCATTCGATGCGTTCTGGCAATCGGCGGAGTATCAGGAGATGGCCAAGATCCGCTTCGAATCGGCTGACGCCACGGTCAATCTGCTGCAGGAAGAGAACATCCTGATCCAGTAGATCTGTGCGGATCAGCGAACACTGGACGCGGATCAAACATACGGGTTGTAGACACCCGGCACCGGCACGGGGTACTTGACGTCAGGACCGGGTCCCCTGATCCGTGCCGCGCCCCTTTGCGACTTGCGGCAACGCTTCACTCCTGCTCGCTGATGCGGATGTGCACCCGTAACGTGTTTGCGTTGTCGGGCATCTGTATCAGGTCTTTCGGGGAGTAACCCTGCGCCCGCTACTTCCCGCGGCTCAAACGCGACAGGTGCTCGACGAACTGGCGGGCGCGCGCATCACGTGGCATCAGCCTTGCCGCTGTCCTGGCGCAGGGCAGGGCCTCCATGAGGAGCCCCTGACGCTCAAGGGCGAGCCCGAGGTTCAGCCATATGGGGCCGAGATTGCCCTCGGGTTTCATGGCGAGAACGGCGCGGAACCGCCACGCCGCCTCCACCGGATCTCGCGGCAGCAGGACACGCCCTTCATCGTGCATCCTGCCGACGAACGCCCGGTCCATCAGGTAGGCGCGATGCAGGTACTCCTCGGCCTCCGCCTGTCGGTTCTCACGCAGCCGGGTTTCGCCGAGCTCGATCAGGGTCAAGGCCAGGAGAGCGCCGGCCTTCTGGTCTTCGGGATCGAACGCGTGGGCCTTGTCGAGGGCCCGCAGCGTGCCGTCCACGTCGCCCGCCTTCTTCAACGCCACCCCCAATCGAAGCTGTGCTGACGGGAGCGTGGGATTCAGGTCGGCGAGAAGACCCGCGCGCGCGTGCTCGGGGTCCACCCCGCCGGTCTCGAGCACGCCGAGCACAAGGACCGGCGCCGCCAGCAAGGCCCACTTCGCGGCGTGCGCGAGTCCCGGTGGGAAGCGGGACCCCTGGGCAGCGCCCTGAGGTGCGTCCTGCTTGATGCCGAGATTCGCCCGCGTGTTCGATTCTCGGACCTTCCAGATGAAGCCGTCGTAGTAGAAGTGCAGGAGCGCGGAGGTCACCAGGAGGCCCGCGAAGATGTTCCCCACCCCCGTACCCGCGAACTTCTCCTCCGACCACGGTCCCAGCGCCCCGTATCCGAACACGAGCGCGACGTAGACGAAGAGCAGCGGCTTGCTCCGACGGAAGAGCATTCTGCTGAACGGCCCGACGCTGGGGTCCTTGTCGACGCGGCTGCGGTTGAAGAGCCAGACGATCGCCAGGTACTGCACGTCGTGGAAGATCTCGAACAGGATGATCCCGATCAGGATGTCCGCGACGTGGACATTGGCGAACCACCACCAGGCGACACTGGTGACAGCGAGGAGCAGCTTGACCGGGCTCGGTGGCTGGCCGGCGCGCCGGCGCGCCCAGATGTTCCACAGGTAGGTGAGAGTGATGACACCGATGGCCGCTCCGGCGACGGCGCGCACTGCCTGGACAGCGTCCGCGGTCATCATGGGGCCGCCGCAAGACAGCACCATCTCCTGTGCATAGTCGACGCGGGTGTCCGAGAACAGGACACCGCCCAGAAACCAGCTGACGCACAGGGCGAAGTCGAGACGAGCGGTCCGCTTCGCGAATGACCCTACCTTGGAGTCGTAGATGCGGAGGAAACCGTGCGTCTGCATGAGGCCGTGCCAGACGCCCCACAGGTACGCCACCAGGACCATCGTGTGCAAACCGGCGATGGAGAACCCGACGCATGCGCCTCCGATGAGCAGCGGCGCGAAGATGAAGCGCGTCTTGAAGCGCCGGAAGAGCTCGCGATCGCCGTACGCGCGCATCATGCCGGGCAGGTGATGTCCCATGCCGCCGAGCGCCATGACCCACTTGTTGAGGGCGAAGCTCCCGACCCCTGCCCAGCCGAGCCCGAGGACTCCGGGCAGGATGAGGATGGGGGTCGCGACGAACAGCACCAGATCCTGAACGGGACCGATGATCCACCGCTTCCGTGGAGCCGTCGTCTGCTCTGATGAGTCGGCCATCGCCATCGCCCCCGTACCTAGAGGTTACCTGAGAGCGAAGCCACCGGGAGCGCCGCCGTCCCGAGCCGGATCCTGAGTCCTACACGCCGTTCCGCCCGAGCGCTTCAGGACCATCCGAGCTGGATGAGGCTGAGATGATCGTTCCAGATCTTGGTCACGTGGCGGATCCTGTCCCCGTCGAACTGCATGACGTACACGTAGTCCGCCTCCACGTGCTTTCCCGTCGGCGGTACGGGGCCACCGTCTGCGGTGTGGGTCCCCCGGAAGACACCGTAGGCCGCCACGTTGTTCCGCTCCGCGTCCACGGCGAACGAGCGCACCTCGTACGACCCATCGGGCATCGCCAGGAGCATCTGCGTCATCCAGTCCGTGTAGTCCTGCAGCGTGGAGACGTCGGCGAGAGCGCCTGCCTGCGCAGAGAACGTCGCGTCACCATGGCAGTACTGGGAGCACTCCGCCCAGCCCTTGCCCGTCTCGCACGCATCGAAGAAGTGTTCCGCGGTTTCCTTCAATCCACTCATGGTCGCCTCCGTGAGCCGCTGTGACCTGGCCGCCGAATGCGACCTGCGTCCCATCATAGAGTGCCGCGATCCGTCGCGCAGTTCGCAGCGTCGTCGGGCTCTTACCCCGAGCGAGCTTCGGTTCCTGCTGTCGGTATTGCCTGAGCCGATCCGGAGACGTCGTGGCCGTGGTCGCGATGGCGGTCGGTAGAGTCCTGCCGGGTAAGACGCGGCGCCTTGCTCCGAACTTCGGGGCGGCCGCGGCGGCTCCCTCGTCTTCCCGCCCGCAGTATCGTCAGCCGCACCGTAGAATCCGTCCATGAACGAAGGACAGTCAGGCATGCTCGGCGTCTGTAGCTGGTCGCTCCGTCCGGAGGGGCCGGAGGACCTCTGCCGACAGGTCCGTGAAATCGGCTTGAGCGAAATCCAGATCGCCCTCGACCCGCTGCGTGACGGCACGTGGGACGAAGCGGGCACCGTCCGCTGCCTTGCGGAATCCGGCTTGAAGCTGCGGTCCGGGATGATGGGGATGGAGGGGGAGGATTACACGACCCTCGAGTCCATCCGTGACACCGGCGGCGTTCGCCCCGACCTGCATTGGGCCAAGAACCTGGCCGACGCTCAGGCCAACGCGCAGCTGGCGCGACGCCTCGGTCTCGACCTGGTGACCCTCCACGCAGGCTTCCTCCCCGAGACCCGGGGCGACCCCGAGCGGACGACCATGCTGGAGCGGCTGCGCGATCTGGTGGACGCCTTCGATGCGGAGGGAGTGAACGTGGCGTTCGAGACCGGGCAGGAGACAGCAGAGACGCTGCTCGATGTTCTCGACGAGCTGAACCGACCGGTCGCCGGCGTCAACTTCGATCCGGCGAACATGATCCTCTACGGCACCGGCGATCCCGTCGCTGCCCTCGACAGCCTCGCATCCCACGTGCGTCAGATCCACGTGAAGGACGCCACCGCAACGGCAGAGCCGGGCACGTGGGGCACCGAGGTGCCGGTCGGTGACGGCGACGTGGTGTGGCCGGCGTTTCTCGACATCGTCTCGAACAAGCTGCCCGGCGTGGACATGATGATCGAGCGCGAGGCCGGAGAGGATCGCGTGGGAGACATGCGACGCGCTCGCGATCTCATCAGGGAGCTGCACTCATGAGCGACCCCATCGGCGTCGGTGTCATCGGGCTCGGTTTCATGGGGCGCACCCATCTCGGCGCCTACGAGGCGGCTCGCAAGAACGGGTCTGCCAACACGGTGGTCGCCGTGTGCGACCAGGACCCGGACCTACGCGCCGGCAAACCCTCGGGACAGACGGTCAACCTCGCTCCGGGCGCCGCGGACAAGCCCCTCTTCGACCCTGACAGCGTCCATGGCTACGCGGATCCGGACGAGCTCCTCGCCGACCCGGCTGTGGACCTGGTCAGCATCTGCACCTACACGCCCACGCACGTCCCCCTCGCCCTGAAGGCCCTGGCCGCCGGCAAGCACGTCCTGGTGGAGAAGCCCGTCGCGCTCTGCGAAGAGGACGCGCTGAAGCTCGTCGAAGCGGCCAAGGACGCCGGGACCGTGTGCATGCCCGCCATGTGCATGCGCTTCTGGCCGGGATGGAGCTGGCTACACGATCGTGTGCGCGACGGGAGCCTGGGCGACGTGCGCGCGGCCTCGTTCCAGCGCCTCGGCGGGCGGCCGGCCTGGGGCGGCGGTTTCTACGAGGACGACGACTCCTGCGGCGGCGCCCTCTTCGATCTACATGTGCACGACGCGGACTTCCTCCTCCACTGCTTCGGCCTCCCCGACGCGGTGGCGAGCCACGGCACCTCACGGCACGTCACGAGTGTCTACCACTACGGCGACGGTCCCCGGTCCGCCGTCGCCGAAGGCGGCTGGCTCCCATCCGGGGCCTTCCCCTTCCAGATGCGCTACCGCATCGTGTTCGAGTCCTCCGTGGCCGACTTCGACCTGGCTCGCGATCCGCAGCTGATCCTGTACGAGGACGGGGGGGAGCGCACCATCGAGCTCCCGGCCGGCGACGGCTACAGCCTGGAGATCGCCCACCTGCTCTCGGTGATCCGCGGCGAAGTGGAGCTGCGCGCCACCCTGGACGACGCCCTGGTCCTCACGCGGCTGCTCGAGCGGGAGCGCGAGAGCCTGCGCGACGGCCGCACCGTCGAGCTCTGACTTTCGCCAACGCGGTCGATGTGGCCCCGGATGCACGCGAGCAGCTGATCCGTTGGGCCGTGCAGTGGAACGACAAGGGCAACCCGCCCGATCAAGGGGCTCCGTCCGTCTCCCTGTAGCGCCCGAGCTCCTTGTCCCACTGCAGGCGGTCGCGGTGCTTCTTGATCCAGTCACCCCAATCGGACGCCCCCTCCTTCGGCAGGATCTGGGAGAGGCGGGCCCGGACCGCCTTGACGACGGCCTCCTCGGGATAGGTCAGGAGGTCTGTCAGGAGGTCGAGGTCGACCGACACGTTTTCGTGGCCGTCGGCGGCCCACCACCTTCGCCAGAGCTGCTCTTCGATAGGCCGCAAGCGCAGTTGTTTCTCTGCAGAACCCGCGAGGCTGCGGCTCGCTCGGATGCTCGGCAGGGCGAGAAATCCCATTTCGGTCAAGGACTTGCCCGCATCGACACGTGTCTTGAAATGTGCGTCGTCGAGCGCGGTGACGAGCTTCTTGATCTCCGCGCGTTTTGCCGCCTGGAGCTCCGACGGGATTCGAGCCCATTCCAACGCGGCGAGCCGATCCTCGAACGCCGCGCGGTTCTTGATCTGCGCGCCCAGGGGGAGGAAGAAGCTGATGGGACGTCCGGTCCCTGCGGCTTGCAGTTCGACGAAGCACCCATTGGCGTAGAGCGCGGGGTCCTTCTTGAAGACGAAGAGGATGTCCTTGCAGTCGCAACTGGGACAGGGTCCGGTCTTCAACTCCTCCTTGGTGAGCTCTTGTTGCAGCCGGACCTCAACGATGGGTGTGCCGCGTGGGTCGCAGAAGACGAAGAGCGGTGCCGTTCCTGCATGGGTCTTGCCGGAGAGGAGGAACTTGCGGCCCCTGGCATAGGCGTTTCCGGTGACGAGGAAGCCGTTGCCGGCCGGTGAGACGAAGATGCGGCGGTAACCGAAGGCGATCATCTGCGGTGAGGACAGCGTCTTTTCCAGTCGGAACTTTTCGACGCCGTCCACCGTCCAGATGAAATTGTGGAGGTAGCGCCAGTTTGTCTTTTCCTTTCCCTGCCCCAGCTTGAATCTCAGATTGGGGGAGGCCGGCGGCGCGGCCGGTCGCGGCACCTCGCAGGGTCCGCCGCAGTGCTGACCGGCGGTGCTTGGGGCGGCCGAGAGGAGAACGGCGGCAATCAAGCCAGAGAGCATCGGGAACTTCAGGGGGTTCACCTCATTGGTAGGTGTACGGGGTCTAGATCCTATCCTCGTGGCAGGCCAGGCGAGCTCGGGAGCAGCGGTGCTTGGGGCGTTCCTCCGGGGCCCGCGGCGCCGACGGTCTCGTCCGAAGCTGTACGGAATCGAGGACCTCGCCGCCCCCCAGCGTTTCTCGGTAAATGCCCGCAGTCGTCTGCCTTGAAGCGACTTAGGCCGCATCCCACGGTGCAGCAATCTCGAGTGCAGGGCGGAATAGAATGTGTTGAGATGGACCTCCTGCCCTGTGGTCATGCCGCAGGGTGGATATCATGCCGCGGGTGCTCGCCCTTGGTGGACGGGGCCCCATCGCAATCAACGAAAATTCACCCGGAGTTGCCCCGTGAGAAATCCCGTGCTGCGTCTGTCGCTCTTGCTGGCGATCTTTGCATCTGGTCTCAACGCCCAGGTAGCCATCAACGAGTACTGCAATGATCCGTACGCGTCCGCGCCTGGTCTCGATACGAACCTGGACGGATCCCCGGCAACGAGTTCGAGCCAGTCCGATGACGAGTTCGTCGAGATCGTCAACTTCGGCGCCGCCAGCGTCGATATCGGCAACTGGACCCTCTCGGACTTCTTTGGCCTGCGCCACACCTTCGCGGGTGGCACGCTCCTCGGACCGGGCAGCGCCGTGGTGGTCTTCGGTGGCGGTTCTGTGGCCAACTTCAACAGCCTCGGACTCTCTGGAGTGACCGCGGACACCGGCGCCCTCGGCCTCAACAACACCAACGACTCCATCATTCTTGTTGACAGCATGGGTGTCACCGTGGATTCCCATTCCTATTCCTCGGGCGGCCCCGGAGACGGCAACGGTGAGTCGATCACCCGTGTGCCGGAATCCGCGACCGGCGTCTTCACCCTGTACACGACCTTTGCAGGCATCAACCACAGCGCTGGCTACATGCTCAACGGGACCAGCCCCTGGGGCCCCGCCGTCTTCCCCGGCACGGGCCTCCCCGGCACCGGCGAAGACATCGCCCTGGAGACGGGTGTCAACGCCGCCACCTCCGGTGGTGCTGGCAACGACGTCAAGACCGCGCTGGGTGGCGACGTCCTGACCGTCTACGTGGACAGCTCGGGCGGCACCTTCGTCGCGCAACCCCTCGTGCTGGCGGCTGACCTCACCATCACCGGCTTCCCGCTCATGGGTTTCCTCCCGTCGGTTCACGTCTCTTCCAGCTTCATCGTGCTCATCGACGGCCTCAGCCCGACGGCCGTTGGTACGCCGACGCTGTCCTTTGGCGGCACGACCGTTAGCTACGTCCTTCCGATGGGGCTGACCGGCCAGTCCATCATTCTGCAGGCTGCAGCCGTTGGCCCATCGGCCGCGAACGGCAACTACGCGTCCACAGACGCGCACGAAATCCAGATGCAGTAGGCATCCCCGCGGCTTGGGGGCGCCGGGTGATCCTCGGCGCCCCGAGCCAGGCCGACCACGTGCTCCCGTAGCGGGCTTTCGCTGCGTCGTCGATCAGCTCCGCGTGCCGAGATCCCTCATGCGAACCATGCTCATCGTCGGCGCGCGCACAGCCTACTGACCGGTCGCGGGCCGTGGCACGTGCTGGTCGATGAGGATCGGGTTGCCGTCCGGGTCCACCAGGACGAGGCTCGCCGGACCGCTGCTCGCTTCATCCGCTCGGACCAGCGGCTGAATGCCACGGCTCACCAGCGTCTTCTGGATATCGCGGACGTCGGTGAAGCGCTCCAGGGTTTGCGCCTTGTTCGTCCAGCCCGGGTTGAACGTGAGCATGTTCTTCTCGAACATTCCCTGGAACAGACCGACGGTCGTCGCCCCGTTCTGAAGGATCAGGTAGTTCTGCGCCGTCG
>NYSS01000028.1 GCA_002683135.1 Planctomycetota bacterium | reverse complement strand
CGCCGAGCTGCCCGTCGGGCTCGCGGGCGTGATGGGAGGCCTGGAGACGGAGGTCGGCGAGGGGACCGGGCGCATCCTGATGGAGAGCGCCAGCTTTCACGCGCCCGCGGTGAGGCGCATGGCACAGAGGCTGCAGCTCTCCTCCGACGCGAGCTATCGCTTCGAGCGCGGCTGTGACCGGCACGCGGCGTTGCGGGCCTCGGAGAGGGCTTGCCGGATGATCCTCGAGCTATGCGGCGGCACCTTGCGGTCCGATCCGATCGACGTGGGGGGGGGGTGGTCCTGACCCGTCTCCGGTGACGCTGCGGATGTCGGAGGTCGAACGTATTTGCGGGATCGAGGTCCCACGGGATCGCGCGTCGGCGATTCTCCGTGCCCTGGACTGCGAGGTGGAAGAGGATGGGGACGCGCTCCGGGTGATGCCGCCGACGTTCCGCGCGGACCTGTCGCGCGAGATAGACCTGGTGGAGGAGGTCATCCGACTTCACGGCCTGCACCACCTGCCGGTCGAGGCAGGTATGCCGATCATGGCGGTCCATGATCATCCGGCGCGGATACTGCGCGAGCGGGTGAAGGACCGCATGGTCGCGCTGGGCTACACGGAGACGGTGACTCCGGACTTCGTTCGGGAGGCGGCTGCGTCCGAAGCGTCGTTCCTGATCGAGGGAGAGGGGCTCGTCGTTCGCAACCCGGTGCGCAAGGGGGAGGGGGCGCTGCGTCGCTCGCTGCTCCCTAGCTTGCTCACGGTACGCAAGCACAACCAGGACAGGGGGAACGAAGATGTGCGTGTGTTCGAGGTCTCGAACGTGCGCGCCGCGCCCGAGGCCACAGGCGCCGCGGTCCCACACCTGGCGGTCATGGCCTGGCTCACCGACGAGGACTACCGGGCGGCTCGGGGTGTGGCGGAGTCACTGTTGGAGCACCTCGGGCTTTCGCTCTCCGTCGTGCCCTTCGACTCGCAGTGGCTGGAACCAGGCAGCAGCGGCGCGATCATGTGCGGCGATGTGCGCATCGGTGTTATCGGTCGTCCCGCGAAGCGGCTACTCAAGGATGTGGGGCTCAAGGTCAAGCCGATCTACGGTGAGCTGGATCTCGCGGCGCTCGGTGAGCTCGGGGCTGATCTGCGGCGCTTCTCGGGCCTGGCGCGCTTCCCGGGGGTCGTTCGAGACCTCACCATCGATGTGGCTGAGGATCGTCCCTACGGGGACGTCGCGGCCCTCGTAGGAGAGGCCGCGCTGGACTGGCTTGAAGCTGTGGAGCTTGTCGATGTCTACCGAGGGAAGAATGTCGGCCCTGGGAAGAAGAGCCCGACGATCCGCCTGTCCTTCCGGTCGGATGAGGGGACGCTCACTTCCGAGCAGGTGGACGGCGAGATGGAGCGCCTGATGGAGCTCCTCAGGCGGCGGATTGACGCGACGATTCGCGCTTGATCTTGCGAGATCAGGGGATCCAGGCCGTATACTGAGGCGCGGAATCTGTCATGTTCGTCAGGGCAGCCGTGACCGCGTCGCAGTATGGGCGCGCGAACGGGATGGTCGCTCTGGACCCAATGGTCCCGATCTGGGAGCCGACTCGCACCGTACGGCGTTGATGCCCCGTCACGGGGACCAGCAAAGTCGGACGAGGGCTCCCCCCTTGATAGGGTTCGGGTTTCCTGAGCTTCTCAGGATCCTGCCCGACGGCATTGCGACGGAGACCAAGACTCAGGACCCGTATCGTGGCTCACGCCGACGGACGGGTCCTTGTTTTTTGCCCGCAGCGGTGACGTGACGACCGGGGGCTCCTGGGGCATACTGGGGCCACGGGTGGGGACGCCAACNTGGGTATGGCCGCCGCCCCGGGGGAGGTTGGGATGCGTCGCACATCGTTTGCGTCGCCGCCGTCGCGTGGTCCGCGGGGACTCGCGTTCGTGGGCGGTTTGTCGGTCATTTTCGGACTCTGCTGGTGGCTCTGGCCTCAGGACGATCCTGGGCTATCGGTCCGTGCGGTCCCAGATGCGCAGGAAAAGCCGAGGCCGGAGCCGAAGCCAGCGAAGATCAAGCCGAAGCCGAAGCCGAAGCGTGGGACGAGCAAGCCCAAGCCTGCGACGGATGACCCCAAGGCGTTCACCCGAAGGAAGCTCGCGGCGCTCCGCAAGGGTGGTGATGCGGACGCTTTGCGTCGTTCCCTCAGCAAGCTCGCGCTGCATCCCCGGACCGGCTCGAAGGAGCGCGACGCGTGGCTGAAGGAGGCGGACAAGCTCAATGACCGCCTCGTCTGGTCGGCGACCCCGGGCCCCGGCTTCACGATCACGAAGATCCAGCCGGGGGACAGCTACTGGAAGATCGCGCGGCGGGTTTCCCGTGAGCGAGACGTCAACGTCACAGATGGGATGCTGGAGGCGATCAATAAGGTGAGGCCCTCTGGGCTCCGGTTAGGTAAGCCGCTGAAGGTCCCCACGGAGGTCGTGTCGCTGCTCGTCGACAAGAGCTCGTTCGAACTCTACGTGCTGCTGGGGGGGGTGTACGCGAAGCGCTTTTCGATCGGTATCGGCCGAGATTCGTCGACTCCAGAGGGGGCGTTCACTGTGCGAGGCAAGGCCGCAAAGCCACAATGGACCGATCCCAAGACGGGCAAGCGCTACAAGTACGGTGCGGAGGGGCATCTCGTTGGCTCNCGTTGGCTCGGCCTCTACAAGGACGGCGGACCGACCGGGTACGGCGTGCACGGGACTATTGATCCGGAGACCATCGGGCAGGCGGTCAGCGATGGCTGTATCCGGCTGACTAACCCGGACGTCGAGTTCCTCTACGGGCTGGTGCCCGAAGGCGCNGCGGTTGTCGTGCGACGCTGACAAACGGCTNCGTGCGGCACCCTGCCGCATGAATCGCGGGTGTATCCATAGTGTTGATCGCCGTTTCGGTTGAGGCCTTGAGGCGGTGCGGCATTGATGCCACGAATGGTCGCAACGCCTTCGAATTACAGGGATTCCGGCGGTGGAACGGTCCCAGAGCCGCTGCTATAATCCGGCCGATTCGGCTTCGGGAGACCGAAGTTATTTCGCTTCGGAGAGTTAGGCGTTTTCGCGGGTCGCGAAAGCGGCGGTTTCCGGCGCCGGCGACGGGGGCTCTCGAGTGCCCCCTGGCGGTTGTTCGCTGTTGATGACACGAGGTGGATTCCTGTGGGGTTCCAGTACGCCAACGTCCTCTTCGGGTTGCTCTTCGGGGCGGCGTTNGTCGTGCTCAACGTGGCGGTGCTCAACCGCATCCTCTCGCCGCGCGGCCACGATCCCGATCGTGCCACGACGTACGAGTGCGGGGAGCCCGCCATCGGGTCCGCGTGGGTGCGCTTCGATATGCGCTTCTACACGGTCGCGCTGGTGTTCATCATCTTCGAAGTGGAGGTCGCGTTCCTCTTCCCCTGGGCCGTCGTTTACAACGAACTCGTCTCGTGGGGCGAGGGACCCGCGAGTCTGTTCCCGTTCCTCGAGGCGTTCCTCTTCGTCGCGGTTCTCGGGGTGGGGCTCGTCTACGTGTGGATCAAGGGCGACCTCGAGTGGATCAAGTCAACGGGCCCTCGGACCGAGCCGGCGCTTTCGGGCCGGCCCCCCGCCGAGCCGGTCAACAAAGCCACCGAATCCCAGCCCGAGCCAACGGGCTCGAGTACCTGAGGCGGAGTCATCGACATGACGACCAGCCATGACACCATGGGGCCGGAGCACTTCCAGGAGCTCAACCTGAACTCCGACTCCCCGACGCGCGACAACATCGTGATCGCGAACGTCGACAAGCTGATCAACTGGACGCGCCGTTCGTCCGTGTGGCCGATGACGTTCGGCCTGGCCTGTTGCGCCATCGAGATGATGGCCACAGGCGCTGCGAGCTACGACATCGACCGCTTCGGGTCGGGCCCCTTCCGAGCCACGCCCCGTCAAGCGGACTTGATGATCGTGGCTGGCACGGTGAGCAACAAGATGGCGCCCAGAGTGAAGCGGCTCTACGACCAGATGCCGGAGCCCAAGTACGTGATCGCCATGGGCGCGTGTACGGTCTCGGGGGGNCCGTACATCAAGCACGGGTATCACGTCCTCAAGGGCGTCGACCGCGTCGTNCCCGTTGACGTGTACGTCCCCGGATGNCCGCCGCGCCCCGAGGCGTTGCTTGAGGGCCTGTTCCGCATCCAGGAGAAGATCGAGAAGGAACGCATCCTCGACAGGGACCGCAAGGGTCAAAAGCCCGCGGTGCTGGTCGAGTAGCGGGACGGTGCCATGGCCGACAAGGTTGCCCAGCAGAAGCTGATTGAGAAGGTCCAGGCGAATCTCGGTGACAAGGTCTCCGGGGTCGACCTGGACGTGATGGATCCGTTCATCCGCGTCGAGGCGAAGGACTGGCCGGAGGTCGCGTTGTTCCTTCGGGACGCGTGCGGCCTTGATTACCTCGCTTGCCTGACGTCCATCGACCGCGGGGAGGACGGGCTGGAGGCGGTCTATGGGGTCGAGCGCATGGACGCGGAGCGTCTGCAGATCACGGTGAAGATCCTGGTCTCCAAGGACGAGCCCAACATCCCGTCGGTCGAGAGCCTATGGCGCACCGCCGATTGGCATGAGCGCGAGGCGTGGGACCTCATGGGGATCGTGTTTACGGGGCATCCCAACCTGGTGCGCATCCTGTGCGCAGAGGACTGGGAGGGTCACCCCTTGCGCAAGGACTACAAGTCACCGGACTACTACCACGGGATCCGGAACAATGTCGTCTGAGNTGGCATCCACCACCACTGATTCCGTCAATGGGGGCGATCTCCGCACCGAGGAGATGCTCCTCAACATGGGGCCGCAGCACCCGGCGACTCACGGTGTGCTCCGCGTCTTGGTGCGGACGGACGGCGAGATGGTGATCGACTGCGAGCCCCACGTCGGCTACCTGCATCGCTGCTTTGAAAAGCACTGCGAGAGCGTCTCGTGGTTGCAGTCCGTCCTTTACACCGACCGCCTCGATTACCTCACAGCGATGGGGAACAACTGGGGCTACTGCATGGCGGTGGAGAGGCTCTTCGGTGGCGAGATCGAGATCCCGGAGCGGGCTGAGTACATCCGCGTGATCTGCCAGGAGTTGAACCGAGTCGCCTCGCACCTGCTGGCGATCGGCACCTACGGNATGGACATCGGCGCGATCACGCCGTTCCTN
Organism: Planctomycetota bacterium; assembly: GCA_002683135.1. GTDB lineage: Bacteria > Planctomycetota. The sequence continues at coordinate 20,962 of NYSS01000028.1, read as the reverse complement.
TANTGNTTCCGCGAGCGCGAGAAGATCCTCTACATCTTCGAGACGATCTCGGGGCAGCGGCTCAACTACAACTACGTGCGGCCGGGTGGCGTCGCGTATGACTTCACCGACGACATGGTGCGGATGATCAAGGAGTTCTGCGTGTACTTCCGGCCGAAGATGGCGGAGTACAACGACCTCCTGTCGTCCAACGAGATCTTCAAGGGGCGAACAGCGAACGTCGGCGTCCTGCCCCTCGAGACGGCTATCAGCTACGGCTGCACCGGTCCGGTCATCCGGGGCTCGGGTGTCCCGCGTGATTTACGTAAGGACCAGCCGTACGGCATCTACGATCGCTTCGATTTCGACGTCATCGTCGGGTCGGGGGAGGCCGGCACCCTGGGCGATTGCTTCGATCGCTACATCTGTCGCGTGCGCGAGATGGAGCAGTCGATCCGCATCGTCGAGCAGGCGCTCGCCGATCTGCCGGGCGGCGAGTTCCGCTCGCCCAAGATCAAGCAAAAGATCCGCCCGCCCAAGGGTGAGGCGTACACGCGCATCGAGAATTCGCGCGGGGAGGTGGGCTTCTATCTGGTCAGCGACGGTAAGGACGTGGCGTACCGCAACAAGTGTCGGTCGCCGTCGTTCCACAACATCCACGTGCTTCCGGAGATCTCCCGGGGCCAGATGGTGGCGGACCTGATCGCCATCATCGGCAGCCTGGACATCGTCCTGGGTGAGGTCGATCGCTAACCATGGGTGACTTCTTCACGCTTGTTGACTGGGCCGTTGGTGAAGACGCTGGCTTCTGGTGGAAGCTCATCGGCGTGGTCGCCGTCTGGGCGGTGCCGATCACCGTCTGGGTGTCCATCGTGGGGCTGTTCTCCATCTGGTTGGAGCGCAAGGTCTCCGCACACATTCAGTGCCGCCTGGGGCCCATGGAGGTGGGACCGCACGGCGCGCTGCAGACCCTCGCGGATGGCGTGAAGCTCCTCGCCAAGGAGGACATCATTCCGCAGGGGGCGGATCGCTTCCTCTTCGCGCTAGCCCCGATCCTGTCGTTTGTCGGGTCGTTCGTGGTGTTCGCGGTCGTTCCGTTCGGGCCGGACCTGATCATCGCGGATCTGAACCTGGGTATCTACTTCCTCGCCGCGATCGGTTCGATCGAGGCCATCGGGGTGATCGCGGCGGGCTGGGCGTCGAATAACAAGTGGTCCATCTTCGGCGCGGTGCGCGCCGCGACACAGGTGGTCAGCTACGAGATTCCGCTGTCCCTCTCCCTTGTCACGATCGCGTGCCTGGCGGGGACGCTGTCGACGATCGGCATCGTCGAATCGCAGGCGGGTTGGATCTGGAACTGGTTCTTGTTCCGCAACCCGTTCATGGTGGTCAGCTTCTTGATCTTCTACATCGCGTCGCTGGCGGAGTGCAAGCGAGCGCCGTTCGATCTTCCGGAGGCTGAATCGGAGCTCGTCTCGGGTTTCCACACCGAGTATTCAGGGATGCGGTTCGCGATCTTCTTCCTCGCCGAGTATGCGGCCATGTATGTCGTGTCCGCGATCGGGGCGGTCTTGTTCCTGGGCGGTTGGTATACGGGAATCGGTCCGCTCGACTCCTGGCTTGCCACCAGCCCCGTGCTGGGCAACGTGGTGGGCGCGCTGGTCATCATTACGAAGGCCTTCTTCTTGGTGTTCGTACAGATGTGGCTGCGGTGGACGCTCCCTCGTATTCGTCTGGACCAGATGATGTACCTGTGTCTGAAGGTGTTGGTGCCTATCGGGATGTTCGTCTTCATGGCTGCGGCGCTCTGGCAGGGGGTCTTCCCAGTGGAGGATCTGGGTGGGCTGGGCAGCAAGTTCGGCCTGGTCTGGTTCATCGTGCTCCTGGTCGGCACCTCGGTCTGGGTCAAGAAGACGATCGCTCAGACCAAGGGCCATGCCGGCGCCAACTTCCTTGATCACGAGGCTCGACTGGGTCACGACGTGGGGGTGAACTGACATGGCATTGCCTACAGCCCTCAGCGACTACGTAAAGAAGATCGGCGATTCGGCCAAGGCCATTGTCGTGGGTATGGGGGTGACGTGGCGTTACATGGTGCGGCCCAAGGAGATCATCACGATCGAATACGGGTCGAAGAACCGGGCGCCGACCAAGCGGTATATCCCCGATCGTCATCGCGGGATCCATTACCTGGAGACCGAGAAGTGCATCCATTGCCACATCTGTGAGAAGGCCTGTCCGGTCGATTGCATCGAGATGGACGGCAGCCGCGAGGCCTTCGAGGGGTCCTGGCAGGGTGACGGCACGTTCATGTCTCGGTTCACGCTTGACCTGAACAAGTGCATCTTCTGCAACCTGTGCTGCGAGCCGTGCCCCAAGGAGTGCATCCACATGGGGCAGGAATTCGATGTCGCGAGTTACAGCCGCGCCAATGGCGTGAAGAACCTGCTCACCGACCTGCCATGGTCGGTGGATGATCGCGCGCGGGAGTCCGAGGCGCTGGAGCTGATAGCGGTCGTCGAGGTGGAGGCGAAGGAGCGCAAGAAGCGCGAGCGTGAAGCCAAGAAGGCGGCCAAGGAAGCGGAGAAGAAGGACAACGACGGAGACAAGGCCGGCAGTTGAGCCGGAGNTGAGATGTTGGAATTCGAGACGATCGTCTTCTATGCCCTCGCTGTAGCGACCGTCATCCCGGCTCTCGGGGTGATGATGGCGAAGGACATCGTGAGAGTGGCCTTCTGGCTGCTCGCGAGTCTGTCCGGCGTTGCAGGGCTATTCATCATGCTCGACGCCGATTTCCTCGGCGTGACGCAGGTCCTCGTGTACATCGGCGGCATCCTGGTGCTGATCCTGTTCGGGATCATGATGACCCATCGTGACCCGGTCCTGATGGACGCCGGTGAAGAGCGACGCCGCTCACCGTTCACCGGCCTGGCCGTGACCCTGGTCACGTTCGGTGCGCTGCTCGGGGTGATCATCGGGACCGGTTGGAACACCGCGACGGCGGGTGACCAATCGCGGGGGCTGCGCAGCGGGCCCTTGGCAAGTGAGCCGACCGCGGCCCCAATAGGGAAGGCCCTGCTCACCGACTACGTGCTGCCGTTCGAGATCGTGTCCGTGTTGCTGCTGGTGGTGCTCTGTGGCGCGGCGTACATCGCCCGTCGCGGCCGGGACGAGGAGGCCTCCAATGCCTGATATCGGTCTCAACGCGTACCTGCTGGTCGCGGCTGCCATCTTCAGCGTGGGGCTCGGGGTGGTGGTCGTGCGTCGTAACGCCATCGCTGTCCTGTGCGGGCTCGAGTTGATCCTCAATGGCGCGGCCTTGAACTTCGTCGCATTGAATCGCTACACCGGCCCCGTCGGGCGCGTCGATGGCCAGATGTTCGCCGTCTTCATCATCATTCTCGCGGCTGCGGAAGCCGCGATCGCACTGGCTATCCTCTTGAACCTGTACCAGATGACGAACACGGTGCAGATCGACGAGGCGGATTCGTTAAGGAACTGAGGGAGACGGGGAGGACATGCCGAACCTCGTGATGCTCGCTCTGCTCGTCGTAACGCTCCCGCTGGNGGCGTGGACGTACGGGTTCCTGTACGCGTTCTGCACCCGACGCCTGCCGTCCTACCAGGACAAGTTGGCGACTGGCGCGATCTCGGGATCGTTGCTCATCGCCCTCTACATGTTCTTCACGGAGGTCCTGTTCGCCGGCAGCGGGATCACCAGTCCGGCGTCATGGTCGTTTAAGTGGATCCAGATCGGAGTGGAGGGCCACCACCCCTTCATTCTCAACCTCGATCTGGCCATCGACAACATCACCGTGATCATGTTCGTGGTGGTGACCATCGTCGCTACGTGCGTCCACTGGTACTCGCAGAGCTACATGGAACATGAGGACCGTTACCCACGGTTCTTCTTCTACCTCGGGTTGTTCACGTTCTCGATGCTGGCGTGCGTCGCGACGAGCAACCTGCTGATGCTCTTCATCTTCTGGGAACTGGTAGGTGTCTGCTCGTACTTCCTGATCGGCTTCTTCGTCCTGAAGAAATCCGCAGGTGACGCGGCGAAGAAGGCGTTCGTCGTCAACCGTATCGGCGATGGCTGCTTCATGGCCGGCATCTTCATCATCTACTCGGTGCTGTCTCGATACTGGCCGGATGAGGGAGTCCTCAGCTTCGCGAGGATCTGGGAGTCGATCGCGCTTCTCGGTGCCGGGGACGGGCCCTGGGTCGGGAACCAGGGGTTGCTGACTGCGGTCGGTTTCCTGGTGTTCATGGGCTGCGTCTCGAAGTCGGCCCAGTTCCCATTGCACATCTGGCTGCCCGACGCCATGGAAGGCCCCACGCCGGTCAGCGCGCTCATCCATGCAGCCACGATGGTCGTCGCAGGCGTGTACATGATCGTCCGCATGTTCCCCTTGATGGCAGGGGAGGGATACCTCAGCGGCAACTACTTCGATTCACCGGTCCTGTTCGTCATCGCCTGTTTCGGCGCCATCACGGCCATCTTCGCCGGCACGATCGCCCTGGCGCAGAGTGACCTGAAGAAGGGGCTCGCCTATTCCACCTGCTCTCAGCTTGGCTACATGGTGCTGGCGGTCGGCGTGGGTTCCATCGGCGCGGCCATGTTCCACCTGTTTACGCACGCCTTCTTCAAGGCTTGCCTGTTCCTCGGTTCCGGATCAGTCATCCACGCCGTTCACAGCCAGGAGATGTCGGACATGGGTGGGCTCAAGGACAAGATGCCGCACACGCGGTGGACGTTCTTGATCTCGTGCCTCGCCATCGCCGGGACGCCGTTCTTGTCCGGGTTCATGTCAAAGGAGGCGATCCTCGGTCAGGCGGCCGCGTATGGGCTGCAGGTCGGTGCCTTTTGGGCCTGGTTCCCATTCGTCCTGGGTGGCATCACTGCTTTCCTGACGGCCTTCTACATGTTCCGTCTCTACTGGCTCACCTTCCACGGCGAGCCGGGGAACCGTGAGAAGTTCGATCACGCGCATGAGTCGCCAGCGAAGATGACGGTCCCGCTGTGGGCCCTCGCTGGCCTGGCTGTCATCTCCGCGGGCCTCGCCTCCCCGATTGGCGCCGGAAGCACCGGGGGACACTGGTTCCAGGATCGCGTGAACAACCAGGTCATCGTCAAGGACTACCTGGCGACGAGCGCGTCCTCAGCTGAAGCCCGCGCCATGTTCTCCGAAGATCAGCAGGTGCATCTCGTGCATCACCACGATGCGCCGGCTGGCGCCTCTCCCGTGGTCGAAGAGTTCCACCACAACTTCCATGCGGTCCACTATCCGCTGTTGGGCGGGTCGCTGGTGGCGGTCATCTTCGGTATCGCTGGGTCGTTCTTCTTCTTTGTCCGGAACCGGACCAAGGATTTCCTGGCTGACATTCCACCCGCGGTCGAGTACCGCCGGGTGTTGCAAAACTTGTATTACGTCGACTGGTTTGCCTGCGAACGGGTCGTGCCCACCACGAAGGACGTCGCAGATTCTGCTGCGCGATTCGACAACCGGGTGGTGGACGGGATCGTTAATGGGACTGCCCGGCTCTTCGGGCGGGACCTCGGGTGGGCGGTTGGGCGTATCGACAAACTAATCGTGGACGGCGCCGTGAACGGCGTTGGCTGGTTGATGATGGCGGGGGGGAGTCTCTTCCGCGGCATGGTCAACGGGCGTATCCAGGATTACGTCAAGTTCACCGCGCTGTGTATGGGCGTCCTGCTCCTTTGGGTGCTGGCCGCTGGATAAGCAACGGCAAGGATCGGATCTCTTCACATGTTGCTGACTCTGAGCATCTTCATCCCGCTGCTGGGGGCCGTGGCTGTCCTGCTTCTTCCGAAGGACAACCACAACCTCATTCGATGGACGTCCGTCGGCATAGCAGTCGCCGCGTTCATCCCGATCGTCGTGTTGACCGTGGGGTATACGGACCCCGACGGCGAGTCTGCGGCAGACACGCTCCTGGCTGAACGCCAAAGGGCCATCGACGCAGCCCCCGAGGCTGCGCGATCGGCCATCCTGGCGCTGACGGCCACGGACGTCGCCGAGGCTAACGACCCCGGGACCATGGCTGACCTGCCCGCTGATGACGCGCGGGCGGCGCAGTGGGTCCTCGTCAAGGGGGACCGCGCGGCCGAGGCGGCGTACCACGAGGCGTGGGAGTTGGCGGTCGCTGCCCAGGCAGCGATTACGCAGAACCTCAAGTACGTCGAGTACGGCAGTTGGATCCCCGGTTTCAACATCCACTACATCCTCGGTGTCGACGGATTGAGCTTGCCGCTCATCTTCCTCTCCGGATTGTTGTGGATCCTCTGCTTTGTCTACAGCTTCAACATCACCAAGGGCGTCAAGGCGTACTTCGCGCTGTTCTTGCTGCTCGAGACTGGGCTGATCGGCGTGTTCGCGGCGCTGGACTTCTTCCTGTTCTACGTGTTCTGGGAGATCGTCCTTCTACCGATGTACTTCCTCATCGGCTACTGGGGCGGACCGAAACGGGTCTACGCTGCGATCAAGTTCTTCATCTATACGCTCGTCGGTTCGGTGGTGATGCTGGTGGCGATGCTGGCTCTCTACTGGCATGGCGGGTACGACACGTTCAATCTGTTGACCTTGATCGGGATGTCGGGGAACTTCGACTCCACGTTCCAGATGTGGATCTTCATGGCGCTGTTCTTAGGCTTCGCCATCAAGGTGCCCGTGTTCCCGTTCCACACCTGGCTCCCGGACGCGCACGTCCAGGCGCCCACCGCCGTGTCGGTGATCCTGGCAGGGGTGCTGTTGAAGATGGGTGGCTACGGCTTCTTCCGCTTCAGCTACACGCTCGCACCTGAGGCGGGTACCAGCGAGTTCATGGTGATGTTTATCGGCGCCCTCGGCTTGATTAACATTGTCTACGGGGCCTTGTGCGCCATGGCTCAGACCGATTTCAAGTCGCTCGTGGCGTACTCGTCCGTGAGCCACATGGGCTTCGTGCTACTGGGGCTCGCTGCGTTTACGCCCGAGGGCATCATGGGGTCCGTGTTCCAGATGTTCAGCCACGGGGTGAGCTCCGCCATGATGTTCCTCTTGGTGGGTGTCCTCTACGACAGGGCCCACCATCGAGACCTGAACAACTTTGGCGGTATCGGCTTGCAGATGCCGTACTACACCGGTTTCGCGATCATCGGTTTCTTCACGAGCCTCGGGTTGCCGGGGCTGGCGGGGTTCATCGGTGAGATGTCGGTGTTCATGGGATCGCTCAACGCGGAGGGCTTCGACTGGACGGGCACGAGCCTGTATGCGCCGCTACCAAGGTGGGTCGTGTACGCGGCGCTGCCGGGGGTGGTCTTGACGGCCGGTTACATCCTCTGGGCCGTCCAGCGTGTCTACATGGGCGAGGCGAAGAAGGAGGAGTACAAGACCTACTCCGACCTGTCGGGGCGCGAGGTCTTTGCGCTCGTTCCGCTCGCCATCATGTGCATCGCCCTCGGCGTCTGGCCCCAGGTGCTGATTGACTATATGAACCCGACGCTCGACGCCTTACGTGAGTTCATCACCACCGCGGGGATCGGCGGATGATCGACGCTGCGTATTTTGCCCGGGCGCGCGAGCTCATCGCGGAGAGCATGGGGGCCTTTGCTCCTGAGCTGGTGCTGTCCTTGCTCGTGATCGTCCTGCTCATGCACGACCTGTTCACGCGCGGTGCTCGTCCTGAGCGCGCCGCAGCCATCGCGGCGATCGGGTTAGCGGCTTCCGGAATGCTGCTTTGGTTCCAGAGCAGCGATCCTCAGACATCCGGCCAGTTGAACGGTTCGCAGGAGATCTTTGGGTGGCTCGCGGATGACGGTACGCACAAGGGCATGCTCGCCATCGATGCGTTCGCCAAGTTCTTCAAGGGTTTCGTGCTGCTCGGCACGCTGGTGACGATTCCGATGTGCCTCGTGCATCCGGCGTTCGCGGATCGGCGCATGGGTGAGTTCTACGCGCTGCTCGTGGCGGCGACGCTCGGCATGTTCTTGATGGCCTCGGCGACGAACCTGCTCATGGTCTACATGGGTATCGAGTTCGCATCCATGGCTAGCTACCTCGCGGTCGCGTTCGTGAAGCGGGATCGTAAGGGCTCGGAGGCCGGGCTCAAGTACGTCGTCTATGGGTCGGTCGCCTCTGGTGTGATGATCTACGGCCTGTCTCTCTTGTACGGAATGACGGGAAGCCTGCACATCTCCGACCTCGCCGACGCGAACGTCACCGGTGCGCAGGGCTCGGCGCTCGCGGTCGCGAGCGTCCTCGCGTTCTCGGGTTTCGCCTACAAGATGGCCGCCTTCCCGATGCACTTTTGGTGTCCTGATGTTTACGAAGGATCGCCGGTGCCGTTCACGGCCTACCTGTCCGTCACGTCGAAGGCGGCCGGGTTTGCGGTGTTCATTCGGTTCATGATGGGTTTCGGTGACGGGGACCTTCACGTCGGCGCTGGGGAAGACGCCTACACCGTGACGTTCGGTTGGCACGGCCTCGTTGCAGGCGCCGCCGTGCTGTCAATGACCGTGGGCAACATGGCGGCGCTTTGGCAGACGAACCTCAAGCGCATGCTCGCTTACTCGTCCATCGCTCATGCGGGTTACTTGCTGATGGGCGTCGCGGCGTTCAGCCCGGAGGGTGGCCCCGACCAGTACGCGCCGGTGCTCTTCTACTTCGTCGCCTACTTCTTCATGAACCTGGGCGCCTTCTTCGTGGTGACCTTGGTTGCCGCGCGCACGGGTAGAGAAGATCTCACGAGTTACCGCGGCCTGATCACCCGCGCGCCGGCCCTGTGTGTATGCTTGATCTTCTGCTTGGTGTCGCTGCTCGGTCTCCCTCCGACCATTGGTTTCATCGGGAAACTGGAGTTGTTTAAGCTTGTTATCGACCGCGGCCTGGTCTGGCTCGCCGTCGTGGCGGGCATCAATACGGCGATCTCTGCGTACTACTACTTCAAGATCATCAAGGCGATGTGCCTCGACGCTGCGGAGGACGAGGCGCCGGTTAGCGTGCACCCGTCGTCGATGGTGCTGGTCGGTTTACTCTCTATTCCAGTCCTGATCTTTGGCATTCTCCCTGAGCAGTTGTACGAGTTCACCCGTCAGTTCGGGCTCTTCTAATGGCGACGACCACGCGCAATATTCACGACGACGCCCTCGGCCTCTGGCGTCTTGAGGCACGCGGTTTCCTCGACTACCTGGTGACCGTGGCGACTCCAGTCACCACGTCCGAGGTGGATGAGAACGTGATCCTGGCGTTCGACGACTTCCTGGAGGAGGAGCGCCCCTTGCTTCAGCGTCTGTTCGAGCTGATGGTGCGCCTCGACATGAACGCTGACCGCCCCTCCTACGCGCTCTATGCTGCACAGTACAACTTCTTAACAGCGGAGAAGTTGGGCGCTGTGTTCGTGCAGATGGCCGGCCGGGAGGTCGCCGCGATGCGTGCGATGTCCGAGTGTTACACCGACGCGACCGTTCTTGATGAGCGCTTGCTCAAGGGCATCCTCGGCGAGTGGGTTACTCTTCGGGAGGCGAGCGTCAAACGGATCGAGAAGCTCCTGGCAGGCGCGGAGAGGGATCGGGCCGCAGCAGCGGGCGAAGAGGTCGAGGAGATCGAGGAAGAGGTCGGCACGGCGGATGACGAGTTCCCGTGGCACGACGAGGCCCTCGGCCTTGAGGACCGGATGAAGCTGGCCGACGGGAAGGGGCTCTTCGAGCAGCTTTTTGCTGCCATGGCGCAGACCGATTGCACCGCGTGCGGCTACGACTGCGAGGGTTATGCCCGCGCGATCGCTGACGGCGAAGATTCCGACCTCACCAAGTGCGCTCCCGGAGAGTTGGAGACGCAGCAGGAACTCGAGAAGCTGTCGGGGAAAAAGTAGAGGTGAGCGTTTTGGGGAGGCGCCTCCTCTTCGCCATCCTCCCGTTTGTCATCCTGTCGGCGCCCTCTGTGGCAGCGCAGCAGGCGCCGCTCGGTGCGCGCATCAGCCTTGCATGGGGCCTGCCGTTCGTCGGAGTCCTCCTGTCTGTGGTCCTCGTGCCGCTGCTGGCCCCACATTTCTGGCGGGATCATCTCGGTAAACTCGCGGCGTTCTGGGCGACGCTTTTCCTGCTCCCCTTTGCGTTCGCGCACGGCGCCGGTGTCGCGGTGGACGCGGTCCTCGGCGTCTACGTCGCGCGCTTCATCCCCCTGATTGTTGTGCTCTGGTCGGCGTACGTGATCGCTGGCGGTGTGCGCTTGCGCGGGCGCTTGCGCGGCACTCCTGTGGTCAACACCTGCATCCTCGCGTTGGGCGCGCTGCTCGCTTCTTGGATTGGTCCGGCGGCCGCGTCCCTGTTGCTCATCGGTCCGCTCATTCGGGCCAACGCGTGGCGCCAGAAGAAGGCTCATCTCGTCGTCTTTCTCATCTTCTTGGTCGCCAACATCGGTGGCTCGTTGACGCCGCTTGGGGACCGCGCGCTGTCCGTTGGGTACGAGCGCGGTGTCCCGTTTGACTGGGCGAGCGGAGCGATGCTGGCTCCTATGCTGGCGTGCGTCGGCGCCCTGCTCGTGTTGTTCTTCGTGATTGACCGGACGCTCCTGCGGCGAGAACCGACGCGGAGGGCTCCCGACGATGGCTCCGAGCAGCGCCTGGGGCTCGAGGGGGGCCTGAATCTCCTGCTGCTCGGCGGGATCGTCGTTGCGGTCCTGTACTCCGGGTTGGAGTCGAGGGGCGAGCTCTACTGGGATCAGGCGCGGTTTGACCGTGGACGTGGTGTGGTGACCGTGGCGGAGACCGATCTGACGAGCGCCTTGTTGCAGGTGAGGGCCGCGGCCGCCGAAGACCGGGCCGGAAGGGTCGACGCCCTGCTGGTGGCGAGAGCTACGGTGCACGGGCTACGCGCTGCTGCTTTTCGTGACGCGGTCAAGGGTTGGCGGTTGACCGACCGGGTCATCTGGCCGTTCATCGACATCGTTCGGGATGGTTGCATCCTGTTGATGGGTGTCTTGTCCTTGCTCCTAGGAGCCCGCTCCCGGAAGAGGACGGGGGGCATCACCTGGGCTCCGCTGTTGGAGGCGGGCAAGCTCTTCGGCGCCATCTTCGTGACCCTGGCTCCGGTCATCGCGATCCTCCAGGCCGGAGCGCTGGGAGAGTTGGGGTGGTTGGCCAAGGCCGTCACCGGTCCCGACGGGCGGCCCGTAGATGGCGTGTGTTTCTGGCTCGTCGGGGCCCTATCCAGCGTCATGGACTCGACGCCGGTGTATCTGGCGTTCGTGGACATGGCTGGGGCCGGGCCGAGTGCGCTCGCGGTGGAGTTTCCGAAGGCCCTGATGGCGATCTCCGCTGGCGCGGTGTTCATGGGCGGGCTCACCTATATCGGCAGCGCACACAACCTCGTGTTGCGGTCCATGGCGGTGGAGGCGGGCATCTCGATGCCGTCCTTCCTGGGCTATCTCCTGAAGTGGTCTTTGCCCATCCTCGCGCCGATCTTCTGGGTCGTCTCTCTGATCTGGTTTTGATCCCCCTGGGGTAGACTCGCCAAGGGATGCGTATCCTCCACGTCTGCCACCTCTTCAGCGCCGAGCTCGAAGGCGGGGTCCAGAGTTATGTCTCGGGCCTTCTTGAGCATCAGCGCGCCGCTGGCCACCAGGTGTCTGTTCTTACAGGAGCCCTCTCGTTCGATGGTCCCGCGAGCGTCGACACGGATGACTACGGCGGCGTTCCGGTCACTACGATCCTAAGGTCGCCAGGGGAACGCTGGTCTGCGGACCTGGGCAGCCCACGCATCGGGTCGATCATCGATGAGGCGTTGGCGGCGTTTCGACCGGACATCTGCCACGTCCACCATTGGCAAGGCCTGACGAATGACGTGGTGCGTCGAGCCGTCTCCCACGGCGCCCGTGTCGTCGTCACGTTGCATGATCTGTTTACGACGTGCCCGCTGTTCTTTCGCATTCGGGTGGATACGGAGAGCTGCCCATCGGAGTTGCCGCTGGGAGAATGTGCGAAGTGTCTGTTGGGGGGGCTTGGAGGCGTCGGACCGGTTGAGCTAGAGGCGCTGCTCGTACGGCGGCACGAGCAATTGCAGCAGGAGTTGGAGGCCGCATCCGCTGTGACCACCATGAGTGTTTACATGCGTGAGCGGCTCCGTGCCGTGCCGTACTTTCGCCGCGACGACATCGACGTATTGCCGATCGGCGTCATGCATGATGGCATCGAGAGCGTGGAACCGCCTGCCCCCCAACCGGGACGACTCCGGATCGCACACTGGGCGGGGGTCGCGCCGCGTAAGGGGATCCACGTTCTGCTCGCTGCCCTCGGCGGATCAGCGCATGCCGCAGCGTTCGAGGTCCATATCCACGGTCGTGCGGGCAATGTCGAGTACGTCCGTGAGCTGCGCGGACTGCAGGGTGACGTCGATGTTCGTTGGCGGGGGACGTTTGTGGAGGCTGGGGCCCTTCGGGAGGTCGCGTCGACGTGTGATCTTGCGGTTTTCCCGTCCCTGGAGGAGCCCTACGGGCTGGCTCAGGACGAGGCGATGTTACTCGGGATGCCGGTGGTAGTCGCCGCTCAGGGGGCGCCCCCTGAGCGGGTCGGTGAGCGAGGGATCGTTGTCCCGGCGGACGATCCCGAGGCTCTGCGAAGGGTCCTGGAGCGCCTTCTAACCTCGCCCGAAGAGCTCGAGCGGTTGCGCGCGGGGGCGGGCGGTGGGCGGCGCATCGGGGAGCACTTCCCCGAGTTGATGGGCCTGTACGCCCGGGTACTCAAGGCTTGATCGGCACGACCTGATAGGCGCTGCGTGCGAGCACCTCTTCGCCTCGTAGCAACTCGGCCCACCACACGATGACTCCGCCGGGAGCGTTACGCAGCGCTTCTACGGTGACCCGTGGGCCGCCGGTCTCGCCATTGATAACGGCTCGGATGGTCTGCAGCGGGGCGCGCGCTTCGAATCGGTCTCCGCGGCCAATTGGTTGGACCATCCCGATGGCGCGGTCGCCGTGCTGCGGTTCGGCGATGACAAAGCGGACCGCGTCCGCTTCCGATGCGATGGCAGCCGGGCCGGAGACGACGAACGCGGCGTCCTTACCGGGCTTCCATGGATGCCCATGCGTGGGGAGCAGCTTGAGCGGTGGGCCGACTTCTCCGCCAGATGCGACGACGGTGAACGTCGGGGGCGAAGCGAGGGGGTCCAGACGGAGGATGGAAGGGCGCGTACGCGGCGGTTCGGCGATCTCCGCGAGGTCGCGGACCTGGTCGACGCGGTCGATCGCGTGACCGGGTGCGGGCGCGAAGGGTGGGCGTGTCACGTTGTAGAGCCCGGCGGCGAGCAGATGGCAGCCTTCGAATGAGACCAGGGCGTGGTGCATGGTGGTGTTGTCGCCCCGAATCCCGAGGACCACGATCCGGTGTGTCCCGGGAGCGGCCGCGTTCGTCAGCGATCCCGTGAGGCGCTCGACCCGGCGAGTTGCTTCCGCGTACGGCACCAGATCGATCCGCCAGAGACCTGCGCCGGCGAGCGTCAGGGCAACGCTGAGGGCGGCGGCGAGGCGGCGGTGCCCGCATTCCCACGCGCGGTGCAGCCCGAGAATGACGATGAGGACCCAGCCTACGGCGGGAAGCACGAGCAACCGGCTGCGTCCCAGGTCGGCGCCGACCCCCTCCAACGGGACGACCGCCAGGCTGAGAGGTAGGACAACCCATCCGAGCGCTCCGAGCGCCAAACGCCGGTTGCTGCGGCCGCCTGTCCATGCAAGCAGTCCGCCGATGATGGCGGTCGTAGCGAGAAGGGCGACGTGCAGGGGGATCGGAGTGATGTCGTATGCACGGATGAAGGCGCCGTCATTGAGAGGCACAACGAGGCGATGAAGCGACGTCCCCACCTCAAGTACCATTCCCTCCAGGCCTCGGTCGGCCAGGAGGTCTAGGTATGAGCGCCCGCGGTAGAGGCTCCCCATGTCTCCGAACCGCAGCACTCGGAGGGCCAGATAACCCCCAGCGACCCCCAATGTTCCGAGGTGGATACGAGCCCGGGATGGGATGGGGCGAGCTCGGTCGATCAGGAGGAGGAGCAGGGGCAGGATCACGGCTGTCTCTTTGCTGAGCGTCGCCAGGGCGACGCACCCTGTGGTGAGTGCTAGGCGGTTCGCCAGCATGGCCCGCAGGGCGCAGATAGCCCAAAACAGGCTGAGGAGGTCCGCCTGAGCGGCGCCCCAGGACAGCGCTTCGATGCCAGCGGGCCATGTCCCGAAGAGGAGCACCGCGAGGGCAGGCCAGGCCCCCGCCCGAGTATCGAGCAAGTGGCGCACGGTCGACCCCACTACCAGCGCCGTGGCGAGCCACAGAACCAGTCCAATGGCGTGGAACGGCCTGGGATCGGGGCCGAAGAGCCCCCATTCGAGATGAAGCAGGAGGAGGCTCGCAGGTCTGAAGAGCTGATAGTCGTCCGCCCATGTCGGTGCCAGGATCGCGCGGGCGTGGTCCCCCACCCCCGTGGCGTTGGCCTGGTCCGCGTGGATGCGGGATGCGATGAGCCAGTCATCGGCGAGGAAGCCGATGTCGAGGATGGGTAGCAGCGTGACGGTCACCACCGCCACCGCAGCCCAGGGGAGCGCCTTCATGCTGCGTGGGGTCACAGAGTCGCGGTCCACGAGTCGGGCGGGAAGGGGAGGGGTACGACGGTGACCTCGCCTGCGTGGGACGGCCCGTCACCGGTGAGAAGGCCTTGCTTGAGGGCTCCGAACGTCACAGTCCACTCGGCTCGGATTGCGGCGCCGAGAACGCGCCCGGTGTCCCCGCATAGCCCTGACGGGAGATCGAGGGCGAGGACGGGTCTACCGCATTCGTTGATGGCTGCGATAACGGCGTCGTAGGGGGCTCGGACGTCTCCCGTGAGGCCGGTGCCGAGGAGGCCATCGACTACGAGGTCACTGTGCCCGAGGCGGAGCGCAAGGCCTTCGGGCTCACAGGTGTCGACGGGGACCGAGAACGGGCGCAGAAGGGCCGCGTTTGCATGGGCATCCGACGCCGGAAGGCTGTCGATGGGCGTCGCAGCCAGGACCCGGCACGGTATGCCTCCGGCAGCGCAGTATCGGGCGACGACAAACGCGTCGCCCGCGTTATTGCCCTTGCCGGTAATAATGGTCACGGTCCCGCCCGCGGGCCGAACGCGAGAGAGCTCCCGGAACGCACCGTGACCAGCCACTTCCATGAGGACCCGACCGGGAACGCCGGCAGAGATCGCGTAGCGATCGAGCGCCCGCATGCGAGACACGCTGACAACGGACTCGTGGTGCATGATTTCCCTGTGAGGTCGGGCGCGCACGAGCCTCCTGCTGAGCCACTGAAAATGCTCTGTGAGTCGCCCTGACTGAGCGTAAGATGCTACCCAGCAAGCCGTTGAGCGCCCGAGATTTTTTCACCCTAATGCCTTGAGGGGGTGGGGGCGCCCTGTATAATCTGGCTCGCTGTTTTTAGGGCAAGGTCCGCGCGTGCATACGAGCCGACCGTAAACCCTTGGGCAGCAACGGGATCGGTAGAACGATCTCCAGCGCCGAAGAGCGCTGTAAAGCGGCCGTGCGATGACATCCCTGCTTGATGAGGGGTAGTCGTGCCGTCGCGTTCTTTGACAAACAGATAATGGTTGGAAGCGCGGGAGCCGTGCGACTCCGTGTCCCTTCGGGGGCGCGGGTCGATAGCGACGATGTCGTTCAGTCTCTCGCGTTCGTGATATTCCTAGTCATATTTCTGCGAGAGTCTAGCGAGCATCAGCAGGTATCAACTTCTTTAAACCAAAGGGTTTGATCCTGGCTCAGAGTGAACGCTGGCGGCGTGGTTTAGGCATGCAAGTCGAGCGCGAAAGTCACCTTCGGGTGGTGAGTAGAGCGGCGCAAGGGTGAGTAATGCATGGGTAACGTACCCCTGGGACCGGGATAGCTGCTGGAAACGGCAGGTAATACCGGATGGTCAGTGCAGACGGCATCGTCAGCACTGTAAATGGTAGTTCGCTTCTGCCCAGGGAGCGGCCCATGTCCTATTAGCTTGTTGGTGGGGTAATGGCCTACCAAGGCATTGATGGGTAGCCGGACTGAGAGGTTGGCCGGTCACACTGGGACTGAGACACTGCCCAGACTCCTACGGGAGGCTGCAGTCGAGAATCTTCCGCAATGGACGCAAGTCTGACGGGGCGACGCCGCGTGTGGGATGAAGGCCTTCGGGTTGTAAACCACTGTTGGGTAATAGGAATGCTCTGGGGTTAATAGCCCTCTGAGTTGACCAAGGCCTGAGGAAGCACTGGCTAACTCCGTGCCAGCAGCCGCGGTAATACGGAGAGTGCAAGCGTTACTCGGAATCACTGGGCATAAAGAGCACGTAGGCGGGAAGATGTGTCGGTGGTGAAAGCCCCCAGCTCAACTGGGTGAACTGCCTCCGAAACTGTCTTTCTTGAGGCCGAGAGGGGTGAGTGGAACTTCTGGTGGAGCGGTGAAATGCGTAGATATCAGAAGGAACACCGGTGGCGAAAGCGACTCACTGGCTCGGTTCTGACGCTGAGGTGCGAAAGCGTGGGTAGCAAACAGGATTAGATACCCTGGTAGTCCACGCCGTAAACGATGGGCACTAGGCAGGCGGGGTTCCGATGCCCTGCTTGCTGGAGCTAATGTGTTAAGTGCCCCGCCTGGGGAGTACAGTCGCAAGGCCGAAACTCAAAGGAATTGACGGGGGCTCACACAAGCGGTGGAGCATGTGGTTTAATTCGAAGCAACGCGCAAAACCTTACCTGGGTTTGACATGCATGGATTAGCAACTAGAAACAGTTGTGACGCTCGCAAGAGTGGAACGTGCACAGGTGCTGCATGGCTGTCGTCAGCTCGTGTCGTGAGATGTCGGGTTAAGTCCCTTAACGAGCGAAACCCTTGCCGTTAGTTGCCAGCGGGTCATGCCGGGGACTCTAGCGGGACTGCCGTGGTTAACACGGAGGAAGGTGGGGATGACGTCAAGTCCTCATGGCCTTTATGCCCAGGGCTACACACGTGCTACAATGGTAGGTACAAAGCGCCGCAAGACCGCAAGGTGGAGCTAATCGCCAAAAGCCTATCCCAGTACGGATTGTGGGCTGCAATTCGCCCGCATGAAGTTGGAATCGCTAGTAATCGCGCATCAGCATTGGCGCGGTGAATATGTTCCTGAGCCTTGTACACACCGCCCGTCAAGCCACGGAAGCCGGTAGTGCCCGAAGTCGTTGACCTAACCCGCAAGGGAAGGAGGCGCCGACGGTAAGACCGGTGACTGGGACTAAGTCGTAACAAGGTAGCCGTAGGAGAACCTGCGGCTGGATCACCTCCTTTCTAGGGATGACTAGAACCTCTTGAGGAGCTTCGGCTTCTCGAGTTGTAAAAGATCATCGGCGCGGCCCATGCGCTTCCAACCACCTTCTTCGCCTTGCGCTCCTGTCGAGGAGCATCTGCACGATTGGGCCCATAGCTCAGTTGGTTAGAGCGCACGCCTGATAAGCGTGAGGTCGGTAGTTCGAGTCTACCTGGGCCCACACTCTCTTCTCTCTCCTCTGGAGAGGGTCCCGGGGGTGTAGCTCAACTGGTAGAGCACTTGCTTTGCAAGCAAGAGGTCAGGGGTTCGAGTCCCCTCACCTCCACTGACGGACAACGACCGGAGCTCTTCTCGAGCGCAAGGTGTTAAAGGCCGCTTCGTCTCTGCGACGCGGCCGCGCGATCCCCGGGAGGGTGTCGCGGAAGAAGCGATCTATGGCAATCGAATAGCGTAGAAGTGGCATCAACCATCTGAGTGTCTGACCTGTAGCATCTCGTATAGTTTTTGTGGTTAAGATGTAAAGGGTGCAAGGTGGATGATTTGGCGTCAAGAACCGATGAAGGACGTGGTACGGCTGCGATAAGCCTCGGGGAGCTGCCAAGCAAGCTTTGATCCGGGGATTTCCGAATAGGGAAACCTGGCTGGGGTTATGCCCAGTCACCCGGCACTGAATACATAGGTGTCGGGAGGGAACGAGGGGAACTGAAACATCTCAGTACCCTCAGGAAAAGAAAGAAACCTCTACTCCCTCAGTAGCGGCGAGCGAACGGGGAACAGCCTAAACCTCATACATGTAAGGGCGCACCGTTGTGTATGTGGTGTCGTGGGATCTGCCTGGGTGATGCGATAATCCCAGGGAGTTACAAAAGTATCGGATAGCTGAACGGTCTGGAAGGGCCGACAATAAAGGGTGATAGTCCCGTAGGCGAAATTCGATACCCTCCTGGCAGACTCCCAAGTAGGGCCAGTCACGTGGAACCTGGTCTGAATCTGGGGGGCCCACCCCCCAAGGCTAAGTATTCCTTGACGACCGATAGTGCATAAGTAGCGCGAGCGAATATTGAAAAGTACCCCTGTTAGGGGAGTGAAATAGTACCTGAAACCAAGCACCTACAAGCAGTGGGAGCCCCATGTTCGACGGGGTGACCGCGTGCCTTTTGCATAATGACCCGTCGAGTTGCCGTGTATGGCTAGGCTAAGGCCTTAAGGGCCGTAACCGAAGGGAAACCGAGTGTTAATAGCGCGTGCAGTCATACGTGGCAGACCCGAAAGCAGGTGATCTAACCATGGCCAGGCTGAAGCGGGTGTAAAAGCCCGTGGAGGGCCGAACAGGTGTAGGTTGAAAACTGCTCTGATGAGCTGTGGTTAGGGGTAAAAGGCCAATCAAACCTGCAGATAGCTGGTTCTCCCCGAAATGTCTTTTGGGGCAGCGTCGGGTTTTAAGTCGCGGGGGTAGAGCTACTGAAGGGGATAGGGGGGCTTCCCGCCTACCCTACCTCATCAAACTCCGAATACCGCGATGTACAATCCGGCAGTGAGTCCACGGGGGAGAAGCTCCGTGGACGAAAGGGAAACAACCCAGATCGCCGGCTAAGGTCCCTAATCCGTGCTAAGTGCAGAAGGAGGTGGGTTTGCAATGACAGCTGGGATGTTGGCTTAGAAGCAGCCACCATTTAAAAAGTGCGTAATAGCTTACCAGTCGAGCAGGCCCGCGCCGAAAATTAACGGGACTCAAGTACGGAACCGAAGCCGCGGGGATCAGATTCGTCGTTGACGGTCTGGTTCGGTAGGGGAGCGTTCCATGTGGGTCGAAGCCGTACCGTAAGGAGCGGTGGACCGCCTGGAAGTGAGAATGACGGGATGAGTAACGAGAAAACAGGTGAGAATCCTGTTCGTCGTAAGTCTAAGGTTTCCTGGGGAAGGCAAATCCTCCCAGGGTTAGTCGGATCCTAAGGCGAGGCCGAAAGGCGTAGTCGATGGATAACAGGTTAATATTCCTGTACCACTTGCAATCGTTCCACCCAAAGGGGTGACGGAGAAGGTAAGGCGAGCCGGCAGTTAGTGTCCGGTGAAAGCGTGTAGGGAGGAGGCCTAGGTAAATCCGGGCCTTCGTTAATCCTGAGACGCGAGACGAGCCCGTTTTGTTGGCGAAGTCGCTGGTTCCATGCTTCCTAGAAAACCCTCGTTGGGGAGTTGCAAGTGTCCGTACCGCAAACCGACACAGGTAGACGAGATGAATATTCTAAGACGCTCGGGAGAACCATCCTTAAGGAACTCGGCATAATGGCCCCGTAACTTCGGGAGAAGGGGTGCCCTTGGCGGTGAAGCGGCTTGCCCGCTGAGCTGTCGAGGGTCACAGCAAATCGGCCCAACCGACTGTTTACCAAAAACACAGGTCTGTGCTAAGTCGCAAGACGCCGTATACAGACTGACGCCTGCCCAATGCTGGAAGGTCAAAGGGAGGGGTTATCCTTCGGGAGAAGCTCTGAACCCAAGCCCCAGTGAATGGCGGCCGTAACTATGACGGTCCTAAGGTAGCGAAATTCCTTGTCGGGTAAGTTCCGACCCGCACGAATGGCGTAACGAGTTGGGCACTGTCTCGAGGATGGACCCGGTGAAATTGAACTCGTGGTGAAGATGCCACGTACCCGCAGCAAGACGGAAAGACCCCGTGAACCTTTACTGCAGCATAGTATTGGGTGCTAGCAGCTCATGTGTAGGATAGGTGGGAGGCTTTGAAGCTGGGACGCTAGTTCCGGTGGAGCCAACCTTGAAATACCACCCTTGTGTTGTTGGCGTTCTAACCTGGTTCCGTGAATCCGGGCCAGTGACAGTGCTATGTGGGCAGTTTGGCTGGGGCGGTCTCCTCCAAAAGAGTAACGGAGGAGTGCAAAGGCATCCTCAGCATGGTCGGCAACCATGCGTAGAGCGCAAGGGTAAAAGGGTGCTTGACTGTGAGATCGATGGATCGAACAGGTGTGAAAGCAGGCCTTAGTGATCCGGCGGTTCCGAGTGGAAGGGCCGTCGCTCATCAGATAAAAGGTACTCCGGGGATAACAGGCTGATCTCGCCCAAGAGTTCATATCGACGGCGAGGTTTGGCACCTCGATGTCGGCTCATCACATCCTGGGGCTGAAGGAGGTCCCAAGGGTTTGGCTGTTCGCCAATTAAAGTGGTACGCGAGCTGGGTTCAGACCGGCGTGAGCCAGGTCGGTCCCTATCTGCTGTGGGCGTAGGAAGGTTGAGGGGTTCTGACCCTAGTACGAGAGGATTGGGTTGGACGAACCTCTGGTGTTCCTGTTGTCGTGCTAACGGCAGCGCAGGGTAGCTATGTTCGGACAGGATAAGCGCTGAAAGCATATAAGCGCGAAGCCCTCCCCAAGATCGACCTTCCCTATCAGGGCCGTGGAAGACTACCACGTTGATAGGCCAGGGGTGTAAGCACAGCGATGTGTTCAGCTGACTGGTACTAACCGCCCGATTGGCTTAACCACTTTTTTGTCCTGTCAGTCTTCGGACTGGCATGACAAGAAGAACAAGCGAGTGCCTTGTCAGGCATTCGGTGGTTGCTGCCGCTTCTACGCTATTCGGGAAGCCATTGCCGGCGGCTGACGCCGTCGGCATTGAGCGTATTCCCGGTGATCATAGCCGGAGGGCCACACCCGTTTCCATTTCGAACACGGTAGTT
>NYSS01000027.1 GCA_002683135.1 Planctomycetota bacterium | reverse complement strand
TGGGTCTGGCTCTACCTGCGCGGCAGCGAGGCGGATGCGGTCGGGCGAGCGGGGGCGGCTGCGTCGCGGGAGGGTGCTGTCGCCCTCGAGGTGACGGCCAGCCCCGTGAAAGGGAAGGAGGGGCAGTACCTGCTTTCCGCCACGGTCACCGTCGACCCCGGCTGGCATGTTTACGCTGCGGTCCCCGCCGACAGTCCTTATCCGGCCACCACCCCGCGAGTCGAGCTCCCGGCCGGCGCGTCGCTCCTGTCCGACTGGACGACCACGACGCCGTCGGTCCCCTCTCCCGATTCGCCGGACACGACGTGGTTTGAAGGCCGCGTCGTTTTCAGTTGCAAGGTGAATTGCGGGCAGCGCCTGACGAAACCACTGGCGGTCACCGTCGCGATGCAGGCGTGTGACGCCAGCACCTGTATGCCGCCGACCACATTGAAGGGCTCCGTGTCGTTCTGATCCGGACGGTCTTCCTCCATATGATCGATCGCCGCGTTGCTTTGTTGCTGATGCTCCTGGCGTCAGTGGCGGCCTCCCAGGAGAGGCGTACGCTCGTCGTGCCACGGGACTTCGAGACCGTGGGAGCGGCGCTCGAGGAGGCGGTGGAGGGGGACATCGTCGAGCTCCAGCCCGGCCTGTACGAAGAGAACCTCAGCCTGAAGTCCGGGGTGACGGTCCGTGGTCGCGACGCGGCCAAGACCATCGTGCGCGGCGCCCCGACGGCGCCCGTCGTGCGCGCGGTCGACGCCGAGGGCGCGCGGTTGGAGAACCTCACGTTCGAGCAAGCCAAGCAAGAGTCGTCGGAGGACAAGGTCACGGCGATCCTGATTTCCGAGGGGTCGGTCGTCTTGGATGGGTGCGCGGTGTGGCGCGCGTCCGGGTTCGGCGTCCACATCAAGGGCGGCGAGCATCGTTTGGAGGGCTGCCGGGTGCGCGAGTGCGGGAGGGAAGGCCTGCGGGTGGAGGATGCCAAGGTCACCGTTCGCGAATGCCACTTCTCCTTCAACACGGGCGCCGGAGTCCATGTGCGGGTCAAGGGACGGATCACGGGTCATGACATTCGCTGCGAGGGCAACAAGGAGATCGGCTTCAGGATCGCCGGCGAGGGTAGCGAGGGCGCCCTGACCGCCCTCGATGCGCGGGCCAACAGCATCGGCCTCAAGGTCGATTCCGGCGCCCGTGCCACGGTGGAGAAGTCGGTCTTCATCGGCAACCGCACCCAAGGTCTCTATGCCCATGCGGCCGTCTCGATAAGCGTGAAAGACGTGGAGTGCAAGGGCAACCAGCAGGCCGGCATCCTGCTGGCCGAGGGGACCCGCGGGGAGGTCGTGAAGGTCACCTGCGCGAGCAACGTCGGCCCGGGCATCACCATCGCGCACGCCGGGACCAAGGTCACCGTCACCGAGGGGATCTGCCGGGACAACCGGTCGGATGGCATCCTGTTGGTGAAGGGGTGCGAGAGCACGGTGCTCAAGAGCACGTGCACGCACAACGAGGGGTCCGGCATCACCGCCGCCGACAAGGGCACCAAGGTCGTCTTCACCGACAATACGTGCCGCGAGAACAAGCGTCACGGGCTCGCCATCAGCAAGGAGGCGGTCGGGGAGATGACCAAGAACCTCGCCGAGAAGAACCGGATGCATGGCATCGGCGTGCTGGACAAGGCCGAGGTCACGCTCGTCAAGAACCGCTGCCTGGATAACGTCAGCAGCGGCATCCAGTTCTGGAAGGGAGGCCATGGCCGCGCCGAGACCAACACCTGCGACAGGAATCAGCAGAGCGGTATCTCGTTCTTCGGCGCCGGCAGCACGGCGACGCTGAAGCGCAACACGTGCCGTCGCAACCAGGTCTTCGGGGTGAACTTCCTCTCGGGCGCCGAGGCCTTCAAGGTCGGTCGCGACAACCGCCTGTCCAGCAACCGTCGCGGCCGGGTCGGTCGTTGAGCGGCGNCCAGCNGNCNCNGAAGGACNGCTGAGACNGGCNCTCCCATGGCAACCACCCGCCGNCTCCTGACGNTCACNCTNGTGTGTCTCCTNTCACCCTGCNGGNCAGGGCAGNAGGCGTTGCCGAACAGCCGGGCGTTCTTCTCCGATCCCACGGCGACCGGGGACGCTCCCGCCGCCATCGCGGTGGAGTTCTCACGCTTCGTCGCCGCCGCGCAGAAGTCGGTGAGGTTCGCCATGCTGCGGCTGGATCTCCCGGAGGTCGTGTCGGCGCTCGTCCAGGCGCACAAGGCCGGGGTCGATGTCCGCGTGGTCACCGACGACGACGCCAAGAANGGNCTGTATCGCTCGTATTACGGGCAGCTGGTGGACGCAGGGATCACCGTGGAGACGGACANGGGGACCGTCTTCAACGTCAACGTGCACAACAAATTCTGCGTCGTCGACGACACGTGGGTCTGGACCGGCGACTGGAATGCCAGTCACGCTGACACGTACCTCACGTGGCATGCCGCGTGTCTGGTCAAGTCGCCCGGGTTGGCGCGGGACTACGCGGCCCAGTTCGACAAGCTGTTCGATGGTGAGCGCCAGGGATTCGAGGGTCGCTACGAACGTCCCCGTCCGACTCATCCGGTGGTGGGCGGTGGCCGCGCCCGCGTCCACTTCGGNTTCGAGGAGGTGCTCGGAGATGTCGTCGTNCGNGAGCTGGCGTCCGCGAANCAGCGGATCGACCTCGCCCATTCCGTCTTCCATGATCAGCGGGTCGCGATGGCGGTGCTGGCCGCGTGGCGCCGCGGCGTCGAAGTGCGCGTCCTTTACACGACCGCGTCGGGACGCNTGGTCGCGAGCATCGCTCGTCTCGGCGTCCCCATCCGTCGCCTGGTGTCGGAGTCCCTGGGGGCGAAGTTCGTCCTCGTGGACGGGCGTCGTCTGGTGACCGGGTCGTACAACTGCACGTTCGATCCCGACCACGAGAACCTCATCGTGCTCGACGAGGTCGGTGGCCTGTCGGAGGCATATGCCGCCCGCTTCGANCTCCTNTGGCAGCGGGCCGCGCCGTACTTTCTCCCCGCCGGACACGGACATCTTCCGGCGGATGTCCAGGCCCGCGACGCCCTGGCGGCGGGCCTCGCGAAGACNGCGGCGTCGGCGCTGCCGTCGGTGGATCTCTCCTGGGGTTCGGATTCCGCGGCCGTCCCCCAGCGCACGTTTGGGCCGGCCGCGCCCGTGCTCGAACCCGTTCGCGTCGGGTGGTGCTCGGAGGACGNGGGGGTACGAAACAAGCGTTACTCGGTGACGCTCAAGAGAAACGGGCCGGTCTCCCAGGGGGATCGGTGGCGCGTCGTCATGAGCTTCTCCGAGCTGCATGACAGCCGCGGCGCTCTGCTGACGCCGAAGATGCGGCCGTTGGTGTTTGACGACGCTGCGCTGCGCAACATGGACGTCGAGGTGGAGTTTCCCTGGGTAGTCCTGCTGCCGGAGATCGAGGGTCTCTACCGCGTGGACCTCGACGTCTTTCAGGGGCGCGGGGACGATGGCTGGAGGTGGATCGCCAACTACCGCGTACCGCCGCGGCTGGTGGCCGTCACGTCCGGACAGACGGTCGACCGTATGGAAGACCTCACCATTGTGCAGCGGGTGCCGGTCGACGCTGACTGGGAGGTGCATCAGAACTGCAAGGTGCAGGGCGGCGTCGTCGAGGGTACGGGAGAGTGGGGGACGGTCCGTAGCCCCGTNCTCAACTTTCATACGTCCCAATGCACCCACGTCTGGTTCCGTCTGACCTCACGCGGGCAGCAGGCCATCGTCCTGGTGTGGATCGGATGGGACGGGGTGGAGCACAAGCGAACCGTCATGGTGATCCCGGACGGGGAGGCGCACACCTACGCCATCGATCTGTCGACGGACCCTGCGTGGGCGAAGGCCCGCAGAGTGAGACGCTTCCACGTCATCCTCGGCCGTGAAGCGCCCCTGGTCGCGCTTCAGGAGCTGGGCACCGCGCGTCGTTGAGGGCGCGTCTATCTGGGCGCCGCGCGGATCCGGATTTCCCGGATGCTGTAGAGCGCGGGGAGGCCGCTCGGGTCTATGCGCACGCGACGAATCGCCCGTCCTTCGTGGAGCGGGATGAGATGGGCGACGCGGTGGTAGCGACCGTCGGTCGGCACCGGGATCACCGCGCGCTTGCCCGGTGAGAACAGGGCGTCCGGATCATGGGTCCAGTACACCTCGAGCTCGGCCTGCCGTGTCGGGGTGGTCGGACCGATAGCCAGCTCGATGGACACCTCGAGGGCGATCGGTACGTCCTTGAGCGTCGGCCCCGCCATCCATGGGTCCACGGTCAGGGCTGCCAGGCTCACGCTCCCGTCCGGCTCGAGCTCCCCAGGCGCGAAGCCCGGATGGAGCCCCCAATGTCGCGCGATTTCTCCGCCTTTGAAGACCAGATCCCGGGGGTCGAGGGCGGCCTCACGGTCGAGGGTAAGGTCGAGGTCGATCGCCTCGTGCTCATGGACGAAGTGGAGGGGAGTGGCCGACGCCAGGCGAAGCACCGGGACCGCCTGATGTTCCCCCGCCGTGGTCGGGGCCTGCGCCCTCACGTGTAGCTCGGCGTCGGCACCTGGAGCGAGTCCGGCCTCGGGTAGGAACGACGGCGGCCCGGCCGCAGCGGAATCCCGTCCGCCACTGGACCACTTAACCGCGACCGCCACGCCGCCGCCCCAACTGCCGCCGGGGAGCGTCGTCGTGCCCGTGTTGCGCAGGCGCACCCGCAGCTGCATCCACCGCCCGGGCCGTAACGGTTTCGGCTCCGCCAGCTCCAGGCCGACGATGGACGCGGTGTAGCGGGGCCGTCCTGGTTTGTCCGCGTCGAGGAGGGCCTGGGCCGCGCGGCCATAAGCCGGCTCTTCGGTGACGTCGAGGACGGCCTTCGCGAGCATGCGGAGGCGCTCTTTATCGCCCACTCGCGAAGCGCTTCGCGCCGCGTACAGGTTCATGAGGACGGCGGCGTGGGGCGTGCCGCACGCCGCCGCGGCCTTCTCGAAGGCGTCGCACGCCGCGCGCCAGCGCCCTTGGGTCATGAGGTCCTGGGCGCTCACGAAGAGGCGCGCCGCGCCTCTCAGCTCGCGGCGGCGCGGTTCGCCGACGATCACGTCCAGCGCCGCTCCCGCCGCCTCCTTGAGCACCGGGTCCCAGCCCTTCAGCAGGAGCACGAACGCGGGGAGCACGCGCTCCCCCCCGACGGCAGTGAGATAGTCGATGGCCGCTCGCTTGATCCCGTGGAAGAGGAACTGATCGTCCACGAGCCTCGCGACCTCGGGCAGCGCCGGGAGATCGCGTATGACCGTGAGCGCGCGCAGGGCGCGCACGCAAGCCTTGGGTTGCAGCCGGCGCTCCAGCACCGCGCGGCGTATGAGCCCGGCGTGTTTCCCGTTGCCGAGGTGCGCGAGGGCGCACGCGGCTTCGAATGCGACGGCGCGGTCTGGTCCTTTTACGTCCTCGAGGAGGATCGCGGCGCCGGCGTCGTCACCCAGCCTCGCGAGGAGGCGGGCGGCGTGCCGCGCCACCGGACCGGGTCCGGACAGCAGCGCATGAAGACGCGGCGTGAGCTCGGATCCAAGTCCGCTCAAGTCGGCGACGTCGAGGTCATGGAGCCCTTCGAGCGCTGACCGCACGTATCCCCAGCTCCGTCGTTGCTCGAGCGCGATCAGGGCAGCTGGCAGAGCGCGCGTCGCGTCGCGTGGGATCGTGTGTCGGACCAGGAGGCTCTTGATGACCGGGTGCTCCTTCGGATCCTCGAGCACCTCGAACAGAAACGCGTCTAT
>NYSS01000026.1 GCA_002683135.1 Planctomycetota bacterium | reverse complement strand
CGAGTGGAAGATGTAGTACGGCGCCGACGCCTGGCCGTAGCTGAGGCTGAGAGTGGCGTCGCCGTTGGACGCCTGGGCTGCCTGGTAGACAAAGACCGGCTGGTAGAGGTTCTCGCACCAGGCGATCTTGTTGTCGTTGAATGAGTCGTACAGCACGTCCGCATCCCCGTCGCCGTCCAGGTCGGTGGCGTAGACGGTGTAGGGACCATCCGCGTTGGTGGTGATGACCTGCTGGGTTCCGAAGGTGCCGCCGCCGGTGTTCTCGTACCAGGCGATCTTGTCGTCGAGGCTGGATGCTGACAGCACGTCCGCATCACCGTCACCGTCAAGGTCGGTGGCGTAGACGCTGCGAGCGCTAAGCGCCCCGGTGGTGATCACCTGCTGGGCGCCGAAGCTGCCCCCGCCCAGGTTCTCGTACCAGGCGATCTTGTCGTCATTGTATGACGCTGAGAGCACGTCCTCATCGCCATCACCATCAAGGTCGGCGGCGTAGACGCTCCAGGCCCCATCCGCGCTGCTCGTAATCACCTGTTGGGCGCCGAAGGTGCCGCCGCCAAGGTTCTCGTACCAGGCGATCTCGTCGTCGAGGACGGACGCAGAGAGCACGTCCGCGTCACCGTCCCCATCGAGGTCCGTGGCATAGACGCTGGAAGGGCGATCCGCGCTATTGGTGATCACCTGCTGGGGACCGAAGGCGCCGCCGTTGACTCCGTTGCCGGCACCGACGTACTCGTACCATGCGATTTTGTTGTCCGTATGGGACCCGGAGAGCACGTCCGCATCTCCGTCACCGTCAAGGTCGGTCGCGTAGACGCTGCGAGCATCACTCGCGCTGCTGGTGATCACCTCCTGGGTGCCGAAGCCCTGAGCAGCCACGGACAGAGGCAGGCAAAGCGCTACGACGAGTGATTTCATGGTGGGGCCTCGGCAGGCGGGGAGAAGCCAGGGACACATGCAGCCTACAGCAGGGCCTCCCGACTCGCCACGCCCGCCCCCTACCCCGCCTGGACTTGAATCGGGCGACCCTCACTGTCACGGGATGCCATGCAAGCGGATTGCGACGCGTTGACTGCCATGGACTGTCACGGAGTGTCCGCATTGCGGTGACATTCCAGTGACTCGCAAGGCGCACGAGGTGGGCACTGCGCAGATCCGAAACGGAGCGGCCAGAACGGCGCGACAGTGGACGTGGGCGAGCGGCTACTGGAACGTGATGTTCTGGATCGACGTGGCGTCGTAGATGCCGGTCGGACTCGGATTCACCTGCACGCCCATGCCGTACCAGGTGGTGCCTGACAGGAACGCCACCGCGCCAGCGGGCAGCGACATGCTGAACGCGCCGTTGCCGTCGAGGGTGCCGCCGAAGAGTGGGTTGCCATTCATGGCGAGGCCGATCTGAGTCCAGATGTCGCTCATCGATATGTGGAGGCCGATGAAACCCGTCCCCGGCGACGTTCCGTTCAGCGGATCCGGCGAGTGGAAGATGTAGTACGGAGCTGACGCCTGTCCGCCATATATGCTGAGGGTGGCGTCACCGTTGGTCGCCTGGGTACTCTGGTAACGCCAGGGCCAGAGGTGGAGATTCTCGTACCAGGCGATCTTGTCGTCGTTTGAAGACGCGGACAGCACATCCGCATCTCCGTCGCCGTCCAGGTCGGCGGCGTAGACGCAACGGGCATAATCCGCGCTGGTGGTGATCACCTGCTGGGGACCGAAGGTGCCGCCGCCCTGGTTCTCGTACCAGGCGATTTTGTCATCGTTGAGCGACGCCGACAGGACGTCCGCGTCCCCATCACCGTCCAGGTCGGTGGCGTAGACACGGCGGGCACCATCCGCGCTGGTGCTGATCACCTGCTCGGAGCCGAAGGTGCCGCCGCCTTGGTTTTCGTACCACGCGATCTTGTCGTCGGTGTACGACGCCGACAGCACGTCCGCATCCCCGTCCCCGTCCAGGTCGGTGGCGTAGACGCTTCCTGCCGTGGCGGCGCTGGTGGTGATCACCTGCTGGGGACCGAANGTGCCGCCGCCCTGATTCTCGTACCACGCGATCTTGTTGTCGTTGAGCGACGCGGAGAGCGCGTCCGCGTCCCCGTCCCCGTCCAGGTCGGTGGCGTAGACGCTGTAGGCACCGTGCGCACTGGTGGTGATCACCTGCTCGGAGCCGAAGGTGCCGCCGCCTTGGTTCTCGTACCAGGCGATCTCGCCGTCGAGCCAGGACGCGGACAACACATCCGCATCTCCGTCACCGTCCAGGTCGGTGGCGTAGACGCTGGCGGCACCGTCCGTGCTGGTGGTGATCACCTGCTGGGNCCCGAAGTTGCCCCCGCCTTGGTTCTCGTACCAGGCGATCTTGTCGTCGGACAAGGACGCGGACAGCACATCCGCATCTCCGTCACCGTCCAGGTCGGTGGCGTAGACGCTGATGGCAAAATCCGCATTGGTGGTGATCACCTGCTGGGGGCCGAAGGTGCCCCCGCCTTGGTTCTCGTACCAGGCGATCTTGCCGTCGCCATAGGACGCCGACAGCACGTCCGCGTCCCCGTCCCCGTCCAGGTCGGTGGCGTAGATGCTGCTGGCACTATCCGCGCTGGTGGTGATGACCTGCTGGGGGTCGAAGTTCTGGGCAGCGACGGACAGAGACAGGCCCAACAAAATGAGAACGGACTTCATGGTTTTTTGGGGGGAGGGGGCAAGAACCTATCCAGCGTACCGCTTGCCGTGCCGCAGGGTGACGGTATGCCTGCCCTTTCGCGNTGACGTAAACGTGCTCGGTCAGTGAGGTATCAAGAGAGCTACCCCGCCTGGACTTGAATCAGGCGTAGCGTGCGACGATGCCCTCGACGCCAGAGACGTAGCTCGAGCCGAAGAGGTTGACGTGGACGAGCACCGGATACAGCTGGCACAAAGGGATGCGGTCGCGCCAGTCGGGATCGAAAGGCCAGCACTCCCCGTAGGCCGCAAACACCCGATCCGAAAAGCCACCGAACAGCTGCATCATGGCCAGGTCCATCTCCCGGTGGCCGCCATAGACCGCCGGGTCGATCAACGCCGGACAACCGTCCGCGGTCCCGTGCAAGTTGCCACCCCACAGGTCACCGTGAAGACGGGCGGGCGGCTCTGCCGGCCCGACCAGGTCGTCGAGTCGGCTCAGCAAGCGATCCAGTGAGGCACGCAGCGTTCCGCCGATGAGACCCGCGGTCGCCGCAGCTTCAATCTGCGGCGCCAGGCGCTGCTCGCGGTAGAACGTGGACCACGCGTCCGACGGAGTGTTGGACTGGGGCAAGCGGCCGATGAAGTTGTCGTGATTCAGCCCGAAGCCACCCGGATCCGTCCGGTGCAACGCCGCCAGTCCGCGACCGAAGATCTCGTCAAAGTCTTCGCGCCGCGGACCCGGCTCGAGAAGTTCCATCAGCAACCAGGGCACCTCCCCCTCCGGTGGCGACGTCGCCACGACCTCGGGAACGGCGAGCGTCCCGGCCTCCGCCAGCCACTCCAGCCCGCGCGCCTCGGCAGGGAACATGGCCGGGTCACCCCCCGGGTGGAACTTGAGGAACAGGCGTCGTCCGTCTTCCAATCGCACCGCCCGCACCTCGTTGATATCCCCCCCGCTGACATGCACGACATCTGCGATAGCGCTGCCGCACGCATCCGCAACCGACGCCGCAACCTGCCGCGGGATCATGCCAGCCCGTGCTCTTCCCGGATCACGCTCAGCAAGCCCTGGCAGGCACGCTCACAGATGTCCAGCACCTCCTCGAATCCATCGTCGCCGCCGTAATAGGGGTCCGGCACGTCCTCCCCTTGCGCCCCCGCTTCGTGATCCCGCAGCAGCGAGATCTTCGCCCGCTCCTCTCCGGTTCGACTCAGGCGGCGCAGGTCGGCCAGGTTCTCCGCATCCATGGCGAGGACGTAGTCGAAGCGCGCGAAATCCGCTGCGACGAATTTTCTCGAGCCGCCACCGAGTTCGTAGCCCCGCTCCGCCGCGACCTCCGTCGCTCGAGCATCCGGCCCCTCGTTGACGTGCCAGCCGGATGTGCCGGCGCTGTCAATCACGAACTCATCAGTCAAGCTGGCCTCCTCGGCCAGCCCACGGAAAATCCCCTC
This sequence comes from Planctomycetota bacterium, assembly GCA_002683135.1. Lineage (GTDB taxonomy): Bacteria > Planctomycetota. Next base: position 96,237 of record NYSS01000026.1, on the reverse strand, counting down.
TGCCGTCGGCGACCGACAGATGTTGCCAAGACACACAAAGCAAACGCGAATCATGTTGAAGAGCCTACGCTGCGCAGGCCGCGCGTGACATACCGGCCCGTCCGCGTATGATCGCCCGCCATGGCCAACGTCTCAGAGCGCCACGACGACAACGTTCCCGGTCGGTTCTACACGGACGCCGACTGTGTCCTATGCAACGAGTGCTTCGATATCGCGCCAGGGCACTTCAAGATGGCGGCGGCGGGCGACCACATGGTCGTCTACAAACAACCGGGCACCCCCGAGGAAACCACCCTGTGCAAGCAGGCGATGGAGGGGTGCCCGATGGAAGCCGTCGGTGACGACGGCCAGGCCTGAGCGAAGACCTCAGGGGGCTTGCTTCGCCAGCTCCTTGATGATCGCCGAGCTCAAGTCCTGCGGCCGGAAACCGAACGGGCCACGGTCGCCCGCGAACGCGATCTTCCCGTCCTTGCCAACGAGATAGAGGCGGTCCGGGTGCCCCTGGTAGGCCTGCCCGACCCGATCGTCCATGTCGTCGATCAATGTGGGCAAATGCTCAATCTCCATGGCGGCTACGCAGCGCGTCGCGACCTTGTTCCGCTCGACCCAGGTCATGGGTTCTTGCACCAGGGGTGAACCCGGTCGGTTCATGGGTGCTCTCCCGTCCAGGGCATGGGCCTCGGTGATGTAGACGACGAAGAACTGCACGTCCTTGCCGTGTTTGGCGTGGAGGTCTCTCAGCCGACCGGCTGAGCTACGGAAGGGAGGTCACGTGTAGCTCCCAAAGATCAGCGCGACCGGCTTCTTTCCCTTGAACGAGGAGAGGGTGTGGGTCGCCTTGCCATCCAGCGTCTTCAAAGTGAAGTCAGGGGCCGCCTGCCCCGCCGTCGGGGCCGGGCCACGGGCACGTCCGCCGCCCCGCCCACCGCGCGAAGCCGCCGCACCGCCGCCGCCGAGCTCCTTGGTGGAGAGCTTGCCGTCGCCGTCCTTGTCCGCGGCGGCGTACGCCTTCGCGATCTCCGGCTTACCCAACCCACCGTCCTTGTCGCCATCCAAGCGACGCAAGGCGAGCTTGCGCCAGGTGTCCGAGACGCAAGTGAGCTCGGCTTCCACCAACTTCTTGTCCTGGTTCTTGTCCAGGTCGACGAACCACGCGTCCACCTGAGGCTTGTCCACGGCGGACGTCGCGCCCAGCAGCCGGACCAACATGCGGGCCTGGCGATCCGCCTCGCTCATGGAAACTCCGGGGCCACCCCGGCCGCCCCGGCCGCTCCGGCCGCCAGCGCCACCGCCGCCACGACCACCGCGACCGCCGCGACCCCGGCTCGAGGCGGACACCTCGCTCTCCGTGATGAAGCCGTCACCATTGGAGTCGAGGCGCGCGAACCGCGCCTCTCCACGGCTGTATTCCGCCGCGGAGACCTTCCCGTCCCCATCCTTGTCGTGCTCACCCTTGACCAAGTCCCAGGCCGAGGAGTACCGCGTCTCCTGCGCCCCAAGGCTCACCACCATGACGAGCACCGCTGTCAGTCGCACCATCGTCCGCTCCTGTTCACAGATCGCGTCCCCTGCGGACGCCCTCCTCAACCTCATCCCCATCCAGCGACGGCACCGTGGTCGCACGCTCGACGACAAAGGGCTGCTTGTACTCTTTGTCTCCGACCTTCAACACCGCCACGTAGGTGCCGGGCGTCACCGTCCCGCCACCGCGGCCGAAGCCCGCAAATCCACCAAATCCGCCGCCGCCGCCGCCGCGGCCGGCACCTCGAGCACCAGCACGGCCGCCGCGATCACCAGCACGGCCGCCGCGATCACCACGACCACCGCCCCCCCGGTCACCGCCGCGGCTCGCACGACGGCTGAGGTTCCACCGCCCGGTGTTCATGCCCGCCTTGGCATCGACCCGAACCGTAGCGATCCGGTTTCCGACCACGTCCTGAATCTCGACGCTCACGTCCTCCGCCTCCGAGCCCAGCCAGAACACCACGTTGGCACCGAAGCGGGGGTTGGGCGCGCGCCAGGCGCGCGAGACGCTCGACCCGGTGGCCGGCCCACCACTGGGCGGAGCGACCACCTTGACCGGACAAAGGTGTACGTCCTTGCCGCGAACTTCGGCGTCCAGGTGACGCAGCGCCGAGAAATCGAGGACGTAGAACCCGCGACCATGGGTGGCCGCGACCAACTCACACTCCCGGTTCTGGATCGCCAGATCGTGCACCGCATTGGTCGGAATGCCGTCGTCTAACGGGTGCCACGTGTCGCCGGCGTCAAGAGACGTCCACGCGCCTTGCTCGGTGCCGACGAACAGCAAGTCCTTGTTCTTCGGATCCCCCCGGATCACGTTCACCGGTGACGCGGGGAGCCCTTCGGCGATGGACGTCCAATTTCCGCCGTAGTCGTCGGTGACGAACACGTAGGACGCAAAGTGATCCTCCCTATACCCGGTGAAGGACACATAGCAGGTTCCGCGATCGTGATGGGACGACTCCACGCAGCTCACCCACAGCCCCCGGACTTGAGGCGGGAAATGGTCCGTCACGTCACGCCAGTCCTTGCCGCCGTCCTGGGTCACCCAGACCTTGCCGTCGTCCGTGCCGACCCAGATCACGCCCGCGCGGAGCGTGGATTCGTTCACCGTCGTGATCGTGCAATGGGGGACGTCCCCCCTCTTCTTCTCTGCGTCGTCCGTGGTCAGATCCGGGGAGAGGTCCTCCCACGTGTCGCCGCGATCGAGGGACCGGTGCAGCCTCTGGGAGGCGATGTAGATGGTTCGCGCGTTGTGCGGCGAGATGACGATGGGCGTGTTCCAGTTGTAGCGAGCCGCCGGTTCCCCTCGTCGGCGCGTGGGGCGGATGCTCTTGCGCTGGAGCGTCCGCAGGTCGAGGCGCGACGGTCGCCCGAACTGGCTCTCGCTGTACACGATGTTCGGGTCCTCAGGGTCCACCGCGCAGTAGAAGCCATCGCCACCGTTGATGCGAACGACCTCGTGCTCCTGGATGCCCCGTCGGCCACGCCCGACGCTGGGCATGCCCCAGCTGCCGTTATCCTGCAAGCCACCGTAGATGCGATACGGCTTGCTGTTGTCGACAGCCACCGTGTAGAACTGCGCCAGCGGCAAGTTCTCGTGCACGTCCCACGTCTGAGCGCGGTCGTAGGTGCGGCAAAGGCCGCCGTCGTTGCCGAGGAGCATATGGTCAGGGTCCTCGGGATCGATCCACAGGGCGTGCTGGTCGGCGTGGACACCTCGCGCACCGTCGCCCTTCCACGTCTTGCCTCCGTCCTCGCTGTGATACAGGCCGACGCTGCACATCCACAGGCGGTCCTGGTCCGTCGGGTCGATGCGGATCTGGCCGTAGTAGTAAGGAGGGCTCCCTCCTACCGACCGCTCGTTGACCTTCTCCCAGGTGTCCCCGCCGTCGACGGTCTTGTACACCTCGCCGCCCACGATCGCAGGGGCCAGGTCGCCCGGGGATTCCTCTTCCGCGCCGTCACCCCAGCGCTGGCCGCCGATGTCCTCGACGACCTCGTCACGATCCCCGCCGTTATTGGAGTCCGACTCGGGCTTCTCAGCCCGCTCATTACGGTTCTCGATCGTCGCGTACACCACGCGAGGGTCACCCGCGAACATGGCGATGCCGATGCGGCCGAGCTCTCCGGATGGCAACCCTCCACCCAGCAGCTTCCACGAATCACCGCCGTCCTTCGAACGCCAGATCCCGCTCCCCGGACCCGACTCACTGAAGTTCCACGCGCGACGGCGGCGCTGGTAACTGGCCGCGAGCAAGGTGTCCGGGTTCGACGGGTCGAGGACGACGTCAACAAATCCGGTGTCCTCGTCCACGTGCTTCACCAGATCCCACGTCTTGCCCCCGTCCTTCGTGCGATACAGACCGCGCTCCGGATTCTTGCTGTACAGATGACCGAGGGCCGCGACGTAGACGATGTCGGCGTTGGCCGGGTGGATGACGATGCGCCCGATGTGATGCGACTCGGGAAGCCCCATGTGCGCCCACGTATCGCCGCCATCCACGCTCTTGTAGACGCCGTTGCCCCAGTACGAGCTGCGCTGATTGTTGGCTTCCCCCGTCCCGACCCACACCACGTTCGGATCCGACGGCGCGAGCGCCACATCACCGATGGAGATGACGGGCTGGTCATCGAACACCGGCTTGAAGCTGCCGCCTCGATTAGTCGTCTTCCACAGGCCGCCGGATCCACTGGCCGCATAGAACGTGCTCGGGTCCCCCGGCACCACCGCGACGTCGACGATGCGGCCACTCATGACCGCGGGCCCGATGGATCGCCACCCCAGAGCACCGACCATGTCCGCGTCCGTCGTCTGCGCAGCCACGGTGCACGTGAGGAGCAAGGTCGCCGTGATGATTCGATATTGCATGGTCATTGTTCGTTCACCCATTCCAATCACGGACGGTTCGCCCCGGCCCCCTCGAGAAGCGGGTCCTGGACGACACGGAGCGACGTTGATTTCTCCACGTCCCCCACCTTCACGGTGACGCGATAGGTCCCCGGCTTGGCTGCGGAGCCACCGCCGCCGCGGCCGCCACGACGGCCACGACCGCCGCGACCACCACGATTGGCGGCGCGCCCACGTCCGCGCTCGGAACCCCCCGCCGAAGCCCGGAGATTCCACGTCACCTCGTTCAACCCGAGAGCCGTGCCGGGATCACGAAGCTGGGCGATGCGCTTGCCGGCGCCGTCATGCACCTCCACCGACACCTCCTCGCCATCCTCGAGCTTGCGACCGATCCAGTACGAGATCGTCGCCCCCGCCGGAGTCGGCGCCTTGAAGCGCCGTGCTCCGTAGCGCCCCGTTCCGGTGTTCATGCGCCAGGCGATGGTGTCCTTGGGCGCGAACAGATGGAGGTCCCCCTCCATCACCTTCGAGGTCAGCGCCTGGACCGCGGAGGCGTCCGCGATCCACACGCTCCGCCCGTGAGTGCCAACCACGAGATCCTTGTCGCGGGGATGAATCACGATGTCGTCGACGCGCACCGTCGGCAGGTTCCCCTTCAGCCGCGCCCACGAGGCGCCGCCGTCCACGGAGAGGCAGACACCGATCTCGCAACCGACGTAGAGAACCTCCGGTCGAGTCGGGTCTTCGCGCAGGACTCGCGTCGACACCTGCGGCAGCCCCGCCGACAGGTCCTCGAAGCTCTCCCCGTAGTCCGTTGTCTTCCAGATGTGCGGCCGGAAATCATGCGAACGGTGGCCGTCGATCACGATATACGCGGTGCCGGCGGCAGCACGCGAAGCCTCGATGTGGCTGATCCAGCGCGGGGAGTCGAGGGCCGGCAGGTTCTTGGTGACGTCCGTCCACTCGCCACCACCGACCCGGCTCACCCAAAGAGCCCCATCATCCGTACCGACCCAGAGCACACCCTCGGTGTGAGGGGACTCGGCCATCGCGCTCGCGGTGCCCCGCTTGCCACGGCTGATCTCTCCGCTGATCTCCTTGGCCACGTCGCCGCGGTTAATGGACTTGAGCACCCGGTTGCCGGCCCAGTACAGCGTGTGGGGATTGTGCGGAGAGAGAAAGAACGGGGTCTCCCAGTTGAACCGATAGCGATTGCGATCACCGCGGCCACCTCGGCCACCGCGGCCACCTCGGCCGCCACCAGCCTCTTGACCAGGGCGCCGGACACGCGATGTCGCGCCGGTCCGGACGTTCACGCGCGAGATGTTGCCGCCCTGGCTCTCGCAATAGACCGTGTCGGGGTCAGTGGGATCAACGGCGCAGAGAAAACCATCGCCGCTGCCGATGCGAAACAGGTGCTCGTGAGTGATGCCGTAGGACGAGCGGACACGGCTGGGGAAACCCCAGCTGCCGTTGTCCTGCAATCCACCGTAGATGCGGTAGGGGACGCGATCATCCACCGCGACGCCGTAGAATTGCCCCAACGGAATCAGCGAGAGGGTCTCCCAGGACTTCCCCCGATCCCATGTCACATAGAGGCCCCCGTCGTTCCCCAGGATCATGTGTCGGGGATCCTTCGGGTCGGACCACATGGCGTGGTGGTCGACATGAATGCCCCGAGCGCCGTTGGCGCTGAAGCGACGGCCCCCATCCTTCGACACGTGCATCTGGGTCCCCAGCACCCACATGTTCTGCGGGTCCTGCTGGTCCACCCGAATCTGGCTGTAATAGAACGGCCGCGGCGTCAGGCTGTTGACGCGATCCCACGACTCGCCTCGGTCCTTGCTGAGGTAGACACCGCCGGTCTGGTAACCCGTAGGCCCCTGCTCCTTGACCTTGTTCGCGCCCTGCCCCCCGAGCGTCCCGGGCACCCTGGCAGCGAGCTTGATCCCGAACGTCACCTCCAGCGTCTTCGTCTCCCCGTCTCGTTCGACCAGCACGGTCGCCTTGTCCCCCGCCTTGAACGCCCGAATGCCCTCGAGCATGGCGTCGTAGTCCGCGACCTCCGTATCCCCGATCTTCGTGATGACGTCGCCTTCCGCGATACCCGCCTTCTCCGCGCCGGTGCCCCCCGTCACCTCGAGCACGCGGGCAGGAGACTCGTCCACGCTCACACCGAAGTACGCAGGACCGCCCTTGCCTTCATCGCCGATCGGAGGCGGCGCCGGACGCCCGGTGAACTCGGTCTCGATGACCGCGAACAGCCAGTCTGGCTCGGCCCGGCACGTGTCCAGGCCGATGCGGCCGTACTTGCACGTGGGCAGGCCGCCGGAGAGCTTGGCCCACGATCCCCCACCATCGGTCGACCGATACAGGCCAGCCTTCTCTCCGTACTTGACCGCCGGGTCGTTGGTGTCGAAGCCATCCCGACGCACCTCGTACGCCGCCGCGTAGACGACCTCCGGGTCCCCCGGGTGCAATCGCAGATCAACGCAACCGGTGTCGTGGTTCAGGGCCAGCGACTGCGACCAGGTCTCGCCGCCATCCACCGTCTTGTACAACCCGCGCATGGGGTTCGGGCCCCAGACGTGGCCGAGCACGGCCACATACACGATGTCCGGGTTGGACGGGTGCACCACGATGCGCCCGATGTGACGGCTGTCCGCGAGCCCCGCGTGCTTCCAGGACTTGCCGCCATCGACGCTCTTGTAGATGCCGTCGCCATAGGAGCACGAATTGCGAGCGTTCGCCTCCCCCGTACCGACCCAGACCACCTCCGGATCGGAGGGAGAGATCGCCAGCGCCCCAACGCTCCCAGACCCCTGGTCGTCGAATATGGGCTGCAACGTGGTCCCGCCGTTGGTGGTCTTCCATACCCCACCGGTGGCCGCCCCCAGATAGAAGACCGAGGGCTTGTCCTCGCGCACGGCCAGATCGATGATCCGCCCCCCCATGCTGGCAGGGCCGACCGAGCGCCAGCGAAGACCGTCCAGGTGTTCCGATCGGAGACCGGGCTGGGCGTCACCTTGACCGAGGGACAGCGCCGCCAGCAGCGCCGAAACGATGACACAAGGAAGTGGACGCTTCATAGGCCTCGACCGTCTTAAGTGAGGAGTTGGGCAAAGCCCAAAGGACCGGCAAATGGCGTGTTGGTTCCGGTTTACCACAACCGGCAGCACGGAGAGCCCAATTCGCTCGGGGACGACCCTGGCGGTGATTGAGCCTGCGCAGCGGATGCCGTAACCTCTTGGGGCAAATCGGCCCCACTACCTTCTCACCCGCTTGGAGACCGGATGGCCAAAGAAGAGCCCATCAGCATGGACGGCGTCGTCAGGGAGGCGCTCGCCAATGCCCGGTTCCGCGTCGAGTTAGAAAACGGACACATGGTCCTCGCACACGTCTCGGGGAAGATGCGCAAGTACTTCATCCGCATCCTGCCCGGAGACACGGTGAAGATCGAGATGTCCCCCTATGACCTGACCCAGGGGCGCATTGTCTATCGCGGCAGGAGCTGACTCTCGCCAGCCTCCGCCCACCCCACAAAGGGCTCTCAGGCAGCTATCGAGCGAAAGATCCCGTTTCCCTGATCGTTCGTAACTTCGGTCAGCCAAGTGGGATTAGGATAATAGGGACTGGTCCCGCACACGGGGCTCGACTGGAGACAGCCATGCGCGTCCTGATCGCAATTGCCGCCCTGAGCGTCGTCGCTCTCAGCCAGATCGTCACGAAGGCGGCGCCCGGCAAGTCATCCGGCGTCACGTGGGAGGCATCCGTTGACGCAGCCCTCGCCAAGGCCAGGCGGGAGGGCAAGCCTGTCGTCTGGACGATCATGATCCACCGCGAGGTCGCGTGCCGGCGCATGATGCGACGGGTCTGGAGCGACGCCTCCGTGATCGCCAAAGCGCGAGAGTTCGTCCTCATCCCCTGCAACGTGTACGCCACACCCGACGAGCGCCTGTTTGCCGGCGTCACCGTCGCCCAGGTCCGCGCCAACGAGACCGAGATGCGCGCCCGCTACGGCGAAGGCAAGGAGGTCGTGGCCCCCCAACACATCATCAGCGATGCGGACGGCAAGGTCTTGGCGCGCAAGCAATACGAACTCGACGCTGGCGAGCTCATCGGACTGATGGACAGAGCCCTTCGAAAGATGGGCAAGGCCGTCGCCTCCGACAAACCGGTCGACGGGGCCAAGCCCGACGATTCGGCCAAAGCGGATCCGGCGCCAGACGCCCCCGCGGACGCGGAGCCCGAAGCCCCGACCGAAGAGGACGCCCGCCTCGTCCAGATGATCATCAAGGCCCCCTCCGACGAGAAGGCGGACCTCACTGATGAGCTCCTCAAGACATCCGATCTCCCAGGCGTCGAGCTGCTCATGCAGGCCATCGCCAAGAAGAAGATCCGCTCGGAGAAGGACCGCGCCGTCATCATCCGACGCCTGGGTTACGAGAAGCACTCCCCCTTGGCCAAGGCCCTCCTGCCCCTGGTCTCCGATAAGTCGAGGAGCGTCCGCAACGCCGCCGTCGTGAGCCTCGAGGAGATGAAGCACCCGGTCGCCACCAAGCCCCTGGTAGCGCGCTTCGCGAAGGAGCGCGACCCAGAGGTCAAGAAGGACATCCTCCGAGCGCTGGGGGTGGTCGGCGCAGGCAACCAGGCCGCCCTCGACCTGCTGGTCAAGCACGCCAAGAAGCGCACCAAGCTCGGCCAGAACGCGCTCATGTCACTGGGGCCCCATCTCCAGGGCGACCCGGACGTGCGCAAGGTTCTCTACGAGCGGTGGCCGAAGACGGAGAAGAACTTCCACCTGGCGATCCTGTACTCCTACTGGACGGGCAAGGACCCGGAGACCGCCGACGACCTGAAAAAGATCAAGAAGCGGGAGCGTTCGGGCACCGATTACAACCTCGCGGAGCAGGTGCTGGCGGTCATCGAGGACCGCCGCCCGAAGACTGAGGACAGGGACGGCGGCGGCGGACGAAGGGGACGCGGTCGCGACCTGCGCCGCCTGCTCGGCGGCGAGTGGGGCTTGATCATGGCCTTCCGCCCCCTGTTCGACGACGACAAGGTCGAGCGCAACGTCTCCAAGGACTTCCGGGCCCGGAACTGGGGACGCTGATCCGCCAGCGAACTCGAGTCCGCGCGGGTTAGCCGATCGGCTCTAACCGCCCCAGGATCTCCCGGTCCCTGGCGATGGCTTCAAACTCCTCGACCGTGATGGTCTGACTCCCGTCGCTGTACGCCGTATCCGGATCTGTGTGGACCTCGATGAGAAGTCCCTGGGCGCCGCACGCGAGGGCCGCGCGGGCCATGGGACGCACGCGCTCCCGTTGCCCGACACCGTGAGACGGGTCGACGACGATCGGCAGGTGGGACAGCCGACGGATCAGCGGCACGACATTGAGGTCCAGAGTGTTGCGTGAGTGCCGGTTATAGGTTCGCACACCTCGCTCACACAGGATGACGTCCTCGTTGCCCTCGGCGAGGAGGTACTCGGCCGCCTGCAGCCACTCTTCCACGGTCGCCGACATGCCGCGCTTGAGCAGGACCGGCTTGCCGGCGCGCCCCACGCGCTTGAGCAAGCTGAAGTTCTGCATATTGCGCGTACCCACCTGCAGGATGTCCGCGTGCTCGGCGACCAGATCCGCCGAGTCATGGTCGATGACCTCGGTCACCACCGGCAGGCCCGTCTCCTCGCGGACCAACGCCAGCGTGTGAAGCCCCTCCTCCCCAAGCCCCTGGAACGAATAGGGATTCGTGCGCGGCTTGTAGGCTCCGGCCCGGAAGACCTTGGCACCTGCGGCCTTGACCTTGTGAGCGATGGCCAGGGTGCGCGCCTCCGTCTCGACGCTGCAGGGGCCACCTACGAGGACCGGCTCGGGCCCACCAAACACGGCGTCGCCCACCGTGACCTTGGTCGAGGACCCGCGCACCTCCCGGCTGACAAGCTTGTAGGGCTGGGTGACGTGGATCACCTGCTTGACGCCAGGGAGTCGCTCCAACATGGGGGCCGAAACCCTGTCGTTGTTGCCGGTAACGCACACCGCGGTGCGACCCGCGCCGGGGACGCTGACGGGCTCGAATCCAAGCGCCCGGATAGCGTCCTCCACACCGTGGCACTGCTCCTCGGTCGCCTGGTTGTCCATGATCACGAGCATGAATCAGTCCTCTTTCGTCTCCGCTCCGCAGCCGGCGAGCCCCGCAGCGCGGCGCTCCATGTCCCGCAGGAGTGTATCCGTATCTCGCGGGCGCCCCCGTTCATCAAGGTGCGTCGCGATGCGATCGAGCAAGGCGCTCCCGACGATGGCCACCCGCGCGCCGGCGTCGTACACGGCTTCCAGGTGCCCTCTGGTCTTCAACCCGAACCCCACGCAGACGGCGGCGGGCTGGACCGTGACAGCGCGGCGGACAGCGTCGCGCACCTGCTGCGGCACGTCGTCATGGCGAGCACCCGTTATCCCCTGTCGGCCGGCGAGATAAAGGAATCCCGTGGACGCCGCGCCTAGCTGCTGGAGCCTGGCGTCGTCGGTGCGCGGCCCGGCCAGGTGGACCAAGCCCACGTTCTGATCGGCACAGGCAGCCGCGAGCGCGCCGCCCTCCTCGAGCGGGACGTCGGGCACCAGTATGGAAGACGCGCCCGCTCGTGCCGCTTCCTGGACGAACCGGCCCCACCCACGCCGATGGGCGAGGTTGCCATAGACGAGCAGGTTGAAGGGGACATCCGACCCCTCTCGCAATGTCATCATCAACTGGAACGCGGTCGCGACATCGGTGCCGCGCCCAAGCGCCCTGCTGCATGCCGCCTGAACCGAAGGCCCGTCGGCGCAGGGGTCGCTGAACGGGATCCCGAGCTCGAGCATGTCAGCTCCGCCGGCCAGCGCCGCCCGGCACACCCCGAGAGATGTCTCCGGGTCTGGGTCACCCAACATCAGGAACGGAGAGAAGGACGGCGTCGGCTGCGCCAGACGGTCACGAAGCAGATCCAGGCTCACGACACACCCTCCTTGGGGCGCAGCCCGAAATACGTATCGAGGTCTTTCTGTCCGCGCCCCGAGAGGTTCACGAGGACCCGAGCATTCGCCTGCAACAGCTCCTCGTCCACCGCCCGTAGCACCAACGCCATGGCGTGAGCCGACTCGAAAGCCGGGACGATGCCTTCGGATCTCGAAAGGCGCTCAAACGCGTCGAGCGCCTCGCTGTCGGTGACGCCGATGTAGCGCGCCCGACCGGAGTCCTGCAGGTGCGCGTGCTCCGGGCCAACCCCCGGGTAATCCAGCCCCGCCGCCACGCTGTGCGCCTCCAGGATCTGACCGTCATCATCCTGCAACACATAGGTACGAGCCCCGTGCAAGAGGCCAGGAGATCCGAGTCCGAGGGTCCGTCCGTGCGCACCAGGATCTTCGGTGCCATGCCCCGCCGGCTCCGCGCCGAGCAAGACCACGTCGCTGTCCTCGATGAACGCGCTGAACAACCCGATCGCGTTGCTGCCGCCGCCGACACACGCCACACACGCGTCCGGCAATCCGCCCGCGTCCGCATGGAATTGCGCCCGCGCCTCGATACCGATGACTTCGTGGAAACGCCGAACCAGCCTCGGAAACGGATCGGGGCCGCAGACCGTGCCGAGCAGATAGTGGGTGTCTCCCACGCTCCCGGTCCAATCCCGCAACGCCTCGTTAATCGCCTCCTTGAGGGTCGCAGCTCCACCCGTCACCGGGACGACCGTCGCGCCGAGCAGCTCCATCGCCCTCACGTTGGGCATCTGCCGCTCGACGTCGACCGCGCCCATGTACACGACCGTCTCCATCCCGAGCCGGGCGCCGACCATGGCGGTGGCGAGGCCGTGCTGGCCTGCCCCCGTCTCCGCGATGAGGCGAGACTTCCCGAGGCGTTTTGCCAACAGGCCTTGCCCGACGACGTTGTTCGTCTTGTGCGCCCCTCCGTGCAGCAGGTCTTCCCGCTTGACCCAGACCTCGACCCCCGCGTCTTCCGAGAACGAGGGGAGCATGGTGATGGGCGTCGGCCGCCCCGCCCACGCGGCGAGCTCCGCGGCGAGCTCCGCCTGGAAGGCGGCGGACGGCACGATGGAGTCAAGCGCATCCGAGAGCTCCATCAACGCCGGCCGCAACAGCTCGGACGCATAGCGCCCGCCGAACGCCCCGAATGCTCCCACCCTGGGAACGGTCATGACACGTCCTCCCCCTCGGTGACGGCTGTGAATAGCGCCGCGAGTCGCCGGTGATCTTTGATGCCTGGCGAGGACTCGACCCCGGACGAGACATCGATCCCCCAGGGAGAATACGCCAGAAGGCCGGAGACGTTGTCCGGGGTGATGCCGCCGGCGACAAACACGTCCCGCAAATCGAGTCCCGCCAGCGCTGACCAATCGAACGGCCGACCGCTGCCCCCACCCCCCACGTCGAGATGTACCGGCCCGGACGCTGTCGCCAGCATCGCCGCGCACCGCGGCGCCTCCCGTGCCCCGGCATCGAGCACCCGGTGCACCCGCACTCCGGCGGACTCCAGGGCTGCAGCCACCTCCTCCCTGTAGTCGTGCAGTTGCACGCACGGGATCCTCGTCGCGTCGACCTTGGTCAGGCACTCCTCTATCGTGGGGTCTCGCAAGACCAGCACCGCCCGGGCGCCGCGACCGCGCAGGACCTCCCTCGCCACCTCAGGCGTCACCGCCCGGGGAGTCCCCTCCACCAGGACGCAGCCCAGGTGCGTCGCGCCAAGCTCGACCGCCCGCTCAGCGTCCGCCGGTCGAGTGAGTCCGCAGATCTTCACCTGCACGCGCTCACCTCCCGTATAAACGCCCCGGGGTCTTTGTGGGTCATCAACGCCGAGCCCACCAGGACCGCGTCACACCGGCCTATCAAGGGTCGCACGTCCACCGGTTCCAGATATCCACTCTCGGCGACCGCGACACGATCTGCCGGCACGGACTCCAGCAGCCTGTCCGCCGTCGAGGTATCGATGGCGAGAGTGTCCAGATCCCGGTTGTTAGCTCCGATCACCGGCACCCCGCGAGACACCCCGTCGGCGATCTCGTCGGCGTCGTGCGCCTCAAAGAACGGCGCCACCGAATAGCGATCGCACGCATCCAGGATTTCCTGCAGGAGCCCGTCATCGAGCATGCGCCGGATCACCAGGACCGCACCCGCGCCGAGCAGGGCGCCGGCCCGGACCTGCTCCGGATCGATGACGAAGTCCTTCATGAGAACGGGCGCGTCAACTGACGCCACCACCGCCTCCAGGTCCGCCAGGGATCCGCCAAAGCGCGTGGGCTCCGTCAGCACCGACACCGCCGCGGCGCCCGCATCGACGTAGCGGCGCGCCTGCGCCACGGCGTCGGCGTCCAGCGCAAGCGGACCCCGGCTCGGGCTCGCGCGCTTGACCTCGGCGATCACGGAAAGGGATGTCCGTCCCCGCAGGGCGTCGGGGAACGCATCCGGGTCCCCGGCGCCGGGCTCACCCACCGGAAGCTCCGCCAACCGACGGCGCGCCGACGCCCGCATCTCCTGGAGGATCCCGCTCACTTGGTGACGTCCTCTACCGCCCGTCGGCTGCTCTCCGCCGCGCGATCCAACGCGCGACGAGCACGACCGTTCGATAGGGCCTCCTTGGCGAGCGCCACCCCGTCCTGAATGGTCGGCGCCAGGCCGCCGACCCAGCAGGCCGCGCCTGCATTGAGCGCCACGATGTCGGCCCGCGGGCCCACCTCACCATCAAGCACGCGCCCGAGGATCTCGGCGTTCTCCTTGGCCTCGCCCCCGATCAGCACGTCCAGCGGCGCTCGCTCGAGCCCCACGTCCTCAGGCGCGAGTTCAAACGGCTCGATCCGATCCTCCACGAGTCGGTGCCCGCGGGTCACGTCATGAAGTCCGAGCTCATCCAGGCCTCCACAGTGCACCACGATCGCCCCGCGCGTCCCGAGGGACTGAAGGGCTCCAGCGACGACCTCCGTCAACGCCGGGTCGAACACGCCGAGCACCTGATATTCCGCCAACGCCGGGTTGGACAGCGGCCCGACCAGGTTGAACAACGTCCGCACCCCGAGCGCCCGCCTCACCGGCATGACGTGCGCCATCACCGGGTGATACAGAGGCGCGAACAGGAACGCGAAGCCGGTGGCATCGATCAGACGCGCCGCGGCCTCCGGCGGTACGTCGAGCCGCACCCCGAGCGCCTCCAGCACATCAGCGCTCCCCGTCTTGGAGGAGACGCTGCGATTGCCATGCTTGGCGACCGCGCCTCCCGCGGCGGCGACGACGAGCGCGGCGCCCGTGGAGATATTGAAGGTCCCGGATCCGTCGCCTCCCGTGCCACACGTGTCGATCAGCGGACGCACCTGGCACCGCACGGCCCGACGATGCTGGCGCAGGACACGTGCGCAGGCGGCGAGCGTCTCCGCGTCCGGAGGCACCGCACGCAACGCCACGAGCAAGCCGCTCACCTGCACCGGATCGGACTCACCGCCGAGGATCTTCTGGAACACGTCCTCGAGCGCGGAGGGCTCGGGCCGATCACCCTGAAGCAACTGGTCAATAAGGGACGGGATCATGGCAAGCTCCTCAGCAGGTTCGACAGAATGCGCGGCCCTTCCGGGCTCAGAATCGATTCCGGGTGAAATTGCAGCGCGACCCACGGCAGGGTGCGGTGACGGACGGCCATCACGAGGGGTTCGGCGGCCGCCCCCTCCAGGGACCACGCCGTCGCCACCAACTCCGGTGGCAATCGCAGCGCAACCAACGAGTGATACCGACCAGCGCGGAACGGGCTGCTCAGCCCTTCGAACGCGCCGTCGCCTTCGTGAACGACGCGGGTCGCCCTGCCGTGCACGGGCTCTGGCGCGCGCCCCACCTTGCCGCCGAGGGCCACGACCATGGCCTGCAAGCCGAGGCAAACCCCAACAACGGGCACGTCCGGGCGCCCGGAGAGCCACGGGACCATCGCCCCCGCCGACTCAGGGCGGCCGGGACCCGGCGACAGCAAGACGAGATCAGGGCGGTCTTCGGCGCAACGACCGGCCAGTCGTTCAGGAGGCATGTCCCCCCGGACAACCGTGCAATCCGCGCCCAGGCGGGCCAGGTCCTCGACCAGGTTGAACACGAACGAGTCGCGGTTGTCGACCACCAGGATCCGGCGACTCGTCATGACGACCTCCGCTCCGCCAGGGCGATGGCGAGCAGCGGCGCGCGCGCCTTCTCCCTCGTCTCCTCGAGCTCTCGCGCGGGGAGACTATCGCTGACGATCCCGGCCCCTGCGCGGGCAACGTAGGTGCCGTCTCGCCAACGCAGAGACCGGATCACGATGCAGGAATCCAGGTCTCCTTCACGGGTGACGTAGCCCAGGCCGCCGCCGTAGTAACCACGAGCCGTAGCCTCGTACTGACGAAGGAGCTCCATCGCTCGCAGCTTGGGCGCGCCGGTCAGCGTGCCCATGTTGGCGCAGGCCCGGTACGCATCCAGCGCGTCCAGATCAGGCGCGAGGCGCCCGCGGACACGGCTGACCAGGTGCTGCACGTGGCTGAAGCGCTCGACCGAAAACGGCTGCTCCACCTCACGGGTGCCGGGCACGCTGATACGCGCCACGTCGTTCCGAGCGAGGTCGATGAGCATGGCGTGCTCGGCTTGCTCCTTGCGGTCAAGCAACAACCCCACGGCGAGTCGAACGTCCCGATCATGATCCGGAGCGCCGTCGTCGTGGAATCCGCGCGCCACGGTGCCGGCGATCGGGGATAGGGTCAGTTCGCCCTCCTCGCACCGGACGCAGGTCTCCGGAGATGCCCCGAGGAGCGCGCCGTCCCCGAGGTCGAAATGGAACATGTATGGCGAGGGGTTGCGCGCGCGCAGGTGCCGGTACACATCCAGGGATGGGGCGTCGCTCGTGACGCTCAAGCTGCGCGACAACACCGCCTGAAAGATGTCCCCCGCAGCGACATGGTCGAGCATGCGCTCGACCCCGTCCTTATATTCCTGGTCCCCCAGGTCCGGGATCGCCTCCGGAAGGGGGACGGTCTCGTCGCACACAACAACCTGAGCAGGGTCCGCGGCGCTGAGAGCCTCGACCCAGCGCGCCGCCCGCGCCTCCGCGGCCTCCGGCCCGACCTGAGCCCCGTCAAACCCACGCAGGTCACGGGTCACCACGATCACCTCCTCCCGCTCGTGATCGTGGACGATGCCATCAAGCGCGAGGACCAAATTCAGGTCGGGTTCGTCGTGCGGGTCGGGGCGTCGCGGGGGCAGAGACTCGAATCGGTCGACGAACTCGTATCCGAAGGCCCCATAGAGACCAACCGGCAACCCCTCCGCCGGAACACTATCAGCGACCCGCCCCAGCAGGTCGCGCAGCATGTCGAGGCAGGAGGGCGCGCGCAGCCGATCCCGATCCGACATGGCCGGATCCGTCGATGCCGGGGTCACGGGCACGACGAGGGCGCGCTCAACGGGCTCGACCTTCCAGGCACCGCCGAGCACCGGCAACAAAGCCTCGCCTCGAGCATCAAGCGCGTGGACCGTCAGGGATGCCCCGCGGAGCACCACGCGCACGACCGGGGCCGGCACCAGCAACGTGCGTCGACCCTCCGGCGCGTGGAGGTCCGCGCTCTCAAGGAGCAGCGCGCCCGGATGACGCCCCCCATCCGCGAGGCGATCAAGGAGTTCCACGGCGGCTGTGGATTCGGCGAGCGGCAGCCGGACCACATGCGGGGTCGCGATCACCCGCGCGCGCGTATCTCCCCTCAAACCTGGATGCTCGTTCGGTTCCACGTCCCAGCTCTCCCTGCGGCGCCCCCCCCGGGGCCACCCTGGAACGAAAGAAGGCAGCCCACTGCGGGGGCCGCCTCTTGTTCACCGTCGTTCAGACCAGTTCGCTCAGGCAGACCCGCTACGTACGGAACCGCCACCGCCACCGCCCATTGGTGCGGTGCGACGAAGCGTCGTGATCGTGATCGAAGTGAGCCATCCACTCCAGCTTGCATCATGGCCACACCTGATGCAACTCTCCACTCGTCGGGCTTACGGGGTCGCGCCCTGAAGCAGCGCCACCGCTGAGGCGCGCGCAAGGGCAACTTTGTCGCTATATCACCTCGCGCCGGCGCTCGGCTTCGCCGTCACCCTTATCAAACCCGTCCTCGGCGACAGGTTCACCCTGACACTCGGCGGCTCTGCTACGGTGCGCCGCAGCCGACAGCCGAAGTCCCACGTGGAGCGGCGGCCTAGGCATGACGCACGAGGCTCGCGGCCCCGTCCGCGACCGAACAGACGAGAGACGGGATCAGTGGGCACGGACACGCACACCTCGACAAACGGGAGCAATGCCCCCGCGGCCTTTGGCCAGGGCATGCTCATGGGCGGAGCGGACGCGGTCCCCGGGGTCTCCGGCGGCACCATCGCCCTGATCCTCGGCATCTACGAGCGCTTCATCGGCGCCCTCGCCACGATCCTCGCCCTCCCCAAACACGCGCGGAACGCCGACGGCCGAAGGAAATTGCGGTCAGCGTTCGCCCTGCTCGTTCCGCTCGGCGTCGGCATGTTCACCAGCTATCTGCTCGTCACCAAGTTGCTCGTCGGCGGCCAGGACGACACCGGGGCGCTGATGAAGGCACAAAGCACGGCTCCCCTGTGCTACGGATTCTTCTTCGGGTTAGTTCTGTTCAGCATCCGGGAGCCATGGCGCCGGCTCAGGAAGCGAACAGCCGGGCTGTACGGATTCGCCGCGTGCGGATTCTCCGCCTCGTTTCTGTTTGCTGGACTCCCCTACGCCCAAGGCGAGGTGGCCACCTGGATGCTGCTCTACGGGGGCGCGGGCGCAATCAGCGTCATGTTGCTGCCCGGCGTCAGCGGCTCCCTGCTCCTCGTCATGCTCGGCCAATACACGGCCGTCGTGGAGGCGCTGCACGACCGCGACATCCCTCGTTTCGGCGTATTCCTCTGCGGGATCGGGCTTGGCCTCGCGCTGTTCGTCCCCCTGCTACGCGGCCTCATGAGGGCCGCCCACGACCGCACCATGGCGGTCCTCACCGGGCTCATGGCTGGGTCGCTCCGCGCCCTCTGGCCCTGGAAACACAACTTCGATCCAAAGGTCGGACCGCTCTCTAACGCGGCGCCCGACACGCTGATCCCGTGGGTCCTCGTTGCGGTCGCCGTCGGGGTCGCCGTCGTGCTTGTGCTGTCTCGCCTGGAGAAACGCCCGAGCGTCGCCCCCTGATCTGCCCACCGACCAGACAGCCGGCAGCTTGATCGGGCGCCACGAAGCGAGAGGAGCCGATTCCTGCAAACGCGCCGATGGCGTATGGTGCACGGCATGGCACGGGCATGGCTCACGGTCGCGGTCGCAGTCAGTTGTCTGGCAGGTTGCACCGCCGACGGGGGCATCGTCGTCGCGGGAGAACAGTTCGCGACCAACGCGCCCGTCGTCACGTACCTCGATCCTGACGGCTACGACGGGCAGAGAGAGGGCTGCTGGTTTAGGGCTGACCGTCTCCTGCCCACCCGACCTGCCTCCGGATGCGACACGCCACGACGTTACAGTGAGCGGCGCACCGGCGGGCTGGCCCCCGATGTGGCCGCGGCGGTCGCCGACCAAGGCTGGACCCTCGAGCTGCTCCGCCAGCGCGTCGACCAGGTGGTCGTCCACTTTGACGTATGCGGATGCTCCAAGCGATGCTTCGAGGTCCTTCACGACGTGCGCGGGCTCTCGTGCCACTTCCTCATTGACGTCGACGGGACCGTCTACCAGACCCTCGACCTCGCCGCCCGCGCGCGACACGCCACCATCGCAAACGACCGGTCCGTGGGGATAGAAATCGCGCAGATCGGGGCATACCCGGACACCCGCATCCTGGAAAATTGGTACGCGCCGGCGGCCAACGGACAGATGCGGATCACCTTCCCCGAAGCACTCGGGGACCCGGGCCTGCGGATCCCGGGCTTTGTCGGCCACACCGCCCGCCCGGGGCTGTTTCGTGGCCCCCAGAACGGCCGCGACCTGGTGCAGTACGACTTCACCCCGGAGCAATACCGGTCCCTCGAGCAGGTCCTCGCCTCGCTGCGCGCCGTGTTCCCGGCCATCGAGGCCCGGGTTCCCCGCGACGCCGGAGGGCAAGTCCCCACCGGAGTCTTGAGTCGGGAAGCCTTCCGGGCCTTCAGGGGCGTCCTCGGCCACCACCACGTACAAGCCAACAAGAACGACCCCGGACCCGCTTTTGACTGGGAGCGCATCGCGACGGCCGTCCGCGGAGCGGCCCAATCACCCTACCGGCCTTGAAGACACAGCGCCCCGTGTGCATCCTTTGGGCCCTATGGTCCTCCCTCTCCCACAGAAAGCTGAGCCTGGCCCGATGGAAACCCCGATGGACTACCGCATCCTCGTCGCGGGCCTGACCCGGCTGCAGGACGCGGCGCTGGCGATCGAACTCGGAGCGACCGACCTCGGTTGCGAGATGATCCCGGAGTCACCACGATGTGTGACCCCTGAGCGAGCCAAGGAGATCTTCCAGGTCGCGGGCCCATCAACCGGCAAGTTCCTCCTGTTCCGCTCGTCCCCCGCCGAGGCTGTCATCGCCGCCGCGACGGCCGCAGACGTCAAGAACGTCATGATGTCCGCCGGGTTCGAGATCGAAGCAGAGGCATGCGAAGCGGCTGGGCTCAAGGTCTTCCGGGTCCATGAGGTCCTCTCGGGCACCAACATGCTGCCGCCCGTGTTCCCCGAGCCGAGCAAGAAGCAACCCGTCGTCCTCACGGTCTCCATGACCGCACACGAGTTGACGTTTCCGTGGGAGCTGCTCGGGAACGACGCCCCGGAGTACGCGTTCATCGGCGGCGCGGTGCGCCCGGAGAACGTCTGCGCGCTGCTGACCCATCACCCCTACGGGATCCTCGTCAACAGCGGCGTCGAGCAAGAGGCCGGCATCAAGGACCCGGATCGTCTCGCCCTGCTGTTCGACGCGCTCGAGAACGGGTTCTGATAACGGCACCAGCCCCGCGCCCGGCTGCCCCTGCGGGGAGCCCGCGCGCGGCCACCAGCGCATCTACCGCGAGATCGCCTATGCTGCGGTCCATGCGCCCAACGCTCGCCCTCTTGCTATTGCTCTGTGGCTGCTCTACCCAGAGCAGCCGGATAGGCGGCGGCGATCTCCACGACGCCATCACTACCGCGTGTGCCGGCAGGGTCTCGGTCTCCGTCCTGGCGGTCTCATTGGTCGACGGACACACGGTCTTCGCGCGCCGCCCCGAGCTGCTGATGCGCCCCGCCTCGACTATGAAGCTGCTCACGACCATTCCACTCTGCGTGCGCAACCCTGACCTGGAGGTCACCACATCCCTGGAGGCACGGGACGCCGACGGCGGCGCCCTGCGCCTGGTCGGGGGCGCCGACCCACTGCTCTCAGAACAAGACCTGGGCGAGCTGGTCGCCCGCGTGCACCGGGCCGGCGTCCGTCAGGCCTCCGTGCTCTCCTACGTCGACCCCATGTCCGGACACCCGCGATTCGGCAAAGGCTGGATGTGGGACGACGAACCCGGCGGCTTCATGCCTCACCTCTCGGGCCTGACCGTCGACGGGGGCACGGTGGAGGTGGTGGCCAGAGGGACGCGCGAGGGACTCACCGTGGCTTACGCGCCGAGATCCGCTCACACACCAGCCGTCGTACGCCCGGGGCCTGGCCCATTGGAGATCGCCCGCGACTGGAGAGCCGGAGACAGGACCATCACGGTCACTGGCCACTTGCCCGCGGGGAAAGAGCGACGCCGAACCCTCTCTGTCCCCGACTCCGCGCGCCACACAGCCGAGGTGCTCAAGCAGCTCCTCATGGATGCAGGAATCGCGAATCGGGACCTCCTGGTACGGCCAGCCGGCGCCGCTGACAGATGGAAGCCTCGGCGCCAGGCGGAGATCCGCCGGCCCCTCCCGCTGCTCCTGGCCCACGCGAACAAGCCCAGCGACAACCTGACGGCCGAGATGCTGCTGCGTCATCTCGGAGCCGACGCGAAGGGGGCCCTGGGCGATGTCGTCAGCGGCCACGCCGTCATCCGAGATCACCTCGCGAGCCTCGGCGTCACCGCCCACGCCTACCGGCTCGCGGACGGCTCCGGCGTCTCCCACTACAACCTGGTCAGCGCGTCCCTGTTGGTTCGACTCCTCGCCGACGTGCACGACAGAGGCGACCCCGCCCGGACACTCCTCGCCGAGAGCCTCTCCGTGGCAGGACAGGACGGCACCTTGGCGACGCGCATGGGTGGCACCGCAGCCGAGGGCGTCGTGCGGGCCAAGACCGGCACCATATCCGCCGTCTCCGGACTCGCTGGCTACCTCACGACCGCCGCAGGCGAGCCCCTCGCCTTCGCCATCCTGTGCCAGAACTTCGTCGGCACAACCGCTCCATGGCGAGCGCTGCAGGACCGGATCTGCCTCGACCTCATCTCCGGCGCCGGGCAATAGGGAAACACGCGCTCTCGCTCCAGTTCTGCGGCGGAGGCGTTCGATAAGAAGATCGCGAGAGGCGTTCGCCCGAACGGGATGGGCGCCCTTGAGCAAGAAACGGGACGGCAGACGAGCGCTCCTGCGACCTTCGGGCCGCGGGAGCCTTTTTTATTCCGCCCCTAACACCTGGGCCAGCCAATCCAGGGCGCTCACGTCGCAGGACATCCGCTGACGAGCGCGCGACACGACCGCCTCCAGGAATCGGCGCAGACGGGCTGGGTCATCGAGCCCGGCCTCATCCACGATCGGGAGATCCGGAAGCGCACCGAGCAGAACGCCGACGTACAACCCCGGCCCGGTCCCGCCCGAGAGGGCGCGTGGCGCGTCGCTCAGACCACAGGACGGCGATCGCGCCTTCACGATCTGCCCATCCGCCCCCAACTCGTTCAGCCTGGATGCGAGATTGCTGGCGGCGCCTCGCAGCTTCTCCGTCACGTCCTCCCCGTCCGCCACTCGCGCGACCCGCACCGGGTCTTCGGATACGACCTCAATCGCAGGTCGCGGGACGCCGAATCCTGCCTCGACCTCAGGGCAGACCGGGACCCACTCCACATGGGGCGCCAGGACCTCCGTGACCACGTGGTGGGCCTTGTTCGTTCCGTCGTAGCGGACGGCTTCGCCGAGCAGGCAAGCGCTGACGGCGATGCGAGGACGCAGAGGACTGATCACTCCACCATCATGCCTCGACTCGTTCGCGATCAGAAGGTGACCCGTCGAACAGGGGTCGTGGCCAGGACGCCCCCCTGGCCGTCGATCGCCACACCCAGCCCGTCCAGGCTAACCCCGGCGGGCAGCGCCACGGACCCAGGGGGAAGGGACAGATCCACCGCAGGGAACACCCCCGGCGCTGGCCAGGTCCAGTGCATGGGATTGCCGGGGGCCACCGGCGTGGCCACACACTGGAAGGTCAACACGTCCGGCCACAGGCCGACGACGGGCCCCGAACCGGCGACGCCCAAGGTCGCGAGAGAGAACAGGCAAAAGCCGTGACTGGTGCCGCCCGGGACCCGATCCAGGCCCACGAGTCCGTCGCCCACGCCCCCGCCCGAGGTGCTCATGCGGAGATCGAACGGTGCCCCCGCGGCCGCCGGTTCAGCCCCCAACACAACCAGGGAGTAATCCACGTCGACCGCCGGAGTCTCAAGGTGCCCGTCCTGGTTCACGTCCGCCGCCACCACAACGATCTGCCACGTGCCGGCGGCGGGCGACGGCACAGCGACGCACTCCTCCGTGTTGATCGCATCACGGGAACCACCAGCGACCGACCACACGCCGCCGGACATGCCCCAGTTGCCACGGTAGACGACCCCCGTGGGGCTCGTCACCATCAGATCCAGGTCATTGACCCTGTGCAGACTCGCGCTGGTCGTGCCGGGCGGGTCCGCCCACACCAGGGCGACCCGCAGCTCGGAGCGACCGGGCTGAACGGTCACCCAGCGCGTGCGGGACTGGAGGTTGGTCAAGACATCCGTTTCGTCAACCCAGTGGAGGACGTCGCGATGAGCATGCAATTTACCTAGGTCCGGACGCCCCCACCCTTGACGCGTCCGCGCCCGGTTGTGCGTGCTCCCGGTGAAATCCCACGGCGTCGCCGAACCGTACAGGAGCGCGCGGATCAGGGTGTCGCTGGGACGGCTATCAAAGACTGTGGCCCCCGTTGGATTCCCGAAGCTACCCGCGTGCCACATATCGTGGATCAACCCGACGCAGCCGGCGACAATGGGGGTCGCGCCGCTGGTGCCGCCGAACGACCCGGTGTATCCGCCGCCCGATGTCGTGGTGTAGATCCCGTCGTAAAACGCCGCCATGTTCGGCTTCATCCGACCGTCCGACGCCGGGCCGATGCTGGCACCAGCCCACGCGTCATCCGTGTCGGCCAAGGTGCCGTAGTGATTGATGCCGCCTACGCTGATGACGTTCTTCGCCCACGCCTCCGGTCGCGAAGCGGTCGTCCCCGTGTTGCTCTGGGACTGAAGGTGGACGAGATGGGTGTCAAAGGCGATCAGGTCCAGGTTCTGCGATATCGACGAGTAACCCGTCACCTGGGCCGCCCCCACGCTGCTGGTCAAGAACACCGCGCGGTAGGGCCCGCTCGGGTCGACCGACTGCATGGTGTGAGCGTAACGGCTCCCCCCGTACCCGTTGGCGTCGGTGACGATCGCGGTCCCCTGGGGACACAGCCCCTTCGCCTGGGGATTGAGCCCTCGAGCGAACACCTCCCCCGCCGAGGATGTCCCGTGCGCGCTCACTGTCCCCGCGCCGTGCGGGATCGAGCCCACCAGCTCCGGGTGATTCAACTCGGTCCCCGTATCGTAGATCTCACCGCGTACACCGGCGCCGGTGAAGCCGACGGTCTCGATGCTCGACGCGCCCACGAAGGCCCGCGCCAGGTCCATGTCGACACCGATCGGGGACCAACGATCGATCCACTGCACGTCGTCCAGGTGGGCGACCTGGGCGAGCTCGCGAAGCCCCAGAGTCGCTGACATCAGATATGTCTCGGGGCTGTGCTCGTTGACGACGCCGCCCAACGCCTCGATTTGCGCGGCGATCGGCAGCTGCCCGACCATGCCACGCCTCAGGGCCAAAATGTTGACGCGGACCGACCCGAACGGGCCTCGACCCCCGCCCAGGACATCGAGGAACTCACGGTCGAGACGGTAGGCAGGATGAAACGGCACCACGGCCCGAACGCACGACAGCTCGGCCACCCGTGACGCGGCCTGCGCGTCCATCGACACCACCTGCCCATTCACCGGCATGAACAGGTGGATCACGGCGCCGAGCTCACGGACCGCTTCCCGATACGGCTCGATGCCCTGAGTCCACCACTGGACGAGCCAGAGTCGGCAATCGGGCCGGGCACGCAGGGAACGGGGTATGTCAGGGTGGGCGCCGCGCGGATCGAACGACCCGAAGCGAACGCGCAAGGAGTGATCCGTCGGGGAGACGCGGTCGATGCGATTCCCGTCCAGGCTGATCGCGGACCACGCTGTGCGCTGCCCAGCGTCAACCTCGACCCATGAGGCCGCGACGCCCGCCCAACCGGGGGCCGTGATCGTGCGGAGGTCTACGACTGACGCCTCGGTGGATCGCGCGCTGACGGAGCCACTGTTCAGCGGCAGCTGGACGGAGAAGCCCGTGGGGAGGGCTGCGAGGAGCGCGTCTTGGCACGGCGCCGCAACGGCGAACAGACCTGCGAAAACGACAGCGCGTGCGATCCGATTGATGGTCGACCTCGGGGTTCTGATGCTGGGCGGAGGGCACGGCGGCGACGACATGCCGCGGGAGCATACCCCCGGCCTTCACCTCGGGGAGATCCCACTTTTCCTGCGCGCGAAGGAGGGTTTATGGACCCGGACCTTCCGGTCCGCCGCGCCTCATGCTAGGAACGCACCATGTCGCTGAAGGACATCCATTTCGAGCTCCTCGCCACCGATCCTTGCGGCGCGCGGCGCTCACGCTTTCGCACCGAGCACGGCGTGGTCGAGTGCCCCACCTTCATGCCCGTCGGCACCCAGGGAGCCGTCAAGGCGGCGACCCCACACCAGGTCTTAGAGACCGGCGCCGAGGTCATCCTGGCCAACACCTTCCATCTCTCCCTCGAGCGCCGGCGGGACATCGTGAAACGGGCAGGAGGGCTCCACGCGCTCATGGCCTGGCCGAAGACGATCCTCACCGACTCCGGTGGGTTCCAGGTCTTCTCATTGCCCGACAAGTCGATCTCCGAGGCGGGCGTCAGCTTCCGCTACGGGAAGGACGACGCCACCACCGTGCTCGACCCCGAGTCGTCCATGGCGATTCAGCGGGACCTCGGCGCCGACATCGTGATGGCGTTCGACGAGTGCGTTGAATACCCGACGACCCGTGAATACGTCGAGCGCTCCGTTGCCCGCACCACGCGATGGGCGAAGCGTTGCCGCGAATGCGAACTGGCGCCGCACCAGCACCTGTTCGGGATCGTTCAGGGCGGGACGTACCGAGACCTGAGGGAGCGCAGCGCGAGAGACCTCCGCGAAATCCCGTTCGATGGCTACGCCATCGGCGGCGTCAGTGTCGGAGAGGGGCTCGAGCTGCTGAAGGAGGTCGTCGGCTACACCGCGCCGCTCCTGCCACCCGACCTTCCGCGTTACCTGATGGGCGTTGGGCTGCCGGAAGATCTGATCGCGAGCGTGGAACGCGGCATGGACATGTTCGACTGCGTGATCCCGACCCGCTATGCCCGCGGGGGCACGCTGTTCACGCGCACGGGCCGCATCCGCGTCACCGACAAGCGCTACCGCAAGGATCGCTACCCTCCCGACACCGCGTGCGAGTGCTACACCTGCCAGCACTTCAGCCGCATGGTGCTGCGCCACCTCAGCTACGCCGGTGAAGCCCTGTACGACACCCTGGCGACGATCCACAACCTGCGCTTCTACCAGGACCTCATGGCGGGCATGCGGACCGCGATCGAACGCGGAAAGTTCCGCACCTTCGCCGATCAGTGGCTCGCGCGCTACCGCGGCGCCAGAAAGACCAGATCGTGAGCACGGAGGCCTACGAGCTCATTGACAGCGGCGACGGCCGCAAGCTCGAGCAGGTCGGTCCTTACCGCCTCCAGCGGCAGGCGCCCCACGCCTTCTGGCGCCGACAAGATCCCCACGCGTGGGAGGATGTCCATGCCGTACACCACCGCAGCGAAAATGGAGGCGGACACTGGGTCACCCGGGCAGCCACGCCCGAGAGCTGGCCCCTGGACATCGCCGGGCTCCGGGTCCTCGCCAAACCCACCCCCTTCGGCCACATTGGCCTGTTCGCCGAGCAGCACGACAGTTGGCAGTGGATGCGTGCCCGCGTGGCCACCCGGGTCGCGAGCGGCAGCACCCCCAATATCCTGAACCTCTTCGCGTACACCGGCATCGCGACCCTGTCCTGCGCCGCCGAGGGCGCCGCCGTCTGCCACGTCGACTCGGCCCGTGGCGTGGTCGACTGGGCGCGGGAGAACGCGAACCTGTCTGGCCTCCAGGATCGCCCCGTCAGGTGGATCGTCGAAGACGCGCTCGCGTTCTGCCGGCGAGAACTGAGACGTGACCGACGCTACCACGGGATCATCCTCGACCCGCCGACCTACGGGCGTGGTGCCCGGAAGGAGACGTGGAAGATTGAAGATGATCTCCCCGAGCTCCTGACCCTGTGCGCCGACCTCCTCGCCGAAGACCCGCTGTTCCTCCACCTCTCGTGTCACACCCCAGGCTGGTCGCCAGGCGTCGCGCGCAATGTCCTCGAGGGCTTCGCCCCAGACGCCGACTGGAACATCGTCGCCGGTGAAATGGAGATCCCCGAGGCGACAGGCCGCTCACTGCCATCCGGAGCGGCGGTCCGGGCCACCCCGCGCTGAGCCCCGCGTCACTTCCCGATGAGCGAAAACCAGTCCCCCTCGTTGTAGGACCAGCTGGACATCTGCAGTTCCAATGGCGGCCGGACGTAGGCCTCCAGCATGTTGCGCTGCTCCACCGCGAACTGCTTCTCCACCCCGGGCATCATGAGCGCGTAGATCTTCCACGTCTCAAAGTCCACCTTGGCGTCCGCGCAGGTGCCGAAGCCGGCGACCTGGGAACGGGCGTACGCGAGCTCTCCTTCGCCGCCCCCCTGCACGTGGAGGGTGATCACGATCTGGGCTGCGACGCGATCGCCGCTGGCCGAATTCACCGTCCCCGCTGATCCTCCGTCCCCCACCGCGCCTTCGTCAGCGCAGGCGACCAGGCCCAGCAGCGCCGCCATGATCATCCAGGGTAGTCTCATCGTTCTCTCCCCTTTACACGATGCGATCGTCGCCCTTGTCGTGCAACCCAAATCCTGGCGGCAAGGGCCGTCCCTCAACGAGATCGGCCGCCCACTCCCCGAGCATGGGCCCGAACTTGAACGCGTGCCCTCCGCCGCATCCGGCGATGAGCACCCGCTCCAATCCCGGGGCGTGATCGAACACGAAGCTCCCATCCGGGCTCATCGTATAGAAACACGTGCCGCCCTCGTCCGGGGCTCCAGCGAGATCCGGTAATCGGTCGGCCACGAAAGCCCGCACGGCCGCCGCCTGATCCACATCCGGGCCGCGATCATCATCGGGATCGCCGTCCACATCCGGTACGTGGCGGGCGACCTTGACCACGCCATCCCGGCTCACCGGGAACCCGTACCAGCCCTCCGTACCCATGTCTAGCGACCACGCAGGCAGGGTGGCGCACGCGCCGATCGCGACCGGACGATAGAAGGCCTCGTGCTGCCTCGTCGTCCGCACCCGGGCGGATAGCTCCGGAATGATACGTGGAAGCCACGCGCCGGCGCAGACCAGCACCACGTCTCCGCTGACGTCCCCAAGATCAGTCACGGCGCGCGACGTCATCACCCGCCCACCGCGAAGCTCCGTAGCCTCTGCGAGGGCGGGCAGCGCCTCCATGGGGTCGACCCAACCACCCCACGAGTCCAGCACCCCACCGACGACCCCGTGTAAACGGAACGCCGGATACCGCTCCGCCAGCTCGTCCAACCCGAGCCACGCCACCGGCCACCCCATCTGATCCAGCGCCTCAAACCCCTCCCGCTCAAAATCCCCAGGGTCGAACCGGGTACAGATCTGCAGGCATCCGGTCTCGTGATAGACGGAGCGCCCCGTGGTCGACTCGAGATCCCGCCACAGCTCACGCGCGCGCGCGACACCGGGCGCATAACGCGCGGTCGCCGCCCCATACCCGCCACGGAATGCCTTGGAGATGTCGCGGCTCGCCGCCTTGGATGCGGGGATCAGATCAGCCTCCAAGACCTCGACCTCGTGCCCTCGGACGGCGAGCCGCCACGCGGCCGCGAGCCCGAACACACCGCCACCCACGATGCTGATCTTCATGCCGCCACAGGGACCGTCACTTGCCGGGCTTGCACCAGCGGTCGAGCCAGTCGAAGAACACGCGGTGCCACAACACGCCGTTCTGCGGCTCCATCACCCAGTGTCCCTCCTGAGGGAAGTACAAAAAACGAGAGGGCACCCCCGACACCTTGGCCGCGGTGAACGCCTCCATACCCTGGGTCACCGGGACACGGAAGTCCTTCTGACCGTGAATGACGAGGAGCGGCGTCTCCCAGTTCTTGACGAAACGATGCGGAGAAAACCGGTCGTAGTCCCCCTGCAATGCGGCCCCCTTCCAGTAGGGTCCTCCGATATCCCAATCCACGAAGAAGAGCTCCTCCGTCGCCCCATACATCGACTCCAGATTGAAGACACCGCAGTGCGCGATCAACGCCGAGAACCGGTCCCCACCATTGCCCATCATCCAATACGCGGTGTATCCGCCGAAGCTCGCGCCGACGCCACCACAGCGCTTCGGGTCGACATACGACTCCGCCGCCATGTCATCATGAACGGACAGGATGTCCCGCATCGCCTGACCACCCCAGTCCTTGCTGATGTCGTCGTTCCACTTGCGACCGAATCCCGGCAGGCCGCGTCGGTTCGGGGCCACCACCACATACCCCTTCGCCGCCATGAGATGGAAGTTCCATCGATAGCTGAACCATTGACCGATCTGACCCTGGGGACCTCCCTGGAAGTAGGTCAACATCGGGTACTGCTTCCGCGAATCGAAGTCCGGCGGATAGGCCACCCAGGCGTGGATCATCTCACCGTCCGTAGCCTTGACCCACCGCTCCTTGATGGTCGGCAACCGCAGCTTCTCGTAGACGGCGTCGTTCCCCCCGGTCAGGGCCCGCGCCTCCCCGCCACCTGACGGGAGGGCGCACAACTCCCAGGGCCGCACCATGTCCTGCCGAGCGACGACCAGGGTCTGGCCGTCGGGGCTGATGTCCCGCAGGTCCCAATTGAACCCGCCCGTGGTGACCTGCGTCAGGCCACGATCCGCGAGCTTGATGTTGAAGAGCTGATTGGTGCCCCGTCGCTCGGACATGAAGTACATGCTCTTGGAGTCGGGCGCCCAAGAGCCCCCATGGGCCATCTGGTCGAGGCCGGCGGTGAGGTCCCAGATCGCGCCGGAGTGGCGGTTCCACACCATGATCCGATTGCGATCGGACTCAAACCCAGGCCGACGCATCGAATGAAACGCGAGGTGGCGCCCGTCCGGGGACCACACGGGATCATTGTCGTAACCCGGCATGCCGATCGTCAGGTTCCGTGTACGGAGGTCCCCATCCACTGTCGTCACGTACACGTCGCTGTTCGTCGACTGGGCCCAGTTGGGGACGTCCTTCGCCGTCCACGCGATGGCCTTGCCGTCGGGCGACCAGTTGAACTGTTCGCTGCCCGCGAACGGGGGGACGGGGCAGTCCACCTTCTTTCCTGGCATCAGGTCAACGGCCACACCCGCGGTGCCGTCCCCCTTAACCGCCGCGATGTGCAGGTGGGAATAGGCGAAGTCGTGCCACCCACTCCAGTGACGGTACATCAGCTGATCAATGATCCGGGCGTCGGCCTCGGGCAGATCCTCGTAGAGCTCGTTCACCGTCTTGTCGAGCTTCACGTCGCGGGTGAACGCCAGGTGCGACCCGTTCGCCGATACCTTGAGATTGGCGATACCACCGATGATATCCGTGACCTGCAGCCAAGCCCCCGTAGCCGGGTCCCACGACCACGCCTGCGGCGAGGCCGCGCTCCGCACAGCGGTGACGAACAGGCGGGGGCCAGCGC
This sequence comes from Planctomycetota bacterium, assembly GCA_002683135.1. GTDB lineage: Bacteria > Planctomycetota. The sequence goes on along the minus strand of NYSS01000026.1, from coordinate 65,713 downwards.
TCGTCTGAACCCACTGCACATCACCCTGGCCTCCCGGCCCCGTGATCAGCGGCTTGGCGGGACCACCAGCCAACGGGACGACCCAGAGATCCGTGTCGCCGCCGTTCTCCTCAAGGTCGTACCCACGCACGGAGAACACCACCTGCTCACCGCTGGGATCGAGCCATCCGCCACCGACGCGACGGAGGCTCCATAGCAGCTCAGGGGTCATCAACTCCTGCGCTGAGGCAGTGGCGCAAGCGAACAAGCAAACCGCGATCACGACGATTCTCATGGGTGCGACCTTTGCTGAGAGAGACGCGAGATACTACCAGCGGCGAAGCACACCGGCGCTCAGCAGAGACGCAGCGCGCTCCCAGGCGCCCGCGCCGACCACGGCATCGAGATCAGCCCGTGTGCGCGGACGCTCGCAGGCGGCCACGAGTGGGAGCCACTCCGTGCCGAGCGCAGCGACGTCCACGTTACCGCCGTCCGCCGGCTCGAGCAGCCAGCACTCCGCGTCCTCTGCCAACGGCGGCAAGGGCTCAGGGCGGGGCGCGTCTTCGCACAACCCGAGCGCGGGCACGAGGGAGGCCTCGAACAGCCAGCGCTCGACATGCTGCACGGTCGCGACCGTACCCCCAGGCACCTGCACCGCGACCCGCCCCGGAGCGACCACGACTCGATCTCCCCGCGCCTCCGATGCTGCGCGGGTCGATGGATCGCGACCCCGCGCCGCCTCCCGGGCCATACGCCTGCTCCGCGCCATGGCTGCCTCGAGCGCCAGCACCGCGCGCGCATGGGCGGCGACCTCCCCCCGGCCGGCGAGGTCATCGGCCAGATATTCGGCAAAGCCCAACGCCATGTAACCACGCCGCTGAACCGCCCCGTGGAAGTGCGGCGACCCGAAGAACCCATCGAGCGTCGCCAGCCTGCGCGACAAGGAAAGCGCCAACGTGGAGCTGACCTTGAACTCCTCCAGCAGAACTTTGAGCGCGCGACTTCGCCGCAGATGGTCCGCGCCCCAGAGGCGGCGGTCATTGCCGACGAGCTGCGTGACCAGGCCTTCAGGAACATCGATCCCTGACAACGCACCCTTCGGGTCCTCGTAGACCGCCGCAACGAACGCAGGGTCGAACAACATGCGCACAGCGACGCGCTGCATCGCCACGTACGGCGCCGGGGCTACGTCCTCCTCAAAATACCCTCGGTCCTCACGCGACATGGGCTGGGAACAGCGCGTTCAAGCGCTGAAAGGTCTCCACCGTCGCCTCCGGACCGTTGTGCTCGCATTCGTAGCAGACGGCGCGCAACCGGCTCGCCCGCGGGAGCACGTACTCCAGGATGGCCCAGGAATCCTCGTGTACGTCCGCCCGGTGGTCATCGTCGATGTAGCGATAGCCGTCGGACGTCACAGCTTCCCCCCCGCCAGCTATGTGGATCTCTATCACGCGATCGAGCGGGAACGCGTCCAGGGCGGTCAACGGATCGTGCCCGCACGCACGCTGAAAGATGGCCAGATGGGCGATGTCCAACAGCAACCCACACTCGGCCTCCGCGCTGACGCGAGCGAAGTAATCGAGGATGTGGAGGTCGCCCAGGAAATAGAGCGACGGGGGGTTCTCCGGCAACACCGGCAGCCCGGTTGAGCGCTGCAGGCGCGCCACGCTCTGCGCCGTCGCGGACGCCGAAGCTCGTGTCAGCACGGGCGGAAGCAACAGCCCGTGCCCGCGATCACGGGGCCCGAAGTGCCACATCCCGGAGTCACCGCAGATCCACGGCGAGCGCAGGCGCTCCGCGAACCCCTTGGTCTCAGCCATCCACCCGTCATCCAGGTCGACCAGCTCCTCGAAGTTCACGTCAAGGAAGTGGTAGGTCGCCGCGCCGCCCCGGTCGACCCACCGGAGCACCTCTGGATCCAGACCACGATCCGTATCCGTCCCGAATTCGATGAAATGGATGAGGCCAGGCCATTGCTCATCGAACGCCATGGGATCGATGGACGGCCGCACACTGTATTCGCCGCTGATACCGACGCCCAGGCGCGGCAGCCCGGCGAGTCGTTCCTCCAGGGTCATGGTCACGGCGCCCATGTTATGAGAGAGCGCTCATCACGGGGGAAAGACATGACCGCGCCCACGATCCAGCCCTGGCCTCGCATCGCGTCCCGGCACGGGGAAGACCTCCACGTCTTCCGCCCGCGGTGGGACATGGTTCAAAATCCCCGCACCCGAGCGCAGATGGAACGGGTCGTCTGCGAGACCCCCGACTGGGTCAACGTCGTCGCGTTCACCCCGGAGCGTGAGCTGGTCATGATCCGCCAGTACCGGTTCGGCACCGAGCGCGTGGAGCTCGAGATCCCCGGTGGGCTGATCGACCCGGGCGAGACGCCGGAGAGCTCGGCCGTCCGAGAGCTCGAAGAGGAGACCGGCTACGCAGCGGCCCGATGGACATCCCTTGGCTCGGTCGCTCCTAACCCCGCCTACCAGGACAATCGGTGCTGGCATTTTCTCGCCGAAGGCGCGGTCCCCGCCGGTGATCAGGACCTCGACCCCGGAGAGGACATCGCCGTCGAGGTCATGTCCACCGAGCAGGTGATGGAGGCGATCCGTTCGGGGGCAATCAGCCATGCCCTCTGCATCACCGCGCTCTCCCACGTCCTCGATCTGCGCAGCCAATGACAACGGGCCGACGGCCCATCGCACTCATAGCACGGCCCACCAATCCCGCCCCTCCACCAGGTCGGGGCGCAGCTCGGCGATGCGGCGCCGGATGAGTCCCCGAGCGCCCCGGCGGCCGACGGCGACGAGGAGGACGTCAAAGACCAGGTCACGCAAGGCCTCCGGTCTCCGCACAGCGATGCCCTGGCGGTCATCGCCGTCGGCGACGTCGATGATCGCGGGGATGCCATGCCCCCCATCTTTCAGCCAGCGAAGCCACGGACGCCCCCCCTTGCTCCCCGCCCACAGCACCACCCGCCGGGGACGACGCAGCGCGGTCGCCCGCAGGTGATCCCGCCGACACCTGTCGAACGCCTCCCGCCGATAGCGGGGGTCCGTGCGCGTGAGGCGCCCGTCATGGTCCCGAATGGCGGTGACTTCCCGCTCCAGGTTGGCGAGGCGCCACCCCCCGCTGACCAGGCGCAGCCACAGGTCATAGTCTTCAGGCCGGTCCTCGTCCCGATACCCACCGACCTCCTCCACGGCGCTCGCACGCATCGCGACCGCCGGATGAAACAGGGGGCTTTCGACCAGGAGCTGCGGGTGGGGGTCCCGCAGGCCGTTGACCCACTCCACGTAACGAGCCATCCCTTCCGGTGGCGCCCCATGCTCGACGAATAGGCGGGCCCGACCGCCGACGGCCCCTAGCCCGGGCTCCCCGTCAAGCGCGGCGACCTGGTGCTCCAACCGACCCGGTAGCGCACGATCATCCGCGTCGAGTCGCAGGATATAGCGGCCACGACACATCCGCCGACCAGCCTCCAGCGCAACGGCGATCCCCAGCGGCGCCTGCTGAACCAGCCGCACATCCGTTGGCAAGGCATCAGCGGCCCCATCCGTGCTCCCGTCGTCGACAACCACGACCTCGTCCTCGGGCGAGCACTGCTCCCGCGCGGACTGCACCGCCTCGGCGAGCCACAGCCCTCCGTCACGGACGGGGATCAACCACGAGCAACGCAACCGGAACCTCGAACGCCAGCACCCGAGGAGCCGCTGAGCCCTCGGGGAGGCGCGGGATGAGAGCCATACCGCGGATCAGCCGCGGATCTTGAAGTGCTCACCCAGTACATGAGCGACGCTGGCCGTCAGCTTCTTGCCGCACGGAACGTGCAGGAACTCGTTCGGACCGTGGGCATTGGAGCCGGGACCGAGGAGTCCGGTGATCATGAACTGCGCCTCGGGGAACTTCTCCCCCAGCATCCCCATGAATGGGATGGTTCCGCCCTCACCCATCCAGACAGACTCCCTGCCGAAGTATGTCTGCGACGCGGACTCCACAGCCTCCTCGAGCCACGGGGCGAGCGGCGGAGCGTTCCAGCCCGCGGCGCCCTTCTCCGCGTGAAAGGACACCTGGGCACCGTAAGGCGGGTCGCTCTCCAGAGCCTCCTTCAAAGCCCGGGTCGCCGCGTCCGCGTCCACCATCGGTGGAATGCGCATCGACAGCTTCACGGTCGTCCGGGGCCGCAGCACGTTGCCCGCGTCCTGCAGGGCGGGCATCCCCTCTACGCCGGTGATCGAGAGCGACGGTCGCCAGGTCCGATTGAGGACCGCGTCGCGACCGGTCGCGACCGGGGTCATCCCCTCTGCCCAGGGGAACTTGTCGAACACATCGTCACCGAGGACCCGGGCGGCCACGTCTGCCTGCTCCGCCCGCTGCTCGGGGATCTCCACCTTGAGGGCATCGATCAGGACCTCGCCGCTGCCCACGTCGTCGACCCGATCAAGCAGCTCCCGCAAGACACGGAAGGAAGATGGAACAATCCCTGACGCGTCCCCCGAGTGGACGCCCTCGCCGAGCACCCGCACCTCCAGGTCTCCCGAGACGATGCCCCGCAGCGAGGTCGTGCACCAAAGCTGGTCGTAGTTGCCGCACCCTGAGTCGAGACAGATCACCAAGCTGGGCTTGCCGATCCGATCTTGAAGATGGTCGATGTAATACGGCAGGTCGTAGCTGCCCGACTCCTCACAACCCTCGATGATCACGACGCACCGAGCGTGTTTGCCGCCGGCTGCGCGCAGGGCCCGGATCGCGGTCAGTGAAGCGAACGCCGAATAACCGTCATCGGCGCCCCCACGTCCGTACAGCTTGTCGCCGTCGCGCACGGGGATCCACGGGCCGAGCCCCTCGTTCCATCCCTCCATCTCCGGCTGCTTGTCCAGGTGCCCGTACAGGACCACGCAGTCATCACCTTCGCCGGGGATATCCATGAAGATCAGCGGGGTGCGGCCTTCAAGCTCGACGACATCGAGCGTCATCCCTTCGATCGGCTGCTCCCTGCACCAGCCAGCGATCAACTCGACCGCTCGATCCATGTGCCCGTTTGCCTTCCAGTCAGGATCAAACAGCGGCGACTTGTTGGGGATCGCGATGTATTCAGTGATCACCGGGAGGATCGAATCGTCCCAGGTCTTGTCAACGAGCGCGGTGACGGCGGAGGAGTCCATCGGGGTTCTCTTCTAAAGAAGGGCGGAGGTGAAAACGCGCAGCAGCACGCGCAGGATGGAGTCTACCGACCATCGCCCCGCTTGCCGATCCCCGGGATGTCCGCTGGTAGCCGTCCCGTGGGCTTGAGATCGCCAAGGAGAGATGAAATCGCCATGCGCCCGTGGGGAGGTTCGTCGTCCTATCCCGAGAGGACCGGCCTGCGCCAGGCCCATCCCACGAGGACGACCCACGCGAAGATGCCGATTAGAGCTCTTCCGCCTCGCGCAGCCCTTCGGATCCCGGGATCGCGCGCAGCCGAGCCGGGAGCTCGGAGAGCCACACCTCGAGATCTACATCCGACGGGACTTCGATCACCGCGGCGCCTGCCTCAATCGCGACAGCACCTCCCGGCACGGTCTCCAGAGGGATCCGCACGGCCTCTCGATGCAGCCCCATCTGGTCGATGGCCTGCAAAACGCGCCCGACCTGCTGTGGCGTGATGACATTCACGGGGGCCGATCCTACAGAAACCGGCCGCGACGGCCCCGCTGTTTGCGACGGTGCGCTTCGGTCCGCTAGCGGCGCCGCTTGCGGCCCAGGGCCTTGCGCAGGATTTCCCGAAGCGCCGACTCCGCCGGCGTGTTCCCGTTGTAAAGAAGCTCGCCCTTCTTGCCGATCACGATGGTCCACGGCGACCATCGCATGCGGTAAAGGCGCCAGGCCTCCGAACGCCCCATCCCGTCAATCCGGACATCCTCGAGCACGGCGGACTTCGAGCCCGCTGCCCGAGCCTTCTTCACCGCGACATCAAAAGTGTTCCGATTGTGGGCCTCCGCCACCGCGTGCAAGTTCACGAATACGATCCCGGCGTCATCGCGGTAATCCGCTTCCTGCGCAACGTGGACGGGGAACCCCCGTCTCTCGCAATGCGGTCACAACGCCTGGTAGACGAACAGGCACACGACCTTGCCTTTGGTGGACTCCCGGGTCGGCGGGACACGGGCCCCACCCGGCAGGTCCCAACGCTCAGCCCACCAGGCGGGAGCCCCAACTCCCGCTTCGAGCGCCTTGCCCCGCCACTTCACGAGCGACGACGCGGTCTTCCAATCAGTCATCTTCGCGTCGAAGACGTGGCGTTCCTCGCCGCGGACCACAGCCAGCCGAGCCATGCTCCCCGGCGCCAGCCGGTACAACCGTGCCCGGGCGTCCTGCGGGTTACGGACGAGGTCCTCGCCCACCATCATCAACCGGTCACCAGGCCGCAGCCCGGCAACGCGAGCAGGGCTCCGATCGAGCACCCGGCGCACCACCACGTCGCGCCCATCGCTCCCGAGCACCGCCCCGAGGACACCCGGGTTCTGGGCCGACGCCGCCGTGACGATCAGGAGGCACACGAGGATGACCATGCAACGCATAGCGCCGATCCTACCTCACCGCTGGCCGCTGGCCGGCCGCGCGACGGAGCAACTCGTCGATCTGCGCCGTGTCCTGGGCGCGCAACGCTCGGCGCCGGGCACCACGAAGGCGCATGAGCGCGGCCTGGGGCTGCGCCGAATCCAAGAGGACACGCCCCGCCGCGGCGAGCGGCTGAAAATCCCAGGGGCGACGCCGGGCCGCGTCGTCCAACGACGCGACAAGGGACGTCACGACGCTCCGCGCCTCGCCTGCCCGCCCACTGCTCATCAAGATATTCGCCAGGCGCCACGAAGCGCGCCAATCCCGTGGCTCCAGCGCGGCCGCGCGCCGCAGCGCCGCCTCGGCGACGGCCACATTGCCGGCCGTCGCCTCTACTGATCCCAAGAGCGACCACGCCGGACCGATCATCGGCCATCGTTCCACCACGACGGACAATTCGCGCGCGGCTTCACGGAGCGACACCTGATCCAGCGTCTCCATCGCGCTGGCGCGTTTGAAGAGGGCGTCGGCCCGCTCAATGCGCCAGCGGTAACCGTCCGGAGCCAGCTCCACCGCACGAGCGAAGCGTGAACACGCCGCAGCGAGATCACCCCCGCGCACCCCAAGCTGGCCCCACAAGCCCCAAGACGCGGCCTCTCCCGGAGCGACCTGCATCTGGGCCGCGAACAGGGTTGCCTCGTCCTTGTAGTCGGATGCCCGGATGCCTGTCCGCACGGCGGCGGTCAAGAGTAAGACCAGCGCCGCATAGGTGAGGAGTCTGGGACGCCGCAGGCGCTCCCAGGGGAACACCACGGCGAACCAGGCGAGGGCACCGGCAGCTGGCAGAGCCAGGAAGCGCTCCGCGAATGGTTCGCTCGTTCGATGCAGCAGGTTCAGCGCCGGCAGCAGCGGGAGCACGAACAACGCGCACGCGAAACCTGGCGCCCCGCGGCGGCGCCAGGCGATCACCGACGCCAGGGCAACGCACCCCGCCACCGCCATGCCCAGCCAGTCCGCCGCCGCTGGCTCATCGTATTCGTGCAGTAAGGGGTCGGGCCAAACGAGAAGCAGCGCGTAGCGACCAAGCCAACCCATGCCGTGCAGGAGCATGGCGCCGCCCCCCGCACCCAGCATGGTCTGTTGCGAACCCGTCGGGCCAAGGGTGCCCAGCACTCCGTAGCGCACCACGAGCCACGGGACGATGGCCATGGCCATGACCGCGAGCACGCGGCCCCGGTCCCTCCGGGTCAGGGCAGGCGCCAGGGGCACGAGGACGAGCAAGCACGCGCCCTGTTCCTTGGCCAGGAAAGCACACGACGCGCACGCCCCCGCTGCGAAGAGCCGCCACCACGACGTGCCACCCAGGACGATCAACACCGCCCCCAACGCGAAGGCCGTCATCAGGCATTCCGCTCGACCGCTTATCCACAGGAACGCCTCTGAACGCGCAGGATGCACGGCGAACACCGCTGCCGCAACGAACGCCCCCGCCGCCGGCACCCCGAGACGCAGCAACGTCAGGAAGAGCAGCGCAGCACCGATCCCGTTGAGCAATAAGTTGTGAACGTGGGGAACGAGGGCCCGCTCACCGGTGATCGGCGTGCCGAGCGTCTGGCTGAGGAGAAAGTCCAGGCGCAGTGACGCCGTCGTCAGCGGCCGGTAGAGACCGACGTCCTCGTACGGCCACAGCGGTGAAGACAACAACGTCGCGAACCCGACGGGCTCGGTCACGTGCGGATCGTGGGTGGTGTACAGGTAGTCGTCGCGGATCAAACCGCCCGTGATCGCCGGCAGGCCAACGACCAAGGCGAGGGCGACGAGCGCGGCCCCCTGCAGGCTCTTCTTCCAACCACTCATATGGCACCGGGGCCACGGATCCGCGCCCCGGGGGGGTTACACTACCAGGGGTGCGCCGCGCCTCACCTGATCACGCAACCGCCCAGGTCGACCAGCGGCCCGGCGGACGCCCATGAGCCATCCTGATGCGTCGCTGTAGGAAATCGCTCAGGAGACGACGGGCACGGTCCCGAAGCGACGTTCGCGCTCGCCGAATGCGTCGATGGCGCGGCCCAGCGAGTCCTTCCCGAACTCAGGCCACATTTGCTCGACGAACAGCAGCTCCGCGTACGCGCACTCCCAAAGCAAGAAATCCGAGAGGCGCTGCTCTCCGCCCGTCCGAACCAGCAAGTCCACGTCCGGGCTCGGACTCTTCTCTTGCCCCGATTGGCCAAGCGCACGGGCGAATGCGTCACGTCCGCACTTGCCGTCGCGGGCCATCAGGTCGGCCGCGGCGACGATGCGGTCACGCGCCGAATAGTCGACGCAAATGCGGAGGCTCAAGACGCGTCCCTCGCGGGTGGCAGACTCGGTGCGTTCGATCTCTCGCACCAGTCCAGCGGACAACCGATCCCGGCGCCCCACCACGCTGACCCGCACGCCCTCCTTGACGCAGCGCCGTCGCTCACGGCAGAGGAATGTGCGGAACAGGGCCATCAGGAACGCGACCTCCCGCTCCGGCCGCTTCCAGTTGTCCGAGGAGAACGCGTACAGGGATAGGGTCCCAACTCCGAGATCCGGAGCCGACTCGACGAGCTCACGCACGACGTCCGCCCCCCGGCGATGCCCCTCGACCCGAGGGAGACCGCGAGCTCGCGCCCATCGGCCATTTCCATCCATGATCAACGCAACGTGCAAGGGCGACACTCTCACCTTCCTTGACTGACCCGTACTCCGATAGCTATCGGCTGTCATCCGCCAATCTTCTTCGTCACCCGGTGCGGGTCGCCTTGATCAGCGCTTCCATGTGGTCCAGATATCGATCGAGCGCCTTACGGCCGATCGCCGTCAACCTGTAGTCGGTGCGGGGCACCCGCCCCTCGAATCCCTTGCTGCAGGCAACGTACCCAGCCTCTTCGAGTCGGCGAGCATGGACGCTCAGGTTTCCGTCGGTCGCGTTCAGTATTCCCTTTAGATCATTGAAGCTCAGGCTCTCGTTGACGACCAACGTGCTCATGATCCCCAAGCGCATGGGCTCGTGGACCAGGCGATCGACGTCCGATGGCTCCTCCTGCCCGGGAACCCGAACGGCCCCCTTGACCTTCACCGCACGACGTCCGCCCCGACGGACACTTGCCGACTTTGTCATGCCCCTCCCCCTAACCACCGTGGCGCCTCCGAATGATCCACCCGAAGACGATATGGAGTCCCCCGAATCCAACCCCCATGAAGACGTCACGCATGGAGAAGAACAAGGCCACGGTCCCCAGAGCCATGAATGAAGCCCCCATGAACGACACGATGCGGACCGAAAATGCACCGCCGGTGATGACCGAGGTCCCGTAGAGCAGCAGCCACAGCCCCGGGAGCACTCCGTACGCCCCGATCTGCACAAGGGCGATGGTCACGGCCACCGCAGCGAGCGCGGGCGGCACCAGGCTGAGGCCAAACCGCAGCCCCGGCCCGCGGGCGAGAGACACCCCAGCGAACCGCGCCTTCCGGATCATGAACACGACCCCGATGACCAGCGCGACGAAGGCCTCAACGATCCATACCTGGACCCACGCGTCGTTCGACCCCTGGACTGAGGCCACACCCGTCGCGACCAGCGCGCTCAAGCCGACGAGCATGCCCCCGAGCCCGGGCACACCGGTAAATGACCCCGCGTTCTCCAGGCACCGCCGGATGTAATGCAGGTCCTCCAATGCCCGGGAGGCGTTCCCATCCGACGCCTGCTTGGCCGACCCCGGAAATCCGTGAACCACATCCATGCTTCGGAGTCTAGGCGGCCCCGCCCATCCCGGTCAAGTGCTTTGCGCTGAAAAGCGCCTCCGCCTTATTCCGGCCCGCCGACCGCGTGCAACAGGTCGTAGTGGGCGCGATTCAGATCCAGGACGGCGGCCGCATGCGCGGTCTCCGCTCGCACGAGCGCCGCCTCCATATCCAACACGGAAAGCAGCAGGCCTTCTCCACGCTTCAACTGCGCACGCGCCAACTTCACTCCATCCCGGGCCGCCGCGCGCTCATGACGCGCGGCCACCAGGCGCGCCCGTGTCGCCCGGATCGTCTCCCGCGCCACCTGGATCTCGCGCAGAGCCTGGCGCTCCGTCTTCGTCACGGCGAGAGATGCCAGTCGACGCCGCGCCTCGGCCTCGCGCCGCATCGCCGGGATGCCGGCACCAAATCTCCATTCGAGGCCGAAGTACAAGGTCTCCTGACCATCGAGTCGCCCGAAATTCGGTCCATAGGCTCCGACGACGCCTCGGGCAGCGAGACCGGGCCACCACCATCCACGATCGACGCCACGCTGAGCGTCCTCCGCCCCCGCGAGCCGAACCCGTGCTGCCGCCAGATCGGGGCGGTTCGCTTGCGCGCGAGAGTAAAGCGAAGCCAGGGGCGCCAACGGATCGACGAACCCGACCGTCCCGACGGATTTCTCACCCGGCACCAGCCGGGTCGCCGGATCGAGCATGAGGAGTTCTCCCAAGCCCGCGGACGCCACCCCCGCATCCCGCTGCGCGACCGCCAGTTGCCCCTCGGTCCGCCGCATCCGAGCTTCGGCCCGCAGCACATCGATCGGGAGGCCGACCCCAAGCCGCTCCTGCGTCTTCGTGACTTCGACAAGCTCCCGCGCCGCACGGAGGGTCCGATTCGCGATCTGTATGGAGGTGTGCGCCTGCACCAGATCGTAGTACCCCTGGGCTGCGGCCCGCAGGACGTCGTGCCCCGCGGCGGTGATGCCGAAGGTCGACGCCTCGGTACGGCGACGGGCCGCGAGCGTCGCGTACCACGTGGCGGCCGGGTTCACCCGCCACTCCGCGCCCCCGCCGATCAACAAGTTCTGCTTGCCGACGTCCACGAACGCGCCGTCCGTACCCTGCACCAGTCCGTCAATTCGAGTGAACCCGAGCTGCGGACCGACCCGCGGAAACCACTGGCTCGCCACGAGCTCCTCGCGAGACGCCGCGACCGCGGCCCGCTCACGGGCGATACTGACGACCGTCGCCTGGGCACCCGCGAGGCGCAGGGCCGTCGCGAGGTCGACAGGGAACGCGTCCTTGGCGGTGTCCACAGGGACCACGACCTTGTCATTGACAACCTCGCCGCCCCGGCCCTCCCCAACGGCATCGGAAGGCGCCCACGCGCCCGCGGGGACCGGCTCGCGAATGCGGCCACGATACGGGCTCGTGCAGGCGCTAGCGGCAGCCAACACGCACAGCGCAAGCGCTCCCTTCGGCCGCACCCTCACTTCGCCTTCTCCAAGACCGGGGTGATCGTCTCTCCGACGTTCAGTCCAGCGACGTTGCTCTTGATGACCTGATCGGCCGGGCCGAGGCCAGACACGATCTCGACGCGCTCGTCACGCTTGGACTTCCCCATATCCGCCTCCCGGACGCCGGTAATACCCAGGACGATATTCCGAGCCACCACCTGGTTTCCCTCGGCCACCAGCACCTGCGGCTGACCGCGCCCCGCGATGACGTACCTGATCGGAATGGCGAGCCGGCCCGCGGCTGACCGGAACGTCAGCTCGAAGTACGCGAATGAGCCCGGCAGGTACGACCCGTCATTGTCCAGGTCGACCTCGAACCACCGATTGCGCCGCAAATCGAGCGTCCCCGCGACGCGCTTGACCTTAACGACCCGCACGACGTGCGGATCGGTCTGCAATCGCATCGACACGTCGTCCCCGACCTTGACGCGCCACGCGTCCCGCTCCGTAAGAGCGAAACGAATGCGCACTCGGGTGGCGTCCACCAGGGTCACTACCGGAGTCGTATCAGCCTCGATGAGGGCCCCGGGGTCCGCATGGCGCTCGGAGACGACGCCCTCGGTGAACGGGCAGACCAACCGCGCGAAGGCGATGCGCGCCTCCACCACCGCTGCCGCGGCGACGCTCGCCTCGTATTTCGCCGCGACGCTCTTGATGTGCGCTTCCGCCGCGGCCCGGCGGGACTGAGCGGCCTTGACCGCCGCGCCGGCCTTCGCCGTCTCCTGCGTCGCCGCACGCGCCTCGGCCTCAACCAGGGCGACCGCAGCGGCCGCGTCCTCTCCGGCGGAGGCGGGGCCCGCCCGCTCAGATGCCAACCCCTTCGCCCGCGCGGCGATCATCTTCTTCATGGCGAGATGGGCCGCCACGACGCCCTCCTTGGCCTTGTAATAGAGGACCGTCGCCTGCGCCGCGGCGATGTCGCCGGCGACCTCCTCCAGCATCGCCGACGCCTCGTCCTTTTCCGCTGCGACAGCCGCCGCCCGAGCGCGAGCCTGCTTCAGCTCGGCCTCCAGGTCGGGGACCCGGAGCGCGGCGACCTCCTGCCCACCCGCAACCACGTCGCCCTCCATCCACGGGAGTCGGGCCAACACGCCGGTGACGCGGGCTCGCAACGTCGCCGTCTGGTACGCCATGACGTCGCCCTTCACGGTCAGCTCCCGCACGACAGTCACCTGCTCGGGTTCCATCACCGAGACACGCAACTGCGCAGACGCCACGACAGCCAGAGCGGACACGACAAGACAAATCCTCAACAGAGAGCGAATCATGCGACGGCCTCCTCGACCTTGGGCCTGAGCAGCGGTCCGACGAAGCTGAGCAGGGGTGGAACGACGATCAGCGCGAGGGTCGCCCCGCCGATCACCGCACCGATGATGGCCCGCGCCAAGGGCACGTTGCCCTCCGAGCCGTGGCCTAAGCCGAATGCCATCGGCAGCAAAGCCAGCACCGTGGTGAGCGAAGTCATGAGCACCGGGCGCACCCGCATCTTCGCGGCCTCGATGATCGCGTCACGCACCTCGGCGCCCTCACGGATACGCCGGGCGGCGAACTCAACCAGCAGGATCGAATACTGAACGACGATGCCTACCATCAAGATGAGCCCCATGAACGCTGGGATGCTCATGTGAGTCCCCGTCACCAACAACGCGCCGATGACGCCGACCCCCCCGAGGGGGACCGTCAAGAGGATCACGAACGGGACGAGGAAAGAGCGGAACTGCGCCACCATGACCAGATACACGAGGATCGCGGCGATGATCAGTCCGGTGCCGAACTGGCCAAACGACTTCTGCATGCTCTCCACCTCGCCGGAGATGCTCCACGCGTAGCCCTTGGCCTCGTACTCGTCCATCAGGGCGGTGAACGACGGGGACTCCCCCAGGCGCTCCCTGATGTCCGCCGCCACCGAGCCCACATCCCGACCCTCCACATTGACGAACACATCGACCGTGCGCGTGATGTTCACGTGCGAGACCATGGGCGGGGTGACCGTCTCCTCCAGGGTCGCCACGCTCCGCAGCAACACCGCAGACTTGCTCCCTGGACCGGTGATGGGGATATCCAACAGCGTGTCCAGCGACTCGATCTCGGTCTCTTTGTACTGAACCCCCATGAAATAGTGATTGCCGTTGGGGGCGATCCAGAAGGACGGCGCGAAGTTGACCGAAGAGTTGATCGCCGCGGCGACGTTCTTGATCACGTCCTCCTGGGTGAGCCCGAATTGCCCGGCCTTCACCCGATCCACGTTGATGCGCAGCGCTGGATAATCGAACGGCTGCGCCACACGCGCATCCACCGCGCCTTCGACCTCGGAGGCCACGTCTCGAATCGCCCGACCGATCTCGTCGAGCACCTCCAGCTTCGAGCCCTGCACCTGAATGTCGATTGGTGACGGCAGGCCGAAGTTCAACGCCGCCGTCATCATGCCACCCGTGTCGTACGCGAACTCCACATGCGGGAACTTCTTCGCCAGGACCGCTCGCAATCGCGACGCATGCTGCTGGGCCGTCTGCTTACGATCGTCCTTGAGCTGCAGCAGCAAGAACGCATCCATCGGGCCGGTGTTGGGCGTATACGCGGCCGGCCAGTCGTAGAGAACGCCGATATTCGAGATCAGCAACGACAGGTCCGAGCTGCCGTCCGTGTCTTCCGGATCCGCCGCGCCGACCTCGCCCTGCACCGCCGCTTCGATCTCAGCCACCAGCGCTTCCATCCGTTCGATCCGGGTGCCGAGCTCTCCGCGAACCAAGATGGTGAACTGGCCTCCGTCCACCGGCGGGAAGAGCTCGGTCCCGAGGCTGGGCACCACGGCCCCGGCCCCCACGCTGAGGGCCACGGCAGCCAGGACCACGGGGATGCGTAGCTTGAGGGTCCAGCCCGCCAGGGCCCCGTATGCCCCGGACAGCGCTCCCGCGAGGCGGCCCCCGCCAGCGGATGTCTTCAGCAAGGTGGCGGCAGCCACCGGGATGAACGTCATCGCGATGATGTAGGAAGTGAGCGTCGCGAACGTCACCGCCAGGGCCAACGGCGTGAAGAGAAACTTGGCCATCCCGGAGAGCAGCACCACCGGATAGAAGACGACGATGAACGTCAACGTGCTGACGAGGACAGGCATCGCCACCTCGCCGGCCCCATCAAGCGCAGCCTGCCTCCGGTTCTTGCCCATGGCCAGGTGCCGCTGGATGTTCTCCATGACGACGATGGCCTGATCGACCAGGATCCCGATGGCCAGAGAGAGACCGCCGAGCGTCATCGCGTTGATCGTGTCGCCCGTATAGAAGAGCCCGATGAACGCACCAAGGATGGCGACCGGAATAGCCGTCAACACGATCAGCGTCGACCGGATGGAGCCGAGGAAGAGCAGCACCACGAGCATCACGAGGGCCGCGCCGATAAGGCCGCTCGTCTGCAGCGTGTCTATGGACGCCCTCACGAACTTCGACTGGTCCATGACGACGTCGAGCCGCAGGTCCTCCGCCTCCGGGTTGAACTGTCGGATGCGCTGCAAGATCTGCTGCGACTTGGCCTTCACCGAATCGACGATCTCGAGCGTGTTGGCCCCCGGCTGGCGATAGATCGGGATGTAGACCTGGCGACGACCGTTGATCCGAACGATGTTGCTCTGGATCTGATTGGTGTCTTGGGCGAGCCCGACGTCGCGTATGTAGATGGGCTGGCCGTTCTCGAACTTGACCGGGATATCGTTGAGCTCGGGCACGGATTCGACCATCGCGTTGTCGCGCAGGTAGTACTCCGTCTCTCCGATGCGCACCGAGCCGGTGGGCACGAACGGGTTGCCGGACTGGATCGCCCGGTTGACATCGAGCGGCGACAGGTTTCGGGCTTCGAGCTGGTCCCGGTCCAGGTAGGCGAAGATGCGGCGCGGCACTCCGCCGTACACCGCGGGCGCGATGACCCCCTGGATCGACTGCAGCCGGTTGCGCATCTCGTAGTACGCCACGTCATACAGCTGCTTCTCCGTCATCGTCTCCGACGAGACGCTGACGAGACAGAGCGGCACCGACGCCGTCGGGTCGAACGGCATCACCATGGGCGGCGCCGTGCCCGGCGGCAGGTAATAGGTGTCCGACATCGCGAGAGATGTCACCTGGGACAGCGCCGTATTGAGGTCCATGTCCTCGCGGAAGAAGTCCTTCACGACGCTCACGCCGAGCAAGGACCGAGCCTCCTGACGCTCGATGCCGACGGCTTGCCCTGTCCAACGCTCGATCCGGGACGTGATATCCCGCTCCATCACCTCCGGCGGCATGCCCGGGTAGAGCGTGAGCACCTGCACCGCAGGCGTCTTGAACAGCGGCAGCAAATCGGACGGCAGCCGCGCGGCTGAGACCACGCCAATCACCATCACCGCCAGCACGAACACGACGACGAGGTACGGGTTGGCGAGAGCCCTCTTCACCAGTCCCATGGAAGCGCTCCTCCGGAAGAGGCGTCTCTTCCCGCTCGCGAACGCGCGGTGTGCGCGCCCGATTGCAGTCGCGGATGATACGGCGGCAGGCTCGAACCCGCTACACGACCGCCCGGATCATCTGCTCCAGCCGGTCCAGCCCCATGGTCAGGTTGTCCATGGGGGGGCCGAACGAGAACCGCATCCAACTCCGGTACGGAGACGGCCCCTCGCGCTCACCTCCAGGGTTCACGTCGAAGAACCGCCCCGGAACGGTCATGACCTTGTGCGCCAACGCCTCATGAAAGAACGTGTCGGCGTCCCGCAGCGATTCGGGGAGGTCGTCAAGGCAGCCCCACACGTAAAACGTCGCGTCGCTGTCATGCGGAACCCGGACCCCCATCTCTCGCAAGCGCGCGACCATCACATCACGCTTCTTGCAGAACACGTCGCGTACCGCCGTGGTCTCCGAGCGAGCCCGCCCCTCGCCCAAGACCTGGACGGCGGCGCGCTGGATAGGCCGCCCCGGACCGCCGTCGATCGCCGACGCGGTGCGCCCGAGCGCCTCCACGAGAGGCTGAGGACCCACCGCCCAACCGACGCGCCAGCCGGGATACCGGAAGCTCTTGGTCAATCCATCGATGATGAGGACCGGGTCCTCCTCCGGGTCTTCCACGAACGCGGCCGAAGACACCGGCCCGGCCGCAGGCTGCCCGGGGCCGTCGTACACAAAGTGTGAGTAGAACTCGTCACTCACCAGCAGGCACCCCTGGTCGCGCGCGACGCCGACATAAGCGTCCAGATCATCGCCACGCACCACGCGCCCCGTCGGGTTACACGGGTTGCTGAAGACATGGGCACGGAGGGCATGCTCCTTGACCAGGTCGGCGAAGCGCGACGGAGAAATCATGAAACCGTCAGCCTCCCGTGCCTCGAGGCACACCGGGTCCAACCGGTGCCGGTGATAGTCGAACATGTCCTCGTACGCGGTGTAGTCCGGCACTTGGTAGCCCACACGAATGGCGCCGAGGGCGGCAAAGGTCCGGGACAGCATGAGGCGCCCGCCGGACGCGATGCTCACGTTATCCCCCGTGTACGGCTTGCGGCCCACGCGATAGAGGCGGTTGTAGTGCGCCGCAACCGCCTCCCTCAACTCGTCAGTGCCGCCGATGGGCCCGTACCCGTGATCGATGGGCTCCATCTGCACGGAGTTGATTCGAGCCGGGGCGCCGTCCATGGGGCCCACCTCCGGCTGCCCTTGCCCCAGGTTGCACCAATCCGGGTGCCCGTTCTCGAAGCCGAGCTTGCACGCCTCGGAGACAACCCAGATGACCCCCATATAGGGGATCTCCCGAAACCAACGATCACTGTGCATGGATCTGCCCCCGGCGCTCACCCTGTTTCGAAGGCAACCGGGTCGCCCACCGCGATCGCTCCACCCACGACGACCTGACCGTACACACCCCCGGCCCAATCTTGCTGGAGGGCCGCCTTGATGCCTGGAACGCTCGCGTCGAGGGGCTCGCACGGAACCGTCTCACCGTTCACGAGCACCACACACGAGCCGATGGCGAGCCGCCGGCCCGTGGTCCCTTCCAGGTCGACCCCGGACACCAGAAAATTAGCCCGACGCGACGACGGGTCGACATCACGGCCGAGCCGCCCGCACGCCTCGGCCCAGCGCGCGGCATCGAGGACCGTCACCTGGCGACGACCGCCCGTGTCCGCGTTCCCCACGACTCCCTCTCCGACCACGAGGTCGACCGCCTCACGGCCATCCATGGGGCCGTGCTTCGTGCGCTTCACCCAGATCTTGTCTAACTGCCCCATCGCGGCCTCCTGTCGAGACCCCATGCTATCGCCGGAAGCGCCTGCTTCCACCCAGCGCAACGCAGGTCGAGCGGGTACAAAGACCGTATGGCGTGGATCAACGACGAACCTCAAGGCGACCCGGGCCGGCTCTTCGCCGGCATGGAGGACCCGGACACGGGCCGCGTCGACAACATCCTCCGAATTCACGCCCTTCACCCGGAGGGGCTGAACGCCCACTTCCGCCTCTACGAGGCTGTCATGAGCGGGACCGTGAGCCTCCGCAAGATCGACCGTGAGTTGATCGCCCTACGCGTCAGCCAACTGAACCGGTGCCGTTACTGAATCGAGCACCATCGGCGCGGTCTGCGCCGCCTGCTCAATGACGACGACCTCTTAGATCGGATCGAGTCTGACTGGACAAGCTCCGGGCTCGATGCTCGTCGCGCGTCCATTCTCGCGTACGTCGACAAGCTGACGACCGCCCCGTGGGACGTCCGCGAGTCAGACGTTCAGGCCCTGCGCGACCAAGGCCTCTCGGATCGCGACATCCTCGACGTCTGCGAAGTCGCCAGCTACTACGCCTTCGTCAACCGCGTCGCAGATGGCCTGGGCGTCAACCTCGAAGACGATCCCGAGCCGCCACCGACGAGCATCAGCTAACCTCTCAACCCCATGCCGACCGACGACTGGCACTACATACGCGGCGACCAGCAATTCGGTCCCGTCCCCTTTCAGATCCTGCAGGACCTCGCCCGCACCGGCGACGTCTCCGCAGAGGACCTGATCTGGTGCGAAGGCATGCCGGACTGGGTGGCCGCCGAGTCCATCCAGGGGCTGCTCACGCCCCAGCGATCGCCCCGGACCAGGGGCGCGGGCAATCGCCCGCGGGGAGCGCGCCGCACCGGTGGGCGCCCCACCTCGCGGCGCCCAGGCCGCGCCTTGGGCCACCGAACCGGAGCGCCTGCCGCGTCGACGTCCGCCTCCGCACCGACGGCCCGGGACCGCGCCGAACGAAAACGGGAACGTCGAACCTCGGGCATGCCAGGAGCCATCCTCGCGGCGGCGCTCAGCGACCTCCTCGTCTGCGGACTCACAGCCTTCTTGGGCTTCATGAGCCTGAACGAAGCCGAGCAGTACCGGCGCCTGGCACGGGAGCAGACCGACCAGGACATCACGAACCTCCACTGGGCCAACGCCAGCGTCGTGGAGAACGCCGCGGTCGTCGACTTCATCATCGCCGGTGTCTTCGCCGCGGTCGCCCTCGCCCTGCTCAGCCGGCGGGGCTGGGGTCCGATCGCCCAGACTGCCCTGTCGCTGCTCGCCGCCGTGCCGTACCTGATCAGGCTCGCCCAAGCCCCCGAGACGCCACCATTCGTCGGCACGAACCAGGCGACGCACCAGCTCTTCATCCTGGTGCTGGTCTGCCTCGTCGCCCCGATCTGCTGCGTCTGGGGTCGGAGTTCCAAGGACTGGCTCAGCGACCACGCAAGCGGCCGCCGCCCGCCCGGACGGCGAAGGCGGCGGGGCTCCTGACCCCGGAGGCAGCGAAACCCTCGATCCGAGGGGTTGCCTCCATCCCCCTCCGTAACCGATCATGGAGGGAACGGTTTCAGTCCCGTAAGGCACCTCGATGGAGACGACCGCCATGCGCACGCTCGCCACGCTCCTGCTCTGCGCCCTCATGACCCCCGCCCAGTCCGACGGCGCCGCCTCGACGACATCGAAGCCCCCTCGATCGAAGAAAGCGGGGCGGGTCATCCACGAGCTCAAGATGTCCGGCGCGTACATGGATCTTCCGGGTGCGGCGCTCGACATCGCCTCACTTGTCGGACTCGGGGCCACCGGCAAACCCAAGCCCTTCTACACACTCGTCGACGACCTCGCGAAGGTGGAAGGTGGGGCCATCCTTGTCGACCTGTCGGATCTCGGACTGAGCCTCAACGGCCCCCAGCTCACGGAGCTGGAGCGCGCCTTCACTGCGCTGCGCGACCGCGGCGTCCACGCCACCGCGTACCTCGAGAACGCATCGATGGCCCACTACCGGGCCGCCATGCTGTGCGACAAGGTCGTCCTCGCCGACATGGGCATGCTGGACTTCCGATCCCCGGCGATGGGATCCATGTTCTTCAAGGGCGTGATGGACCTCCTGGGTGTCGAGGTGCAGGTCACGCGGTGTGGCGACTTCAAGGGCGCCGTCGAGCCATTCCTGCTCGAGCGCATGAGCGATCACCTGAAGCTGCACTACGAAAAGATGCTGACGTCCATGAACGACCACATCGTCAACAGCATCGCCGCCCGACGCGGCCTCGCGGCGGAGAAGGTGAGAGCGCTGCAGAAGCGGCGCATGTTCGACGCCGAGGCGGCGAAGGCCGCCGGCCTGGTCGACGAGATCGTGCCCTGGCGAGGGGCACGATTCTCCGTCGCCACCGACGACGACACGACGTTCAAGAACGTCGGCAAGAAGGAGAAGAAGGGGGGCATCAGCCTGATGTCCCTGCTGTCCGGCGGCAGCACTGCGTCCAAGATGCGGATCGGCAAGGACTCAGTGGTCGTCCTGCAGCTCTCCGGCACGATCACCGACGGCAAGACCGCGTCCCCGGGCTCCATGGTGTCCGGCCCCACCGTGGCGCTCATCCGAGAGCTCGCCGAGCACAAGAAGGTGAAGGGCGTCGTCGTCCGGGTCAATTCTCCCGGAGGCAGCGCCACCGCCAGCGAGGCCATCCTGCTCGCGCTCCGAGACCTGGCCAAGGCGAAGCCCACCGTCGTCTCCATGGGCGACCTGGCGGCCTCCGGCGGCTACTACATCTCGATGATCGGGAAGGACTGCAAGGTGTTCGCCGAGGCCGAAACCATCACCGGCTCCATCGGCGTGTTCGGGATGCGGCCCAACGTGAAGGAGCTCGCCGACGCGCTTGGCGTGCACCAGGAACTAGTCACCCTCGACCCGGATGCCGCGGGCATGGACGACCTCTTCTCTCCGCTCAGCGACACGCAGCTCAACCGGCTTCAGGACATGGTCGACGGGGTCTACACCCGGTTCCAGGATCGCATCCTGGAGGCGCGCAAGATGAGCCGCGAAGACCTGCTGAAGATCGCCGGCGGCCGGGTCTGGTCCGGCACGCAAGCGAAGGAGCTAGGGCTGGTGGACGCCCTCGGTGGACTCGGAGCCGCGATGGCGACCATTGAGCCCGAGGCCGGAGCTGGTCACGCCGTCGTCCACTTTCCGAAGCCGGACAGCAACCCCCTCGGCGCCCTGGGCAGCCTGCTGGGGGCCCACCTCAGGAGCGCAGAGACGCGCCTCACGATTCTGTCGCAGGCCGGGTTCAAGTTGGAAGGCCCCCTGCGCATCCTCCTCGATGCCCTCCGCAACCCGCGCGCGAACCGCGCCTGGATGATGATCCCGGCCGAGCTCCGCATCCGGTAAGCCGGGCAGGGCGACCGCCCCGTGACGGGGCGTTAGACGAACCGGGCCGGGCGGCCTATGGGCGCGCCCAGCAGTTCGCCGTCACGCATCACCACGCTGCCCCGAACGATGGTGGCGACTGGCCAGCCCCTCAGCTCCATGCCATCGAGCGGGGTCCACCCGCACTTGCTCGCGATCCAGTCATCCGTGACCGTGCGGGCGCAGGCCAGGTCGACGACGGTGATGTCCGCGTCTGCCCCCACCTCCAGTCGACCCTTCCCCTCCATGCCCCAAATGCGCGCCGGGCCGGCGCTCGTCAGCTCGACCATGTGCTCCAGGGAGAGCTGACCCGCGTTTACGTAATGCAACATCAACGGGATGATCGTCTGAACCCCTGGCATGCCGGACGGCGTCTCCGGGTAGACGCGAGCCTTCTCCTCAAGGAGGTGGGGAGCGTGGTCGGAGGCGACGCAGTCGACAGCGCGCTCCGTGATCCCCCGCCACAGCCCTTCCTGGTGGCGAAGGTCACGAATGGGCGGGTTCATCTGGACCCGCGTCCCGAGCCGTTCGTAGCAGTCGGGCGCCACGAAGGTGAGGTGTTGCGGCGGGACCTCGCACGTGGCGATGTCCTTCTGCTCCGCGAGGAAGGCGATCTCCTCGGCGGTGGTCACATGCAGAATGTGCAGCGGACGACCCGCCGCCCGCGCCAGAGCGACGACGCGCCTCGTGGCAAGGAACGCGCACTCGACATCTCGCCACTCGGGGTGGGCGCGCACGTGCCCCGCAGCCTCTGCGATCGTGCGGCGCGCCTTCAACCGATCCTCGTCTTCAGCGTGAACCGCGCAGCGGCGGGTTCCGCTCGCGAGCACGCGCGCGAGGTCGGCGTCGTCCGCGACGAGCAGTGATCCCGTAGAACTCCCCATGAAGATCTTGACCCCGGGGCACCCGGGGATGCGCTCCAGCTCGGCGAGCTCGTGCGCGTTCTCAGGCGACGCGCCGACGAAGAATCCATAGTCGCACCACGCCCTACCGGCGGCCCGACGGAACTTGTCCTCCATTCGCTCCCGAGACGTCGTCGTCGGCTGGGTGTTCGGCATCTCCAGGATCGCCGTCACGCCGCCGAGCACTGCCGCCCGCATGCCGGACTCCAGGTCTTCCTTTTCCGGGAAACCAGGCTCGCGGAAATGCACCTGCGGATCGATGCACCCGGGCAGGACATGGAGGTCGGTGGCGTCAAGGACCTCCCCCGCGTCGGCCTGGGCAAGATCACCGATCTCCGCGACGCGGCCGTCACGGACCCCCACATCGGCGACCCGCGTCCCCCTCGACGTCACGCACGTGCCACCGCGCAAGAGAAGATCAAAGGTCGCCATGTGGCGCATCCTGTCACCTTCGGCCCGTGGGATCCACCGACCCCGCGCTATCATGCGCCGCATGTTGATGCTCGCAGGCAGCCTGCTCGTCCTCGCACTCGGCCCGATCCTGGTGGCGCGCGTCCGTAACCTGAGGCCGGCCACGGTGGCGCTCGATGCGTTCGTGGTCGTGGCCATCGGCGGGCTCATCCTCATCCATATCCTCCCCGAGAGCCTGGACCGAGGTGGCTGGGCGGCCCTGGCCGCCCTCGTCGCAGGGTTGTTCGGCCCCCTGCTGGCGGAGCGGGGCCTGCGGCCAGGGACAACCTCCGGCGCGGGCCGCATCGTGATCGGCCTGGCCCTCGCCGGCCTCGCGGCCCACGCCATGATCGACGGGCTCGCCCTTGGCCATGACCACGCCGCCAGCCATCACGGGCATGACCACGCCCATGACCACGAGCCCACCGGCCTATTGGCCCTCGCCGTCCTGCTTCATCGGCTACCGGTGGGCATCGCCATCTGGTGGCTGATCCCGCGCACCCTCGGCGTACGGGTCGCGATCGGCACCCTGGTGCTGATCGCAGCGTCCACGGTGTTTGGATTTGCCCTCGGAGGCGTGGCCCTCGACGAAGCGGCGGGCAGCCAGGGCCTCGCCATCTTCCAAGCGCTCCTCGCCGGATCTCTTCTCCACGTCGTCTTCCACAGCCACCTACCCGTGAGGGAGCGCAGCGGATCGTGGGAGCTGGCGTCGGCCATGGGGACCATCGCTGCCATCGCGATCCTCGCCGCGGTCAGCGCGTCACACCCCTCGGCCGTCGTGTCGCAAGCCGGCGCGGTCTTTCTTGCGTTCGCGCTCCAGAGCGCCCCAGCGCTGCTCGCGGCCTACCTGGTGGTCGGGTTCATCCATGTGCTCTTGCCCGCGAAACGGCTCGAAGGTGGGACAGGGGGCCCGCTGCGACAAGCCGCACGGGGCGTCATCGCAGGGCTCCCCTTGCCGGTCTGCTCCTGCGGCATCGTCCCGCTCTATCGCGAGCTGGTGCTGAAGGGGGCCCCCGTCGCAGCCGCCATGGCGTTCCTGATCGCGACTCCGGAGCTCGAGATCGCTGCCTTCCTGCTCACCATGCAGCTCATGGGGACGCCGTTTGCCGTGGCCCGGATCGCCGCCGCGGCGGTCCTCGCCCTCCTCGCGGGATGGCTTGTCGGCAGAGCCGCCACCGTCAAACCGGTTGCCTCAGCGGATGTAGGCGCACCTGAGCCGGAACCCCAGAGGACCCGCCGCTCTCCCGCCGGCGTCCTCAGGGACGCCCTGCGCTTCGGATTCGGCGAGGCCGTCGATCACACCGCCGCCTGGATCCTCCTCGGGCTCGGCATCGCTGCCCTCGTCAGCCCCTACCTGGACAAGGACTGGCTGATCGGGGTTCCCCCGATTCTGCAGGTCGCGTGCGCCGCCCTGCTGGGGCTGCCGCTTTACGTCTGCGCGTCCGGGTCCACCCCGTTTGCAGCCAGCCTCGTCGCATACGGCCTCTCACCCGGCGCGGCGATCGCGCTCCTCCTCACCGGACCCGCCACCAACGTGACGACCTTCGGCCTCCTCTCCGACCTCCACGGCAGCAAGACGGCGATCACGTTCGGCGTCCTTATCATCGTTGGCGCCATCGGCCTGGGCGTCGCGGTCGACGGGCTACTGGAGACCCCGGACATCGCCCCCGTCACGAACGCTGGGCACGCTGCCTCGACCCTGGCGATCGGGTGCCTCTCCGTGCTCGCGCTGGTTTTCCTCGTGTCACTCCTGCGCCAGGGAACGCGCCCGTTCATCGAACGGGTCGCCGTCTCACGGGACGGGCACGATCACGGACACGACCACGCCGACAGCCCCCCGCCGCCGTGCTGCGACTGATCTCGGGAGCTTAAGGGCGGCTCAGAACCCGAGCTCCTTCAACAGCCCAGGCGCCGGCACCACCTTCTCAAGGTTCCACAGGACGTAGCGGATATCGACCGAGATGTTCCGGGAGCGATCCGCGTTCCACCCGTAATCACCCGCCACGTTCTCGAAGACCCGATCGAAGTTGAGGCCGACCAGCTCCCCCTTCCCGTTGAGGACACCGGATCCGGAGTTCCCCCCCGTGGTGTCCCCGTCCGAAAGGAAGCAAACCGGGACATCGCCCAGGGCCTTGTCAGTGAAGCGGCCCAGGTCACCGGAAGCGGCGGCCGCGAGCAGCGGCTGGGGACTCGCGAATGGATCTGCCCCCGTTTCTTTACTGATCACGCCGGAGAGGGTCGTCTGGGGCACGTGCACCACGCCGTCACGGGGGGCGTAGCTTTTCACCGAGGCGATAGAAACCCGCAGCGTGCTGTTCGCGTTCGGGTAGAAGTCCTTGCCCCGCCACGCCTGCTGCGCCTCGATCCACCGCAGGCCATCAACGAGACGACGCGCCTCCCTCAGTCGATCACGCAACGCGATGTCCCTGAGCTCCGGCCCCACCAATCGAGCGAGGCGCAACAGAGGGTCGGAGTGATGTTCGACGCCGTCCTTGCCCTGCAGGAACAGCCGGCGACGCGCGTCACCGCGCAACAAGGGGTTCTCGCTCAGCGCGGCTGCGGCCCAGTCCGCCCCCGACAGATCCCCGAGGACGGCCTTCTGGCCTGGGAGCTTCTGGGAGTCCGGAAGCCGCCGCAACTCGTCCACGAGGAACGCCACCATGGGCTGCTCAAGCCACAAACGGGCAGCGGCGCCGGTTTCGCGAGAAAAACGAAGCGCATCAGCCTCCACCTCATCCTGTGGAGTGTCCTTCTTCCGGGCCTCCACGGCGTTAACGAGAGCCATCAACTGCGACAGCATGCGGCAGTTGCCGGTGACAGACTTCAGCAGGAAATCCCGCTGCAGAGTGGCGGCCTCCTCTCGATCGATCTCCATCACGTCTTCGATCACCGAGTTGTAGTTCGCCCGCCGGTCCGCATCAGCCCCGATCCAGGCTCCGAACGCCTCCTCCTCAGACAGCTTCTGGGCGACGACCCGGTTTCGCGCCAGGCCCTTCACCATCCCAAGGGCGTTCTTCTGGCCGTTGGCGAAGCTCTTGATCGAGCTGGAGTACCGGAGCTTCCGCGCCGCGTCGTCTCCGCAATAGTCCTCGAGCGTGCGGATGATCTCGGTGAAGTAGCGATAACGCGCGGGGTACAGCTGGCGCTGCACCGCCTCGACCGCCACCGATGAGAGGTAGCGATCTGTGCTGCCCGGGTACCCGAGGATCATCACCAGGTCACCGGGGGCGACGCCGTTGCCCGAGACCTTCACCCAGTGCTTCGGCCGGTACGGGACGTTGTCGCGGGAATACGCAGCCGGCCGCCCGTCCTGCCCGACATAGGCGCGCAGGAAGGTGAAGTCGCCCGTGTGTCGCGGCCACTCCCAGTTATCGATGTCCCCACCGAACTCGCCGACGGCCCGCGCCGGCGCGTACACGATCCGGATGTCACGGATCAGCGTGCGGTAGTACATGTGATAAGAGCGCCCATTGAAGAACGACGCGATGCTGCATTCCGTGTCCGCCTCGCTCGCCTGGCCCTCGGCGATGAGCCGGGCTTGGGCCGCCTCGATCCTCTCCAGGCGATCCAGATCAGTCTTGGCACCATCCGCGGCGGCGTGGATCTTCTTGGAGACGTCCTCGATGCGCCGCACCACCCGGAGCTGCATCCCCTGGGCCCGGATCTCCTCGTTGCGCGCGTGGGCGACGAAGCCGTTCTCCACGTAATTGCGCGCCACTGTGCTCGCGGTCTGGATGGCCCGGAAGGCGCAGTGGTGATTGGTCACCACCAGCCCATCAGCGGACACCAACGTGGCGCTGCATCCGTTGATCTGCACGGCCGCGGAGAGGACGCCCCCACGATCGGGATGCCAGAACTCGTCCTTGGTCAGCTCCATCCCCCGCGCCTTCAGCTTCGCCCAGTCCATCGCGAGGACCTGCTGCGGCAACCACTGGCCTTCGTCCGGCGTGCGCTCCGGAGCGGCGAGGACCATAAGGAAAGCGAGGATGAGAGGCTTGAGCATGGAACGATCTCCGAGGTGGGACGTGCGCAATCGGGACGGGATTCTACCCCTCGCGGCAGGGGGCTACCACGCGGGGCCGGGCCCTCTCCCACGGACACGTCCGTTCACCCGCTGGGCGCCGCCACGGAGGCCCACCGACGGCCGGGATGAAACGTCGCGCGCCCGCCCCCCAATGGGTATCCTACGGCTGCATCGCAGTATATCTGGACCACCATGCACATCACGCTGGCCGCGCTCATCCTCGTCACGACGATCGGTGCACAGACACCCATCGCCTATCGGATCGCGCTTGACCCGCAGACGCTCTCCACCTTTACCGTCAGCGTCGTCGTCCCGCGTGATGTGAGCGGAGACCTGCGGCTCTTGCTCCCCACGTGGTCGCCGCGATCGTGGCGCGCGTCCTCCTGGGGCGAGCGCGTCCAGACCGCCAAGGCCCGGGACGGATCCGGCAACCCGATCGGAGTCACCCGCGACGGCGACGTCTTGCTCATCAACGGGCGCGCGCCCGTGACCGTCACCATCCAGGTCGGGCAAACGATTCAGGCGCTCGGGGTGAGAGAGTACTTCACCACCCAGGGCGCCCTCCTCGACGGCACCCGAAGCCTGCCCCTGGTCGGCGGCGCCGCGGATCGCCCCTGCACCATCCAGATCGACGCCCCCGAGGGCTGGGAGATCGCCTGCCCGCTCCCCCAAGCCGGGTCCCCTCAGCGCTTCAAAGCCACCGACTACGCGGCCCTCGTCGACGCCCCGATCATGCTCGGCGACCTGTCGCGCTGGAAGTTCGACCTCAAGGGCGTCCCCCACGAGCTGGTCCTCGATCGGCAAGGCAAGGAGGGCCAGCCAACAGCCGAACGCCTCCTTCGATCCCTCGAGGGGGTGGCGAAGGCCCACGAGTCCATGCTCGGCGAAGCGCCCTACAAGCAATGGACGCTGCTGATGGTGGAGGGCGTCGACGGAGAACGACATCATCGCAACGCGCTCACGATCGGCGTTGACGAGGGCGCCATCGGCGGCGACATCCCCGAGCTCATCCTCGCGGCCTCGATCTCCATGGCTTCGACCCGCGTCGCCGGCGGCGCGCGGCCGGCGGCCCTTGTCCAAGCCGACCCGCTCAAGTCCCCGAAGACCTCGATCCTGTGGTTCACGAGAGGATGGCCACGCTGGGCTGGGCGCCTGGCGCTGCTCCGAGCGGAGGGTCGCCCGACCTCCTGGTGCGACGACCTCTGCGACGCGATTCTCCGCCACCGCAACCACTCCCTGGCCGACCGATTGTCTCCAGCCGAAGCGTCACGGACGCTCGCGGCGCCGTGGCGCGGACTCGACCCGAGCTTGGCTGGATACGTCCTGAGTGCCGCCCTCGACATGACGATCCGTGACGCCACGAAGGCCAAGAAATCCCTCAGTGACGTCGTCCGCGACCTCATCCTCCGCACAGACCCGGCGATCGGGTTTACAGCCGACGACCTCGCGGCCGCGGCCGCGGCCATCGGCGGCACCGAGGTCAAGCAGTTCTTCGCACGGCACACGGAGTCCACCGACCCGATCCCCTGGGATCACCTGTTTCAACGCGCGGGGCTCCACCTCGAGTGGATCCAATGGCGCGTCGCCGATCCAACGCTGCGGTGCACCGCGACCGACGGGAAGGTGCTCATCTCCCGCCTTCGGCGCAGATCCACGCTGTACGCCGCCGGCGCCCGGATCGGCGACACGATCCTCGCCGTGAATCAGCGTCGGCCCAAGGCCCCCCTCGACGTCGATCGCCAGATCGGACGCATGCGACCTGGGCAGAAACTGAGGATCGATGTCCGGCGCGGCACGAAACAGCGCAGCTTCCGCGTGACCATGTCCGCAGCGCATCGCCTTCGCATCCCGCTCGACGATGACATGAGGGTACGCAACCTCCCCCCCGGGCCCGCCCGTGACGCGGGCCTCGCGAACGGAGACACCCTCCTGAAGATCGACAACACCCGCATCAGCCGAGAACGGGACGTGCGGGTGTCGGCAGGCCGCATCAAGGGAAGCAAGGCAGCGCTCACGATCATCCGCAACGGAAGGCGCAGGCAGATCACCGTGAAGGTCCCGGCGGGGGTCACGTGGCGTGGGGCATTGACCCTCGACCCCAAGGCGACGCCCGAGGCCCGGGGCGTTCGAGAGGCCATCCTCAACGGACCCGAGTAGGGCTGCAACAGACCGCGGCGGAGCGGAGCCCCCGGGGGGCCCACCCTTGGCGCTGGCCAGCGCACCCCCGAGCTGATCATGCTGGGGCCCGCGGTCGACGCGCCCGGGAACCCCGACGAACCGTCCGGACGCGTCGCCCGCGCACCCCACAGTGAGACGCCGCCCGCACCCCGGGGTAACGCCGCCGCCCCACCAACCACCGCGAATCGGGCTCAACCGCCTCGTTGTTGGGGCACCACGGTGATGCTCGTGGACACCCGCGGCGGGGCCGGGCCTTCGCCTCGCAACTCGAGGGTCATGGCCGCACCAGCATCGACCCGCGGAGGAGCCAGCAGCCGCGTCCCGGACGCGACAGGGCCCATCGCCCAGCGCTTCACGATCGCCCCGTCTGCGAGGAGGACCGCCTCGACGCCGTCGAGTGAGGCGTCCTCCGCGTCACGCATCAAGATGGACGCCCCGGCGACGGAGAGGACGCCCGCGGGCAGCGTCGCCTCACAGCGCCATCCGTCCCCCGTGCCCTCAGGCACTCCAACGTCCACCGTCACGGCGCGCCCGGTATCCAGATCCCACACGAGCTCCATGCTCTCGAGCCTCACCGACACCGGAGTCTCGGAGAGCAGGCGCACGCTTAACCCTGTGACGTCTCCCCACAGGATCGGGATCGTGATCGCATCCCGGTCAGGCATCCATCGCACACGCAACGGTGGGTGAACTCCACGGAATCCAATCTGAACAACGATGGGCCCGTCCGCCCGCCCGACCAGCCGCAGGCCGACCCGGCCATCACCCGGCTGCGCCAACTGATCCCAACGCAACCGCCCGCTCACACCCCGCTCGGTCAACTCGTGTGAACCGTCAATCAGACGACCGGTCCGCTCAAGCACGACGCCAGGGAGCGGCTCGAACCCGCCACCCGGGAGCAACCCCGCCAGCCGCGCCAGGTCCAGGAAATGAAACGGCGTCACCTGCGGGCTATGCGCCTGAAACTCCCACACCACGACGTCAGGCCACCGCTCGAGATCCGCGTCGGCGGCGCGCCGCAGCACCTCCTCGAGGGCGCCCCCCGGGCCACCGCCCGGCAGCGCGACGGCGTAGATCTGCCGCTCGCTGTAGTGCCCGACGAATCGGAAGAAGCCCGCGGCGCCCGTGAAGCTGGTGCCGACGAGCACCACGGGGGCACCCGGATTCCGCGCGAGCCCGGTCGCCGACGCCCCCGTATCACGATCACGGACGTCGAATGCCTCGATGGTGTGCAGGCAGCCCAGGGCATCCAGGATCGAACCGGTGGCGCCGCCGGCCCGGACATCGGATGAGTCGATCCCCATCCAGTCGAGGATGTTGCCCGCGTCGATAGCCAGGCCGGAGGAGCGGACCACGGTGGTCCGAGCTGACTCGGGGACGAGGACACCCGCGGCCCTCACCGCCGCCTCGGCCGCCCAACGGGCGCCGGCGTTCGACCAATGGGTGTCCGTTCGTGAATACAACTGCTCGTCAGGATGGGCCGCGAACACCGCGGCGACGTCCACAGCCTCAACGCCGAGCGCATCCAGGTCATTCATCCAGGCCTCATACGCGCCGAGAGGCGGACGCTCCGCGGGCCTCATGAGGTCCGAGTGCATGGCCGCCTTGCTGGGTACCGGAAAGACGACCAGGCGCACACCCCGAGCTCGCAGGCGCCGCGCCACATAGGACACGACGCGGGGTGGCGCACCTCGCACATCCCCCCGCACCTCCGAGCGCCAGCCGCGCAACCCGTCTCGGAATAGGTAGCCGTCCTCACCGCTCACGACGTCGTCCCGCGTCTCATCCAGGGCGCCCCACAGCGCCGCTGTCCAAGGGGGCAGGACAGCGCGGCGGACCGTCGACCGCTTCCGCAGCGAGCGATCGAGCTGGCGGGCGAGGGTGCCGTCCCAGAAGCGCGCCTGCTCCCAGCGCCGCGCCTCCGCCTCCGCCTCGAGCCCGGCGACCCGGACGTGGGTCGGCGACACGAGATCGATCAACCCGGTCCCCCCGCAGACACAGCAGAAGATCGCGGAGACGACCAACGTCCGTGTACGCGCTGGCGACGATTCGGTGATCAGGCCGTCAGAACTGGAAGTAGAGGAACGGGACATGGTCTTCCGCGTGAAGTTGAAGGATCGCGATAAAGAACGCCAGTTGCACGCCGATCACCCACAGGAGCCGATCCCGCGCAGCGAGCTGCTGACTCGTGGGCAACGCGAACGTAATGACGACCCCGGCGACGAGGGCCACGACGTGAATGGGAGCTATTGGCACAGGGCCCCCCGCACCCGCGCCGGCCAGGGCCCCGAAGTAATCCATGGCCGCGCCCAGGTCAGCGGACCGAAACCAGACCCAGCCCAGCATGACGACCAGGAAGCAAGCGGCCTGCCTCAAGACGCCGGGGGCCCTGCGCCAGACCGCCTCCCTGCCCCCCAGGCGTTCGACGATCAGCCACGCCGCCTGCCAGGCTCCCCACGCCATGAACGTCCAGTTCGCTCCATGCCACAGCCCTCCGAGGAGCATGGTCACGCCCAGGTTCACGTAGGTGCGAATCGGCCCCCTCCGGTTGCCCCCCAGCGGCACGTAGAGGTAGTCGCGCAACCAAGACGACAAGCTGATGTGCCAACGCCGCCAGAACTCGGTGATGCTCCGCGATCGATACGGGGCGTCGAAGTTCACGGGCAAGCGGAACCCCAGCATCAAACCGAGGCCGATCGCCATGTCCGAATACCCGGAGAAATCAAAGTAGATCTGCAGCGTGAATGCGCCCAATCCTGTCCAGGCGCCGAGCATCCCCGGGGCGGCGCCGTCGAACGCGAGGGATGCGACGGGATCGAGGACATCCGCGATGAGGAGCTTCTTCGCGAGACCGCACTCGAACAGCAACGCACCCTGGTAGAAGCGGGACCACGAGTGGGTGCGATCGCGGAGTTGATCGGCGACATCCCGATAGCGAACGATGGGCCCCGCCACGAGCTGAGGGAACATCGCCACGTAGCACATGAAGTCACGGAACCGTCCGACCGGCGGCGCAGCGCCCCGATAGACGTCGATCGTGTAGCTCATGGTCTGGAACGTGTAGAAGGAGATCCCGATGGGGAGCACGACCTTCGTCCAGGTCATCGCCTCCATCCCCATGCCGGCGAGGAGCGCGTTCAGGGTGTCGACGCCGAAGTTCGCGTACTTGAAGTACCCGAGTAAACCGAGGTTGACGCACACCGAAAGCAACAGCCAAGACCGGCACGGGCGCTGCCTGTCTCGCGCGGCGGCGATGGACCGCCCGCACCAGTAGTCGACGACCGTCGAGATGAGCATGAGGGCGACGAAGTCCGGTCGCCACCACCCATAGAAGATGTAGCTCGCGCCGGCGATCACCAATGACCGCACCGCCCGAGGGCTCCCGTAGTAGACCAACAGCAGGGCCGGGAGAAACCAGAAGAGGAAGATGCCGCTGGCGAAGATCATGGCGGTCGGCGAACTATCCGAAGCGGCGCCGTATGCCAGCTGCCAGCTGCCCGTCGAGCGGCCCGCCAAAGGCCACCCACGACGCCAAACGGCTCGCCGGATGCGTCACCAAAGATAAGGTACCCTCATTGGTTGCAACGGGATACGCATCCTGACCCCCCTCATGGGAATCCTGACAATGCCCCACGCCAAGCACCGCGTGCTCCTCACCATCGTCCTGGCTGTCCTCGTATTGCCGGCCGCGGCCCAGGACGCCACGCCTCCCCGCCGCCTGGCCCTCGAGGCGATTTCGCCCCACAACACCATGGCCTTCGCCTCCTTCGCAGGCATCGATGCCTGCAGCAAGGCCGCCGAGGGCCTGGGGCTCTACGACCTGTTCGCTCACCCTCAAACCCAAGCATTCCTGAGCCAGCTCATCGGGCGCTACAACGAGCTCGCGGCACAAACCCCGGCCGAATTCCAGGGCCCGTGGGACATGCTCAAGGGCGTCTTCAGCGGGCGCGTGGCGTTCGCCCTGACGGGGCTGAGCATCGCCACTGATTCCACCATCCCCGTGATGCCCTCTGCGGTCGTCGCGCTCGACATCAGTTCAAACCCCAACGCGACCAGGGACCTGGTTGCAATGACGCTGAATCAAATGCAGCCGATGCTGGACCAGCAAGGCATCACCCACGAAGTAAAGCCGTTCAAAGAGGTCGATGTCCACGTCTACAAGGTCAACTTCGGTGGCCTGAACTTCGCTTTCTGCTACGCCTACCTTGAGAACCTGCTGCTGGTGAGCGTGGGCCAGGGCCCGATCCGCAAGTGCATCAATTTCTCCAAGCGGGAATCCCCCAAGACGCTCGCCACCAGTCCCCTCTTCCAGCGCTGCCGCAATCGATCCAAGGGCGATACGTTGGTGGAGTTCTACGCTGGCATCGACGCCATCAAGCGGCGCTTCAAGTTGCTGATCCCGAACGACATCCTGGAGCAAATCGACGCGTCGGGGTTCGGAGGAGCAAACGCGCTCTACCTCGCGAGCGCGATCCACGGCGGAGACTCGTTCGACACCATCTACCTCGACGCTCCAGCGCCTAGGAGCGGGATGCTGGCCCTCGATGGGGGCCGGCCCCTGAGCCCCAAGACCCTCGACCTGATCCCGCCCGACGCCCTCGCCTTCGTCGCCTTGCGTTGCGACTTCGCCACGGCGTGGGACACCGCCTGGACCAGCTTCGCCTCCCTCGGCGGCCCGGAGATGGCGGTCCAGGGCCAGGGCATGGTCGCCGCGGTCGAGAGAGAACTCGGCTTCAGCCTCCGAGGCGACATACTGGCCGCCCTGGGCCACGAGTTCGCGATCTACGCCGAGATGCCACGGGACCTCCGCGTCCCCAAGATCGTCGCTTCAATCGAGGTGCGCGATCGCGAGAAGGCCAGCGCCCTCATCGGCGCGCTCCTGACCCAGATCCCGGCGAATTTCCGGACCATCGAGCACCGCGACCACACCATCCACATGGCGGCGCCCCGTGGATGGCAGAACTTCCCAGGTAGCCCTTGCTACACCTTGACCGCCGACCGCCTGCTCGTTTCCCCGACCCGCAGCGGCATCGAGGAGGCGCTCGACCGGCTCGACCACGTGGCCCAGCAGAGCCCGGGGATCGCCGCGGCGTCAGCCAGTTTCCGTGCGTGCGTCAAGGGAATGCCCTGGGACAAGTCCTCTGCCATCTGGTGGATCGATACCAAGAGGGTGCTCGGCTTCGCCTACGAAGCTGCCTACGACATCCTTCCCGGCATCACCCCGGACTCCTTGCCCATCGACATCACCCGGATGCCACCGGCGAAGACATTTCTCGCGCACATGAGCAGCCTGGGCGGCGTCGGCTACAGCGACAAAGACGGCCTGGTCTTCCAGTGTCGCACCATCGGCTTCGCCAGCGCCCTTGCCATCGCAGCCCGGATCGTCGATCGCGCCCCGGGGGCAGCCCCCTGGGTGCTCGAGCGGATGATGGACAGCTTTCGGTAAGCCTGGCTGGCCCATCACCCCGGAGTGACCCGCGAAACGCCCCGCTGACCCAGGCGGTCGGGTCGCCTTTTCGTGAAGGTCGGTCTTTTGATTGGCGCACACCGTTGGCAACGTGCCGGCGGGGAGGCCTCTGCCATGGACCTCGCGCAGCTACGCAACATCGGAATCAGCGCCCATATCGACTCGGGGAAGACGACGCTCACAGAGCGAATCCTCTTCTACACCGACCGGATCCACTCCATGCACGAGGTCCGAGGGAAGGACGGGGTGGGCGCGACCATGGACTCCATGGAGCTCGAGCGCGAGCGGGGCATCACCATCGCGTCGGCGGCGACCCACGTCGAGTGGCAGGGCCACCGCATCAACATCATCGATACCCCTGGGCACGTCGATTTCACGATCGAGGTCGAGCGCTCCCTTCGGGTGCTGGATGGGGCGGTCCTCGTGCTGTGTGCCGTGGCGGGCGTCCAGAGCCAGTCCATCACCGTGGACCGGCAGATGAAGCGCTACGAAGTCCCGCGCCTGGCCTTCGTCAACAAGTGCGACCGCACCGGCGCCAACCCGGCCAGCGTGTGCGATCAGCTGCGCGAGAAGCTCCGCCTCAACGCCGTCATGATGCAGATCCCCATCGGCCTCGCCGATGACCACGACGGGGTCGTTGACCTGGTCACCATGAAGGCCATCTTCTTCGACGGGGATAACGGCCAGGTCCTGCGAGAAGAACCCATCCCGGCTCATCTCCAGGTCGAATCCGAGGCGAGGCGCGAGGCCATGCTGGACGCTGCGTCCCACTTCAGCGACGAGCTCCTCGAAGCCCTCCTCGAGGGCAACCCTACCGAGGAGATGATCCACCAGGCCGTTCGCAATGGCGTCCTCACCCGTGAGCTCTGCCCTGTGTTCTGCGGCTCCGCCTACAAGAACCGCGGCGTACAGCTCCTCCTGAACGCGGTGACGCAATACCTGCCCTGCCCCACGGACGTGCAGAACAACGCGGTGGACCCCCGAGACGAGAGCGAGCATCCCGTAACCCACGACCTCGAGGACCCGCTGTTGGCCTACGCCTTCAAGCTCGAGGACGGCCCCTACGGACAACTCACATACGTGCGCCTGTATCAGGGGCGCCTGTCCAAGGGTGACACGGTGTTCAACGGCCGCACGGGTCGCAAGGTCAAGATCGGACGCCTCGTGCGCATGCACTCCGACAAACTGGAGGACATCGCCTCCGCCGAGGCCGGCGACATCATCGCGCTGTTCGGCATCGACTGCGCCTCCGGGGACACGTTCCGGTCCAACGGGTGCGAGCTCGTGCTCGCGTCCATGCACGTCCCCGAGCCCGTCATCCACCTCGCGGTCGCCGCCAAGGACCGCAAGGCCGAGGCCAACATGTCCAAGGCCTTGCAGCGATTCTGCAAGGAGGACCCGACCTTCCGCGTCCACGTCGCCGAGAAGAGCGGCGAGACCATCGTCTCAGGCATGGGAGAGCTCCACCTCGACGTCTACATCGAGCGCATGAAGCGCGAGTTCAACGCGGACGTCACAGTGGGAGCACCCCAGGTCGCCTATCGCGAGCGCATGACGAAGGAGATCCGCTTCGACTACACGCACAAGAAACAGACCGGCGGATCGGGCCAGTACGGACGGATCATCGGGCTCATCGGACCGGGCGAAGACGACGGCCTCGAATTCGTCGATTCGGTGACCGGAGGTCACGTGCCGCGCGAGTACATCCCCTCTGTGGAGAAGGGGTTCCGGAGCCGACTGGAGCAGGGCACGCTGATCGGGGCTCCGCTAGTCTCCCTCAAGGTCCAACTCCAGGACGGCAAGCACCATGCCGTCGACTCTTCGGACCGGGCGTTTCAAACGGCGGCAGAGGGATGCTTCCGTCAGTATTATCCCAAGGGTTCCCCCCAGGTCCTCGAGCCGATCATGAACGTCGCGCTCGAGGGGCCGAGTGAATTCCAGGGAGAGATGGTCGCCACCGTACTACAGCGCCGAGGTATCCTCGTCGGTACCATGGATGACGACGGCTTCGTACGCATCGAAGCCGAGGTCCCGCTCGCCGAGATGTTCGGATACGCGACAGCGCTGCGGTCAGCCACACAGGGCAAGGCGGAGTTCTCCATGGAGTTCCATCGATATGCGTCTGCCCCATCCGTGGTACAAGCCGAGTTGGTGAAGGAATACCAGGAAGCACGAGCGGCCAAAAAATGAACGTAGAAGAAGCAAGGACGAGCGAAGCAGGAAGCAACCGCCCCTTACGCGTCTTCGAGAAGGTTCTCGGCGGCGGGTTGGGGGTTGGGAACATCGGCGTCCTCTCGTCTCGGCACGGGACCGGCAAGGTCGCCATCCTCACCCTCATCGCAATCGACAAGGCCATGGACGGGCACCACGCCCTCCACGTAGGGCTAGGGAAGTCGGTCGGAGACATCCGCGCGTACCGTGACGAGATACTCGGAGAGGTCGAGAAGAGCCTCGACATCTTCGATCGCGCCGAGATGCTCACCCGCGTGGAACGACACAGCCGCATCCACACCTACGGCAAGGGCACGTTCTCCCTCGAGCGGCTCCGCCAGACCCTCACCTTCGCCCAGAAACACGCAGACTTCAGCCCGGACCTCGTCGAGATCTCCAATTGGCCGGACTTCGAATCGGTGACCCGCGAAGACCTTGAAGGACTCAAGACCCTGGCCAAGGACTTCGAATTCGAGGTGTGGCTCACCGCGCACACCCGACGCACCACCCACCACGACAACCGCCACATGCCGGACTCCCTGGCGCGGATCGAGGATCTGCTGTCGGTCGTGGTCGCCCTCGAACCCGAGGACCGGCACGTCCCCCTTCGGTTCGTCAAGGTGCCCAGCGGGAAGCCCCCCGAGGGCATCCACCTAGACTTCGATCCACGCACCATGCTCCTGCGCTGGCGCTGATCGGCGGGGTGCAAGCGCGCCCTCCCCTCTGCTAACGTCCTGCGGCATGCGTATCGTCAGCATCGGCGGCGGCCCTGCGGGCCTCTATTCGGGCATCCTCATGAAGAGGGCGTTCCCCGGGTGCACCTTCGCCGTCCACGAACGCAACAAGCCCGACGACACCTTCGGGTGGGGCGTGGTGTTCTCGGACGAGACCCTGGACAACATCGCCCAGGCGGATCCTGAGACGTTTGCCGCCATCGAGGCCAGTTTCGTGCACTGGACCGACATCGAAACCTACTACGGAGGCACGTGCGTCCGCTCCACGGGGCATGGGTTCAGCGGGCTCTCCCGCAAGCGCCTGCTCAAGATCCTCCAAGACCGATGCCAAGAGCTCGGGGTCGAGATGCACTTCGAGTCGGAGGTCGACGACCTCACTGCGGTCCAGGACGCCGACCTGATCCTGGCCGCCGACGGCGTCAACAGCACCTGCCGCCAACAGCTGGCCCAACATGTGGAGCCGTCCGTCGACTGGCGCAGATGCAAGTTCTCATGGCTCGGGACCACCAAGCCCCTGACGGCCTTCACGTTCATCTTCAAAGAAGACCGCCACGGCGTATGGCAGGTCCACGCGTATCCGTTCCAGGACGGCCTCTCCACCTGGATCGTCGAGTGCCACGAAGACGTGTGGCGCAAGGCGGGGCTAGAGGACGCCACCGAGGAGGAGACGGTCACGTTTTGCGAGGCGCTGTTCGCCGATGAACTCGAGGGTCACCGGCTGCTCGCCAATCGCTCGGTCTGGCGCTCCTTCCCGACCGTGCGATGTCAGACATGGCACCACGAGAACGTGGTCCTCATCGGCGACGCCGCGCACACCGCGCACTTCTCCATCGGGTCAGGGACGAAGCTCGCGATGGAGGACGCCATCGCCTTGCGCGACGCGTTCTCTTCCCATCCCGACGCGCCCATCCCCGCGGTGCTCGCCGCCTATCAACAAAGCCGCCACGTAGACGTGCTGAAGCTCCAGAAGGCGGCCCAGACCAGCCTCGAGTGGTTCGAAAATTCGCCCCGGTACATGGGCCAGCACCCGCTTCGGTTCGCGTTCAACCTGATGACCCGCTCCAAGCGCATCACCTACGACAACCTACAGGAGCGCGACCCGGAGCTCGTCACCCGGGTGACCGACCAATTCGCTGACTCGGAGCAAGCCCCCCGGGCGTCGAACGGCGGGGCTCCACCGCCCATCTTCACGCCGTTCCGCCTCGGCGATCTGCTCCTGAAGAATCGCATCGTCGTCAGCCCCATGTGCCAGTATTCCGCCAAGGACGGCGTCGTCGACGACTGGCACCTCGTCCACCTCGGCAGCCGCGCCGTCGGCGGGGCCGGGCTCGTCATGACCGAAATGACGAATGTGTCGGCGGATGGGCGCATCACTCCGGGCTGCGCCGGCATCTACACCGACGCCCATGTCGACGCCTGGCGCCGCGTGACGACCTTCATTCATGAACGCTCCCCTGCCGCCATCGGCCTGCAGATCGCGCACGCGGGGCGCAAGGGATCGTGTGCGCACCCGTGGGACGGACGGGACGTCCCACTGGACGCCGGCGGCTGGGCCACCATGGGCCCGTCCGCGGACCCGTTTGAGCCCGACTGGCCGGCCCCGAAGGCGATGGATCGGGTCGACATGGACCGGGTCCGGGACGAATTCGTACGTGCCGCAGCCCGCGCGGAGGCAGCGGGGTTCGACCTGCTCGAGCTTCACATGGCCCATGGCTACCTCCTATCCAGCTTCATCTCCCCGGCCTCGAACCGGCGCATCGACGAGTACGGGGGTACGCTCGAGAATCGCATGCGCTACCCCCTCGAAGTCATGTCAGCCGTGCGCGATCGATGGCCTTCCGGGCGCCCGCTGACCGTCCGCATCAGCGCCACCGACTGGCTCCCCGACGACGAGGACGGCCTCACCGGCGACGACGCTGTGGCCGTCGCGGGCATGCTCGCCGACAACGGGTGCGACGCTGTAGACGTCTCCAGCGGCGGGAATACTCCCCGCTCCGAGCCCGTCTATGGGCGCATGTATCAAGTCCCGTTTGCCGAGCGAATCAAGCACGAGGTCGGCGTCCCTGTCATGGCGGTCGGGGCTATCCTCGGGGCCGATCACGCGAACACGGTCCTCGCCGCCGGTCGCGCAGACCTTGTCTGTATGGCTCGACCGTTCTTGCGCGACCCATACATCCCCCTGTCTGCGTCGAGCCACTATGACTACCGTGACCAGTGGTGGCCGCCCCAGTACCTGGCCGGACGCCCTCCACCACCGACGACGTGAGCACGTTGAACACCGACATATCCACTCGCCTGGACGCACGCCGCCAGGATCACCGCGCCGCCCGCCACCAAGAGCGCCGCGCGGCGATCGCGGGGCTGGTCGTCCTGGTGCTCGCCGTCGCCGCCCTGTCCATGAGCGCCGACGGCATCCTCCCGTTGCACTGGACCGCGACCCTCGGGCTCTGCGTCCTCTCGCTGATCGTCGCCATCCAGCGCCGCGAGCGATGCACCGTCGCGCGGCGCCGACTCGGCCACGCGGTGCAATTCTGGGAGCATGCCCTCGCACGATCAGAAGACCGCTGGTCGGATGCCACACAGGATGACGGCGCCGCGTACTCGGACCCGGATCACCCATACGCAAACGACCTCGATCTGTTCGGTCCCCACTCCCTCTTCTCGCGGATCAACACCACACAGACCACCCTCGGACGCGACGCCCTCGCCCGCTTGCTAACCGACCCCGACGAGGCGCACGACACCGCGGCGCGCCAAGAAGCGGTGCGTGATATCGCGGCGGCGGCCGACATGCGGGAAACCCTCCATGTGGAGCTTCAGGAGTTCCTCGGCGACGTCGCCCATGGACCCGTGGCGAGGGAGATCCTCGACGACAAGACACGGTCACTGTCCGGCTGGGGACGCGAGCCCACACCGGATCCGGACCCAACATGGCGCGTCCTATTGGATCTCGGCTTGGCGGCGTTGTTCCTCGGAGCAGTGGCGGCAGCCATCCTCGGCCACCTCCCCTGGTCTGCCCTCGCCCCCTTCTGGCTGCTCAACTACGTCTTCCTCGGCCGCGCGAGCGACGTGGATGAGGTCCTCGAGCGCTTCGAGTCCGTCCGCAACACCCTCGGCGGCTGGTCCCGCATCCTCCGCTGCGTCGAAGATGGGCTGCCCGCGTCCGCCCCGCCCCTGCGGGACGCGCGACGAGCCCTCGAGATAGAAGGGCGCCGAGCCTCCGACGCCGTAGCCGATCTGGACAGGCGGGTCGAGCGGCTTGCGTGGCGCGGGAACATGTTCTGGGCGCTGACCTTCGATGTCGCCCTGCTGTGGGACCTCCACGCACGGCGCGCCCTGTATGCATGGAAGCGGCGCTTCGGCGACCGCATCGACACCTGGCTCCAAGCCGCCGCGCAGGTCGAGGCTCACGCGGCGCTCGGGAGTTACGCCGCGGCGGTCCCCGACCACGTGTTCCCGGAAACCTGCACCGACGCGGTGCTGGCTGCGGAGGACCTCGCGCACCCCCTGCTGCCATCCGGCACACGAGTGGGCAACGACCTGCACCTCGACCGACTCGGGGGCATCCTGCTGATCACCGGCTCGAACATGAGCGGCAAGAGCACGTTCCTGAGGGCCGTTGGACTCGCCACCGTGATGGCCCGCTGCGGGCTACCCATACCCGCCCGCTCATTCCGACTACGCCCGCTCCATGTCGTCACGTGTATGCGCATCCAGGACGACCTCGCTCGAGGCTCTTCCCTCTTTCATGCCGAGGTCCAGCGGTTGGCCGATTGCGTCGAACGCGCCCAATCCGGCGACGGGACGCTCGTGCTGCTCGACGAAATCCTCGCCGGTACCAACTCACTCGAACGCCACGTCGGCACCGAAGGGGTCCTGCGAGGCATGATCAACGCCCCGGCGGCGACCATGGTCGCGACCCACGATCTGGAGCTGGCAAAGCTCATCGATGAGGTGCCTGATCGAGGACGGGTCCTACACTTTCGCGACGCCGTCGAGGCTGGACAGATGACGTTCGACTACCGGCTACGCGAAGGGCCGTGTCCATCGACCAACGCCTTGCGTGTCATGCGCGACGCCGGCCTCGACGTCGACCGGGATGGCGCCTGACGCGCCGCGCCCCCAATGGGTATAACGTCCAGCATGGGCCGCGCCGCACCGCTGATTCTCGTGCTCGCGAGCGCGATCTGCGCCCAGGCGGACGGCTGGTCCGCCTTCGCATCCAAGCCGGCCCCCGACATCGCGCTCCCTGACGTCGTCCTCAACGACACCGGGCAGGGGCTGCTCTCCGACTTCCGCGGCCGATCCGTGGTCGTCGTCGTCATCGCGCTCGACAGCCACATAGATCATTGGGTCGAAGCGGAGCGGGTGCTGCGCCGAGCGTCGCACCTCAGCGATAGAGGGCTGGACATCGTCCTGTGGTTGAACGGCGCGTCCCCAAGAGACGACCGAGATGCTCGGGTCTTCGCCCGCGCGCCCTGGTTCACGGGGCTGGTCGTCGCGGGACCGATCACGTTCACCTCCGCGCCCCAATACTGGCTGATGCTCGTTGACGGCACGCTCCATGGCCGTCGCATGAACCAGCGGGGCACCCAGGGCAAGGGCACCCTCGATCGGTTCCTCACCCCCGGGATCACCAGCGCCAAGGGAGTCCGGGCCGGCTGGGGAGAGACCCGACTCCAGAAGCAAGTCCGCGCGCTCGCCTACGGCCACGGACATCTCGCCCGTGCTCGCACGCTGCTCATGCGGCGCCCCGACTCAGAAGAGCGCCGCCTCCTCCTCGACGAGCTGGAGGACTTGTTTGCGCGCCGCCTTCGCCGCACCCGCCATGACGTGGAAGACGGGCGCCTGCACCGAGCGCACGCCAGCGCAGCGCGGCTCATCGACGACGTCAAGGGCTGGGAGCAGAGAGAGGACGCGGCCTACGAGTCGCTTCGACCGCTGCGCGACCCGGGCGCAAAGGCCCAGCTGAAGTTCGAACGACACCTGGAGCGCTGGCTCCAAGCCGTGCGCGCCGGGCGCCCGAGCGAGCGTCACGCGGCTCAACTCCAGTCCCTCCTGACGCGGTGCCCCGAAGGGGTCGTACGGGAACGAGCGCGGCGCCTGCTGGACCTCGTTCAGCGGGCCACGAAGATCGGGGGCAACCGCTGAACCTCCCTTC
Source organism: Planctomycetota bacterium (assembly GCA_002683135.1). Taxonomy (GTDB): domain Bacteria; phylum Planctomycetota. The sequence continues at coordinate 23,136 of NYSS01000026.1, read as the reverse complement.
CCCCGAAGCCCTCGGCGTTGGGGCAGCGCTGCTGTCCTCGGCCCTTTGGGCGTGGGCCAGCACACGGTTCACTCCCCTCATCAGGAATCACGGGCCGTTCGCCGTCAATCTATTCAAGACCATCGGTGGCGCCGCCCTCTTCTGGTTGACGACCGCAATCCTGAGTCTCTCCGGCTCGGATGTGTTCGCCGGTTGCACCCCCGAAATGGTCGGGCTGCTGATCGCGTCGGGCTTGATCGGGCTCGCCTTCGGCGACTACTGCCTGCTCGCCGCCATCGACCGGGTCGGCGTTCGTCAGGCCACGCTCCTCCACGCGACGGCGCCCCTCTGGCTGTTGTTCCTCAACCTCGCCGGCGCAGGGCAACCGCTCCGGGGGGTCCAGGTGACAGGGATCTTGCTCGTCGTCATCGGCGTCATGGACGTCACGCGCCGCCGTACCCGAAGCGCAGGCACCGATAGCCGCCGGGTCCGCGGCGGGATCATCCTCGGGTTGCTCGCTGCCGTCGCCCAGGCCGTCGCCATCCAGATCTCGAAGGGCCCCACGGTCGCCTGCGAAAGCGCCGCCGTTGTGTCCGCCGTGCGGCTCACGGGGGCGATCGTCGGGCTCATCGTCGTCGCGGCAGGGACGCGACAGATCGGCGCATTCATGGGCCTCCTGACGGATCGACGAGACCGCCGACGGGCGCTGGGCCCCGTGTTCTTCGGGACCTTCCTCGGGGTCCTCTGCATGACGGTTGCGATCGACGCATCCCACGAGGCGGTCGCCGGAGCCCTGCTGTCCCTCACCCCCGTATTCGCGGTACCGATCTCCCGCCTGGTCCTGGGCGAACCTATGCGCTGGCAGACCCTGATCGGCACCTGCGTCGCCGCCGGCGGCGTCGCCATGATCTCCCTCGGCTGATCAGGGAACGACGTCGAGGAGCACCTGGAGACGGACGAAGTCGATGTCGGTCACCCGGATCTGGATCGTCGACCCTTCTTCAAAAACGCGGGAGCCCTGACGCGATTGGACCGTCATCCGAGGCCCCTCCACCTTCCTGCGCCCGGGGAGCAGGCGAGCCGGAATAAAGCCCGTCACGTAGTGCTCTTCCAGGAACACCTCGAGCCCGGCGGGGGAAACGCGCTTCAACACCGCCTTGAGCACCTGCTCTCGGTAGCGATCCATGTACTGGCAGATCTTCAGGTCGTCGACCGCGTCCTCGACCATTCGAGCGAGGTCCGACTGAACACTGCAGTGCCCCGCCACGTCAGTCAGATCTTGGATCTGCTGCGCCGCCTGGAGCTCGGACTCGGCCTCGCCTCGCCGGGCGATCACGTCGTGTAGCCAACGATGGACGACGAGGTCGGGGTAGCGGCGAATCGGGGACGTGAAGTGCAGATAGTGTTCGCGCGCGAGGCCCCAGTGCTCCGCCGTGTCCTCCGCCTGGGCGACCTCGTAACTGGCTCGCTCCACCAGCCCCATGACGCGACCAATCATCGCCTCGGCGTTCGGCCGACGGCGGCACTCCCGGATCAGCCGCCCGACGTCGCGGCCCGTCAAACGGTCCTTGTTGGGGACGCGAATGCCGAACTGCCCGAGCATCTTGGTCACCGCATCGATCTCCTCCTGGTCCTTGCGCGGGTGGACCCGGTAGATCGTCGGGAGGTCTCGCTGCTTGAAGAAATCGCCGACCGCCTGATTTGCGGCCAGCGCAGTCTCCTCGATCAGGGTCTGCGAGAAATAGGTCTCGGACGGATAGATCTTCTCGACCTCATGCTGCGCGTCGAACTTGAATTTTCGCTCCGAGCTCTGCATGCGGAGGCTGCCCTTGCGGTCCCGCAAGAGCTGCTGACGCCGCGTCCACTTCTCGAACAACCGCAGGTCGTCGGCAATCGACGAGAGCGCCCGCGTGGCCTCGTTGTCCTCTCCGTCAAGGAGCTGCTGCACGACCTTGTAGGTACAACGATGAGCGCTCCGGATGACGCTCTTGTGCACCTCGTACGACTCCCGATGCCCCTCCCCATCAAAGATCATCGTGACGCTGAACGCGAGCCGATCGCGGCCGGGGACCAGGGAGCAGAGATGGTTCGACAGCGCCTCCGGGAGCATCGGAATGACCTGGTCTGGAACATAGACGCTCGTGCCCCGGGCCAGCGCCTCCGTATCCAACGGGTTGCCAGGGCGGACGTAGTGCCCCACGTCGGCGATGTGAACCCCGACCTGAACCCGACCATCATCCAGCGACGTGATCTGGATCGCGTCGTCGAAGTCCTTTGCGTCCTCACCGTCGACAGTGAAGATCCGCTCCTCGCGCAGGTCCTTGCGACCCACGAAGTCATCCGCATCAGGGTCCTCAGGCAACGCCCCCGCAGCGGACTCAACCGGCTCGGGGAACACGGTGCGAATACGGAAGGACGCCAGGAGCTCCATCTCCTCGCTGCCCGGGTCGCGGTAGCAATCCGGGCCCGTCGCCATGGGGCCGAAGGCCTCCCCGGCAGACTCGATCACCTCGCGCGTGTGCGAACGCAGCCCCTGAAGCCGCTCCTCCCACTCCGCATCGCAAGACCCCTCCGACGTCCCGTCGGCGCCACCGGAGTCGGGCTCGACCCCCATACTGCGGGCGAGATCGGCAAAGCTGCCAAAGCTGTTCTTGTCGTCTTCCGGCACGCAGCCATGCTAACACCCACACCCTCGCATCAGCCCGCTCGGCGAGGGGACCCTCCCCGTCCTTTTTGCCGCCCGCCCTATAAGCGAGGCCTGAGCCAAAGGCCCAGGTCAGCCACCTCTTCGGGGCAGATCGCGTGCTCCATCGGATAGGTCGCACACGTGACCTCGTGCCCGAGGCTCTCCAGCTTGTCCTTCGCGTGGCTCATGGCCGAGATCGGCACCATGGGATCGCGCAGCCCATGGCCGAGAAACACCGGCAGGTCGGCGTTCTCTGGCGCCGCTTCGGCGTCGAGGCTCGCCACGTCAGCCATGTACGTGGAGAGCCCGACGGCGCATCCGAGTCGCTCCGGATAGCGCAACGCGATGTGCAGCGCGACACACCCGCCCTGGGAGAACCCGCACAAGAAGATGCGCTCAGCGGGGACCCCGCGATCCAGCTCGCGATCGATGAACAGGCTGACGCGGTCCGCCGCGTCGCGGATCCCGCCGATGTCGTGCTGCCCTCCCCCAATCGACCGGATGTCATACCACGCCGGCATGATGGCGCCGTTGTTGACGCTCACCGAACGTCGCGGCGCATGCGGCAGAACGAACTGGGCGCGGATCCCGTCCGGAAACTCCAGCATCCGTACGACATCCGCGTGTCCATGGCCGGAATCGCCGAGCCCGTGCAGCCACAGGAACACGTGCGTCGCGTCGTCCGGTCCGATCTTCAGGCAATCCAGTGTCTCCGTGTCCATGGATTCATCCTGCCACACGGCCCGCCCCACGCGCGGTTCATCGCCGCCTTTCGTTGTACTCTTCGCGGGATAGGATGATCTGCCCATGGCAGTCTTACGACCCCTCAAGGCTCTCCGCCCGCCACCAGACCTCGCCGCAAGAGTCGCCAGCGTCCCCTACGACGTCGTCGACACGGCTGAGGCACGGGCGCTGGCCGGCGACGACCGGTTGAGCTTCCTCCACGTCGTCCGACCTGAGATCGATCTCCCCGAAGGCACCGACCCGTACTCCGAGTCGGTCTATGAGCAGGGTCGCATGGGGCTCGAACGCCTCCAGACAGAAGGCGCGCTCACGGCGGATCCCGAGCTCGCGCTGTACATATACCGACAGACGATGGGCGAGCATCATCAGGTCGGGGTCGTCGGGCGATGCTCGGTGGACGAATACGATCGCGACCTGATCAAGAAACACGAGAAGACCCGCCCCGAGAAGGAGGATGACCGCACGCGCCACCTGGTCACCATGCGAGCCCACGCAGGCCCCGTCTTTCTCACCTACAGGGGGACCGACGCCATAGACACCCTGGTTGCAGACGTCACAGGGACGCCCCCCCTGTACGACTTCACCGCCCCGGACGGCGTCGGGCACACCGTGTGGCGGGTGACTGACCACGCCGCCCTTACGCTGGCCTTCGAGGACCTGCCTTGCACTTATGTCGCGGACGGACACCACCGGAGCGCGTCCGCCAGCCGCGCGCGGGAGGCGATGCGCGCCGGGAACGACGCACACGATGGCTCTGAGGACTACAACCTGTTCCTGGCCGTGCTGTTCCCCGAAGCCCAGCTACGGATCCTCCCCTACAACCGGGTGATACATGACCTCAACGGCATGGACGCGGATGCGTTCCTTGACCGCGTCGGCAGCGCGATGACGCTCACCCCCGACCGGAGCCCCGCCCCGGCAACCCGCGGCAGCTTCTCCATGTACCTGGGCGGCCGCTGGTACGGGCTTGAAGCCCCGACATCATCGATCCTCCAGGACGATCCGGTCGCGTCCCTTGACGCCGCCATCCTCCAAGACAGCATCCTGGCTCCGATCCTCGGAATCGACGACCCGAGGACCTCGAATCGCATCTCGTTTGTCGGCGGCATCCGCGGCACGACCGCGCTCGCACAACGTGTCGACCAGCGCGGTGACGGCTGCGCTTTCTCCCTGTTCCCCCTCGGCACAGACCAACTCATGGCGGTCGCCGACGAGGGGCGCGTGCTGCCGCCAAAGTCCACATGGTTTGAGCCCAAGCTGCGCTCCGGGTTGATCGTGCACACGTTCTAAGGAGCTGCCATGAAGGTCCTCGTCGCCGACAAGTTCCCCGCCGCAGAGGTCGACGCATTGACCGCCGCGGGTTGCGTGGTGGCATGCGCACCGGACATCAAGGATGAAGCCCTCGCCGCGGCCCTGGCAGCCGAACGGCCGAGCATACTGATCGTCCGCAGCACCGAGGTTCAAACGATGCACCTCGCCGCGGCGCCGACGCTGGCCTTGATCATCCGCGCGGGAGCCGGCGTCAACACGATCGACGTCGCGGAGGCGTCCGCGCGCGGCGTATACGTCGCGAACTGCCCTGGAAAGAACTCCGTCGCGGTCGCCGAACTCGCGTTCGCTCACATCCTGTCTCTCGACCGCCGCCTCGTTGACGGGGCCCTCGACCTGAGGAGCGGCATCTGGAACAAGAAGGGCTACCAGAAGGCGCAGGGGATACTTGGGCGGACCCTCGGGCTCCTCGGGCTCGGCGGAATCGGACGGGAGATGATCCCGCGCGCACACGCGTTCGGCATGGACGTCGTCGCATGGAGCCGCTCCTTGACCCCATCGCGAGCGGAAGCGCTTGGCGTCACGTATGGGCAGACCCCCGCGGACGTCGCCCGACAATGCGACGTCCTCAGCGTCCACCTCGCCCTCAACGAGGAGACCCGCGGGCTCGTCGACGCCGCGCTGCTGGCCGACCTCCGAGATGGGGCCATCGTCATCAACACCTCGCGGGGCGACGTCATTGACCAGCCGGCGCTCCAAGCCGCCGTCCAGCAAGGACGGATACGCGCTGGCCTCGATGTCTTCGCTAACGAACCGACGGTTGGATCGGGCGAGTTCGACCCGGGTGTCTTTTCATGCGAGGGGGTGCAAGGCACGCACCACATCGGCGCCTCCACGGCCCAGGCTCAGGCCGCGGTCGCCGAGGAAGTGGTTCGCATCGTGACCACGTTCTTGAGCGAGGGCAGCGTACTCAACTGCGTGAACCTCGCTGACCACGCAGACGCCACGCACCTGCTCGTCGTGCGTCACCGAGACGAAGTGGGGGTCCTCGCGAGCGTCCTGGGCACATTGCGCGAGGCCGGCATCAACGTCCAGGAAATGGAGAACGTGTTGTTCAAGGGTGGCGACGCGGCCTGCGCTCGCATCCAGCTCGATCGCGCGCCCCACGAATCCGTGCTGAAAGAACTCCGGGCCGCGTCCGAGCACATCCTCGCCGTCGGCATCAATACCCTTTAAGCCATGACGGACCCCGCCCCGCTCCTCCTCATCCCCACCCAGCTCGAGCGCGCCCGGCTCGAGCGCATCGCGGGCGCGCTCCCCCGCAATACGACCCTGTGCGGCCTCGGGCCCGTGGCCGCCGCCGCCCGCACGGCCAGTCTCATCGCGGCGTCGCGCCCATCCAGCGTCGTCCTCGTGGGCATCGCCGGGACCTTCGACGTCGAGGCGTTCCCCGTTGCGTCCGCCATGTCGTTCGACTCCACCGCAATAGACGCTCCTGCGCTGGACCTCCCGGCCTGGCCCGGTGACGGGGAGACCCCGGCCGTGGACGGACCGCTCGCGCTGACCCACGGCGTCGGTGGCTCACTGCTGCTCACTGTTCACCACCCGTCCGATGGACACGAGGACGTGGAGGACAGACGGGGGCGGCACCCCACGACCATCGGCGAGGACATGGAGGCCTGGGGCGTCGCGTTCGCCTGCGCGTTAGCCAAGCTCCCACTCCAGGTAGCCCGTGGCGCCTCCAACGTCGTCGGCGACCGCCATCACGGTAATTGGCGCATCGATGAGTCCCTGGCCGCCGCGTGGGCTCTGGTCAAGCGGCGATGGGAACCGGAATCGTGACCCAGATCCGCCTAGGCATCTCCACCTGCCCGAACGACACCTTCGCCTTTCACGGCATCCTCAACCATGCCGTCGACCTCGACGGGCTCGACATGCAGGTTCAGCTCATGGACGTCGAGGAGCTGAACCGGGGCCTGAAAGCGGGCGCGTTCGACGTGGCGAAGGCCAGCTTCGCCACCGCCCTCCGCATGACCGACGAATGGGTCGTGCTGCCATCCGGATCGGCGATCGGCTTTGGGGTCGGGCCTGTGCTGTTGTCAGCCGAGCCGACCGTGCCAGCCCACCCCCGTGTCCTGCTCCCTGGCGAAGGCACGACGGCCGCCCTGCTGTACACGCTCCTGCGTCCCGACGGCGGCGACATCCGACACGTGGTCTTCAGCGACATCATGCCCGCCCTCGAGCAGGGGGAGGCGGATCTCGGCGTCTGCATTCACGAGGGCCGTTTCACATACGCGGCGCGAGGGCTGCACCTGGTCGAAGATCTCGGCCAACGATGGGAAGACAAGACCGGCGCGCCCTTGCCCCTCGGTGGCATTCTCGCGCGCCGCGACCTCGGCAGCGACGTCCTCTCGCGCGTGCAATCCGCGGTGCGCGCATCCATCCAACACGCGATCGCCAACCGGGACGAGGCCCTGACCACAATGCGGAGATACGCCCAGGAGCTCGACGACGACGTGATCTGGTCCCACGTCGACCTCTACGTCAACGAGTGGACGCTCGCGCTCGGCGGCCGGGGACGCGCGGCGCTGGACGTCCTGAGCCAGCATGGGGCGGACGCCGGGATCGTTGGCCCTGGCGCCCGCCCTCTGGAGGTCTACGGGCCCTGAACCGGATCTGGAACGAGTGGGCGGCCGGGACCGCGGCGACGGCAACACCACGACGAGGGAGCCCGGTAGACTCCCCCCATGATCGCCGAAACCACCCTCGTCAGTCCGGATCACGTCTGGCCTCTGCTCGCTGTCTTGCTCGGCGCCGCCGCGCTCGGGCTATGGGGTGAGCGGACGCGCTGGGGTTCGCGCATTTCGGGCGCAGTGATCACGATCCTCGCGACATTCGCCCTGTCGAATCTGTCCGTGATCCCCACCGCCGCTCCCCTGTACGACATCATCTCGGGCTATCTCCTACAACTCGCCATCCCCCTGCTGCTCCTCAAGGCTGACCTGCGCAAGATCTTCCGTGAAGCGGGGCCCACGCTGATCGCGTTCTTGCTGGGTGCCCTGGGCACGGTCATCGGGGTGATGATCGCTTTCTGGCTGATCCCGCTCGGCGAGCAGGGGCCTGGCCTCGCCGGGACGTTCTGCGCCACCTATGTCGGCGGCGGCGTGAACTACAGCGCGACAGCGAAGCTCCTTGAGTTATCGCCGAGCAACTTCGCCGCCGGGATGGCAGCGGACAACCTCGCCATGACCGCCTACTTCCTGCTGCTGTTCGCCCTGCCCTCCGTCGCCTGGCTGCGCCGGGGATATCCCGACCGCCCGCTCACCGATACCGCACAGCACGGGGAGGGATACTGGGAGAGCCGCAAGGTCGCCCTGATGGACCTCGCCATCGCGCTGGCGATCGCGGCGACCGCCTGCTTCGCCGGGACATGGTTGCAGGATCGAACGGGCTATGCGGGCACGGGGATCCTGTTCACCACCGCGCTCGTCGTCGCCGCGGCGACGCTGTTCCCGCGGCACCTCGGGAAGATCGAGGGGGCGGACACGGTGGGCACCTACATGATGATGACCTTCTTCGCCGTGATCGGCGCGAGCGCCAGCATCTGGCTGGTCATCGAAAAGGGGCCCATGCTGCTGGTCTTTGCCGCCGTCATCCTCGGCATCCACCTGGTCTTCCTGCTGATCGCCGGCAAGCTCCTGCGCCTTGACCTTCGGGAGCTCGTGGTCGCGTCAAACGCCAATATGGGTGGGCCGACCAGCGCCGCGGCGATGGCTGTGTCGCGACGCTGGGACGGGCTCGTCGTGCCGGCGGTGCTGTGCGGCACCCTGGGCTACGCCATCGCCACCTTCATGGGGACCGCCATCGGTCGTTGGCTCGCGTGACCTGACGCCGTCCGGGAATTCACAGGTCGAGCAAGTACCAACGATTGCAGCCGTGGTGTCCCGTCTCACCCATCGGGCCATCGAGGGGCTCAAACCCCGCGCTCTCGTACAACCCACGCGCCTCCACCATGCGCTCATGGGTCTCGATGTAGCAACGCTCAAAGCCCCGATCGCGGGCCGCATCCAGACAGCGGTGAAGCAGCTCCCGGCCGAGGCCGAGGCCTCGCGCAACCGGCAAGAAGTACATCTTCTTGAGCTCGCACACCCCGGACGGGCCGCCGTCCAGCGGAGCGATTCCGGAGCCACCGACCACCTCATCACCAGCGGCGACCACAAGGAAGAACGCCCGCTCACCGCTGTACGCGGCGGACATGCACGCGACCTCCTCGTCGTGGATCGAGAAGCCCGGCCCCGAGGCCCCGTACTCCGTCATGACCTCCTGGATGACTCGCCCCACGCCCGCGTCGTCTTGGCGGCGCAAGGCGCGGACGCTGAATGCGCCCCGCCGCGTGGCCCGCCCCGCAGGGCCGGCCCCAGTCTTTGATTCCCCCTCGGTCATAGGCTGTTTCTACAATGGAAAGAGCGTGCGACGCAACGGCCGGATCGATCCTCCCGCGAAGGCGCCGGGGAGGCGCTAAGATCTCGCCCTAGAGGGGGGCCTTCGTGCAAGCGTATCTCGATCTTTTGAGCCACGTCCGCGACCACGGCACCGACAAGGGCGACCGCACGGGGACCGGCACACGCAGCATCTTTGGTTATCAGATGCGCTTCGACCTCGCGGCCGGATTCCCCGCGGTGACCACCAAGAAGCTTCATTTCCGTTCCATCATCCACGAACTCCTCTGGTTCTTGAAGGGCAGCACCAATGTCGCCTACCTGCAAGAGAACGGAGTCCGGATCTGGAACGAGTGGGCGGACGAACGCGGCGATCTCGGCCCCGTCTACGGAGCCCAGTGGCGCTCGTGGCCGACACCAGACGGCGGACACATCGATCAACTCGCACGCGTCGTCGACGAGATCCGGAGCAACCCGAATTCACGGCGCCTGGTCGTCAGCGCGTGGAACGTCGCCCAGCTCGACGCCATGGCGTTGCAGCCATGCCACGCCCTGTTTCAGTTCTACGTCGCCGACGGCCGCCTCTCCTGCCAGCTCTATCAACGCAGCGCCGACCTGTTCCTCGGCGTGCCCTTCAATATCGCGTCCTACGCCATCCTGACGTGCATGGTGGCGCAGGTCACGGGCAACACCCCCGGCGACTTCGTCCACACGATCGGTGACGCACACATCTACACCAACCACCTCACCCAGATAGAGACACAGCTCGAACGCCAGCCCCTGCCCTTGCCCAAGCTGTGGCTGAATCCGGCCATCGAGGATCTCGACGCCTTCACCTACGCCGACATCGAGGTCCGCGGCTACGAGAGTCACCCTCCGATCAAGGCCCCGATCTCCGTCTGACAATGGAGATCGCACTCATCGTCGCCACGGATCGAGCCGGGGTCATCGGCAAGGACGGCGACCTCCCGTGGCATCTCCCGGCAGACCTGGCACACTTCAAACGGACGACCATGGGGAAGCCGATCATCATGGGTCGGCGGACCCACGACTCCATCGGCCGCGCGCTCCCGGGGCGCGCCAACGTGGTCCTCTCGCGATCCGACGCCTATTCCCCCGCCGACGGATGCCTGCTCGCGACCGACGTCGACAGCGCGCTCTCCAGCGTCGGCGACGCTGACAGCGTCATGGTGATCGGCGGCGAAGCCGTCTACGCGGCCTTCCTCCCCCACGCCAACCGCATCCACCTCACGATCGTCGACACCTTCGTCGACGGTGGTGACGCGCGCTTCCCAGCGCTCGAGGCGGAGGAATGGACGGAGGTCTCCCGCATAGATCGACCCGCGGACGGGGAAAACCCGTTCAGCCTGAGCTTCCGCGAATACGTCCGAGACGGCGAATGACCAGGACGGGCCACCCACGCACCTTACGAAGACCCCACTGCGCCAGCGCACGGTCAACCCGGTTCCCCGCAGCGAACGACCACGGCGAAGGGCTCGGCAGAACCGCAGCGGCACGGGGTCGGCTGTAATGACGCGGTTCTTCCTCTTCTTCCTCGTCTGGCTGTTCGTGTCCCTGGTCGTGAAGGCCCACAAGAGGAACTCCGCCGTGGCCGACACCTTCGACGCCGTCGCCCGGCGCCGGGGCCTGCGCTCCAAACGACGCATGAAGGGCCTGGGGTCTCCGACCCTCAGCGGTGTATACAAGGGCTACGAATACACCGCCGAAGCCACCTCTCGCGTCTTCAACCGCAGCATGCGAGCGCACACGAGCGTCAAGCTGACGTTCCCGCAGTCCCTGGACCTCGGACTCCACCTCGAGTGGCAGGGCATGGCCGGCGAATTCCTCAGCATGCTCGGCAAACAAGACGTCCGAATCGGGGACGACGCCTTCGACCAGCAGGTGGTCATTCACGGCGATGACCCGGAGACGCTGCGCGCCTTCCTCACCCCGACGCGGCGGTTCCACTGCCAACGCTTCCTCATGCGCCGCGGCCGCCGCGTCATTCACGACGGCGGCATCCACGTCGAGCTGCGCGGCCGGCTCCAGACCGAGGAGGCTTTGGATGGGGTGCTAGAGTCCATGGCCGCCCTCGCCGACCAGCTCGTGGACAGCATCCCACCGCCCCTCTCCCAAGCGATCGAAGAGCAATCCAGCGGCGCGCTGGATGAGGCCCTCCAGTCTATTCGAGCCATGCCCACGGATACCCCCGAGGCGCTCCCCGACCGCAAGGTGCTCGAAGGGGAGATCCTGTACACGGGCGCCCGCTACGAAGAGGCCGCCGATGCGTTCGCCATCGCTCGTGACGCGGACCCCACCGACGCCGAGGCCGCCGCATGGCACGACCGGGCGGCGGCACGAGCATCCGGACAGTCGCCCCCGCCGCTACCGGAAGACCTGGTGGCATCTGCGCCCGAGCCAGGCCCTGCGGCCGAGCCCCACCTCGACACCGACAGCATCTCCTTCGACGTCGTCTGCGCGACCCTGTTCGCGCCCGACATTCGCAGCCTGCAGGTCAGCCAGTTATTCGAGCAGCGATTCGAAGACGCGCCGGTCACGTGGACAGGTGAACTTCAGCGCGCCAACCGCGCATCATTCGACCTGGTCTTCGGGAACGACCCCTGCACCAAGGCGGTGCTCGGGCTCGGAGAATACGGAGAGGGCCTGGCGTCGCGCATGATCCATGCCGTGGCTCAATTCCCCGAAGACATGGCCGAAAGGCTCGGCGACCTACAAGGCACACCCGTCAGATTCAGCGGGCGCCTGGTCCGCTGCGACCCCTTCATGCGCAACTTGTTCGTAGCCGACGCGAAGCTGATCAGTTGAGGGCAGCCAGCGCCAGGTCGCGGATGGCCTGCGGCAGCTCCGGATCGCCAGCGATGTTCTGCAACCGCGATCTGGCCATCTCCGTACCGACGCGACGATAGAAATCCACCGCGGCCTTCATCACGTCCGCGTTCGAACGGAACAGCACCTGCATCTCGTCGACCAGGGGAACGGCCGATTCGCTGCCGAGGAGCAGGACCCCCTGGATCATCGGGCCCCGAAACGGAGAGCTCTCGTCGCGCAAGATCGCCAGCGTCAGATCCACGCCCTTCTGATCTCCCTGGCGGACAAGTCCGAACATGGAGTTGACGCGCACGCTGTCGTTCTTCGAGTCCAGGCCCGCCCGACACGCCTCGAGGACGCCCGCGCCATCCATGAAGCAGAGCGCGTGGCTCGCCAGTGTCTGGACTGTCGCGTCCGGATCCGAGAGCGCGTCCCACAGCAACTGCACGGCACGCGGATCACCGAGGCCTTTCAGCAACTGGGTCGCCACCATGCGCTCGTCAGCATCGTCGGAACCCAGCAGGCCCACCACGGCCTGGAAGCCAGCCTCGCCCAGGCTCCTCAGATCTGCGACCAGCGCAGCCACCGCGGCCTGGTCTATCAACGCCCCGACGCCCTGCTTGCGCAACGCAGCAATGCGGGCCATGACCATCTCGAGCGTCGCGCGCGTTTCTGCGTCACGGCTCGCCTGCTGCGCGACCAGCTCCTCGATCTTGCCTTGCGCCTCCCGCAGTTGAGCCTCGAGGTCACGAATGCGGTCGTCACGGGCCGCGATCACAGAAGCCTGCGCGGGCGGCGGCGTGGTCTCCGAAGCCGGGCTCCTCGCAGCCACGTCACGCTGAGAACCCGCCGCTTCCGATGGAGACGGCGCGCCCGCCGAATCATTGTCCCCCACCGTAAACACCCAGGCCCCAACGCCTCCGGCGACCGCCGCCAGCACAACCAGAAGCACCACTGAAGATCCGCTCATTCCCGCTCTCTCCGGTTAGGTCACAGACGAACCACGGGATCCCCGAACCCACGTTCCAGGTCCAGGAGCCGCCGCTTGGCCACGAGGCCGCCACCGTACCCGGTGAGCGTCCCATTCGCCCCGATGACGCGGTGGCACGGGATGATAATGGCGATCGGGTTCACGCCATTCGCGCGCCCGACCGCACGGGCTGCCCCCGGCTTTTCCAGCCGCCGCGCCATCTCCCCATAGCTCCACGTCTCCCCGTATGGGACCCGCTCCAGCAACCGCCAGACCGACCGCTGAAAGGTCGTGCCATCCGGAGCCGTCTCCAGATCGAACTGCCTCAGCTCCCCGGCGAAGTACTGGTCCAGCTGCCGCGCGACGTGGCGCCCGGCTGCCTGGTCGCGATCGACGCCACCGGCGTCTCGCAACATGACGTCAGCCGTACGTCCCTTCGGCAGGTCGAGCCGCAGCAAACGCCCCCTGGCATCGACGACGGAGAGCAGCGGCCCGATGGGCGAATCGATGACGGTGGCCTTCACGCTGCTCGCAGCATACCGGCTCTCGACCGCACTGGCTGGCTGGCTCTAACATGGGGCCATGCGAGAACTACGCGCAGGCATCGCCCAACTCCGACCCGCCGTCCTGGACGCCGAGGGCACCGTGGACCGCGTCGTCGCCGCCATCGAACGGGCGGCGAAAGACGGCGTCACGTTGCTGGCGTTCCCCGAGACGTTCGTGCCTGTCTACCCGCTTTGGTGTGACGCCGGCGCATTCGGACAATGGGAGCACGATCCGGCCAAGACGGCCCACGCCGCATTGATCGACGCGTCCATGGAGGTCCCTTCGCCTCTGCTCGATCGGGTCGTGCGCGCCGCAGGCGACCATCGCTGCTCCGTCGTCCTCGGGCTCAACGAACGCGTGGGGCGCACCCTCTACAACGCGTTCGTCGTCGTCGACCGCGAAGGACGTCTGGTGCAACACCGCCGCAAGCTCGTCCCCACCCACGGCGAACGCCTGGTCTGGAAACCCGGTGACGCCCATGACCTCGTCGCCACCGACATCGGCGGCGCGAAGGTCGGCGGCCTCATCTGCTGGGAGCACTGGATGCCCCTGCCTCGCCAGGTGCTGCATGACGCCGGGGAGGAGATCCACGTCGCCCTGTGGCCGACGCTGCGCGAGATGTACATGATCGCCAGCCGGCACTACGCCTTCGAGGGGCGCTGCTTCGTCCTCGCAGCCGGCATGATCCTCGGCCCTGATGACCTGCCGGAATCGGCAGCCATCGCGGGAGACATGGCGACCACCGATGGCCTCCTGCTCGACGGCGGCAGCGCCATCATCGGGCCGGACGGGTCTCTCCTCGCCGGACCGGTCCACGGGGTGGAGGCCCTCGTCACCGCCGACCTGGACCCGGCGCTGCTCGACCGGGAAGCCCTGGCGCTCGATGTCTCGGGGCACTATGCCCGCGCAGATCTATTCCGCCTCGACGTCGACCAGCGCCGACCGCGGACACGACCGTCGGACGGCTAACCCACCTCACCCCCCCGCGGCGAGCGGCCACCAGAACACCACGCTCAGGTCGAACAGCAGGTGGGCCACCAACGGTGACACCAGCTCATCAGAGCGCACCGCCATGCGGCCCCAGAACATTCCGGCGACCAGGGCCGCGACCCAGAGCAGCGGCGGCCCGGCCGCCACGTGAGCAGCCGCGAAGAGGAAGCCACCAAGGAGGATGCCGGCCCCCGGGCCGAGGCGTCCCGCGAGCGGAAGCGTCACCGCGCCGCGCCAGAAAAGCTCCTCGCCCACGACGATGAGCGGCAACATGACAGCCGCCGCCAGCGGAGCCAGCCCCGCGCGCCAGCCCATCATGAAGTCCCGCTGACGAGAGACATCGGGCACCAGCCGGGCCAGCACCTCGAATCCCCCCCAGGCGATGGCGTAGAGGAGGACCGCGCCGGCGACACCCCTCGCGACACGTCCCACTGTGGGCGTCAGCAAGCGCCTCCAGGGCAATCCCACGGCGAGGAGGCCAGCCCCGACAAGCGGGGCTTCCCAGATCAGCATCTGCCACCAGACGTGGTCAACGACCGCCTGGATGCCCAGCAGCAACGGGACCGAGATCAGCGCCAGGAGCAGAGCGTTGCGCATGCCGTCCCCGTGCGGCGCCAGGGCGACCGGGTCCGCGCCGCCGGCCGGGCGCACGCTCATCCCCAGGAGCGGCGGGATGGCGTGCGTCAGCGGCCGGATCTCGTCCACGGCGAAAGGGCGAGGAGAGAAACCCAGGTCACGTTCGGCGGGCTGCCGATCTCCCACCATCCCATCGCGGAGCATGCGTAGCTGCGCGGCAGTCGCCAGGGGATGGGGCGTCAACGCCATGAGCGCGACGAATATGCGATGGACCGCGAAGGGAGTGGGCAGGACCCAGGTTGAGAGGCCCGTAGCCTTCGCGACTCGGCGCACCATCTGCCGCAACATCAGGGTCTCAGGTCCGACCAGATCGTAGGAACGATCGGCGCTGTCTTCTGTCGCCAGCGCCGAGGCGATGGCGTCCGCCACGTCGGCGCCGTACACGGGCTGCATGGGGCTGTCGCCTCGCCCGACAACGGGAAACACCGGGGCGCTGCGGACCATCTTGACCAGGTGCCCGATCAGGTCGTCTCCGGGTCCCCAGATGACCCCCGGGCGCAAGATCGTCCACGCGAGCCCGCTGCCCTTCACCAACTCTTCCGCCCGCCACTTGCTGTCGCGGTAGGGCTCGGCCGGATCGGAGCGGCTCACCACGACACTCACGTGAATGAAACGACCGATACCATGGCGCCGCGCCGCATCGATGAGGTTGGCCGTGGCGTCCACGTGCGCCACCTCGAACGACTGCTCCCGCGTAGGCATCTTGATGCCCACCAGGTTGACGATGGCGTCGCGTCCGGCGAACGCGGCCGCCGGCAGATCACCGGTGGCGGCGTTGCCGACGACGTGTGCGCCTCCCCGGGAAGCCCGCCGAGAGACGACCGTCACGTCGTGCCCCGCCCCCTGTAGCGCCGGCACCACCAGGCGCCCCAAAAAGCCGGCTCCGCCGAGCACCACGATCTTCACGGCTAACCCCAGACCGCCACCGCCGCCCCGCCGATCGCCACGACCAGACCGAGCGCCGGCAGGACCAGCGCCAGGCCGGTGACCCAGTCGAGGAGGTGCCTCCGATGGGTAGCGAGGAACTCGACCCCGATGTCCGCGACGAACGCGCCCATCACGGTGGCCATGAGGACAGCGCCGGCGAACGCGAGGAAGCTGAGCGGCCATAGCAGCAGCGCCCACACGGGCAGGGTCAGCACAGCGAACCACAGCAAGGCGGCCGGGACCTGCAGGGGCGCCAATCGGCGCGCAGCCAACTCTGGCGCTCGCATCATGACCAGCGCCAGGCCCGCGGGAAACACCACGGTGATCAGGGCGTACAGGACGGCGTAGATGGCCATGAGCGGCAGCAACTCCGTGATCTTCAAGAGATCGGGGGCCCGCGCCATCAGCGGGATCGCCCCGACCACGGACATCACGGCGAACGTTGTGGCGTCGGACCGCCGGGGGGCGATCCGTGCTCTGCGTGTTCTGCGTCGTGCGACGATTTCCATGATGTCACCTCCTTCCAAGTAAACGACTCGACTCGTCCCGTCCCGGACTCACGCTGGGGTCGTCAACGGCCCCGCCCCTTGGGCATGAGCCTCGCCACGCTGCGGAACACCTTGCCCATCTTGCCGGCGCCCACAGCGAGGAAGACATCGATCAGATCCACGAACTCGTCGCTGAACTCCGCGAACCGGTGGATGCGTTCCTGTAGCTGCTCCCGCCGCTCCCGGGTCGCGCCTCGCGCACCCTTGATCGCACCCCGAGCGTCCTGGTCGATGGCGTGGAGCTGGTCCAGCACGGGGACCACCTCCCTGCGGCGACGTTCTCCGATGCAGGTGTGAAACCAGGTCCACGGCTCCTGCTCGGCCTCGTAGCGGGCTTTCCGCTCCCCAGCGCGGTGCACCTTGCGGATCACCCCCCAGGCGAGCAGGTCACGGAGGCTGATGGAGACGTTGCCGTGGCTGATCTGCAGCCGCTCACGAATAGCCGCCGCGTCCATGGGTTCCGCCGCCAGGTACAGGGTCGCCTGGATGCGCCCGATGCTGCGATTCACGCCCCACAGTTCGGAGATCGCGCCCCACGCCTCGATGAAGCGGTCCTCGACCTCGCGCATCGGCGCGTCGCTCGCTGTGCCTTGTATAGTCATCAATGTCATTATCGAATGACATGACGAATATTCAAGACATTCCTGGGCAAACCCCCGGCAACCGCCAGGAACCACCACCCAGAAGGAGGCTACGCGGGCCAGTCCCAGCCGAAGGGAATGGACTCCAGCCCGCGCTCGCCCATGGGTCGGCCTACCGCCGGCGCATGCCCACGATCACGGCCAGGGCGACGAAGGCCGCGATGCCCCCGAGGCCGAAGTAGCCAGCCTTGGCGTACGCGATGTAGAGGCTCGCGGGGGTCACGATGACCGCGGCCAGCAGCATGGCCACATTCGAGGCGACGCGGGCGCGCCCCCTCGGCATCTCGTCGCCCAGGAGCGAGCGGTTGTTCATCATCAGGATGAACGTCCAGTAGGCGACCGGCAGCAGCACCATGCCGAACACGGACGTGGGAACCGCCAGCCAGAACGCGGCATCCCCCTTCCACACGAACGGCCCGAGGACGCCGACGCCAGCGGCGAGGCATCCCATCCTGTGGAACGTACCCGTCGCCGGCCGGTTGAAGATCTCGCAGAACGTGAATCCCGAGATCAGCATGAGGATGATGATGGTGGACAGGGCCATCCCGAGGACTCCGACCCCGAACACCACTCGCGCCACTCCCTTCCCGGTGAGCGGCTCGAGCGCGCCAGCGAGATCGAACGCGTCGCGCTTCACCAGCATGGCGGCGAGGGAACGATCGGCGGCGGCGACGGGCGCATCGACTGCGTTGTTGCGTTTTGCGAGCGTGCCCTCGTACGCCTTGACAAGGCGCGGAGGGGCCGCCTCTTCGCCCGCGATCAATCGCTGATCGATCTTGCCATGGAACTGAGAAGAAGCGGCGATGACCACGCAACCCGTCGCCAAAAAGAAAGGAATCAGCAGCCCCGTCGACAGATCGAAGGTGGCGAGGCCACGAAAGCTCTTGCCCCACCCCTTCCTGAGCATGGAGTAGGGAAGGAGGAACGTCATGTTGATCCCCACCGCGGTGGCCGCGGCCGCGATCATGACGTCGCGCTGTTGCCCGACGATGTAGCTCGTCCACCACTCGCGGGCCGACCCTGCGGCCTCGAGGAACGGCATGAACACCGGCGCCGGCTCGAAGATCAGGGACAGGTCCAGGTTGAAGCCGCGCAGGATCTCTCCCCACGCCAGCTTCCCGTTGATGCTCAGGGCAACGACCACTCCGAAGAAGCACACCACGACGAGCGCGACCATTCCCTTGAGCAGCAGCTCGAACAGGCGGAGGCCTCGGGCGCCGCTGTCGTACGCCCAGATCACCGCGGCGGCGACCACGAGAAGGCCGATGCTGGAGGCGATCTTCGCGCCCTCTCCTCCCCCCCCTCCGAGCAGGTTCTGCGTGATGGCCGCCGTCCCGAGGCTGAACTGGGGCAGGCTCCAGACGAGGTTGGCGAGCAGGACAGCCAGGATCCAGCCCCACCCGAGCACCGGGTTGACGTGCTCGCAGATGGCACGGAAGGGGCGCTTTCCCGTGCTGAGCGTCACGTAGCTGATGGCGGAGAGCATGATGATGCCCAACAGCATCGCCACGGGCTGCACCCAAAGCAGACCGTAGCCCGCCAGCACTCCCAGGTAGAGAGCCGACGCCAGTGAGCCCCCACCCAGGGTGATCGCGCTCTGCAGCCATCCGGGTCCGGACAGGCGCGCATATGCCTTGAGCGTGGCGCCGCGCCCACGGGCATGGGCCTCTTCGATCAGCTGCTTCTCGGATGCGACGCGGTCCTCGTTGCTCATCGGTCGAGCTCCTTCTTGACCTGCTTGATGCGCCCGGCCTCCGGCAGCGAACGGTAATGGTCATCGAGCGGGAAGCACCCGCTGAGCATGCCGTGCCGCGGCCCCGTCGTGCAGTCGCTGAACGTGCGGCACACGCGCTTACGCTGAAGTGGCCGGCCTGCCAGCACGTCCGCGGGCAACTCCGGGTAAGAGAGCATCATACGCCCGATGCCCACGAAGTCCGCATGCCCATGCCTCACCTCGAATTGGGCGACGTACGGGAGCCACTCCTGCAGGTAAGTGTAGCCGCTACCGACCACCACCAACTCGGGCACCGCCTGCTTGCAACGTCGCACAGCGTCAACGTGGAACGCGACGCCGGCCAGCGGATCATCCGGCGGCAGGTATCCGTCGCTCGGCGGATACGTCGCCGGGCGCTGAATGTGGGGGTTGTAGTACGGCGAGCCGACGCTCAGGTTGACGACGCGGATGTCCATGCCCCGGAGCATCCGAAGAAACGCGAGCGGCTCCTCAAACGAGGGGCGGCGCGGGTCGTCTTCGTCGACGCCGAATCCGTAGCGGTAAGGCAGGTGGGACTCCCATCCGACCGGTGCGCCCACCCCCGCGTCTCCAGCAGCAAACGGATGGGTGTCCACGATGGATGCACGACATCCGATCTCCAGCCCTGGACAGGCGTCGCGGACCCCCTCCACGATGCCGCGGAACAGGCGCGTCCGGTTCTCGAAGCTGCCCCCGTACGGCCCGTCACGGGTGTGCGCGCCCAGCAACTCGTGCAGCAGGTAGCCATGGCAGCACTTAACGTCCACGAAGTCGTAGCCCACCTCGTGCGCGATCCGCGCCACGTCAACGAACCGCTCGGCGATGGCCTCCAGCTCTATATCTGTGAACACCAAGTCGTCCGAGGCGACCCCGAACCGGGCATCGAGCACGGGATGTCGATACGCAACGCGCGGCAGCGGCCCCGCAGCGGTCGGGCGGGCGAACCGTCCCGAATGGGTCAACTGCAAGCCGAGGGCGAACGGCTCGGCCCCGTAGCCGACCTCGGCGCGGCCCGCCACCACCTCGTCCCGCAGAGACGCCAGCGACGCGGCGACATCCACCGCAGGATCCCCGTACAGTTGATTCGGATTGGCGCGCCCGCCCGCCTCGACGGCGAACGCCTCGCCGCCCCAGACCAGCGCCGCGCCGGATCGTCCGAACCGTCGCCACCGCCGAAGCGTATTGTCCGTCGGACGACCATCCGTCGTCCCGTCCCACCCCTCCATAGGATGTACCGCCCAGCGGTTCGTGAGGCGCTTGCCAAAGGCCTCGATGGGGCTCCCGAGCGGCCCGTCAGCGCCCTCGAGCGCGACGTCGCAATCAAGGCCTGGTCCGGTGGCGCGCCACCGGGCGCGAAACGCCTCCACATCACGGACGTGACCGGGTGGCGTGTAGCGGATGCTCACTTGTGCCCCCTCCAGGCGTCCACCGGAACCCGAGCGTCCATGTCGACGTCCGAGACGTGCCCGTAGCCGGGTCCGTGCAGCGACCCCATGGAGAGGACCCCGTCGACGATGCGCAGCTGCGGGAGTCCGTCTCTCACCTCGTAGAGGTCCGGATGCTCCGCCAGCGCCTGGCTGATCTCCGGGTCGGGGAGGTGCAGCAGCCCGCGGAAGTAGTGATGACCGTTACGTTCGACGTGTGCCATCCCGAGCGCAGCCTGGGTGACAAGATCCTGCTGCAACGACAGCACGGGGAGGTTCGTCAGGTCCTCCCCGGACTGGAACAGGTCACACGGGCCCTCGGACCGCGCGCTGATCAGGCCGCGATTGACCAGGGCGCGAAAGACCCCCTTGCAGTTCTTCACGGACACGCCCCGATATCCACATTCGAGCGCCCGATCGAACGCGTCGACGGCCACGTCCGCCTCGTCGATGATGCACGGCGCGAAGGCCGCCAGGTCCCCCATGGCGGCGGTCCGGTCCGCGTCGAACGAGACATGCCGGGCCAACGGTTGCTCGACAAGCTGCAGGGCATCGAGCACCCTGGGGCCGCCCTCCCTGCGACCCAACTCCTCGAACAGGCGGACCACGTCCGCGACCTCCGCGAACTGTTCGTTCGCGTCGACCGTCACACACAATCCCTCGGGAACGTACTCGCCGACAACGGCGCTGAACGCCAGCAGCCGCCCCAGGTCCTCGTCCTTGTCGCCGCAGAGCTTGAGCTTGAAGGTGTTCAGCCCGTAGCGCTGGATGTCGTCCACCAGGCACTCCGGCAACCCGTCGTCCAGCCGATCTCCCTGGCCCACGTCAGCGGGCCGCAGGGCATCCGCCATGCCTACCGTATGCCGGACGATGATGGACTCCTGCGGCGGCGCACCGAGATCCGCAGCGTGGTCCCACCCCTCCAGCTCCGGCCAGACAACACCAGGGCGGAAACCGAGCAGATCTTCACGCAACGCCGCGACAAAGGACAGCCCCACCATGCGACAGGCCGCGTCGATAATCGCACGCTCGCACAAGGCGACGCCGAAGCCGCGGACGAGCGCCGCGGACGGATCGTCGCCCCCCGATCCGTGGCACGCTCCGTAGACCCGCCGCCAGTGCTCAAACACCGTCGCGTGGCCGGCGGCGGGCTCGGCGAACGCCACCATCGCCCGCTCGGTGGAAGCGAGGAGGTCCTCGAAGTTTTCCTCGTTGGACTTACCGAGATCCTTGTCGAACCACTTCGGGGCCAACAGGTCGCCGGAGAAGCCCACCGCACGCTCACCTTGCTCGTCCTCGATCTCGACCCGCACCGTCGCGTGAGGCGCCGCGGTCAAGGTGGTGACACCGAACCGGAACGGGATGCGCAGCCGACAATCCACCAGCCCGACGCGGAAATCCCGAACCCGGACACCGATCGGCATCACGCGTCCTCCGCCTCCGGACTTCGGATGTCGTCCAGCAAGGCCTGAACACGTGCGGGTGGCGCGGGGCAGAACGGCATCAGGCTGATCGTGACCGCGAAGTTGATCACCATCCCCACCACCCCGATCCCCTGCGCCCCGATCCCGAAGCACCACGCGTCCATGCCGCCGTAGACGCTGCCGATGATGTAACTCGCCGTGAACCCGATACCGCAGATCATCCCCGCCACCGCCGGGACCGTACCGACCCGCCGGCTGAAGATGCCGAGGACGAGCGCCGGAAAGAAGCTCGCCGCCGCGAGGCCGAAGGCGAAGGCCACCACCTGGCTGACGAAGCCCGGCGGGAAGATGCCGAACAAGCCGGCGATGACAACGGCGAACCCGATGACGATGCGCCCCACTCTGAGTCGTTGCCGCTCCGTAGCCTGCGGGTTCACGACCTTGTAGTAGACGTCGTGGGCGACGCTGGACGATATCACCAGCAGCAGACCGCTCGCCGTCGAGAGGGCCGCCGCCAGACCTCCCGCCGCCACCAGCGCGATAATCCACGTCGACAGCTCGGCCATCTCCGGCGAGGCCAGGACGATGATGTCCCGATCGGGGCCGGACAGCTTCAAGTCCCTCAGGACCGCCCGCCCGTCCGCGCCCTGGGCTGCCGGGCTGTTCTCCGGACCACCGCTCGCGAGCCACTCATTGTGCCCCTCGCGAATCGCCGCGACCTCCGCCCCCTCCAGCTTGCCCCGGCGGAAGATCTCGTTTTCGCGGCCGTCCTTGGGATTGGCCCCGCGGTACTGCACGCGGCCATCACCATCGTCGAGCCAGATGATCAGGTTCGTCTTCTCCCAGCCCTCGAACCAGCCCGGGAGCTCCTGCGCCGACTTGCCGTCCAGGCTATCGATCATGTAGTAGCGGGCGAACGCCGCCGTCGCCGGCGCCGTCAGGTACAGGATCGAAATGAACAGCAGCGCCCAGAACGCACTCCAACGCGCGGCGCGCACATTCTTCACCGTATAGAAGCGCACGATGACGTGGGGCAGCCCGGCCGTACCCGCCATCAACGCCAGCGCCGTACAGAAGACGTTGGTCTTGTCCCACATCGCGCCGATGAACGGCTCCGTATACGAACCGAACCCGAGGTCGGACTGGATCTGATCCAGCTTGTCGAGCAGGGTGGCTGTCCCCCCCAGCAGCTCCGACCCCATCCCTATCTGGGGCATGGCGTGCCCGGTCAACTTGATGCTGATGGCGACGGCGGGGATGAGGAACGCCGTGATGATGACCCAGTACTGGGCGACCTGCGTCCAGGTGATGCCCTTCATGCCGCCGAGGGT
>NYSS01000025.1 GCA_002683135.1 Planctomycetota bacterium | reverse complement strand
GCGTGACGGCGCGCCCGTTGTTCTCGCCGCGGACGGGGGCCGCGAGCGCGAGCCTGGGCGCCGGAGATAACGCTGCCGCAGCGCCAGCCTTGGGGTCAGGCCTATGAGCCTCGGGTGCGCGCGGCGGCGGCGCTGCGCCGAGAGGCACCGAAGGCGGGGGCCATTCAGGCCCAGCCTCCAGCGCGGGCTCCGCACCCCCTGAGGTGATCATGGGCTCCATCGGCTTCGGCTCCATCGGTCTCCTCGCCGACGAAACGGGACCCTTACGCCCGCTACTCGGTGACACCGCGCCATCCTTGGATCCTTGAAGCTTGCGCTCCCGCTCCCGGCGTTTGCGACCGCTCTTGCTACCCATGCCGCGAGTCCTCTTCGTGACCGGGGACCGCGCACGTCCGGGCAATCCTGTCTATCGGCGTCACCCCGAGGGCCTCCCCAAGATCGTGATCATGTCCCGGTTATTGGCCGCTATATGGATGGACTCCACGTCGAGTTGAGCCGACGTCACCAAGGTGCGAACCACGTCGGGTGAGAGGAAATTAATGCGCCCTACGGTCCGACCGCCGGGGCGGCGCCCGGCCACCTCCGCCTCAAACTGGGCGAACCCGAGGGGGTCCAGCAAGTTGGCGAAAGCCAGGATCGCTCGCCCGCCCGGGCGCAGCACTCGCCTGAGGTCCAGGAGGTACAGGAAAGCCTCTTCCTGGTCGAGGTGTACGAACAACTCGTAGGAAAACGCCAGGTCGATGCTGCCCGCACGGAGCGACGCCAGACCGGATTCGTCACCCAAAACGTAGGAGACGTTGACGTTGTCACTCAGGGCCTGTCGAGCCGCATCCAACCTTGATCGGGAAAAATCAAAGCAGACAACGTGCTCGACCTCGGGGGCCATGAGACGCGTGAATGCGCCGTTGCCCTGCCCAATCTCCAGCACCCGCGTTCGAGTGGACAGATAAGGACGGCAGTAGTTGGCGAAGAGATTGCGGTCCAGCGCACGGTCATTCCATTCGCGCTCGAGGGCCTCGCTCGCCTGCTTGACCCGCTGGACATCGACCACCGCGGGAGAAGCACCATCGAGGGCGACAGCATCCGACCTGGCTGCGTTGGTAGCTGCCGCCACGGCCGTCTGAACCGCAGCCTCCACTGAGGCGCGGACCTCGGGGACCGACGGGAACGGGATGGCGCTCGACGGCCTTCCGATCTGGGATGCGGGTGTGGTCGCCACGGGAGCCACGTCCGGCAAGTCAGGGAACGGCGGCAAACTCGCCCGCAACTTCTCGGGAACCAGGGTCGGAGCCGCGCTCCCCGATGTGGGCAGTTCGGGGACCAGCGCCAGGAGGTAGCGCCACAGGATGGCGGGCGGGAGCAAGGTCAATCCCGCGGCGGCGGCCAACCCGCCGGAGGCATTGCCCGCCGTGGCCGCCGCCGCGCAGGCGACGTACCAGGCGGCGCCGAATCCTGCGTACAGGACGACCCACTTGGGGCCAGCGGTCATGTGTCGCAGGCCCATGACGAGCCCCCCGCAGGCGACGAAGACAAGCACGACGGCGAACACATTGGGAAACCACCCGTCGAAAGCGGCGAGTCCGCCCGTGCCTGTGGGTGAAAAGGCCCAGAGAGCGCCGGACCAGACCAGCGTGGCGATCGGCAACGCGTTGGCCAAAGCATCGCGCTGCGGCCTTGGGCCGCCGTGTCCGTGATGAAAAACGAGGTCCACCAATACGGCCAGCGCCCCGACCGCCAGGCCCGACGGCCCAGAGGCCATCGTCAATAGACCGATGACCAGGGCGGCAGCCTCCCAACTGCGCGCCCCGTGGCCGCGGTGGACGGCGGCCCAACCACGTTCGCGGATCAGGAGCGTCAGCCCAATACCGAGGGTCGGCAAGACCTGGATCAGCGCGCCATCCCTTGTGAGAAACGACTCTCCAAAGACCGGGACCAAGCACCAGAGCGCCCCGGCGATGAAGCTGACGACACGGTTGCCCGTCCACGAAAGCAAGACCACAAACCACGTCGTCGCCGCCGCAGCGAAGGCCAACAGCACCGTCGCCATGACCGCCCCAGTTCCCGTGGACCCGTCGGGACCGCCCAGCGCGGCGCTGACGCAACGGGCAACCGGCCACGGCGCGAGATCCACGGCCCCGGATGCGGCGTGATCGACGCCGCCATCTCCACCAGCGTAGGCCGCGGCTAAGAGCAGCAGGTACACGACAAAAACTGGCAAGGGTCCCTTGAGGGTGTTTTGCATGCGAACGGGCCGGTCACCAGCGAGGGGAGGCGGCGAGCGGAGGCTCACGCCTCGCCCGATGCCGCATGCTACGGGCGTTCACGACGGCCGGTCAAGCACCCCGCCCGCCGACACCGATCGCATCTGATCGGTGTCTCCCGGGAGCGCCCGGTCTGCGCCTCACGGCTATGGGAAAGAGAGCGTCGCGATCACCTGCTCGACATAATCCGACGCCCGGTCCGGCGCGCCGTCCGGCACCACATAGCTCAGGCGAACGACCCGACCGGGAGCCTCTACCCAGAGGTAATAGGAGCTTGGTTTCGTGGTCGTCGCGATCTGCTCAATGACGTCGCCGACGACCACCTCCCAGGCGCAAATGCCGCCCTTCTGGTCGAGCCAGCGGAAGCGCTCAAAGATCACCACTCCGCCGAGGCGACGGAATTGCCCCTCCGGGGCCAGGAACGCTGACATGCACGCCCGCGCCCGGTCCCCAGCAGCGGTCCCCTCGGACGCGGCGCCCTCGTCCAACGAGAGCTCCAGGAGCAGAGACCAGTCTTCCACGGATCGCTTCAGCTGCGCGACATCCCCATCCTTTGCGCACTCCCATTCATCGTTGACTTGGATGGCGATACGCAGTTCACCGAGGACCAGTTCCTCGGTGTGGCTCGGGCCGAGGAGCCCCTCCGCGGGCGGCGGACGAAGGTCGGAGGACCGCGAAAAAAATGCATACAAGGAACCGGCGGCTAATGTGATGACCACCAGCCAAACCAAGATCCCCGACAACCGTCGCGCCGGCGACGCGGCGAGGTCGAGGGTTCGCGACGTCTTTCCGTCTCTGAGCATCGCGAAATTGTAGCGCAGACGCCGGGCACTTGGGACCGGCGCCGTCGGATCTACAATCCGTCCATGGCGTTCCCCAGATCGCTGACGGAGATGTTCGCCGGCCTGTTCCGCCGCGGCGAGAACCGAGTGCTGAGCTCACGGGGCACCTATCGGTTTGCCCAGCTACTCGGGCGCGGAGGTATGGGGGAGGTCTGGCTCGCTGAGAAGATCGGGTCCGCGGGGTTCAGCAAGCTCGTGGCCATCAAGACCATCGCCTCCCACCGGCTCCAAGACCTCCGGATCCTGGAGATGTTCCTCGACGAGGCAAGGCTCGTCGCCAACCTGGTTCACCCCAACATCGTCCAGGTCTATCAGCTCTCCCACACCCGGCGCGAGGTCTTCATCATCATGGAGCACGTCTTCGGGCGAACCCTGCTGCAGCTGCTCGATCGGTTACAGCGCAAGGAACGCGAACTGCCCATTGACGTCACCGCCCATCTCATCGCCAGGGTTTGCCACGGGCTCTATTACGCTCACAACAAACGCAGCCGCACGGGGCGACACCTGCAGATCGTGCATCGCGACATATGTCCGGCGAATATCCTGATCTCGTTCCGTGGGATCCCCAAGCTCACCGATTTCGGCGTCGCCAAGGCCATCACCTCCAAGGTCGATGACGAGGGCAACGTCGTCTGGGGCAAGTACGCGTACATGGCCCCCGAGGCGGTCTCCCGGCAGGGCACGGACCCGCGCTCAGACATTTACTCCCTAGGGCTGGTCATGTACGAGATGTTGACCGGCAGGTTGGCCCACGACGTCGACAGCACCCAGGCGCTCACCGAACTCCTGACACACGAGCCGGTCCCCGCGCGGGACCCACGGCTGCATGCGCCTCACGTGCCCGACCAACTCGCAGAGATCACGTTGCGGGCAACGGACCCGGACCCGGAACGACGCCAGCAATCGGCCAAGATCCTGGCGACCGAGCTGGAACAATTCCTCCTTGCCAGCTTCCTCTTTCCGGACGAAGAGAGCACGGCAGACTTCTTGGCGTCGCTGTTTTCGCAGGCCGATCGGCATCGCTGGTGGTAAGGGCGAGACCCGGCGGGCGGAGAGCGGGGCAAACAAGCAGCTGCGCCGACGCCACCCATCCCCTGTGAGCGGTCGCCACCTTGGCAGCCCCTCTGGGTGTCACCGACGCAGCCTGAGGCTTGCGGGGAACCGACCCGGTGGGGGGGGCCGAGACCGTGTTTGTTATCCCGTCGCTGAGAGCGCGACGACCGACGTTGGAGTTGATCCGCTGGCTGACGAATCCGTTGGATACCGTACCGAACTGCCCCCCTAGCGATTCAAGCCCAACTCGACCAGAGGCGGCCCCATCGGCTTTCACTCCTGGGAAACCCGGGTCGGCGGACCGAACACCTCCCGCCGAAGCGTCGTGAACGCGCCCCGCTGCCCCTGCAGGCCCCCGTGGGAGAACAGGACGACCCCATTGGCTCCGGCAGCGCGGGCAGCGCGAACACGTGCCACGGTCTCCGCCACCGGGAGACGCCACGCCCCGATCCCCATCCAGACGCGCCCAGGCCCCCGGGCCCCGACTCCCGCATGCGTGCGCCGATCAAATAGCTCACGCTGCTCGGCGGTCGCATAATTCATGGGACACGCGACATCGAGCCAGCCGCGCGTCATCCACTCCGGCCACTCCTGCAGCTTGTCGTCACGGGCGATCGAGATGTCAGGGAAAACGGCCGCGGACACGGTGATTCCGGGACGGGCACGGCGCACCGCGCCAGACACCTGCTCCACCATCCTTGAGACCGCTCGACGACGGAAGTTCCCCCAGCGAACCGGATAGCGCCGCGTGTAGACAAGTGGGTGACGCGCCAGACGCTCGCTCATATCCCGGCGGTCCTCAGCCGAGAGCTCCCGATCGACTTCGACCCTGAAACGATCGAGCGCGCCGCGTGAGTAGCCCCAGGCCTGATTCGGATACCGGATGTAGTCGAGATGGACACCGTCCACGTCGTAACGGGCCGCGATGTCGCCACACACCGCAGCCAGGTGCTTGCGGTAATCCTCGTTGGCCGGGTCGGAGTAGAGCCCCTCCACGGAGCCAGGGTTGGCGACCACGTACGCCAGCAGTCGCCGCTTGAAATCCGGGTGGGAGGGCGGCAACGCCAGCAGGTCTCCGGCGAGTGACTCGGGGGCCATCAGCCACTCGGGGTGGCGATTCACCAGGTGCCGAGGATCGTTGTTCGGTCGGGCTGGATTCCAGACCAGGTTGGCGTTGACCCAAGCATGGACGGCGATTCCCCTGCCATGGGCCTCGGCGATCAGATGCGCGAGGGGATCGAAGGTCGTCTCTGCGAGGCTCGGCGGCGGAGGTTCCAAGCCGCCCTGGAAGTAAGCATCGCCTCTCCCCCGCACCTGAACGATCAGGGCATTGAGACCGGCCGCGACCGCCTCCTCCACAACACGGTCGATCCGAGGACGGCTCGTGAGCTGGGTGCGCACAACCCAGGTGGCTCGCGAGTCGCTCAGAATCGGCATGGGTTCGCGCTCCCCACCGACCACACCACAACCCGGGAACAGGGAAAGCAGGACGCACAGACAAGCGACTCGTGAGAAGCCCATGGGGAGAAGGTGGCCCGCGAGGCGCCCGTGGTCAAGCTTGAGGCCTCCACGTAGCGAAGGTTTGCCTCGAACCCGCGGGGTTCATAAAGTAAGCGCGAAGGCGCCAGAGGTGGCGGAAACAACAGGAGAGGCGGAAATGCAACCGAACGCACCCCAGGCTGAGTGGATCCAGGGGGCCATCACCGTCGAGCGGAGCGGCTCCGAAGCGCGCCGCGACTTCATCCGCAAGACCTACGTGCACTTCATCCTCGGGCTCATGGCCTTCTGTGCCCTGGTCTGGTCTGCCATGGCCTCCGAGGCGGTCATCGGCGCCCTGCTGCGCGTCTCCCCGCTGGTCTGGCTGGTCGCCATGATCGGACTGTCGATCGGCTACCGACGGCTGTTCGCTTCGGCCAACATGTCCGTCCACTATGTGGGCTTTGGCCTGACGATTGCCCTTCAAGCGCTCTTCACCGCGCCGCTGTTCTATTTCGTCCAGGCCGCGTTCCCGGGACAGAACATTCTGCGAGACGCATTCATGCTCACCTCCCTTGGATTTGGTGGGCTCACTGGATTTGTCCTCATCTCCAAGAAGGACTTCTCCTTCATGGGCGGGTTCCTCACCGCAGCCACCATGATCCTGATGGGCGTCCTCATCCTGGGGATGTTCTTCGGCGGAGACGCTGGCGGGCTCCTGATGTCCGGCGCGATCCTCCTGCTCTTCGCCGGCTGGGTGCTCTACGACACCAGCGTCATTCAAAAGCACCTGCCCCTGAACGGCTACGTGTTCGGGGCCACCATGCTATTCATCGACTTCGTCATCATCCTGCGCCAGGTCGTGTTCCTGCTGATGTCCCTCGCCAACAGCGACTGACGCTGCCGCGCCCTCGCACGCGCACCGGCCCAACGAGTTCCGCCCATGTCGCAAGCACCTAAGACCAGGTCACAGGTGGAGTAGGCGGCGTGGCCGGCATCACCATCACGACCGTCGACCGCAAGGTGGTCCCGGGCGTGCGCTTCAACCTCGAATCGCCCTGCCCCGGTGATGGCCTCCACGGCTGGGCCATCACCATCGCCGGCTGGGTCTTCACGCCGCCCGGCGCCCCCCCCCTTTCGGCGCTCTTCGTCGTCGCTGACGGAGAGGATCTGGGGCGCATCAATCCCGGCCTCCCCCGGCCGGACGTCGCAGAACAATTCCCCGGCGCCCCGGACGCGAGCGGGTTCTACCTCGCTATCAGTGCCCTGGAATGCGCGTCCCGATTCTCCTTCGACGTGACCGCGGAGCAGGAGAGCGGAGAACGGGTCGTCCTTGCGACCGTCCACGGGACGCGGCACCCCCTCGAACCGGCGACAGGCAGCCGTTTCCAGCCCCTCATCCTCAACTGCCTGGGGCGGGTCGGATCTACCTGGATCTCCTTCCTCCTCGATCGTCACCCGGAAGTCCTCGCCTACCGAGCTTTTGAGTTCGAGACACGCACCCTGGTCTACTGGCTGGAGATCCTCAAGGCGATCGGACGCCCGCGGAGTTACTTCCAGGCGTTCGCCGCCGACCTCAGCAATCCACGATGGTGGGTGGGCGACGCCGACCCGGCGCCGGTCCGCTCCATGCCGGATGACGCAGTGTTGCAGTGGATGGGCGGCGCCGGCGTGCAGGACCTGGCCGCCCAGTGCGGACGGCAGGTTGACGGCTTCTACGCCACCGTCGCCGACCTCCAGCAAAAGCCACGAGCGCGGTTCTTTGTCGAAAAGACAGGGCACCCGTTTCACTGCCGCGCCGCTCGAGAGCTCTACCCCGGAGGCCGCGAGGTGTTCCTGGTGCGCGACTTCCGCGACATGTTCACCTCCATGCGACAGCATTTTGCCGCGCACCAAGCCGAGCCCATCTCAGACCATGAACTCCTCGAGTCGGTCACGAGGAACCTGGCGGCGTACAGCAGGCAATGGGCGCATCGCGGCGACGAATCGCGCCTGCTCCGATACGAAGACCTCGTCCGTGAGCCCGAGACGACCCTCACCGCCCTCCTCGGGTGGATGGGCGTGGATGCCTCGCGGTCGATCGTAGACGCGATGCTCGCCGACGCGAGCTCGTCCCTACCCCACCTGCAGGCGGAACACCGCACGGCGCGGAACTCCGCGGAGTCAATCGGGCGATGGAAGCGGGACCTCCCCGCAGCCCTCAGGGATGCCTGCGACGCCGCCCTCGCGCCCCTATCCGCGACGTTCGGGTACTGACCTA
The DNA here is from genome assembly GCA_002683135.1 of Planctomycetota bacterium. GTDB lineage: Bacteria > Planctomycetota. The sequence continues at coordinate 29,568 of NYSS01000025.1, read as the reverse complement.
TCCCTGACCGGAGCCGTTTTTGCCCTTGGCGCCGTCCTTGCCCTTGGCACGGCCACCACCTTGGGCCTTCTTCTTTGCAGGGGGCGTCCCGATCTGCACTGCGTCCGCGGTGAAGCTGAGCAGGACCTTGTCACCCGTGATCTTCTCGATCTCTTCCTTGGACTTGCCGGCGTCCTCGGCGTAGTGGCGCCGCTCCGCCTCGGTCTCGACCTTGACCGTGACCGTGCCCTCCGCCGTCACCTTCTGGTTGGCGCAGTCCAGCGGGACGAAAAACGAGTAGTCGGTGAAGCGCACCCGAACGGTCTGGGGCCCGTCCTTCACCATCATCCAGCAGCCCTTCTTCGGGCAGACGCTCGCGATTTCCCCGCGGATCTGGAGCTTCTTCCCGCTCCACTTCTTCTGCCGTTTCGAGATCCTCTTCAGTCGAAGGTGCTTGAGACCCTTCAGGGGCGCACCATAGACCTCCTTGTCCTTCTCGAAGACCAGGGGCTTGGCGAGTCCCATCTTGCGGTCTGCCGACGGCTTGGTCGGGGGCCGGGGCGGATCCTGCGCGAGGGCGGGCAGGGCGAAAGCAGCGACGAGAACGACCGAGGTGAGGTAGCGCATGTTCGACTCCATGGTGTCTGAAAAAGGTACCATGCGCACGGATGTCGGACCCGGAAGCAACAACCGCCCTCGTCGAGGCCACACGCCCCCTGGGCTGGGAGATAGATGCCGCCCGTGCGGAGGCGCTGCTCCGCTGGCGTGACCGTCTGCTGCAGCAGAACCTCCGGGTCAATCTCACAGGCGTCCGCGACCCTGACGAAGCCATCCCGCGCCTCGTCCTTGACAGCCTCGCCATCGGCCTCCACCTCGCGGAGCGTCCCCTCGAAAAAGGCGCGACCGCGTGCGACCTGGGAACCGGCGGCGGGCTCCCGGGCATGCCTCTGGCGATCGTCAGGCCCGACCTTTCGCTCACCCTGGTCGAATCCCGCCTGCGCAAGGTCGACGCGGTGCGACGCATCGCCAACCAACTGCGGATCGGGAACGTGGACATCAGAAGGGGGCGGCTCTCCGAATTGGCCGCCGAAGATCCTGGACTCCAAGCAGCCTTCTCTCTGGTCACGGCCCGCGCGGTGGGCAGCCTCGCCGAGATGATCGTCGAATCGGCGGACATCATCGCGCCGGGCGGGTCACTGGTGGTTTGGAAGGGCGATGACCTCGATGACACCGAGCGCTCCGAAGGAGCGTCCGCCGCGAACTCGGCGGGACTCACAGCCCTGGATGACATCACCTACGACGTCTACCGCCCGTCCCGTCTCGTGCGCTACAGTCGCCCTGAGAGCTCCGATGCCTGAGGGCTACACGCTGGAGTCTTTGAGACGACGCCTCGATGAGATCCTTGATGGCCTGCAGCACCCCCCGCTAGGTGCAGCGACAGCCCTCGCCGAAGAGTGCGGAGAGGTCGCCAAGCTGGTGCTTGACCACCACGCCTACGGCGCCCCCCTCGACAGCAATGCCCTGGGCGGCGAGCTCGTTGACGTCATGGTCTGTCTCTGCGAGATCGCATCCCAACATGGAATCGACCTGGACGCGGCGGTCTCGAGCAAGTTAGAAGACCTCGCTGGACGCGCTCCCAAGTGGCGCGAGGAGTTGGGCCGAGCCCTATCCAAGGCGCGTGGCGACGGCCATGGATGAGGCCGACCAGAACGCCTGGAGAGCTGGACGCGTCGGTCTTTCTAACCTGCGCCTTCTCGTCGCCCCGGATGCCGCGGCCGCCACTGAGGCCGCCTTGCATGCCTTCGCCGAGGCGGTGACGAGCGGGCCGAACTGCATAGGCCTGGCCACTGGCGGGACCTTCTCTTCGTTCTTTGATCGCGTCGTGGACGAAGAAACCGCCGGAAGGCTCGACCTCTCCCAGACCACGTTCACACACCTGGACGAATACGTCGGCGTGGACCCGTCGGCTCCGGGGGGCATGGCCCACGAGCTTAACGAGCGGTTGTTCTCCAAGCTCAGCAACGGCGTCGCCGCATTCCATCAGGCTCCCGCCGAAGCCGACGACCCGGCGGCGGCCCAGGGGGCCCTGCTCGACGCCCTCGGCTCTTTTGACCTTCAACTCCTAGGCATCGGGCGCAACGGCCACATCGCGTTTAATGAGCCAGGGACGCCATTCACCCTTCGCACCCACGTCACCGCGCTCGACACCGACACGATCAACGCCAACAGCGCCCGTTACCCCGATGGCGCCCATCCCACCCACGCCCTCACAATGGGTCCGCGGGCGATCCTGCAAACCCGCCGCATCTGCCTGGTCGCCACCGGTTCTGCCAAGGCTGACGCGGTGCGCGCGATGCTGGAAGGCCCCGTATCGCCCGGGTGTCCGGCCTCCATCGTCCGACTCCACAACGACGCGTACGTCATCCTGGACACCGCTGCAGCGGCCAAGTTGACCGAGGCCACATGGAAGAGCCCGGAACGCTTGCCCGACGCGGTGCTCCGAGCCGCCGATCTTCAACCCGGCGGACCGGTCGTCGTCGTCTCACCCCATCCTGACGATGCGTCGATCTCGTGTGGCGGGCTCCTGGCGAGCCTGCCTCAGGGTGTCCAGAAACACATCCTCACCCTGACCACCGGCGCACGGGCCAGGACTGACGCCGCCGCGACCGCTGAGCAGGTCGCCGAGCTCCGCGAGGCGGAGGTACGCCAGGAAGCCGCGGCCCTCGGGTGCGAGGCCTTCTTCCTCCGTGGGCACTTTTATGACTCTGGCCTATTCGAAGAAGGTGACGTGGAACGCCTGCTCGCGGAGCTGCAGCGCATCGGCCCCGCGTGGGTCCTGGCTCCCGCGCTCCAGGACCCCCACCCGACTCACCGGCTGACGCGCCAGGTCCTCGACGCCGCGCTGGAGCGTCTCGTCGCCACGACGGGCCGAGAGGTGGAGATATGGACCTTCGAGGGCGCCTGGCATCAGCACCCGACGACCGACGTCAACGCGCTGTTCCTGTTCGATGAGGCGGTGGAGGAAACGAAGCTACAGGCCGTGCGCGCGCACCAAAGCCAGCTCACCCGGGTGCCCTTTGACGAAGGCGCCAAGGCCCTGGCTCGGCTACGCGCGGTGACCTTCTCCGAATCCCACCTGGGCGGGACAGAGCCCGGCGGCATCACCAAACTGCCGCTGGTCGAGGCTTATGTCCGGACCCGCCTCGCCTGACCAGGGCTAACGCGCACCAAGCTCGGCCAGGAGCGCGTAGGCCTTGTAGACACGCTCCAACGCATGCTTGATGCCCTCGGAGTGCACCGAGACTGAACGGCAGACCTCGTCGAGGTACATGTAGCGGTTCGGCAGGCTTTGGATATTCCCGTCGAAGATCAACCCGACGATCTCCAAGTCCTTGTTGAAGACGGGGCTGCCTGAGTTTCCGCCGATGATGTCGGTGGTTGAGACAAAGTTGTATGGCGTGCTGAGGTCCACGTGCTCGCGCGCCGTCAGCCAACGTTCTGGCAGATCGAACGGGTCCTGACCGCCCATCGATGCGTGACGTCCGAACAGGCCGAACAGGGTGGTCGTCCACGGGACCTTCGTCGTGCCGAGGTCGTAACCCTTGCACGTGCCAAAGGTGAGTCGGAGCGTGAAGGTCGCGTCCGGGTAGCGGTTAGCACCGTGGATACGGAACCGTGCCCGCGCGAGCTTCGCGGCGGCGACCGCCTCATCGCTCTCCGCCTTGGCCCAAGCCGCCGCGGCTGGGGCCCGACCGGACTGAACAATACGCGCCAGATCCAGGAGCAGATCATCGGCGACCATGGCGCCACCGGACGCAACAAATGCTCTGCGGAAGACCGGGTCCTTCAGCTTGGTTGTCTTCACGACGGACTCGGCCAACGCCATGGCGTCCTTGCCACCGAGCCGCTGCACGTAGGGGTGCTCCTTGTCGAGCATGGCGACCGCGTTGTCGAAGTTCGCCGCCAACCGTTCCTTTTCGTATTCGAGATCGAACGCCTGATCGGCAGAGAAGCGGGCGACGAGCGCGGCCAGGGCATCGCCCGTGCGACGTTCCTCGGGAAAGGTGGATATCTGAACGAGCTGACGGGCGAGCGTGCCGAGGTCGCCCTCCAACCGCAGAAAGATCAGGGGGACAAAGGCGCCGTCCCGCAGCTTCCGGGTGCGCTCAAAGGTGGCCAGCGCCTCGGCGACCTCCGGATCTCCCTTCGAGGCCAAGACAAAGGCCGCCTCCTCCGCCTCCTTGTCAGCCCAGAGCGGACCTGAGACCAGGCCCTCCTGATGGCCGCCGTAGGCCTTCAGACTGTTGCGGACACCGAACAGGTCGTCGAGGACCTTGATGCGCTCGGTGTCGCCGCGCGCCGCGTACCGCGCCAGCGCCTCTTCGCGGCGCTTCAGGAGCGTGAGGACCGCAGGGTTGTAGACGTCCCGTTCGTGACGAAGGCGGGCCATCGGCCAGAGCCGCGCGGTGGAACCGGGGTTGCCCGAGACGAACACCAGCTCGTCCTTGGACGGCCCCTTGGCGCTCCAGCGGAAATAGTGAGCCGACGTATCGGCGGGTTTCCCGTCCTCATAAGCGCGGAGGAACGAGACGTCGAGACACCAGCGAGGATAGGTGAAGTTGTCCCAGTCACCGCCGTAGTACGCGGCACGCATCTCCGGCGCGAACACCAGGCGCACATCGCTGTACACCTTGTAACCGTAAGCGTGATAGCGGGACCCTCCGTACAGGGTCACGATTTCAACCGCGTCGTGGGATCCCGCGGCCTTCTCCGCAGCCGAGATCTTGTCCATCGCAGCCTGGCGTGCGGTGGCGGCGGCAGCTGAGTCCTCGATGCCTTTTGCCGCCGCGTCGACCTGCGCCGTCACATCCTTGATCATGCGCAACTGCCTGAGCTCCGCGTTCGGGCAGCGCCGCTCCTCTCCGCGGTTGCGCGCATGGAATCCGTTCTTGACCAGGTCCTCATTCGCCGTGGACAGCGCGTTGATGTACTCGAGTGCCACATGGTGATTCGTCATCACCAACCCGGTGGGTGACACGAACGACCCAGAGCCACCGGAGCTCACGCGAACCGAAGACAGCCTCGCGTGGTCAATCCACGCAGGCGTGGGTTCGAAGCCGTACCTCTGCTTCAGGTGCTCGATAGGCAAGTTGTCGAAGGTCCACATCCCTGGGTCCGGGGCGACCGGAGACGAGAGCGAAGAACTGAGAAGCGCAAGCGCGACGAGGACGACGGACATGGATAAAAACTCCCGAGTAGACGAAGGCGTCGGGCAAGTCTACGACCGCCATCGTGCCGGCTCAATGCGGCCTGTAGCCGTCGCGTAGGGCCCGGACTAAACTCCCAGGCCACACGACATGGAGCACCGACATGACATCTCTTCTCGCTAGCCTCTTGCTCGCCGCATGCCCGACGTCGGGCGCCGATATGAACGCGCCCCTCCCCCACCCTCACTTTCCGCGAGCGGTGGAGATATCCCTGGGGATGGGCGCGGACGCCGAAAAGGTCAGCGTCAGCCACCTCACCGTCACGTTTGACCGCGAGGGGTTTGACGCGGCCAAGACCGGCTACAGCTGGCACCTGGCCAACGCCCGGCTCAAGACATCGCGGAGCCTCACCGTGGGCGGCGTGAAACTCGAGGCCGGGGAGTATTCGATCCGCGCTCGCAAGACCGACGCTGGGACCTGGGAGTTATTGACCGATAAGCCTCAACGATTCGGCCGCCGCGCCACCGACGCCGCCAAGGCCCTGAAGACGGAATTCACCAAGGGCGCCGCCAAGATGGAGCACATGTCCATCGATATACACCCGAGCGGCGACAAATCGAATACAAGCCTCTGGCTCGTGGTGCACATGGACACGTACGTCGCCCGGTCCCTGATCGTGATTGAAGGCTGAACAGGCCGCGAGGACCTACCGAGGTGGGTTCGCCAACAGGTTCGACAGCAAGCGATAGCTGCCCGGCACACCCGCCGGCAGCTGTCGAAACAGCGCCAGTCCAACGTAAGTCCACGAGCCGCCCCCGACGGATGCGGTGACGAGGCTGCCGGTCTTCGCCCCTTTGTTTCCTGGCCAGGGTTCGTCTATCTGAAGCAGGTCTTGGTATCGCTCGTCACGAGCCTCCAGGAAATACAGGCCTCGCTCTTGGACCCAACCGGCCCAGTCCGAGTCGCCGATGGAATTTGGGTGACGCAGCAGCGCGTGGGTCGGGTCCTGGACGCGCACCCGCGCCTCCTCCACGGTGACCCGCCCCCGTCCCACGCGCGCCGTATACGGGGCCCACGGACTGCCGCCGCGGGCACCCGCCCCCCCGTTCATGTCTGGTGACTTGTTGTAGAGGACAACCATGCGCCCCCCTGCATCCATCCACCGCTTGAGCCGCGGGTGTGCCGCCTTCAGGTCATCGCGAACCTTGTAAGCGCGCACGCCCGTGACGATCACATCGAACCGGGACAGGTCGCCCTGGACGAGGTCGTCAGCGCTGAGTTTGTGCAGGTTGACGCCTGCCAACTGAAGACACTCGTCGACCTGGTCACCGGTCCCGTCCACCCACCCCACACGAAGATCAGAGGGGACGACGCAGGGGAACGCGACCACCTCGGCGCGAGCCGGACGTTCGAGATAGACCCTGCGGATGTGAGGGTACCGGACCTCCTGGCACGCGACGGCGGGCGCCTCGTTCCCCTCGTCGTCAACAAGAACGGCGCTGAGACGCCAGCGCCGAGACCCAGCCCCCGCGAGGCCGACCTCGGGGAACCGAACCAGCTCGGTGTGCGGTCCCCGGGCCGTGAACGTCTTCGTCAATCCGTCCTCGCCAGCCTCTGGACGCATGCGGACGCGGACCCGGCAACGATGGCCCTCGCGTTGCTTTACATGGACTTTGATGGCGACGGGCGCGAGAGCCTCGGCGCTGGAGAGAGGGATCGGCAGCAGGCCCGGATCGATGCGGACCTCGACACCTGGCAACAGGACAAGATCGACCTCCTCTGCATCCGGAAACGCCGGATTGACGCTGCGGTGGACGACAGGCACCGGCGCCAGGTGCAGTGGAACTCCGGCGCAATCAGCCCTCACCACGACACTCGCCAGCGCGGGATCGTGCAAGCGATCGAGAGCATCGACGTAGCGGTCCTTGCCTGCCGCACGATTGAGCCGGGCCACCGTCCACGCGTCCGCGTCAGTCGGCACGGTCAGGTCTACGGAGGCAATCCGGCGTTGACCGGGCTCCAGAGTTCCGGCCCACGCCTCGACCAGGTGCGGCCCCTGGTCGCGCCGCAGCGTCGCCTGCACGAACGCCCCGGTGACCGAGATCGGACGGGCGCTCCGATTATGCAGCAGCACGCGGACACGAGTGCGGTCCCCGGGCAGCACCACGCCGGTGCTTGCGACGCCCTCGATGTGCAGCGGGATCGCCAGGCTGAGGGCGTCCAACACGGAATCGCGCATGCCGGACGAAGACGCCACGAGCAGGCCCTCCAGACGCCGGGCACAGCCCTCCGGATCTGCGGCGTTCGGCGCACCCCGGTCCCCCCAGACGTCAGCAGGCACATCCGAGAGCACGCCGGTCTTGGGGTCCCGATAGACCGGCAGCCCAGCGAACAGATCGCCCCCCGCGGGCGGCGGAGCGCCGCGACGCATGGCTAACCGCCGTCCGCCCCGGGACCTCGCACGGGGGTTCCCCGCGGAGAGCCGAGCGACCTGCCCGGTCCCCTGGCATTTGTGGAACGAGCGGGCGCGGAACCCGAGCGCCCTGTAGGTGCACCCAAGGACCGGGTCGTAATCGCCCGTCGGGACCCGCCAGCCCGGCTCCGTCGGGCCACCTCCCGAATCGAACAGTCGGCTCACAGCCCACGGGGCGCCGAGCTCCGGCCAGATATCCTCGGCGGCGAGGTCGAACGCCCGCCGCGCCGCGAACGCGCTCGCCTGGTGATGCCGTCCTCCACCGCTGGTGGCGATGGACATGGTGGCGATGACGTGGGGCCGAACCTCTCGCACCACCTTCACCACGTCCTTGATGGTCTCCTCTTCGCCCCATTTGTCGAACGTCTCGGTGACGGAAAAGGAGTAGCCGAATTCGAACGCACCGGTGAATCGCTGGCGGGCGCCGTCATATCGATGCGCGGCCCGCAGCTCTTCGGATCGGAGTACGCCGATGGCTTCGAACAGCTCCTCGCCGATCTCGTTCTGGCCACCGTCACCGCGGGTCACCGTGAGCAATGTCACGTCGAAGCCGCGCCCGTGCTTGTAGTACGCCAGCAGGCCGTTGTCCTCGTCATCCGGGTGGGCCGTGACGACGAGCAACCGGCCTTCGGCGCCGATGCGTCGCAGCGCCAGCGCCAGCGCTCGCGCGGGATCGGCGGGCGGAGCGATCCCCTGAGCCGGGATGACGGCGATCAGCATGGCGAGGAGGAATAGGACACGCATGGCGTCAGTATGGCCCAAGCCGGCCGACCCGGCCAATCCGGTTACCATGCCGCGCAATGAGCACCGCAGACTGGGTGGTGGTCGTCGTCTTCCTTGGCTTCGTCATCACCGACGGCCTGCTCAAGGCACGGCGGAACCGGACGGCGGAGGACTACCTGCTCGCGTCACGCGGCGTGCCCTGGTGGGCCATGGGGCTCTCCGTCATGGCGACCCAGGCATCCGCGATCACCTTCGTCGGCACCACGGGCAAGGGCTACACCTCGGGGACCGGGTTCGTCCAGTTCTACTACTTCCTGCCCGCAGCCATGCTCATCCTGTGCGCCACGGCGGTCCCGTTCTTTCACCGCGCGCGGGTCTACACCGCGTACGAGTACCTGGAACGCCGCTTCGGAAGCGGCACGCGCCGGGCGACCTCTGCCACCTTCCTCGTCCTTCGCTGCCTCTCCCTTGGCATCATCCTGGCCGCGCCGGCCCTCGTGCTGGCAGCGTTCACCGGATACGCCTATGAACTCATGGTCTTGGCCATGGGCGTCGTGGCCGTCACCTACACATCCTTCGGCGGGCTCAAGGCTGTCATATCCACCGACGTCAAGCAGATGGGCGTCATGATGGTGTCTCTCATCATCCTGTTCGTCCTGATCGTCGGCGCGTTGCCTGACGACGTCGGCTTCCTTGGGGCGATCAAGCTTGCGGACGCTGCGGGGAAGGTCGAGCTCGCCAACACGAGCTTCGATCCGGCGGAGAAATACACGATCTGGTCGGCGCTGCTGGGAGGCTCGATCATCTTCCTCGCCTACTTCGGTACCGATCAGAGCCAGGTCCAACGGTATCTCGCGGGTCGCTCACTCCGTGACAAACGGGGCGCCCTGATCCTCAATGCGATCGCCAAGGTCCCCGTCCAGTTCGCCATCTTGATGCTTGGCGTCCTGATCTGGGCCTGGTCCCTCTACGATCCGATGCCGCTGGTGATGGGGACGCAGCAGAGCCCCGCAACGGTCGCAGCAGAGGGAGTGCATCGATCCCAGAGCCTCGACGCGGGACGCAGAGGAAAAGCGTGGCTCGCGAGCGACGCTGACGCCGACCGGGCAGCCTTCGTCGCGAGCAGCCAGGCCGTCGATGCCACGCGCCTGGCTGGCTCCCCCGAAGGGGCCGCAAATCAAGTCGTCCCCTGGATCATGAAGAACCGACTTCCCTCCTGGGGCATCACGGGCCTGCTCCTCGCCGGGATCCTCGCCGCCGCCTTATCGACCATCGACTCCGAGCTGAACTCCCTCGCGACGGTCGCGACGGTGGACGGGCTGCGCCTCGATCCACAGGACCCGCATCAAACGCGGCGCATCGTCTGGTGGACCCGCTCCTTCACCGTGGTCTTCGGTGTCCTGTCCGCCGGCTTCGCGTTGACGCTCAGCGACGCGGGCGCCCTCATTGAAGTCGTCAACGAGGTCGGGTCGTGGTTCTACGGGTCCTTGCTGGGTGTCTTCTTGCTCGCCTGGTGCGACCGGGGTGCCCACGGCAGAGCCGCCGTCACCGGGCTCCTCGCGGGGATGGCAGCCGTGGTTTTGGCGAACCAGGTCCTCGAGCTGGCCTGGCTCTGGAGAAACACGGTCGGCACGGGCACCACCGTGATCGTCGGGGCTGTGGCGTCACGGCTTATCCCTGCCCGTTAGAATCCCGCCCATGGATCTCGAAGCGCTCAAGGCAAAGGCATCTCTCGAAGCGCTCACGCGGGTCGAGAGCGGAATGCGATTAGGGCTCGGCACCGGGAGCACGGTCGCCCACTTCCTCGATCACCTCGGAGCCGCGCTCCGCGAAGGACGCCTGACCGACATCATCGGCGTCCCCACCTCGGAGCGCACCACCACATCCTGCAAGGAGCTTGGGATCCCTACCGCGGACCTGGAAGATCACCCCCAACTTGACCTCGGCGTCGACGGCGCGGACGAGGTCGATCCATCCCTTGAGCTCATCAAGGGCCTCGGCGGCGCGCTGCTGCGGGAGAAGATGGTCGCCGGCGCATGCCAGCGCTTCGTCGTCATCGCAGATGACACCAAGCGCGTCACCAACCTGTTTGAGCGGAGCCCGCTCCCGGTTGAGGTGGTCCCCTTCGCCTGGCGCGCCCACCTGCCCTTCCTCCGGGATCTGGGCGCCGACCCGACCCTGCGCACGACCGAAGACCGCGAGCCGTACCACACGGACAACGGTAACCTGATCATCGATTGCCGCTTCACCCCCGGCGCGCAGGACGCCCACGCCGTAGCGCGCGCGCTGGAATCACGCCCTGGCGTCGTTGAGCACGGGCTCTTCTTGGGAATGGCGAACGAGGCCATCCTCGCGGCCGGGGGCGGGATCGAGGTCATCGGACGCTGAGCATGAACGACGACGAACGCGGGGCTGACCGGGAGCGCATGGTCGAGCACCAACTTCGCCGCAGAGGCATCTCCCACCCAGCCACCCTTCGCGCGCTCGGCGCGGTCCCCCGGCACGCCTTCATCCCTCCTGAGCTGCAACATCGAGCGTACGAAGACGGCCCCGTGGGCATCGAGTGCGGGCAGACCGTGTCCCAACCATGGATAGTCGCCGCCATGACCGCGGCCCTGGATATGCACCCCGGAGAGCATGTCCTGGAGATCGGCGTGGGCTCCGGGTACCAGACGGCCGTACTGCTCGAGGTCGGCGCAAGGGTGACGGGCATCGAGCGACACGGAGCGCTCGCCCGGGATGCGCAGGCACGACTCCGCTCGCTGGGTTATCGAGACTTTGACATCCACATCGCGGATGGCACCTTGGGTTGGCCGGGCCCTGGGCCATTCGACGGCATCCTGGTCGCCGCGGCCGCCCCGGCCGTACCGCCGCCTCTCGTAGCGCAGCTGGCCCCCGGCGGCCGGCTCCTCATCCCCGTCGGAGACCGCAAGACCCAGACCCTCCTCTGCATCGAAAAACAGGCCGACGGAGCGACGACGTCGCGCGAACTCGGCGCAGTGGTCTTCGTCCCTCTCATCGGCGCCCAGGGCTTCGACACGTCCTGATCGCGCGGCGGTACGATCCCCGGCAGTGCGTGCCCTCGAGTTGATCTTCCCCGCTGCGGTCGCGGCCTGCGTATTCGTCGGCGCCCTCACCATATTCCCGTGGGATTCCGATGCCTCGTTCATCGCCCACGATCCGGTGTTCTACGCACACGACGCCGAGGGCAGGCCGTGGCGCTCCCTCGTCGGGCACCATCCCCTGTTCCACGTCATGGTCAACGTCGTCACGGCCGCCCTCGAACGGGCCAACGTAGCGCACCCGGGGCATCTCGCCGTGCGATGCGTCAGCGGATTCGGCGCCGCCTGCATCGTCTTGCTCTTCTCGTGGATCGCGGGCGCCGGCAAACGCACCACGGGCGCACTCATAGCGCTCCCACTCATCGCCAGTCGCACGTTCATCTTCGAGGCCGGAGTCGGCGAGAGCATCCACACCGCCTGCGCCGCGAGCCTCGCCACTCTGTGGTTGGCGAGCCGACCGGATCCGCGGCGACTCCCCGTCGCGATCTCCCTGGTCCTCGCCTTGTTGCTTCGCCAAGACAACGTGCTCATGGTCCCGGCCGTCGCGATCGCCTTCGCATCGGGGCAAGCCTCCGGCCGACGATTGCGTCGGACCGCATCCCTGATCGGGATCGCAGCCGTCGCCACGCTCACCCTGTATCTCCTGGCGTGGCGCGTCTCGGCACCTGACGTCCGACTCGCCGATTACCTGCTTCATGTCGCGTCCCCACAATGGATCGACGAGATGACCGCCGCGCCCGACTCGATGCGCATGCTCGCCCACTGCGCTGTCTCGGGCGTCGCCGTGGTCGGCCAGCAATGGGACATGCAAGCCCTACCCCACGTCGCCGTCGGTGTCGCCTTCGTCGCGTTGCTTGTGGCCGCCGGGGTGCTCCTTCGAGGCCGTTACGCGAGCGGACGCTTCGGTGTCGCCGTGCTCCTGACGATCGGCGCACGAGCCCCGTTCTTCGCTTGGTTTGAGCCCATGAACCACGAGTGGTGGCTGTTACCCCTCGTCTTGATCGGCGCCCTCGTGGCCTCCTGGGCCCGAGGGGATAACGGGTCGCCGCCTGCCCGGCGGCGGGCAGGGCACCTCACGCTCTTGCTGATGACGGCGGCCATCCTCGCCGCCCATATGCCGTGGACCTACGCGCTGCGAGACCGCTCCGTCGCTCACGCCCGGGACGTGGCCATGGAAGCCGGCGCGCGGTTCCCAGATTGCCGCTACGCCACGTTCGGGGCCCACGCGCATACCGCGTTCCACGTCATTCGCCGGGATCACCTGCCAATGGACGGGTCGATCGAAGCCACCATCGACGAACTGCGACAGGTGCTCAGCAGGGGGACGGCGCCGATCGTGCTGGTGCTTGACCGATTCGCAGGGACCGGCATGCCCCACCTCTTACGCCAAGACAGTGATCCCCTCGCGTCTTTGCTCGACGACTGGGAGCCGACGCAGGGCGAACGCCTGTTTCGATACCGGGGCAGGGTCATCGCGATCGCGTGGAACCTGGACTGAGGACCGGGAACCGGCTTCATGGGAAGCGCCTCATTCGTTAGCGTGATTCGTCCCTTTCGGAGATCAAAGATATGCACGTCGACCTTGGCGCCGTCCGCGCTCTCTATGCCTCGTTCGCCGACAAGCACGACCGCGCACGCCAACGCCTCGGACGGGGCCTCACCCTCGCCGAGAAGATCCTCTATACGCACCTGGACGGGGAAGAGCAGACCCTCGACAGGGGCCGTGCCAACATCGACCTGCGCCCTGACCGCGTCGCCATGCAGGACGCCACCGCCCAGATGGCCATGCTGCAGTTCCTCTCCGCAGGGCTCGAGCGCGTCGCCGTACCGACGACGGCCCATTGCGACCACCTGATCCGCGCCAAGAGCGGGGCGGACGCGGACCTGGAGGCGGCGATCGAAGAGAACCGGGAGGTGTACGAGTTCCTGCGCACAGCATGCGCGCGCGCGGGAGCTGGCTTCTGGAAGCCAGGTTCGGGGATCATCCACCAGGTCATACTCGAGAACTATGCCGTGCCGGGCACCATGATGATCGGCACCGACTCGCATACCCCCAACGCGGGGGGGCTCTGCATGTTAGCCATCGGCGTGGGTGGGGCCGACGCGGTCGACGTCATGGCCGGCCTGCCCTGGAATGTGCGCTGCCCCAAGCTCATTGGCGTCCACCTCAAGGGCAAGCTCTCCGGATGGACCGCGCCCAAGGACGTCATCCTCAAGGTCGCCGCCATGCTCACGGTCGCAGGAGGCACCGGGCACATCGTCGAGTACTTCGGTGAGGGGACGCGCAGCCTCTCGGCCACGGGCAAGTGCACGGTGACCAACATGGGAGCGGAGCTGGGCGCGACCACCTCCGTGTTCCCCTACGACGATCGGGCTGCGACGTATCTCAATTGGACCGGGCGGAAGGACGTAGCGAACCTGGCCGACGAGCACGCCGACGGGCTGCGCGCGGACGACGGCGTCGCCGAGGACCCGGGCAAGCACTTCGACCAGGTCATTGAGATCGACCTCGACACGCTCGAACCGCACCTCGTCGGCCCCCACACTCCGGACCTGGCCCGCTCGGTCTCCGCCATGGAACAGGACGCCACGGAGCAGGGCTATCCGCTGGAGCTGACCTCTGCCCTGATCGGTAGCTGCACCAACTCCTCGTACGAAGACCTGGGGCGCGCCGCGCACCTCGCCCGTCAAGCGAAGGCCAAGGGCCTGCATGCCCGGGTCCCCTTCCTCGTCACTCCGGGGTCTGAGCAGGTCCGCGCGACCATTGAACGTGACGGCATCCTGAGTGACCTCGAGGCCATCGGCGCGACGGTGCTCGCCAACGCCTGCGGCCCGTGCATCGGGCAATGGACCCGAACCGACATCCAACCCGGGGAGGACAACTCGATCGTCACCTCCTTCAACCGCAACTTCCAGAAGCGCAACGACGGCAACGCCAACACCCTCGCCTTCATCGGCAGCCCGGAGATCGTGACCGCCCTGGCGCTCGCGGGCACCCTCGCATACGACCCGCTGACCGAGTCCCTCACCAACGGGTCGGGCGAACAGGTCCGACTCGAAGCCCCGGTCGCCGACGAGCTCCCCAAGGACGGATTCGAGAGCGGGGAGGCGGGCTACATCGCGCCGCCCCAGGACGGCTCGGCAGTGGAGGTCGAGGTCGCCGCCGACAGCGAGCGCCTCGCGCGCCTAGCTCCGTTCCCCGCATGGGATGGGACAGACATCGAAGGCGCGTTCGTGCTGGTGAAGGTGAAGGGCAAGTGCACGACGGACCACATCTCGGCAGCCGGCCCGTGGCTCCGCTTCCGCGGCCACCTGGACCGAATCAGCGACAACATGTATCTCGGCGCGAACAACGCGTTCACCGGTGAGGTCGGCAAGGGCACCAACCAGCTCTCCAATGAGGCTGGCCAGTCCCTCCCCGACGTGGCACGGAGCTATAAGGCCGCAGGCCGGCCCTGGGTGGTCTTCGGGGACACGAACTACGGCGAGGGGTCCAGCCGTGAGCACGCGGCGATGTCGCCTCGCTGGCTCGGCTGCCGCGCGGTAGTAGCGAAGAGCTTCGCCCGCATCGCTGAGACCAACCTGAAGAAGCAGGGCATCCTCGCCCTCACGTTCGCGGAGCCCGGGGATTGGGACAAGGTCCTGGAATCGGACCAGATCGCCATTGTCGGCCTCGCGCACCTCGCTCCCCGTGAACCTGTAGAACTGGTGCTCCGGCACGCGGACGGCTCATTGGACACGATCCGCTGCAACCACTCGATGACGGACCAGCAGGTGGGTTGGTTCAAAGCCGGCAGCTCCCTCAACCTCATCCGTGAGCACGCCGGGGGTAACGGCGCGTAGGCGCGGGACCGCGCACGTCTCGTGATCGAGGCGGTCAGCCCCCGTGCTGGGTCTTGGGGCCCTGCCTGGTCTTCGGCGCCAGGGTCAGGATCTCCTCGCGGAAGTGATCGACGAGGAGCCTCGCGATATCGCGGATGCTGACGATGCCGGCCAGTGCCCCATCCGGATAAATGACGGGCACATGCCGGAAGCCACCGACGCTCATGATGTTGAGGGCGTAGGCGATCTCATCACCCACGGTCGCCGTTTCCGGCTCCATCGTCATGTGATCCCGCACGAGTTCGGCCTTGGGGTCCTTCTCCCGATCGAGGAGGCGAGTCACCACGTCCCGTTCAGAGAGGATCCCCACCAGCCGCGACGCATCGGTCACCAGGACGCAACCGTAGTGCCCCTGGGCCATCTCACGGATGGCATCTCGAACCGTCGCATCCGGTCGCATCGTGCCCACGTCCGTGCGCATGATGTTGCGGATNGGCTGCTTGATCGTCTCNAGNNCCAGTCCTCCACCCTGGTGTGGGATGGGTTCGAGCTCGGTCGGATCGTGATCGCCTTCGAACTCCTGCTGCGTCATTCAAATCCCCCTCATGGCCATCAGGGATCAATCCCGGGTGCTAAAGGCTAAGCCCGCTCCAGCGAGAGCGCGAGCCCATCCTGTACGGCGCCACCGGACAGAACGTGAGGCAATCTCACGCCGGAGGTGAAGGGTGGATTCCGAGCAAACTGGAAACCAGCTCCCTTAAAGCGATCTGGGACTGCCTCAGGCCGAGATCCGATGTGTCGATGACGTGTTCTGCCCGCGCATACAAGGGGACGCGTCGATCGAGCAGCCGCCCGAGCTCGGCGCGGGCGTCGGGGCGATCGCGCATGGGGCGACCGTCTCCCTGCGCGACCACGCGTACCCAGTGGTCGTCCACGGTGGCCTTCAGCCACACGCAATGGGTGCGTCGGCGCAGAAGATCGAAGGCCTCAGGATCGGCCACGACGCCCCCGCCCGTGGCGATGATGGTCGGGACCTGCAAATCCGCAAGCAAACGGTCGAGGGTCTCACGTGCGACGTCCCGGTAGTAGCGGTCCCCATGTAGGGCAAACAGCTCCCCGAGCTCCATGCCCGCTGCTTCTTCCACCACCCGATCGTGCTCGTGGAACGCCAACCCCAGTGCATCTGCGACACCTTGCCCGAGGGCGCTCTTCCCAGCGCCGCGAAGCCCCAGGAGCGAGACGGCACGCCGCCCATCTGCCGCTGGGGCAGGATCGAGGAGCGCCCCGGGCCGACATCCGAGGGCCGCGGCCAGGCGGGTGAGCCGCGTCACCGCGATGTTGCCCAATCCGCTCTCCACCTGCGCCAGGAACCGCTCGGAGAGACCGGACATGGACGCGAGCTCGCGCCGGGTGAGGCCACGAACGGCGCGCAGCGAACGAACCCGGTCTCCGATGGTGGCGAGGACGGGATCGGGACAGGTAGCCATAGGGTGCATTATAGTGCACGCTCCGCATATCTCACGCACTATATTGCTTGGACTCGGGCACGGTAGCCGGTAGAACGAGGACGATCATGGACCAAGCCCAACCCCTCGCCCTCACGACCTTCGAAACCCATCCGGACCGCTACAAGCATTGGACACTGCGCGTCGACGGCGCCGTCGCTCGCATGTCCCTGTCCGTGCAGGAGGAGGAGGGTCCCGAGTATCTCCTCAAGCAAAACTCCTACGACCTCAACGTCGACATCGAACTCGCCGACGCGATGGCCCGCCTTCGTTTCGAGCACCCACAAGTCAGCGTTGTCGTCTTCGACAGCGCCGTGGATCGGATCTTCTGCGCCGGCGCCAACATCTACATGCTCGGGAAGTCCACGCACGCGTTCAAAGTCAACTTCTGCAAGTTCACCAATGAAACCCGCATGGGCATCGAAGACCTATCCCTCAACTCCGGTGTGACGTCCATCGCGGCGCTCAACGGCACCGCGGCCGGTGGCGGCTACGAGCTCGCGCTCGCGTGTAATCAGATCTATCTCGTGGACGACGGGAACAGCGCCGTGTCCTTCCCCGAGGTGCCGCTACTCGCCGTCCTCCCCGGGACGGGTGGGCTCACCCGGCTCGTGGACAAGCGCAAGATCCGCAGAGACCGCGCCGACATCTTCTGCACCGTTGCGGAGGGCGTGAAGGGGAAGCGCGCCAAGAAGTGGGGACTCGTCGACGACGTCTTCTCACGGAGCACCTGGGACGACAAGATCGCCGAGCGCGTACAAGCAGCGGTCGACGCCGGCTCCGGTGACCCAGGATGGTCGGGCGTCACCCTCGACCCTGTCACCCCTGAAGTGACGGAGGACGCGCTCCGATTCGAGCACGTGCGCGTCGAACTCGACCATGGGGCGCGCACCGCCAACCTGGTCGTGAGCGGCCCAACGGCTGACGCCCCCACCGACCCCGACGGCATGCTCGCCGAGGGTCCGGACTTCTGGGCCCTCAAGGCCTTCAGAGAACTGGACCGGGCGCTGCTTCACCTGCGCGTGGACCTACCGGGCATCAATGTCGTGACGGTTCGCACGGAGGGCGCCATGACCGCCGCCCTGAGGCTGGATGCCGCGCTGTGGGAACATCGTGACCACGGCTTTGTCAGGGAGGTCCAGCTCCACATCTCCCGAACCTTGCGGCGCATGGACCTCACGGCCAAGTCCTTCTTCGCCCTCATCGAGCCCGGATCTTGCTTCGCCGGAACCCTGCTGGAGCTCGCCCTCGCGAGTGACCGACAGTACATGCTCGAAGATGACGACGACACGAACGCCATCGCCCTCTCCCAGTTGAACGGCGGCGCTTGCCCCATGTCCCACGGGCCGACACGACTGGACATCAGGTTCCTGGCCGATCCGGAGGTCGCCGCCGGCCTGTTGGAGCGAGCCGGCGAGTCCATCTCCGCCAGCGACGCGGAGGACGCTGGGCTCGTCACCATGTCCCTTGACGACCTCGATTTCGAAGACGAGGTGAGGCTCGCCACCGAGGAGCGGGCCAGCCTCTCCCCCGACGCGCTCACCGGCATGGAAGCGTCGTTGCGCTTCCCGGGCCCCGAGAACTGCGACAGCAAGATCTTCGGGCGGCTGTCCGCCTGGCAAAACTGGATCTTCCAACGCCCCAACGCCGTGGGCCCCAACGGCGCACTCACCAATTACGGACAGCCGACTCGCCCCGAGTTCGACTACCGGAGGACCTGATGTCCCTGCACGACAAGATCCCCAACAACGTCGACCTGAACCACGACCGCCGGCTCCAGAAGGCGCTCGAGAAATGGCAACCCAAGTTCGTTGAGTGGTGGACAGACATGGGGCCCGAGGGCTTCCAGGCCAATGACGTCTACCTGCGGACCGCCGTGTCGGTAGAGAAAGACGGCTGGGCCGACTTCCGTTACGTGAAGATGCCGGACTATCGATGGGGGATCTTCCTCACCCCTGAGGAGAAGCATCGCCCCGTCGGCTTCGGCGACATGATCAACGTCCCGTCGTTCGAGAACGTCCCCGGCGAGTTCCGCAATTCACTGCGTCGTCTCATCGTCACCCAAGGTGACACCGAGCCCGCATCCGTCGAGCAGCAGCGGCTCCTCGGCCAGTGCTGCCCGAGCCTCTACGACCTCCGCAACCTGTTCCAGGTCAACGTTGAGGAGGGGCGCCACCTGTGGGCGATGGTCTACCTGCTGCATCGCTACTTCGGCCGAGATGGCCGCGAGGAAGCGGATGAGCTCCTCGAGCGGCGGTCCGGCAACGCCGACAAGCCACGCATCCTCGAGGCCTTCAATCAGCCAATCGAGGACTGGCTGAGCTTCTTCTGCTTCACCATGTTCGTCGACCGCGACGGCAAGTTCCAGCTGGCGGCCCTCGCCGAGTCCGGGTTCTCACCCCTGCGCCGCACCACGCGCTTCATGCTGACCGAGGAGGCCTACCATTTGTTCGTCGGCGACACCGGCATCAGCCGCATCGTCCGGCGCAGCGCACAGCTGCACAAGGAATCCAATGGCGACCCCATCGGCCTCGGCGGCATCCCGCTCCAGATCATCCAGCGTTACATCAATTACTGGTTCACCTATTCCCTCGACCTGTTTGGCGGCGAGATCTCCAGCAACGCCGCCGACTTCTTCGCCTCGGGCCTCAAGGGCCGCTACAACGAAGAGAAGAAGTTCCAAGACCACGTGGCGAACGAAGGATTCGTCGACATCCCCGTCGTTGAAGGCGGGACGCTCACCAACCGTCAGGTCCCCACGCGCAACGCCATGAACGAGTTGTTGCGCGACGAGTACATCTCCGATTCCGAAAACGCGATCCGCCGATGGAACAAGGTCATCGCGAGTGAGGGCGTGGACTTCGAGTTGACGCTGCCGCACAGGCGATTCCATCGCCACAAGGGCGAATACGCGGGGCACTACTTCGACACGGACGGCGCGATCGTCACCGAGGGGGTGTACCGCGCAATGGCCAGCGAGATACTGCCGTCCGAAGAAGACTACGCGTTGGTCAAGAGCCTCATGGTCCAGGTCACGAAGCCCGGACAGATGGCCAACTGGATCTGCCCCCCAAAGCAGGGCATCGACGGGCAGTCGCTCGAATTCGAGTACGTACGCCTGAACTGATGGGGGGCCGGCTACATGCCGGCCCTACCGCGTCACCACGGAGGCCTCATGCTCGAGCTTCGCAGCTACCTCAATGACCATTGGATCGCCGGCGACGGCGAGGGAGCACCCCTCCACGATCCCGCGTCCGGCGCCGTGCTCGCCACGGCATCGACCGCCGGCCTCGACATTGGCGGAGCCCTCGACCACGCCCGCTCCGTCGGCGGCCCAGCCCTCCGAGGCATGACCTTCGCCGAGCGTGGAGAGCTCTTGATCAAACTCTCCAAGGCCATCCATGGCCATCGCGACGAGCTGCTCGAGTTGTCCCGGGCCAACACAGGCACCACCCTGAAAGACGGCAAGTTCGACGTCGATGGCGGGACCGCGACCATGGCAGCCTACGGCAAGCTCGGCGAACAACTCGGGGATCGGCGCTACCTCCTGGACGGCGATCAGGAGACCATCGGACGCTCGCCCCGCTTCACGGGACAACACGTGAAGGTCCCCCGTCGGGGTGTCGGCGTCCACATCAACGCCTTCAACTTCCCCGTGTGGGGGTTCGCCGAGAAGCTCGCGTGCGCCTTCCTGGCGGGCATGCCCGTGCTCACCAAGCCGGGGACATCCACCGCCATGCCCGCCCACCGTGTTGGCGAGATCATCGTCGACTCCGGCCTCTTGCCCGAGGGCGCATGGTCCCTGCTCTGCGGAAGCGCGGGCGACCTGCTCGACCACCTCGACTCCCAGGATGTGGTGGCGTTTACCGGCAGCGCCGCCACCGGCGAGAAGATCCGCGGGCACCGAAACGTCATCAAGCGAGGCGTCCGCGTGAACGTAGAGGCCGACAGCCTCAACGCCGCCGTCGTCGGACCGGACGTGGACACCGATTCGGACACCTGGGACCTGTTCCTCCGCGAAGTGTCCCGAGAGATCGCTCAGAAATCCGGGCAGAAGTGCACCGCCACCCGACGCATCTTCATTCCCGAAGGACTCCTTGCTGACGCCATAGACGGCCTGAAGGACCGACTCGCCGATTATCCCGCGGGCGACCCGAGCGACCCGAGCGTCCGCATGGGAACCCTCGCTGCCCCCGCGCAGATGGCCGACGTCTGCGAGGGGCTGGGACGCCTCGCCGCGGTCTGTGACGTTGCACACGGAGAGATACCCGCCGCCGACGGCCCCGCCCTCGTCAAACCACTCCTGTTCGTGTGCAAGGACCCGGCGAACACTCCGATCGTTCACGAGCTCGAGGTCTTCGGGCCGGCGGCGACCTTGATGCCCTACGGCGGAGACCCGGCGGAGGTCGCAGGGTTGGTCAACCTCGCGGATGGCGGGCTGGTCGCAACGGTCTACTCCGACGACCTCGCGTTCTCCGGCACCGTGCTCATGGAAATCGCTCCGTACCACGGGCGCGTCCTCCTTGGCAGCCGCCGCATCGCGGAGCATTCCACAGGCCCGGGCATGGTCCTCCCGAACCTCGTGCACGGCGGCCCTGGCCGGGCGGGCGGCGGGATGGAGTTGGGCGGCGTCCGCGGCCTGGATCTCTACACCCAGACCTGCGCGGTGCAGGGAGCTCGCCCCATGCTCGACAAGCTCCTCGGAAAGTAGGGGCCCGCCCCCTAACCCTCGGTCGTCACCGCACGGCCGACCCTCTAAGATGGTGGGTCCCACCGGCACCTATCCAGTGCCTCCCCATGGAGACCCCCATGTTCCGCACTCCGTCGATCAAAGCCATCTCTCTCGTGACGCTCGCGCTCGCGCTCGCCGTGGCCCTCACCCCGGGGCAGGCCGCCGAGAAGAAGAAGCTCACACCCAAGGACTCCGAGAAGCTACGGCGCGTGGGATCGGCTGCCCTGAGTCCCGACGGGGCCTGGGTTTCGTTCACAGATTCCGCCGGACGTGGCAGCAGCCGCCGGGGCGGCGGGCGGAGCACGCGCCCCGGCGCCGACCAGGCAACTCCGAAACCCGTGAACAAGTTGGTCTTGCAACAGGTGGACGGAGACGCTCGGGTAGAGATCAAGGACGGCCGCGGTCTGAAGTTCTCACCGAGCTCACCCTGGGTTGGATGGAATGAGCCTCGCCCGCAACCCAAGAAGCCAGCAGACGACAAGAAGACTGCCTCCGAAAAGCCCGCCGCACGGCCGACGGGTGAAGGCGGAAAGAACTCGGGCAAGCCGGCCGAGAAGCCGAAGCGCAGCGCTGGAGAACGGCGCTCCATCCCCGAACGCCTACGGGCATTGCGCGCTCAGCGCAGCAGCGCAGAAAAGGCCAAACCCGGCGAGGAGGCCACCAAGCCCACCGAGAAGGCGACCGAGCCTGGCGAAACGCGCCGCGGACGTGGGGAGGGACGCCGCGGGAGTCGATCCGGTGGCCGGGGCCCCCGAAGCGCTCGCGGATCCCGCGGAGGACGTAGCCGACCCGCCTCCCAGGAAACGCGGACTGACCGGCGCGCCGCTGCACCTCGTGGGCGCGGCGACACTCTGGTGCTACGGAACCTCTCCGATGCCCGCACCCTGAAGATAAAGGACGTGTCTCAGTGGCAGTTCACCAAGGACGGAGGGCACCTCCTTTACATCCAGACGCCAAAGGAGGAAGGCGCTCACGGCATCTATCTCCTCGACCTGAGCGCCGACGTGACCGCTCAGCAGGCCCGCGCCCTGGTCAAGGGAAAGGGCAGATACAGCAACGTGAGCTTCGAGAAGACCGGCCGTTACCTCACCTTCTGGTCCGACCACGTACACCCCGATGCCCCCGCGAAACCGAAGGCCGCACCCGCAGCGAAGACCCCGGAGAAGAAGCCCGAGGCCAAGCCCGCGAACGCAGGGGAAGAGGCCTCCCGACCGACAGCGTCGGCGACAAAGAAGTCGGAGCCCAACTCCAAGCCCGGCACAACGAAGGACGACGAGAAATCCAAGGACCCCAAGGAGCCGACGCGTCTGTGGCAATGGGACCGCGAGACGGACAAGCTCCACGTCGTGTACGGCCCGGAGTCCAAGGGCTTTCCGAAGGACATGGACCTCGTCTCGGGAAGCGTCTCCTGGACCAAGGACCGCGGGACCATCTACGTCCGTTTCCGGCCCAAGCCAAAGGACGACGACAAGGAGTCCGAGACCGGCAAGGAGGAGGAAGGCGAAAAGGAGGTCACCCTCCCCAACGGCCGCACCGTCCGGGTCTCGCCATCTGCAGCCCGTCGATTCGCCAGCCGGTCATCCTCAGGACCGCCTCGCGAGAACGACGTTGAGGGCGAGAAGAAGGACGATGAAGCCCGCCTCGACGTGTGGCACTGGAAGGACGCGAAGATCGCGACCATGCGCAACCGGGGCAGTCGCGGCCGCCGCGGCGGCGCCCAGGGTGGCAACGCCGCCCTTCTCCATCGGGTCGACCTGTCCTCCGGGCACCTCTTGGCGATCGGTCACGAGCGCCTGAGCCCGTCGCTCAACGAAGCGCGCACGTGGGCCTACGCAGCTGACGACGACCCCTACACAGCGGAGCGCACCTGGGATCGAAGCTACAGCGACTACTACCTCATCAACGCCAGGGACGGCAGCCGTCGTCGCGTCCTCACGCACACGGCCAAGCGCCCCACCTGGTCACCGAACGGCGACGGCTTGCTCTTCTTCAACGAGTCGGAGCGCGCGTGGTTCGTGATCGACGCCGCGACCCACCGACGCACGCGCCTCGCCGCAGACACCAGCGACCTCGGCCATGACAGCCGCGGCGTCCCCAGCAGCGGCCGCTTCGGACGGGCCATGCCTGGGGATCGCGCCCTGGTGTGGAGTGACGGCAAGGACCTGTGGGCCGTGCCGCTGGACGGCAGCCCGCCTCGCAACCTCACGAGGACCGGACGACGGGACGGCATCACCTACGCCCACCTCGTCCTGGACTCCGACCAGCCTTACGGTGCCGACGAGCAGATCATGCTGCTGTCTTCCACGAACGACCGCACCAAGGCCGAAGGGCTGCACCGACTCAACTTGAGCACCCTGAAGATGGAGACCCTCCTGTGCATGGACAAGGACCTGGGCTCCCCTGTTAAGGCCAAGGACGCTGAACGCTACGTGATCTCGCTCACCTCCTCCGAGCACCCATCGGACCTGTGGCTCGCCGACGCCGACCTGGGCAAGCTACGCCGCCTGACCGACGCCAACCCATGGCTCAAGGACTACGCGATCCCGCAGACCGAGCTCATCTCCTGGCGCAACACGGATGGCGACGAGCTCCAAGGCATCCTGGTCAAACCCGTCGGGTACCAACCAGGCAAGACGTACCCGACCATCGTCTATATGTACGAGATCCTCTCCAATGGCCTGCACCGCTTCCGGACACCCGGACTGCAGCTGAACCCCCAGACGTGGGCGCAGAACGGATATGCGGTGTTCATGCCGGACATCACGTATCAGATCGGGAAGCCCGGCATGTCGTCCGTCCGGTGCGTCGTCCCCGGGGTGCAGAAGCTCATCGAAATGGGGGTCGCCGATCCGGCCCGCGTCGGCCTCTGCGGCCACTCGTGGGGCGGGTATGAGACCGCCTACATCATCACCCAGACCAAGATGTTCGCCGCCGCCGTGTCCGGGGCTCCGGTCGTCAACATGACGTCCGCATACAGCGGCATTCGATGGAGCACAGGGCTCCCCCGCCAGTTCCAGTACGAACGCACGCAGAGCCGCATCGGCGGCAGCCTGTGGGAGTACCCGGAGCGCTACATCGAGAACTCTCCGGTGTTCCATCTGGAGGACGTGGAGACCCCGGTCCTCATCATGTTTGGCAACCGGGACGGCGCGGTCCCGTGGTACCAGGGCATCGAGTACTACCTGGGCATGCGTCGCCTGGGCAAGCAGGCCGTCTTCCTCGAGTACAAGGACGAGGACCACGGGCTGCGACGCAAGCCCAACCAGCAGGACTATCACGACCGGATCATGGCCTGGTGGGACCACTACCTGAAGGGCGTGAAGCCCGCTGACTGGATCGTCGGGCCCAAGGCCGTCGATCGGCTCGGAGACACGGGCCCGGTCGTCCCCGCGACCAACGGCAATTAACCGGGCCAGACGACGCGTTCCCGCGGGACCATTCCCCACCCGAACGCGCAGGCCTCCGGTCGATCGAACGCGGAGACGTCGAAGCCTGACGTGCTCGCGATCCACTCCTGGACCGTCCGCGCGGGACTCCCGGCGTCGCGGAGCGACGAGATCTTGGTGTCACCGTGCCGCTTAGCCAGCCGCCGACCGTCCTCGCCCACCACGAGCGGAACATGGACGTACTCCGGGCTCCCCAATCCGAGGGACCGCTGCAAGAGGATCTGCCGCGCGGCGCTGTCCAGCAGATCATCGCCGCGAATGACCACGTCCACCCCCTGAAACGCGTCGTCCACGACCACGGCAAGCTGGTATCCCACCTGATGCCCTTGGTCGGGGCACCATCGCGCGACGACAAAGTCGCCGCCGGACATGGACGGATCGACCGCGGTATCGCCGCGCAGCCCGTCACGGAAGGTGACGTCACCCGGGGGCGCCTGAAATCGCCAGGCGACGGGCCGCCCTGCGGACGCGTACGCCTCTTCGGGNCCGGCGAACCGGTCGCGGCAGGTCCCCGGGTAGCGCCGCCCGTCCTCGTGGGGAGCCGATTGCGCCTCCGCCACATCCTTGCGCGTGCATGCGCAAGGATAGACCGCACCCGCATCGATCAGGCCTTCGAGGGCGGAGACATGGGCAGCCGCTCGGCTCGATTGCACCAACGGCTCGCCGTCCCAGTCGATCCCGATCCACCGCAAATCGTCGAGCGCCTGTTCCGCGGCCCAACTCTTCTTGCGCGGCGAATCGATGTCCTCCATGCGCAGGGGCAGCCCGTGGCCGTGGGCGCGNGCCCACAGCCACGTCAGCGCGAACGTGCGAGCGTTACCGAGATGGAGNGCGCCCGTGGGGCTCGGCGCCAGCCTGGTGCGTGCCATACAGGGAGTATGGCACGGAGGTCATTTGTTGGCGGTCACCGCGGAGAGGTCTGCGCCCAATTTTCGGAGAGCGTCCAACAGCAGCTCCTTGCTGCGGGCGTTCGGAGCCGGGTACGCAAACCCGGCCTTGGCCGACGCGTCGACGCTTCCCTGCAGCGCGATCATGGCAACGGGGACCTTGTCCAGCCACGACTCGATCACGCGCAACCGCTGATCCAGGTCGCGCTGGGTGCGCCCCTGCTCAGTTACCGTCGCGGTCGCTTGCTTGAGCGCGGCCTCCAGCCGAACGACCCTCTTTGTGAGGTCCTCCTCCTGACGCCCGGCCTGACCGGCGAGGCCCGTTGAGAGCACCCCCCCGAGGGCGAGCAAGGAGCAAAGAGCAATAAGCAGTGAGCGGTACATGGAGCGTCTCCGTGATTCAGGACTCTCCATTCTTCGNCCACCCCNCGACCAAAGATCAAGCGTCAGGCCGGTTTCCAGGGGTCCAACGGACCATCCCCCAGGTTAGGGCACGAAGCGGGGCAGGTGTTCCTTCCAGAACGGCCAGTCGTGGCCGAAGACCCCCTCCCACACCTCTTCGTGGACAGGGATGCCCTTGGAGCGCAGGACCCCGGCGAAGTTGCGGGTCTGATCCACGAGCGTGTCCTGCTCACCGGTCGCNATCACCCAGCCAACCCGAGACAGCCTCTCGACCCAATCGGCGTCCATGTTGGCGACGAAATCCGCCGGGCTGTAGAAGTACGCGTCCTCGCTCCACCAGTCATCGGTGAGCTGGCGCACATCGTAGAAGCCTGAAAACGCCACCACGCGTCCCACGCTCTCGGGGTGACGCGCCGCAAAGGTCGCGGCCTGCCATCCGCCCAGGGAGGCCCCATAAAGTACTGGGTCATTGCGCCCCACCGACTCCGCCACCCAGGGCAAGAACTCCTCGGCCAGGAAGCGGTCGTACAGCGCGTGCCGGCGCAGCTTCTCGGGTGCGTCCAGGGCATCGTCGGCCCAGGATTCACGATTGATGGAGTCCAGNCAGATCACCTGGATCTCCCCCGCGTCGATCTTGTCCTGGACGGAACCGACGAGGCCGAAGTCCTCGTTCTCATTCTGGCGCCCGGCTGAGGTCGGCAGCATGACCACGGCGCGGCCGCGGTCACCGACCCAGATGTACTCCATCTCCCGGTCTATATGATGGCTCCCGTAGCGTCCCTCGGTGCGGCTCATGGCGACAGATGTTACCGACACCGAGACCTACCTCCAGGCCAGCGGCGCGTCGATGCGCTCCTACTGGAAGGTGATGCTGTTGACCGGAGTGGCCTGGTAAACCCCGGTCGGCCCCGGGTTCACCTGCACGCCCATGCCATACCAGGTCTGCCCCGAGAGGAACGCCACCGCACCACCGGGCAACGACATGCCGAAGGTGCCGTTGGCGTCGAGGGTGCCGCCGAAGAGGGGGTTGCCATTCATGGCGAGACCGACCTGGGTCCACACGTCAGCGATGGTGATGTGGAGGCCAAAGAAACCGGAGCTGCCCGGAGACGTGGCGTTCAGGGCATCCATCGAGTGGAAGAGGTAATAGGGCGCCGACGCCTGACCGTGGGACAGGCCCAGGGTGACATCGCCATTCGAAGCCTGGCCGCCCTGGCAGCGCCAGTACTGGTGGAGGTTCTCGTACCAGGCGATCCTATTGTCGTTTCGAGACGCAGAGAGAACATCCGCATCACCGTCTTGATCAAGGTCGGTGGCGTAGACACTGCGGGCCATATCCGCGCCGCTGCTGATGACCTGCTGGGAGCCGAAAGCACCTCCGCCAAGGTTCTCGTACCAGGCGATCTTGTCGTCGTGTAGGGACGCGGAGAGCACGTCCGCATCACCGTCACCGTCAAGGTCCGCGGCGTAGACGCTCTGGGCACCATCGGCGCTGGTGGTGATCGTCTGCTGGAGGCCGAAAGCACCTCCGCCAAGGTTCTCGTACCAGGCGATCCTGTCGTCATAGTACGACGCAGACAGCACGTCCGCGTCACCGTCACCGTCGAGGTCGGTGGCGTAGACACTGGTGGCGCCATCCGTGTTGGAGCTGATGATCTGCGGGGCAGCGAAGCCGTCCTGAAGGTTCTCGTACCAAGCGATCTTGCAGTCATAGTACGACGCAGACAGCACGTCCGCGTCACCGTCACCGTCAAGGTCGGTGGCGTAGACGCTGCGAGCGCTAAGCGCCCCGGTGGTGATCACCTGCTGGGCGCCGAAGCTGCCCCCGCCCAGGTTCTCGTACCAGGCGATCTTGTCGTCATTGTATGACGCTGAGAGCACGTCCTCATCGCCATCACCATCAAGGTCGGCGGCGTAGACGCTCCAGGCCCCATCCGCGCTGCTCGTAATCACCTGTTGGGCGCCGAAGGTGCCGCCGCCAAGGTTCTCGTACCAGGCGATCTCGTCGTCGAGGACGGACGCAGAGAGCACGTCCGCGTCACCGTCCCCATCGAGGTCCGTGGCATAGACGCTGGAAGGGCGATCCGCGCTATTGGTGATCACCTGCTGGGGACCGAAGGCACCGCCGTTGACTCCGTTGCCGGCACCGACGTACTCGTACCATGCGATTTTGTTGTCCGTATGGGACCCGGAGAGCACGTCCGCATCTCCGTCACCGTCAAGGTCGGTCGCGTAGACGCTGCGAGCATCACTCGCGCTGCTGGTGATCACCTCCTGGGTGCCGAAGCCCTGAGCAGCCACGGACAGAGGCAGGCAAAGCGCTACGACGAGTGATTTCATGGTGGGGCCTCGGCAGGCGGGGAGAAGCCAGGGACACATGCAGCCTACAGCAGGGCCTCCCGACTCGCCACGCCCGCCCCCTACCCCGCCTGGACTTGAATCGGGCGACCCTCACTGTCACGGGATGCCATGCAAGCGGATTGCGACGCGTTGACTGCCATGGACTGTCACGGAGTGTCCGCATTGCGGTGACATTCCAGTGACTCGCAAGGCGCACGAGGTGGGCACTGCGCAGATCCGAAACGGAGCGGCCAGAACGGCGCGACAGTGGACGTGGGCGAGCGGCTACTGGAACGTGATGTTCTGGATCGACGTGGCGTCGTAGATGCCGGTCGGACTCGGATTCACCTGCACGCCCATGCCGTACCAGGTGGTGCCTGACAGGAACGCCACCGCACCGCCCGGCAGGGACATGGTGAACGCGCCGTTGCCGTCGAGGGTGCCGCCGAAGAGTGGGTTGCCCTGGGCCGCCAGGGTTATCTGCGTCCCCAGGTCAGCGATGGAGATATGGAGGCCAATGAAGCCCGTCCCAGGCGACGTACCGTTCAGCGGGTCCGTCGAGTGGAAGATGTAGTACGGCGCCGACGCCTGGCCGTAGCTGAGGCTGAGAGTGGCGTCGCCGTTGGACGCCTGGGCTGCCTGGTAGACAAAGACCGGCTGGTAGAGGTTCTCGCACCAGGCGATCTTGTTGTCGTTGAATGAGTCGTACAGCACGTCCGCATCCCCGTCGCCGTCCAGGTCGGTGGCGTAGACGGTGTAGGGACCATCCGCGTTGGTGGTGATGACCTGCTGGGTTCCGAAGGTGCCGCCGCCGGTGTTCTCGTACCAGGCGATCTTGTTGTCGAAGTAGGACGCCGAGAGGACATCGTTGTCGCCGTCCCCGTCCAGGTCGGTGGCGTAGACGCTGTAGGCACCATCTGCGTTGGTGGTGATGACCTGCTGGGTTCCGAAGGTGCCGCCGCCGGTGTTCTCGTACCAGGCGATCTTGTC
>NYSS01000024.1 GCA_002683135.1 Planctomycetota bacterium | reverse complement strand
CTGTTAGACTTCAGTGGTAAGGATGGATTTACTTACATTGTCAGTGATGGCAAAGGTGAAGAGGCTGAAGGTTCTGTTGCTATTATGATCACTGCGGTCAACGATTTGCCGGTCGCCGTCAAGCAGTCGATTAATACGGATGAAGATACGCTAGTTGCGTTAACGCTGGTTGGTCAAGATGCTGACCAAGAAGATCTGCTTTATGAGGTAGTAAAAGATCCGTTAAATGGTAAGTTAGAAGGTGATTCGCTGGAGCAACCATTCGCCGACGGTCAGAAGCCGAAGTTTACCTATAGGCCAAACAGCAACTATTACGGGGAGGATTACTTCAGTTTCCGTGTTAGCGACAGCAACTCGCCCAGTTTAGTGGCTAAAATATCCTTGACGATCAATTCAGTTTATGATCCACCCCAATTTGTTACGCAGCCGGAAGAACTAACAGGTCAGTATAAAACGGGCCAACCGATTGAAACACTCATCAAGGTGATCAATTTTGAAGAAGAAGAACTCAGTTACACCTCTACCGGACTACCATCGGAAGCCAATATTCAGCTAAGGCCGGTTCTCGGTGGTGTCATTTTCAAATGGTTGCCAACTTATGCTCACGTTGGTACTTATGATGTCACTATTAAAGCCAGTGAGAGCGAACTCAGCTTTTCGATGGAGATTGTACCAGTCAACCGTACGCCAATCTTAGATCCGATTGACAATATCGTCGATAACTCTGACACTCCAAGCATTTCCGTACCGTTAACTGCCTACGATCCTGATCCTGAATCACAACTGACCTTTGTCATTTCCCGACTCGGTGCGACCGGCGGGAAACCTCAGGCTAGTACGCCGACCCTCAAGCCAAATGCGGAAAAAGGGGGAACGGATGCTATAGCATCGCTGATCTGGAAACCTGACATGGCAGAGGATGGCGGGAAAGTAATCGAGTTTATTTTAACCGTTAGTGACGAAAAAGGACTCCAGGCCAAGCGGCAGTTCTCCATTGGGCTAGGTGAGGTCAATACTCCGCCAACTCTGTCGCTGGATCAGACTGTCTATAATGTGAGAGAATCGATCAGGTCTGCTTTACAAGGATCGCAAAATCGACTTTTGGGCAATGCCGAACCAACCGCTGATGATGCAGTTTCCATCCAACTTCTAGCCTCGGACGCAGAAAAAGANAACTTTCTATTCGAAGCTGATTCGTTGCCTGAAGGGGCTAATCTGGATGCAAAAACAGGTTTGTTTACCTGGGAACCCGATACCAAAGCGGGTGATGGNCCNGGTGGNGCTAAGATCTGGNCTATTCTTTTTCGGGTCCGAGAAGATAGAACNGATCAAAGGGAAGNCCTTTCGGACGAAATATCGGTCCGAATTCGCGTCAAAGACAGGAATATTCTACCGGTCCTGTTAATGGCGTCAAATGAAAAACTAAAAACTATCGACGAAATTCCAGATCAACAGGCTAACGAAGGGGAAAAATTGGTAGTTGTACTTCAAGCCTTGGATTACGACGGTGACGATATAACCTTTGTTCTGAACGGTATGCCACTCGGAGCCAAACTGGTTAATATTAGTCCGGGTCGAGCACNATTTGAGTGGACGCCACCCTTTGATGCCGCAGGACGTGAGCCNANCGTAGTGACGGTTAAAGCGNTAGATGCCAANGGAGCTGTTACNACCAAAGAACAATCTAAGTACCCNAACAGCATTCCATTTACNGTAATAGTTAAAAACACNAATCAACCACCACANTTGATNGGTGAATTGGTTGATCAANCNATTGATGAAGGGAAAGCNTTGCAGTTTCCAGTAGTNTTCACCGATCCGGATTTAATTGAAAATCCNGATGAATCGATTACTCTAACANTGGAAAATGCGCCGCCTNCGGCTGATGGTAGAGTAGCACAAGTCATCGATAGTGGANATGGAACNGGNACGTTCAGTTGGCAAACCACCTTCGATTCATCGATCCCGGAGGGNTATCAACCGATTGTGGTTGCTACCGACANCCAGGGNGCNAGGACAGAGATTCNGTTTCAAGTGATTGTGCANGATGTGAACCGCNCACCNCAATTCGACCTCATCGAAGTACCACCNCGGATTGTTGAAGGCGATGAAATCATTATTCCACTTCTGGCTAAAGACCTTGATAATCCAGACGAACCGTTGCGTTTCGCGGCCCGTGTTAAAGGTGGCTATCTTAAAGGTCGATACCAGATTGCTGGCCAAGATCTACTCGTCTACACTGAAATCGGCGATGCTGAAACCTATACGGTCAAGCTAACGGTTTTCGATACTGAGAGTGCGAGCGCCGAAACGAAAATCGACCTAGTTATCCGTCCACGCAATCTGCCACCGACGATTGAAGATCTACCACCGGTGATAAACATCGTTGAAGGTGAAACCGTAAAATTTGCAGTTCAAGCGGTAGATCCTAACGATCACACACTGCAGTCTAATTTTCAGGTAGAACCCAAAGCTATTGGGGCAGCTTTTGAGGCAGGCATCTTTAACTGGGCGTCCAAAATCGGTGATGTTGGTCAATACAAAATCACTTTCAGTGTGGTGGAAACCGAGACCACAGAAAAGTTTAAAGCCATTGCCAGTACTCAATTGGTGGTGATTGAGCGTGGTGATATCAACTTAACCAATGCAGATTTAATTGGAGCCGGTGGTACAGTAAAAATTACTTTTGACCTCGAAGTTGGAAAGGATGGGCGAGCAGATATCAATTTGGCAGTGGAGACTGGAGGGGAATTTATACCGCTTGATACCTTGAACCAACTCCAGACGACTCCAAATGTGACTTATGACTGGGATACACGACAAACTAATAATAGTGTACCCCCTCTCGGTTTGGAAGCCCGACCCTACTATCGTATTCGACTAATTGCCACTGACGGTAAGGTTTCCAGTCCACCAGTTATTATTGGTCCCGTATTAATTGACAATCAGCCTCCTGCGGTCTCTCTGCCTGAAGGGCAACCTGAAATAATCGAGGTGGGAACTGGAAATGTGGCCCATATTGCGGCGGTTGCAACCGACAATGACCAGATCGGAAATTTACAGATCGTTTTTGTAGATCGAGCCGAAACGGCTACCAGGATTAACAAGCAAAACTTATATGAAGCACCGGTAGTTGTTCCAGCCAGCCCACTGGATCTGCTTCGTGCAGCCGGAATTACTGAAATTACCTTGGAGATGCTGGCTAAAGGCATCGACTACCCTTACCGGCTTGAAGCCATCGATCAGGCTGGAAATCGTACCCTATTTCCCGAGCAGGCGGATAATCCACTAATTCTTAGGTTGCGCGATACTCTGCCGCCCAAGGCTGAGGTTACGCCTAAAGATATGACCGTTAGNCAAGGTTCGGAGGTTACNCTCAATGGTCGGGACTCCAGNGATAACAGCCAACGTGTGGTCGAATACATTTGGGANTTGGATGATACCGATGGCATCAACTTTGATGGACAAGGAGTTNCNGGCAAAATCGTTACTTTTGTTGCCACCAAATCNGTTGCTGTTTCTCTTCGAGTCAAGGATCCAGCTGGAAATACAGGAACACAGTCGATCCAAATCACGGTAGTGGATAAAACTCCACCCGAACCTCCGACTTTTAAGCGGTTTAAGCCGGCCATTATTTCGGAGCGACAGGCTGTGGTTCAAGGAACTACTGAGCCTCGCGCTCAAGTCGAAATTTCAGTTCAAGGTACAACCGGTCTAGTCCGCGACGTGCAAGCCGACACAGAGGGAAATTTCACCTTACTAATCGAAGGTTTGGGCGATAGCACCTACAAAATTGGTGGAACGGCAACTGACGCCTCAAACAACACTAGCCTTCAGGCCGTGCCTGTTACGCTTATAGTCGATACCACACCGCCTGAGGTAAAAATCGTCTTTGACGTTGAACGGGTCCCAGGGCAACAAAACCGATTGCTAGCTGTCAGCGAGATTGCTAACGTCCGGCCGCAAATCCCAATTGAAGTGACCGATCGAGGTGGTTTAGCCTTTGTAGATCTATTCTTAATGGAAGGTTATGCTGAGGTTTCGCTTGACGGGGGTAAGCGTCGGAGTGGTGGTGGTGGATTCAGCGTAACTGAAAAGGTGATTCCTCTTCGCGATTTAGTCGATGGAATAACCTACCAGGTCAAGGTGGTAGCACTCGATCTGGCACAACAGAGAACCGAGACTAAGCTTGAATTTAAGATTAATCGAGAGGCACCAGATCGAACTGCACCACAAGTCGTTTTCACTTCACCGGGTATTGAAGGCATGTTCACAGGTAATGCAAATCTGCCGATCCAGGCCAACCTGTCGGATGCCGAAAGCGGCCTGGATCTGAATCTAGAGAATATCCAGGTCAGTTTAGTCCGAACGGTGGATGCTAAGCTCATTCAGATTCGACCCCTTTCCTTAGATAGCAGTGACATTAAAGCGGCCACAATCATGACTTTTCCGGTCGAACCGCTTCCGACCGGGCAATACACGGTCTCCATTAGTATTAAAGACTTGAATGAAAACGCTAAGCGGCTCGACCGGTCTTTCCAAGTATTAGGGGTTCCACCAGCACCGACTATCCCTCAACTTAACCGGCTGCAAGACGATGTGGGCAATGAAACCGTCAGTACAAATTCGGAGGAGATTGAAAGTCTACGGTCGGATTCGGCCGAATTTACCAACACCGCTAAAACTACAATTGAAGGCCAACTCGACATTACCTATTTGCCAGGTGGAGGAAGTGTCGAGTTTTTCGTTAATGGTAATGTTGTCGCTACTGCCCCGATCGACGCAGTAACAGGCAACTACATTGGTAAAGTTCCACTAGTCGAGGGAAAAAATGAAATTATGTTGGTGGCGGTAAATGCCATCCGTAAAAAGAGCCAGCCGTCTGTGCCTACACACCTGATTCTGGATACGCAATCGCCAATAGTTGAGGCCTTGGAACCAGCTAACGGATCGATACTTCGCCATGTTAGCGAGATACGAGCCATCCTAAAAGACTCGACCGTAGTCTCTACTGCTATTAGCGAGGTAGATTTTGCCTCGATCCAAGTTTTTCTCGATAATCAACCGCTAGTGGCTAACGATCCTCAAACACCAGATATTGACGGTTGGCAATACGATTCTCTCTCAGGTCAATTTATTGCTGCTATCGCTGAACCTTTTGCAGACCAGTCAGCACATACGATCAAAATTCAGTTGGCTGACCGACTGGGTAACTTCGTGGTTCGAGAAACTAACTTTAAAATTGAAACCGATTTAGAAGACGCAACTTCACCTGTTATCTCTGGATTAAGTCCAACAGCGGGTGCAACTCTCAACGGAGAAGACCTAGCCGAACCTAGCTTCGCTTTACGTGGAGCTGCTTACGACATCGAAAGTGGATTGGCAGAGGTTCAGATCCGACTCGATGGGAAGACTATTGACTCGAAAGTTTTTGCCTACCGGAATCAACAAAAGTTCGAAGATCCGGGCAAAATCGAGTTTCGACCAGAATCAATTACCGATGGTCACCACTTGCTGACCATCTACGCCAGAGACAAATCCGACAATGAGAAACTGGTGCATTCCAAGTTTTTTGTTGATGCCGCCACCTTAAAGCCTGTTTTTGATCCGATTCCCAAACAGCTAAATAAAAGACGAATTAAACTGGAAGGCACAGCCGAACCCTTTGCCGAGATCCAGATACTGGTAAATGAGAAGCCGGCGGGAACAGTTACCGTCGATGAAAATGGTCGATTCACACAACCGGGGTTGGCCCTAGATGAAGGTTCAAATGTCATCACTGCCATTGCCAGTGACAAGGGAAATAATGTCAGCGGTCTAGCTGATCCTTTAGAAGTATTAGCCGATATTCGAGCACCGCTGGTTGGGAATCCAGAGCCTAAACCCGGACTGAATTTTAAACAGCCAATTTTTACGATTGGCGCAGATTTAGGAGATAACCCCGGAGGTAGTGGGGTTGATATCACCAGTATTCAACTGGTGTTGGACGGGAACAAAAATCTGTATGAGTTTGAGTATGATGAGAAAGCACAAACGCCAGTCCGGATTAGCTATACTCCATCGGCAGACTCCGCGGAACTGACCGAGTTTTCGGAAGGAAAGCATACTTTCCGATTAGTGGTATCGGATCTAGCCGGTAATACAACGACATTTAATTCAGGCCAGTTCTTTGTCAACGTCACACCACCGACGATTGATCAGAACTTACCCAAAGAAGGTGATATTCTTTCCAATGGCGACATTGAAATTACGGTTGTTTCGGAGGAAGAGGACCTAGCCGAGCAAGCCTTTAGCCTTCGCTTTAATGCCGGTGGCGAAACAGTAGCTACCGATGAAGAATACGATCCGCTCAAAGGTCGACTACGCGTTAAACCACAAGCATCGTTAGCCGATGGTGAATATTCCTATCTTGTTTCCGTGGTCGATTTAGCTGGTAACAAATCAGAGAAAACCGTTAAGTTCAAGGTCGATTCTGAAGCACAAGAT
>NYSS01000023.1 GCA_002683135.1 Planctomycetota bacterium | reverse complement strand
CATCAGAATGGTTCCAGAAGGCTGCAGCCCATGGAGATGCAGTCGCGCAATACAACTTCGGACTCCTGTTCTATAAAGGCGAAGGCGTGCCACAGGACGATGCGGCGGCGGCGGCATGGTTCCGTTTGGCAGCAGACCAAGGGCATGTAGGTGCGCAGTACAACCTTGGAGTCCTGTGCAAGAACGGCGAAGGCGTGCCACGGGACTATGCTACGGCGGTGGAGTGGTACCGATTGGCTGCAGACCAAGGGCATACAGAGTAGGGCCGGCGCTGGTCACGAAGCAACAGAAAATCGGCGGGCCATAACATAAATTTCATCGTAAATAAGCAAAACGCGCCCCTTTTCTTATATATATCCCCGGTGTACGCTCTTTGAATTAGAAATGCACAAAAAAAAAGATTTCGTACTCCCGGCCTGAAATTGAAAACGCATCGAGTCCACTTTGCGGCGCATACATACATCATCTTGCGCACTGCCTGTACCCATGGCTGCTGCAGAAGAACAAACTGCGGATGAATGGTGAGTGCCACGCTGGTGTCCTGGTGCTATTCGTACCTGGATTTCTCACTTCAGCGGCATGTTTCGTTGACAACAAGGCTCGGACCCAACGGCCTCGACGAGTCAGTCCACCGCAAACGACGCGGCGGTCGCACGTGCCTTCTCAGCGGAGGAAAACTCGCGCCGGGACAAGCTTGATTGGAAAGGTAATACTTATGGCAATCCGGCGCTACTCTTCGAATACCGTGGCGTTCCAAAACAAATCGTACGTAGTCGACTGACGAACATGGCCATCCTCTACTCCACAAATCCATCTGCAGCTATACTGAAGAGGCAGGAGGACAAAGACGCCTACCGCCTCTTCGTCCAGGGCCAGCCTGCGATGGAGGCATTTTTCTGCCTATGGGGGACAGCAAAGGAGCCTCGCATGGTGGTGCCGCCGCCATGCGCGTTGGGAATCGGCATGCTCAGGCTCTTGCATGTGACGCGGCCCACCAGGACTGCCGAGCAACTGGCCGACATTGCGCAGCAGATGATGCCGCCTCCATCGGGCGTGTCGACTAACTTGAAGGCGCTGGAGAAGCGCTACGCACGCGCGTTGAAAGAGTCGAACAGCGGTAGTGCCAAGGCGAAGTACAGCCGCCTCGTTGGCGACGGTGCTAAGCAAGCATACTTGGGTGCCACTGTGTACTCGGCATGCTCCTCCACCGAGAAGAAGAAGAAGAAGACAGGTACAACCTAGTTTATACTGCATGACAACAACATGGAACACTTATCCTCGATCGCCGTTGCCCCGAATCAGGTGGAATGAAGCGNAAGANAAGCGGAGGCGGCGGAGGTGGTGGCGGCGGTGGCAGGGATATAGGCACCCCTTTTGCGTGCTCCAAGATGAATTCGGGCAGCGTGGCTAGTGGAGAGGACATCCNATCAGCTGCAAAGATGGACCTGGAGGATGAGGTACAGAAACTAGAGACATTGAACACGGACGAGTTGTTCATGGGCACGCATGTAATCATGCAAGACAGCAGCAGCAGCAGCAGCAGCAGCGCGGGCGGCGAACCAGGGAACATTGCAGCTATGTGCCTAGGAATGGACCCAGAGATTGACAACGCCGTCGCCACCATCATGGGTGAAGACATGGACGAGGAAAAAGACATGTCGTTCGCAGAAGAAGCGGCGAAGTTGGCTGCGCCGCACTTCGACGACCGGGCCGTCGTGCAGGCAGCATCGTGGACCGACGGCGGAGGCAACACGGCCAGGGTATGTGGAAACGGAATTTCAAAGGCAAGGATTGTTGGCGAGGTGGCCGTACGATGGGTGGGTGAAGGCAGAAATAAGGGACCCAAGGCCGGATACAGGCTCGAGAGCCTCGCACAAGCAGAGAGCCGTGCGACGCGCCTGAGGCCGGTGTGGTGGCCTGCAGAGCTCCTGTTTCAGGTCTCTCTCAGTGGGACGGAGAAGCTCATAGGCGGCAGCAGAACAAGCAGCAGAAAGCGCGAGCAGATGAATGATAGGAGACTTGCGAAGGAGTCGGAGATGAGGGCAGAGGAAGCACAGAAGAAGGCCGCTAAAGAGATGGCGGCTGCCAAGAAGGCAAAGAAGGAAGAGAAGGTAGCAAAGAAAAAACAGTGGGAAGCGGAGCAGGCGAGGGATAGAGCGGAGGCGGGGGCAAAAGTGGCAATCGCGAACCTCGCGCGGCAGGAGCGTGTCGCCAACTCCGCAAAGGCGGCGATTGCCAAGCAAAAAGAGAAACACGACGCGCAGCTTCTAGCCCTCAAGGAGATCAACAGCCGGATGCGTGCCAAAAAGAATGACGCCAATTCTCGAGCGAGGGCGAGCTTGAAAAGAGCCGCAAGGCTGGAGAGGAGAGTCGCGTCTCTCGTCGCTGGCGCGTCCTCGGCGAAGGCGCCGCGATCAAAGATGCGCGANGATGTGAAGCAGCGGCTAGCGGGTGCGGATGCGGACACAGTAGCGGCAGAGAAGTGGGCAGAGGAAGCGGAAGACGAGCTCGAGCGGATGAGCCACCACATTGAGCTGATCAGAACCAAGATCGGCAAAGAGAGTGGTGGAAGCCTCCTCCCGGACACCAGGCGTTTCGCTGAGGCGCTGGAGGATTTGGGGGAGGTGGTGGGGGCTGCAGCAGCAGCGGCGGCGGCAGCGCCGGCGAGGAAACGCAAGTCCAAAAAAGCGAGGAGAAAAGACAAGGAAGCATCGACACAAGCCGTGCCGACGCAAACCCTGGTCGACATGCTCGGAAAGACGGACGAGGCGTACTCACAAGACGTCATCGAACTTGGGTTCTCGCTCATGGCGGCTCAGCTAACGGCGCCGCAGGCCGTGTCTGTAATGCGAGCCTTCGTTCGCGCTGAGTACCCGGACAAAAAAGAAGGGACCGACTATCGCATTCCAGATAGCAGCAGGTTCCGAGAATGGCGAAGATACCTCGAGCCTATTTCACACTACATCGGTGTGTCGGTCTTGTCGCTATCGATTCGGTCTCATTTGCTGAACGACGCGACAACGAAAAATCATGTCCATGTGTATCAATCCTGCTTCCGCTGCGAGCTCCCTGGCGAGGACGGTGAAACGGTGATCGTGGATGTCCCGCTAAAATTTGAAATTTGCCCAGACGGCAAACACGACGCGGAGGCCGATCAATCCGTAGAAGCGATGACTGGCTGCGCTGTCGCGGAGAAGCCATCGGTCTCGATGCTGAATGTTGTGTCGTCGTCGACGGACGGCGCTGCTCGAGCAACTTCGAGGGCGTTCGGCGAGAGGAAAAAGAAAGAGCTGGAAGAAGTACAAAGGATCGTCGACGAGGACATTCAAAATTATCCCGACAAGTACAAAGCGGCCGTCTCGGCGTACTTGTCACTGACAGAGGAGCAGCGCGAGGCCGCTGACGAGTTCCATGAGTTGGGGTGTTCTGGGCATTCGCTGAATTTAGTCGTCGATGATTCATGGAAGCAGAGCGAGAAGAAGGCCATGGCCTTCAACATGGCCCGGGACGGCAAGCACCCCGATGGTTGCTCTGATTTGCCTGACGTCTCCAACGTAGTTCTGTGCACTTCAAAGTCATATGCGTCGTCTGGGAAACACTGGGGTTACTACCTCAACGAGCACCGGCGCATAGAGAAATATGCCCGCGACAACAACCTCGCACTGCGGCGGCTACCAGCTGTGCAGGGCTCGCGTCAGTGTATTAACGTTCAGCTCGCAACGGCCATCCTCGCCAACAAGCCTACCTACCTGAAGTATCTGAATGAAGTTCGTGTGGAATCGGACCCAAACAAGATGCTGATGGTGGTGTGGGACGGGCTCCGCGATAAGTATGTTGTTGCGGCGTTGAGGGCGCGCTCATTCGTCGACGTGCTGTACTCAAAGCCCATGACTTTTTTCACGCACTCCAACACGTACGTTCCACCGAAAAAAGTTGAAACATGGATAACAAATAACATGGCTGTCTCTGGACTGATTCCTGCACTTTTTGGGTGGCTGGATGCGCACTTTTCTCCTCCAAATCATGGTATCGTTCACGTCTCATAACTACCATGTAATCTCGGGTTAACGGATAAACAACTTTCCATCGCCCAATCAAGCATGAACCGCCTTATGCTTCGCACTGCGGTGGACTNCGGCGGCAAGTTCATCGAATCATTGGCACGCCTGGAGGAGACTGCCCCAGGCGGCACGCAGTGTGACAAACCAACGCTGGGGTCGATCGGCGAAAGCGTCATCTTGGAGCTCAAGGAGCTTGCAAGCCGCGGCGACAACCACGTAGCGGTGGCGGACGTGGCGGCCGTCGAGTCGGCTTACAACAAATGGTGGGCAGCGGAGCAGGAAAGCCTCGAGGGGGCGTACGCAGACTGCACCGACCCTGAGACGTGGCTGATGGTAGCACACCACCTCGCTTCTGCAGCACCGTACATGGCAGCAACTCATAGCCGTGCCTGCAATCTGGACAAGGACTGCTCGAATATCCCCTCACTTCGATATGCACCGATCAACACTGATGTCGTTGAATCGGGTTTTGCTCATTTCGACGATGCACTCAAACTCAACGCGTCCATCAACGCAATGATTGGGGTAGCGCACGCTAAGGCGCTCAAGGCGTTTTCTACTGACGGTGAGAAGGCAGAGAAGGCGAAGGCGACGGCACTGAAGAGGAGGAATGCCGGTGGTGGATCGTCTTCTCTCAGCAGCGACGCAGCGGCTCTCGTCAAACAGTGGGACACCACCTCCTTTTTCAAAATGCCTCGCGAGAAGCGCTGGGAGGTGATCAAGAGCATTCAGAAGAATTACACGCAGCTCTGCGTGGAAGATCCGAAGGTGCGGCTCGAGGCTCATGACGAGGCTGCGGTGGAGCGGTCGCGCGAGGTGCGGCGGGAGGAGATTAACAAGGCACGTGCGCGGTGGATGAATTACAAAAAAATGGACAGCATTAAGCCCGTCGAGTCTGCGGTCGAACTCCAGCGTCTCTTCGACTCCTTCGGCGGTGGCGACGACAAGGGGCGCAATGAAGCAATGAAGGATCAAATCCGCGTTCGCCTCCACGTGTACAGACTCAAAGCGGCAGACATGCCGAACATGGACCGCGCTGGACTGGGCCAGAAGCA
The DNA here is from genome assembly GCA_002683135.1 of Planctomycetota bacterium. Lineage (GTDB taxonomy): Bacteria > Planctomycetota. Next base: position 901 of record NYSS01000023.1, on the reverse strand, counting down.
CAACTCAGAGCGACTCCTAAAAGAGCTGAAGCCCGTTGTGGACGTGCCGCTGCCTCGTAAGCCTCGCGAGCCTTCCCCTTACCCCGAGCGTGCCGACCATGCGGCTGAGACGGACGAGGCTCTGCAGCTCAAGGAGGACTACATGAAGGAGTTCCAGCAAGCGTGGAAAGACGTGATGGAGATGACTAAATCTGGAACATTCACCGCCCCGAGGAGAGCAAGCGGCGGTGGCGTTGGTGCTCCTCGTAAGACGCGCAAACCTGCAGCGAGACAGGAGCGGTCAGTAAGAGATGACGAAGCAGCTCTGCTGGGTTCAGAGTTCGAGGAGGATGGCACACAGTGGAAGGTGCTGGCAGTCGATTGGTCCGACGATGATGCAGTAATGGTCGTGTGGTACTACGACGTGGCGGCGGCGGGAAATATGACAGAAGAGGAGATTGAAAGCATGCGTATCGATGGAAAGGCAGGAGAAGTCGACGCTCTTGAATTCTCATCTGTTTCTGAAGTCCGGAAGTGGGTTGCTCTCTCGGGGTCCTCGGGGTAGCCATTTCAGAGTCTGTGCTAAAAAAATCGAACTTTAAAAATCTTTTTTAATGGCGACTCTGGTCGTTTTTTTTTGCTCTTCTATCCGGAACCCGCCTTTCCTCCCTCTATATAAAGCAGCCGAACGGAGCTTTTTGAGTTAAAATTCAATTTATTTTTTGCTTCGTGACCAGCGCCGGCCCTACTTAAAGTATGTATGTAGACATTACACCCCACGTCAGAAATAGCTCGCGCAGAATTCGCTATCTTGCATAATCGCGGCGCTAAGGTGAGCTATTTTTCGTTCCGCCAATTTGCCTCTAAAACGTGATTTTAGGCCATTGGGCTGAAGGATGGTTCATTCCAATTTGAATAAGAG